>NZ_LRMN01000002.1:0-469337 GCF_019266105.1 Pseudomonas sp. D1HM | reverse complement strand
AAGTGGGGCGAATTATAGGCGGTTAAGATTCCGAGTCAAGCCCTAATTGAGTGACTCTATCAATTAATCCAAAACCACCTATATAGAGGGGGCTAACGCCCCCTCTATATAGGTGCCTACAGAACCCCCGACTGACGCAAAGCCTCAATAGCGCCAGACCGTAGCCCCAGTACCCGCTCCAGCACCTCCTGAGTGTGCTCACCCAGTAATGGAGGCGCATTGCGGTATTCCACCGGCGTACTCGACAACCGAATCGGACTTGCTACCTGCGGCACCATTCCCGCCAGCGCATGCGGCATCTCTATGGCCAGGCCCCGCGCCTGTACCTGAGGATCGGCAAACACCTGCGCCAAATCATTGATCGGCCCGCATGGCACACCGACCGCCTCCAATTGCGCCACCCACTCAGCGGTCGTTTTGAAGACAGTCGCCTGCCGTATCAACGGCACCAGCACCGCGCGGTTGGCCACCCGCTGCTTGTTACTCACAAACCGAGGGTCATCCCCCCACTCAGGTCGGCCTGCCACCTCTGCGAACTTACGGAATTGACTGTCATTACCCACAGTAAGGATGAAGTCACCATCCGCCGTTGGGAAATCCTGGTACGGAACGATGTTCGGGTGGGCATTACCCAAACGCTGCGAAGGCACGCCTGTTGTCAGGTAGTTCATTGCCTGATTGGCCAGGCATGCCACCTGCACATCCAGCAATGCCATATCAATGTGCTGCCCACCACCATCATGCTGACGGTGAGCAAGGGCAGCAAGAATCGCTACGGTCGAGTAAAGCCCGGTCAGAATGTCCGTCAGCGCAACCCCAACCTTGACCGGCCCCGCCCCCTCCTCTCCTTCAGGACGACCGGTCAAGCTCATCAGACCGCCCAATCCCTGAATCATGAAGTCATAGCCCGCCCTCTTGGCATAAGGGCCCGTCTGACCAAATCCTGTGATCGAGCAGTAGATCAACTCAGGGTTCAGCTCCTTGAGCGACGCATAGTCCAATCCGTAAGCCTTCAAGCCCCCGACCTTGAAGTTCTCAATGAGGATGTCGGACTTCGCTGCCAGCTCACGCACCAGTCGCTGCCCTTCAGGCTTGGTGAAGTCAATGGTCACCGATTGCTTGTTGCGATTGGCCGACAAGTAGTAAGCCGCCTCACCGGTACTCTCGCCACGGGCATTTGCAAGAAAAGGCGGCCCCCAGGCTCGAGTGTCATCCCCATTACCCGGACGCTCTACCTTGATGACTTCAGCCCCGAGGTCCGCCAGGATCTGGCCCGCCCATGGGCCGGCCAATACCCGCGACAAATCCAACACCCGCAAATGCGATAAAGCACCCATGAGGCGAACTCCTATTAATAGAACGCCTGAAGACCGGTTTGTGCACGCCCAAGAATCAAGGCATGCACGTCATGCGTTCCTTCATAGGTATTCACCACTTCAAGGTTGACCAAGTGCCGCGCCACTCCGAACTCATCTGAAATGCCATTACCGCCCAGCATGTCGCGAGCCATACGCGCGATATCCAGCGATTTACCGCACGAGTTGCGCTTCATGATCGAGGTAATCTCAACAGCTGCAGTTCCTTCATCCTTCATTCGACCCAAACGCAGGCAACCTTGCAGCGCCAGCGTAATTTCGGTCTGCATGTCAGCCAGTTTCTTCTGAATCAGCTGCGTCGCAGCCAAAGGCCGACCGAACTGATGACGGTCCAGCGTGTATTGGCGAGCAGTGTGCCAGCAGAACTCAGCAGCCCCCAGCGCACCCCAAGAGATGCCATAGCGCGCGGAGTTGAGACAGGTGAAAGGGCCTTTTAAGCCGCGCACATCAGGAAAGATGTTTTCCTGCGGCACAAAGACGTTATCCATGACGATTTCGCCAGTAATCGATGCACGCAAACCGACCTTGCCGTGAATCGCCGGAGTGCTCAGGCCTTTCCAGCCCTTTTCAAGCACAAACCCACGAATGTCACCCTCGTCATCCTTCGCCCACACTACAAAGACATCAGCGATAGGGCTATTGGTGATCCACATCTTGCTGCCCGTCAGGCTATAACCGCCATCGACGGACCGAGCACGAGTGATCATCGCACCCGGGTCAGAGCCATGATTGGGCTCAGTCAGGCCAAAGCAACCAATCCATTCGCCGGAGGCCAGCTTGGGCAGATACTTCTGTTTTTGCGCCTCAGTCCCGAACTCATTGATCGGCACCATCACCAAGGACGACTGCACGCTCATCATTGAGCGATAACCAGAGTCCACCCGCTCCACTTCACGGGCAATAAGTCCATAACTGACGTAGTTAAGGCCGCTACCACCGTATTGCTCAGGAATCATTGCACCCAGCAACCCGGTCTCACCCATTTCGCGAAAAATCGCAGGGTCAGTCTTCTCATTGCGGAAAGCTTCAAGTACACGTGGCGCCAGCTTATCCTGGGCAAACTGCTCAGCACTGTCGCGCACCATGCGCTCTTCTTCAGTCAGTTGCTGATCCAGCAGCAATGGATCAATCCAGTTGAAGCTTGCTTTACCCGCCATGAGTGAACCCTCAAGAAATAGATCAAATGTCGTAAGCCGATCCTAGGCCGCCTTCTATATAAGGACAAACGAGGATTCAGCACGCTCTTGTGATAATTTCTCACTCCGTAGCACCCAAAAAAGCCATCTTTGATGATCTTTAGTGAGGAAGCTGTACATGCGCCGCAAAATACCCAGCACAACAGCCCTGATCAGTTTTGAAGCTGCCGCACGCCATGAAAGCTTTACCAAAGCGGCAGAGGAGCTTTCCCTCACGCAAGGCGCTATTTGCCGACAAATTGCTAGCCTGGAAGATTTCCTGAGCGTAGAGCTCTTCAGACGCTCCAAGCGCGGCGTGAAACTGACTGAAGCAGGCCTTTCTTACAGCCGTCGAATTGCGACCCAACTCGATGCAGTGGAACGGGACACGCTGTCCGTCATGGGCCAACAGGGTGCCAATGTCATTGAGCTGGCCGTCGTACCCACCTTTGGTACGCAATGGCTGCTTCCAAGACTCAAGGACTTCCAGCAACAACATCCGGACGTCACCGTTAACCTGACAAACCGTACGCGCCCGTTCCTGTTTGCTGACACCGATTTTGATGCCGCCATCTACTTCGGCGATGCCGACTGGTCCGGTACAGCGTCGTATCGCCTGATGGGAGAAAACCCGGTCCCTGTATGCAGCCCATCGCTACTGGGCCCAAACCAGAGCCTCAGCCCTCAAGCCCTCTCCGAGCTGCCACTGTTGCAGCAAACCACCCGCCCCTACGCGTGGCGACAATGGTTTAACGCACAAGGCTTGAACGTGCCACGAGACCTGACAGGTCCTCGCTACGAACTGTTCTCGATGCTCGCCCAAGCCGCCATGCACGAAATGGGCGTGGCGCTCATTCCACCTTTTCTGATCCAGCGAGAACTGTCCGAGAAACGACTGGTGGTCGCCAACCCCTGCACTTTGCCGAGTGCCAAGGCTTACTACCTGATGATTCCAGAGCGCAAAATTGAGTCTGCTTCACTCAAGGCCTTTCGCGACTGGCTGATCGATCAGGCCCAGTGCTACAGCCTGAGCTGAAGTCCCGCATCGTCCGGAAGGGTTATGTAGTTACTACAAAACACACTACATATATACGTAAATGTCGCTTTTAAGCAGTCCTTACTTATGTCTAACTAGACAAACCTTAAAGCCAGTAACCACGCGGCCTGCAGGGTATTTCTGAAAGTTATGCAGCGATAACCAAAAGAAATGTGAGAAAACTTTAAAAACCACAACAAAACGCTACAGGCCACGTCAATAAAGGCCTGCAGCCTGTCGTTGCGACATTCGGTCACTGCATGACTTGTAGTTAAAATTCCGTCACCCTCCATAAGTTCTTGAAGGCCTAAAAAATCGCCTGCATTATGCGGCGCCCCACCCAGATTTTGGTGGGGTCGTGCTGATCGGCCGCCCCAGTCGCACCATCCGTAGTGCGCTGGCTTTCTTATAAAAGATCACGCAGGAGATATGACGTGCACATTGGTGTTCCTCTCGAAACCCATACGGGTGAAACCCGGGTCGCTGCTACCCCGGAAACCATCAAGAAGCTGATCGGCCAAGGCCATAAAGTGACTGTTCAAACCGGCGCAGGTATTAATGCCAGCGTCACTGACAGTGCTTATGAAGCAGCAGGGGCAAACATTGGGAGCGTCAGCGATGCCTTCGGCGCCGAACTGATTCTCAAGGTTGTAGCCCCCAATGACAGCGAGTTGGCCTTGATCAGCAGCGGTACCGTGCTGGTTGGCATGCTTAACCCGTTCAGCAATGAAACCATTGCCAAGCTGGCTGAACGCGGGATCACGGCGTTCTCTCTCGAAGCGGCCCCGCGCACCTCTCGCGCACAAAGTCTTGATGTGCTGTCATCTCAAGCCAACATTGCCGGCTATAAAGCCGTCCTGCTCGCCGCCCATCACTATCCACGCTTTATGCCGATGCTGATGACCGCTGCCGGTACGGTAAAAGCCGCTCGCGTGCTGATCCTGGGCGCAGGTGTTGCCGGATTGCAGGCCATCGCCACGGCCAAACGCCTGGGAGCAGTCATCGAGGCTTCCGATGTGCGCCCTGCCGTTAAAGAGCAGATCGAATCCCTGGGCGCCAAATTTGTCGACGTGCCGTATGAAACCGACGAAGAACGCGAGTGTGCGGTTGGCGTTGGCGGTTATGCACGTCCAATGCCCGCCAGCTGGATGCAACGCCAGGCGCTGGCCGTTCATGAGCGCGCCAAACAGGCTGATATCGTCATTACCACTGCACTGATCCCGGGCCGTAAAGCCCCTGTGCTGCTGAGCGCCGAAACCGTGGCACAGATGAAGCCCGGCTCGGTAGTTATCGATCTGGCCGCAGCCCAGGGCGGCAACTGCCCCTTGACCGTGGCCGATCAGGTTGTCATTGAGCACGGCGTAACCATCGTTGGGCACACCAACCTGGCCGCCCTGGTGGCAGCAGATGCTTCTGCGCTTTACGCCCGTAACCTGCTGGACTTCCTCAAACTGGTCTTCACCCCTGAAGGTCAATTCCAGATCAACCTTGAAGACGATATCGTCGCCGCGTGCCTGATGTGCCGCGACGGTCAAGTCGTGCGCAAAAACGGCTGAGGATAAAAACAATGGAAGAGCTGATCTCCCCCGGCATCTACAACTTGATCATCTTTGTACTGGCTATATATGTCGGTTATCACGTGGTCTGGAACGTTACACCTGCCTTGCATACCCCTTTGATGGCCGTAACCAACGCCATTTCCGCAATTGTAATCGTGGGCGCCATGCTCGCTGCAGCCCTGACCGTCACCCCGCTGGGTAAAACCATGGGTACCCTCGCGGTCGCGCTGGCCGCCGTCAACGTATTTGGTGGATTTTTGGTCACCCGGCGCATGCTGGAAATGTTCAAGAAAAAAGCACCTAAAGCCAAAGAAGAGGTGCGCAAGTCATGAGCATGAACCTGGTCACCGTTCTGTATCTGGTTGCATCGATCTGCTTCATTCAAGCCCTTAAAGGCCTGTCGCACCCCACTACATCACGCCGGGGCAATCTGTTCGGCATGCTCGGCATGGGTCTGGCGATCATTACCACCGTCGGCTTGATCTACAAGCTGGGCGCAGAGATCGCTACGGCTGGCATCGGCTATGTGATTGTTGGCCTGCTGGTCGGCGGTACCGCTGGCTCTATCATGGCCAAACGCGTCGAAATGACAAAAATGCCTGAGCTGGTCGCCTTCATGCACAGCATGATCGGCCTTGCGGCGGTATTTATTGCGATCGCTGCCGTGGTTGAACCGCAATCGCTGGGCATCGTCAAACATCTGGGCGAGGCCATCCCTGCCGGTAACCGTCTGGAGTTGTTCCTGGGTGCAGCCATTGGCGCCATCACGTTCTCCGGCTCGGTGATTGCCTTTGGCAAGCTCTCGGGCAAATACAAGTTCCGCCTGTTCCAGGGTGCACCCGTACAGTTCAGCGGCCAACACAAGCTGAACCTGGTACTGGGCCTGACCACGCTGGGCCTTGGCATCACCTTTATGCTGACCGGCAACCTCAATGCCTTTGCACTGATGCTGGCTTTGGCGTTCGTTTTGGGGGTACTGATCATCATCCCGATTGGCGGCGCCGACATGCCGGTCGTGGTTTCGATGCTGAACAGCTACTCGGGCTGGGCGGCGGCTGGCATTGGCTTTTCGCTGAACAACTCAATGCTGATTATTGCCGGATCGCTGGTAGGTTCTTCGGGTGCGATTCTTTCGTACATCATGTGCAAGGCAATGAACCGCTCGTTCTTCAACGTGATTCTTGGCGGTTTCGGCGGCGCAGTCGAGTCGGACGGGCCTGCCGGCTCGAAAGAAGCGCGCCCGGTGAAGTCTGGCTCAGCCGATGACGCCACCTTCCTGCTGACCAACGCCGACACCGTGATCATCGTTCCAGGTTATGGCCTGGCCGTGGCACGGGCACAACACGCCCTGAAAGAGCTGACCGAAAAGCTGACTCACCGCGGCGTGACCGTGAAGTACGCGATTCACCCGGTTGCAGGCCGGATGCCAGGTCACATGAACGTCTTGCTGGCCGAGGCCGAAGTGCCTTACGACCAGGTGTTCGAGATGGAAGACATCAACTCCGAGTTTGGCCAGGCCGACGTCGTACTGGTGCTTGGCGCCAACGACGTGGTCAACCCGGCAGCCAAGAACGATCCGAAATCGCCGATTGCCGGCATGCCGATTCTGGAAGCCTATAAAGCCAAAACTGTCATCGTGAATAAGCGTTCGATGGCCAGCGGTTATGCCGGCCTGGATAACGAGTTGTTCTATCTGGATAAAACCATGATGGTTTTCGGCGACGCCAAGAAAGTTATTGAAGATATGGTGAAAGCGGTCGAGTAACATCCCCGCCCCCAGCAACACTCAAACCCCGGCGCTGGATTGGCCGGGGTTTTCTATTTCTAGAGATCCCGACCAATGGCTCTAAATCGCCGTCTGGCATTCGACCATGGTAGCGGGACGTAAGGCTGTGAAAATGAATAGACTGCGCCTCTTGCTTCCGTTGCCCGAGATAACAATCCATGTACCGTGAACGTATTCGCCTGACTTCCCTACACGATAAGGTCATGAGCGCCGAAGAAGCCGCCGCCCTTATCCAGGACGGCATGACCGTCGGCATGAGCGGTTTTACCCGTGCCGGCGAAGCCAAGGCAGTCCCACAAGCATTGGCCGAGCGCGCCAAGTTGTCACCGCTCAAAATCACCCTGATGACCGGCGCCAGCCTGGGCAACGACCTCGACAAGCAATTGACCGAAGCCGGTGTACTCGCTCGTCGCATGCCCTTTCAGGTCGACAGCACCCTGCGCAAGGCAATCAATGCCGGCGAGGTAATGTTTATCGATCAACACTTGTCCGAAACCGTTGAGCAACTGCGTAACAATCAGCTCAAACTGCCGGACATTGCCGTTATCGAAGCCGTTGCCATTACCGAGCAAGGTCATATTGTTCCAACGACCTCCGTAGGTAACTCCGCCAGCTTTGCGATCTTCGCCAAACAGGTCATCGTCGAAATCAACCTGGCGCACAATCCGAACCTGGAAGGTCTGCACGATATTTATATCCCGACCTACCGTCCGACCCGTACACCGATTCCGCTGACCAAGGTCGATGACCGCATTGGCAGCACCGCGATTCCGATCCCGGCCGAAAAAATCGTCGCGATTGTCATCACCAACAAACCGGATTCGCCGTCCACGGTGCTCGAGCCCGACAGCGAAACCCAAGGCATTGCCTTCCACCTGATCAACTTCCTCAAGCAGGAAGTGGACGCTGGGCGCATGACCAACAAGCTCGGCCCGCTGCAAGCCGGTATCGGAAACATCGCTAACGCGGTGATGTGTGGTCTGATCGACTCACCGTTCGAAGACCTGACCATGTACTCCGAGGTACTGCAGGACTCAACCTTCGACCTGATCGACGCGGGCAAGATGAGTTTCGCCTCAGGGAGCTCCATCACCTTGTCCAGCCGCCGCAATGCGGACGTGTTCGGTAACCTGGAACGCTATAAAGACAAACTGGTACTGCGTCCCCAAGAGATCTCAAATCACCCGGAAGTGGTTCGTCGCCTGGGCATCATCGGTATCAATACCGCACTGGAATTCGACATCTACGGCAACGTCAACTCCACTCATGTCTGCGGCACGCGGATGATGAACGGCATCGGCGGCTCGGGGGACTTCGCGCGAAACGCTCACTTGGCGATCTTTGTGACCAAGTCCATTGCCAAGGCTGGGGCAATCTCCAGCGTTGTTCCTATGGTCAGTCACGTCGACCACACAGAGCACGACGTCGACATTCTCGTCACAGAGCAAGGACTGGCCGACCTGCGCGGCCTGGCCCCGCGTGAGCGCGCACGCGTCATCATCGACAACTGCGTCCATCCGGACTTCCGTGAGGCGCTGAACGAGTACTTCGCCGCTGCTTGCGCAATTGGCGGTCATACACCGCATATCCTGCGCGAGGCCCTGAGCTGGCATATCAACCTGGAAGAAACCGGGAAGATGCTGCCGTAACACGCGGACTAGACAGCCGCCGCTGAAATTTCATTTCATCGGCGGTTTTTTTTCGCCCTGAGTTTCAAAAACTGTACTGCTGTACTGGTCATTTTCAGCCTGTTTTCACCGTCAAACCCGCAATTCCGATCAAAAATGCACCACATTGGGGCTTACAGGTACAGTTGTGCTCATTTATGGCCGTACAGCACTAATAAACAGTTAACTGGCCCAGCGCAATACAGGTGAACTGTATCTAGAGACCCTGGACAAAGAGGAGGATCATTGGCATCAGTTAAACCACTAGCCAATGCCGCCACAAGCGGAAGGATGCCGTCATGGAACGTACACTCAGTTCCGAACTGTTCAGCGAAAGCAACACTGTAAAAAACCAGGCTGCCATGCCTTTGCGCGTACTTGCCAACCTTATGTTGTGGCAGCGCCGTATCTCCAGCCGCCATCAATTGGCTCGACTGGATTCGCGTCTTCTGGCTGATGCCGGGATTAGCGAAGCACAGCGTTACGAAGAGCTGAGCAAGCCGTTCTGGCGCTAAAGAGCGCTCGCTGGCCCTGACCATCGGTCCATCGCCAGCACCCTGAATTGAAAAAACAAAACCCGTCACGGTCAGCCGTTGACGGGTTTTGTCGTTTATAAGCCTGTTTTTTGAAGAGAGACAGCTGACAGGTACAGTTGTTAAAATATAAGAATATAGCCAGTACAGTTTCGTAAAGCCCTGATCTAGAGCAGTGCAGCGTAGCAAGCTGCAAAAACAGCCTATGCGCCATACGTGGTCTGCGCCTACTATTCACACCATAACCGTCTATTTTGTAATAGCTCATGCCCTGGAGTAACACCATGTCCACAATTCGCCTACTCACTGCTGCTGCCTTGTTGACGCTTGCTGCGAGCGCTAATGCTTCAAGCTTTATCGTTACCACCGACTCTCTGGTAGGCTCCCTTAAAGCAACGTCTGACCTGACATCCGATGCGACCGGTTCGTTTCGTGACAACAAAATCGTGCGTGCCGCACGTGACGACGCCGCCAGCTTTGTTGCCAGTGAAGGTGCCATTCGTGGCGTGAAACTCGAAAGTGCATTCGAAGCCATCCGCCAACAAGCACCCGCGCTGCAAGCTACCGATACTCAACTGGCCCAGGCCATCCTGACTATCTAACGTACATCGCTCGCCTGCAGGGCAAGCCTGATCACGATGCAACGACGCGGCGTCTCTGCAGAGGCGCTGTGATGCTATCGCGAGCAAGCGCCCTCCTGCAGGCGTCATGCATCACCCCGCGCTGGCTCTGCCCCGGGCATTGCGCTAGCCTTGGGCCTCGCTCATCAGCTCACGAGACCCATGCGTTTTTTCTCTTTAGCTCTACTTGCCCTCTGCTGGACACACACAGCAAACGCCTTCGATATGACCACGCAAAATGTAGTGATCAGCGGTTACGTCACCAGTAAAGTGACATCCGCGCCTTTCGATCACAAACTGATACTTGCCGCCCAGGATGACGCCGCAGCCTTCGTTGCCAGCGATGGACAACTACGAGGAGCGCAGCTGGAGTCTGCCTTGCGCTACCTGCGCCAGTCCCAGCCAAAAATCAGTGCCAACGATCTTGAACTGGCACAAGCAATTCTCGTCCAATAAATACCCGCGTTATCTGGAGATGTTTCATGCGTAGCCCTTTGATTGTCGCCACCCTTGGCCTGTTTCTGCTCGCCGATGTAGCGCAGGCACAAACTGTCGTGCAGACCAGTAACATCATTGTCCGGGCTTTTGGCCGCACCATCGATTTCACTTCAGACACCACCACCTCCATACGCGATTCAAAAGTGGTACGTGAAGCCCACGATGACGCCGCTACATTTGTCGCCAGCCAAGGCAACATTCGTGGCGTGCAGCTGGAATCGGCTTTCAGCACCCTGCGTGACCGCGTACCTGAAGCCCGCAATGCCAGTGATCAAGACCTCGCCGAAGCCATCCTCGCTCTGTGAGGCGGTTAACTTGCTGGCTTGCAGCCTGTGGCCTGCTGCTGATCGGCAACAGTGCCCAGGCCGCGCTGCACCTGCAACTCAAGACCGAAGGTCTGAGTCCGGCTGAACAACAGGCCAGCCAAGCCCTGCTGGACGAAGCCATGCAGCGTTTGCCACCGCGCTTTATTGAGCAACTGGATCGCCAGATTCTGGTCGGCTGGACGGATGACATGCCTGGCAATGCCTATGGGCAAGCATCGCTGACCTCAGAACTGGACCTCAATCGCAAATTGCTGGCCGGGCTGGTCGATGGGTCTGCTGCCACCCAGCAGACCCAACGCCCTCACGGCACAGTACGGCGTGAAATGCTTGCCACGGTGTTGCATGAGCTCACCCATCTCTACGACCGCGCCCGCCTCTGGCCAGCCGCACAGCGTACGCTGATCCAGCGCTGTACCCGGCAAGCTGGCAGTGCAGGGATTATTGGTCTGCCGGATCAATGCCGGGGCCAGACCGATCGTCGTTTTACCCTCAGTGACGACCCGCGCCTGCTCGACCTCGCGGGCTGGCAGCAATATGTGGGCCGCCGGGGTGAGCGCGAGCAAGACAACCATCAGGTCGTACGTAGCCCGGATCTATACGAAGTCAGCAGTCCCAAGGAGTTTGTCGCGGTCAACATGGAGTACTTCCTCCTCGACCCCGCTTACGCCTGCCGCCGTCCGGCGCTGTACCGCTACTACCAGCAACACTTCGGTTGGGCTCCCGCGGCCAAAGACGAATGCCCTAAAGGCTTCGCCTTTTTAAATGCCGGCAACGACTTCGCCAAACAACCGCTGGGCACCGTCGACCCGGAACGGGTGTATGCCGTTGATTACCTGTTGGCGGAGGCTAACCAGGAGTGGGCCAGTCGCTGGGGTCACAGCATGCTGCGCCTGGTCATCTGCGCACCAGGGCGACCACGCGGCCCCGACTGCCGCCTCGATCTGCAAGAGCACCTGGTGCTGTCCTATCGGGCGTTCGTCAATGATGTACAGCTCTCCAGCTGGGATGGCCTGACCGGGGCCTATCCTTCGCGCCTGTTTGTATTGCCATTGGCGCAGGTGATCGACGAATACACCAAAACCGAACTGCGCAGCCTGGCGTCGGTACCGCTCAAACTGAACCGCCCGGAAATAGAAGAAGTGGTTGAACACGCGGCAGAGATGCATTGGAGCTACGACGGTGATTATTACTTCGTGTCCAATAACTGCGCCGTGGAGACCTTGAAACTGCTGCGCAGCGGCAGTGACAACAGCCAACTCAAGGGCCTGGACAGTATCGTCCCCAATGGTTTGCTGGAGGTGCTCAAAGCGCGCAATCTGGCAGATACCCGTGTGCTGGATGATCCCCGCGAGGCACTGCGTCTGGGCTATCGCTTTGATTCGTACCGAGATCGCTATCAGGCCATGTTCGATGTCCTGAAAACCCGTTTGCCAATCAAGCAAACCTCGGTCGAAGACTGGATGGCCCTGAACGCTGACGAGCGCCGCCCGTGGTTTGAAAAAGCCGACCTGCGCACCAGCGCCGCTCTGCTGTTGTTGGAGCAGGCCAGTTTTCGCCGACAGCTGCTATTGGCTCAGGATGAGGTCAAGCAGAAGTATCTGGGCGCCCGCGGGCTCAAGGATGGGGGCATGGATAAAGCCAACAAAACCCTTCAGGAAATTCTCGCCAGCAGCGGTTACCTCAGCCGCCCGGCCGAATTGCTGGGCAGCAGCGGCTACGGCTTGCCACAGGCCAAGGAATGGGCCTTGCTCGAGTCAGAAAGCAGTCAGCGCCAGCAGCAGCTACTACGCCTGACCGGTGACCTGGACAAAGAAGTACGTACCCTCTTGGAACCCGCCCGCGCTGCAGAGATCGCCGCCACTGAAGCCAACACCAAGCAGATCGGCGAACACCTGCGGGCGCTCCACAAAGCGGCAGGCGGGTTACAGCTGCCGTAGCAAGGCGTTACGCCCCCGGCACAAAGTGCTTCTGCGCTGTGCCGTGGGCGATCAGCCGTGAGAGGTAGTTCATTTTCTCGGCATCCTGATCGACGAAACGAAAGGTGAGTTGCAGCCAGTCGCTGTCCGGTTTGGGCTCGTACGCCACGATGGCATGCAAGTAGCCATTCAAACGCGCCACTTCCGCCTTCTCGCCTTGCTCAAGGTCCAGTACCGCGCTGTCCAGCACCTGAGGCAACACATCCCCGCGACGTACCACCAGCAGCGCCTCCTTAAGGCTCAGCGCCTTGATCACACACAGCTGGATACCATTGGGCAACCGCAGTTGCCCCTGGCTGCGGTTTGTCAGCGCGGGGGTAACCGGAGCCGATGCCTGGCGAGCTACTGGCTCCGGGACCGGCGCAGAGGCAGAGGCAGAGGCAGAGGCAACAACCTGCGCCTTGCCCCCCGTCAATGCATTCAGCGAGTCGTTACCAAAGGCCGAGTTGACCCGGGACGGTGCACTCGCCATCACCGCACTCAGCAGGCCGGCTTTGGTAAAGGCCTTCTTCACTTTGGTGAGTAGCTGTTCGTTGGTGAAGGGTTTGCTGACAAAGTCCGAAACACCGGCCTGTATCGCCTGCACCACATTCTCTTTGTCACCGCGGCTAGTCACCATGATGAATGGCAGCGTTTGCAGATGATCCTGTTCACGGCACCAGGTCAGGAGTTCAAGACCTGACATCTCGGGCATTTCCCAATCGCACAGCACCAGGTCGAACGATTCGCGGATCAGCAGGGACTGCGCTTTGCGACCGTTGACCGCGTCTTCGATCCTGATGCCCGGAAAATAGTTACGCAGGCAATTTTTAATCAGATCGCGAATAAACGACGCATCATCCACCACCAGCACACTGACCTTGCTCATCGACCGCTCCTTTAAAATCCTGACAACCATGCGCCAAATAGTGGCCATGTGCCAAGACCGATGGGCACCCCGACTGCATTAACGTCCGCAGAGCACCAGAATGTGAACGCTGAAAACCAAAACGCCCGGCAGGAGCCGGGCGTTTTTTGTCTCAGGCAGTCTTACTTATCGTCAGACCGAGGCTCAACATTAGCCTTATCACCGCCTGTTCCTTCAACTTCTTCGCGCATGCGCTTGAGGCCCATGTGCCTCACGTCAGTGCCGCGCACCAGATAAATCACCAACTCCGAGATATTGCGTGCGTGGTCACCGATGCGCTCCAGTGAACGCAGTACCCAGATGATGCTCAACACACGGGTGATCGAACGCGGATCTTCCATCATGTACGTGGCCAGCTCGCGCAGAGCGGTCTTGTATTCGCGGTCGATGATTTTGTCGTATTGCGCCACCGACAGAGCCAGGTCGGCATCGAAACGGGCAAACGCGTCCAGTGCATCGCGCACCATGTTGCGCACCTGGTCGCCAATGTGGCGCACCTCAACGTAACCCCGCGGCGCCTCACCTTCTTCGCAGAGCTGAATCGCCCGACGGGCAATTTTGGTGGCCTCGTCGCCAATACGCTCAAGGTCAATCACCGACTTGGAAATGCTGATGATCAGACGCAGGTCAGAGGCCGCAGGCTGACGACGGGCCAGAATGCGCAGGCATTCTTCGTCGATGTTGCGCTCCATTTGATTGATCTGGTCATCGATCTCGCGCACTTGCTGAGCCAACCCGGAGTCGGCCTCGATCAACGCCGTCACCGCATCGTTGACCTGTTTCTCGACCAGGCCGCCCATCGCCAGCAAGTGGCTGCGCACGTCTTCGAGTTCCGCGTTGAACTGCGCGGAAATGTGATGGGTGAGGCCATCCTTTGAAATCATGGTTTTGCTCCGCAAAAGCTGTGAGCTGCAAGCCAAAAGCTGCAAGCTGATTGTGTCGTTACGCCAAACTGCCTTACTTGCCGCCGAAGCTGAAAACTGGCGGCTGCCAACTAGCCATATCGACCGGTGATGTAGTCTTCGGTCTGTTTTTTGGCCGGGTTGGTGAACAAGGTATCAGTGTCGCCGTACTCAACCATTTTGCCCATGTACATAAACGCGGTGTAGTCGGAAACTCGCGCCGCCTGTTGCATGTTGTGAGTCACGATGACGATGGTGAACTTGGACTTGAGCTCGTAAATCAGCTCTTCAACCTTCAGCGTCGAGATCGGGTCGAGTGCCGAACATGGTTCATCGAGCAGCAACACCTCAGGCTCAACGGCAATGGTCCGGGCAATCACCAGACGCTGTTGCTGACCACCGGACAGGCCCAGTGCCGAATCGTGCAGGCGGTCCTTGACCTCCTCCCACAACGCGGCCCCCTTGAGAGCCCATTCGACCGCTTCGTCGAGGATGCGTTTTTTATTGATGCCTTGAATCCGCAGGCCGTAGACCACGTTTTCATAGATGGTCTTGGGGAACGGGTTTGGCTTCTGGAACACCATGCCCACTCGGCGACGCAGCTCAGCCACGTCTTCGCCCTTGCGGTAGATGTTGTTGCCGTACAGGTTGATCTCGCCTTCTACACGGCAGCCATCCACCAGGTCATTCATGCGATTGAAAGTGCGCAGCAGGGTGGATTTACCGCAACCCGATGGCCCGATAAACGCCGTTACCCGTTGTTTCGGGATATTCAGGCTGACGTCGAACAGGGCCTGCTTGTCGCCGTAGTAAAGGTTCAGGCCCGGCACTTCGATGGCGACGGCTTCATCAGCCAGGTTCAAGCTCTGCTTGCTGCGACCCAAGGCCGACATGTTGATGCCGTGGGAGGAGGATTCATGCTGCATGGGTTGCTCCATACGCTAAAAATTCGTATCGGTCGTTGGATCTGACCGGGTTTTTCATCTTCTGCAGGAGTGAACGTGCTCGCGAGCCAGACACCTCGGTCCCACCTTGAAACCCTACCGATGCCTTCGCGAGCAAGCTCGCTCCTACAGGTATTTCGTTATTAGCTTTCCAGCGCCTTGTACTTCTCGCGCAGGTGGTTACGGATCCATACCGCCGACAAGTTAAGGGTCGCAATCACCAGGACCAGCAACAACGCGGTGGCATATACCAACGGTCGTGCGGCTTCGACGTTCGGGCTCTGGAAACCGACGTCATAAATATGGAAGCCCAAGTGCATGATCTTCTGATCAAGGTGCAAGTAAGGGTAGTTTCCATCCAGCGGCAGCGATGGCGCCAGCTTGACCACACCCACCAGCATCAGCGGTGCCACTTCACCCGCGGCACGGGCAACGGCGAGAATCATGCCGGTCATCATGGCCGGACTGGCCATCGGCAGCACAATCTTCCACAGCGTTTCAGATTTGGTTGCCCCCAGCGCCAGCGAACCTTCGCGGACGGTACGCGGGATTCGCGCCAGCCCTTCTTCAGTTGCCACGATCACCACCGGCACAGCCAGCAGCGCCAGGGTCAGCGAAGCCCACATCAGGCCCGGCGTACCAAAGGTCGGTGCGGGCAAGGCTTCAGCGAAGAACAACCGGTCTACCGAGCCACCCAGCACATACACAAAGAAGCCGAGACCAAATACGCCGTAAACAATTGCCGGGACACCCGCCAGGTTGTTGACCGCGATACGGATCACACGGGTCAGGGTGTTTTGCTTGGCATATTCACGCAGGTACACCGCTGCGAGTACACCAAACGGCGTCACGATAATAGCCATGATCAGGGTCATCATCACCGTGCCGAAAATCGCCGGGAAGATCCCGCCTTCGGTGTTGGCTTCACGCGGATCCTGGCTGAGGAACTCCCAGATGTTACTGAAATACATACCCAGTTTTTGCCAGCTGTTCATCGCGTTCGGCTGGTAGGCCTTGACCACCTTGCCGATGCTGATTTCCAGCTCTTTACCGTTGGCATCACGGGCCGTGAGGCTGTCGCGGTTGAACTGTGCGTGCAGTTCACTCAAGCGATCCTCGATAGCCTTGTAGCGTGCGTTCAACTCGGCCCGCTCAACTTCCATGTCAGCCTGGGCGGCAGCATCCAGTTCACCTGCCAGCTCCAGCTTGCGACCCTGTAAGCGAATGCGCTCAAGACCGTAGTTGATGGCACCAATGTCTTTCTTTTCGAGCTGGCTGAGTTGCGCTGCCAGATCATTGACCCGTTTAACCCGGGCTTGCAGCTCTGGCCAGGCAGCAGCACCTTCAGCGACGACTTTGCCGTTTTCTTTGACATTGACCAGGTAACCGTAAAAGTTACCCCACTCGCGGCGCTCAATCGCCATCAGCTCCGGTGGCGTGGTCTGGTCCGTCAGCCACTCACCCACTACCCACGAGAAGTCGTTGCCGTTCAGGTCGCGGTTGCCGACCTTGATCAGTTCACGGGTCATGAATTCCGGGCCTTGCTCAGGCACCGGCAAGCCTGCACTTTTCAGGCGTTCGCGAGGCACTTCTTCCTTTTGCACCACTTCGCCAATCACCACGTGATTGGCATCACCCGGCACACCGTACTGAGCGTGCACCAGATCAGCCGGCCAGAAGTGGCCCAGGCCGCGCACCGCGATCACTGACAGCAAACCGATCGTCATGATGACCGCGATGGAAACTGCACCACCGCTGATCCAGACACCCGGAGCGCCGCTCTTGAACCAACCTTTGAGGGAATTCTGTTTCACAGACTTCTACCTTCCTTAAAGCGACGAATATTTCTTGCGCAGACGCTGACGGATCAGCTCGGCGAGCGTGTTCATGACAAAGGTAAACAGCAGCAGTACCAATGCGGAGAGGAACAGGACGCGGTAATGACTGCCGCCAACTTCCGATTCAGGCATCTCCACGGCCACGTTCGCCGCCAAGGTGCGCAGGCCTTCGAACAGGTTCATTTCCATGACCGGCGTGTTGCCGGTAGCCATGAGCACGATCATGGTTTCACCCACCGCGCGCCCCATGCCGATCATCAGCGCCGAGAAAATCCCCGGGCTGGCCGTCAGGATCACCACACGGGTCATGGTCTGCCAAGGTGTTGCACCCAGTGCCAGCGAACCCAGAGTCAGACCGCGAGGCACGCTGAACACCGCATCCTCGGCAATCGAGTAGATGTTCGGAATAACCGCAAAGCCCATTGCCAATCCCACTACCAAGGCGTTGCGCTGGTCGTAGGTGATGCCCAGGTCGTGTGAGATCCACAGGCGCATATCACCGCCGAAGAACCAGGCTTCCATGAAGGGGCTCATGTACAGCGACAACCAGCCAATAAACAGAATCACTGGAATCAGAATCAGGCTTTCCCAGCCGTCCGGCACACGCAGACGGATCGACTCAGGCAAACGGCTCCAGGTGAAGCCCGCCACCAAAATACCGATCGGCATCAACATCAGCAGACTGAAAATCCCCGGCAAATGGCCTTCGACATACGGCGCCAGAAACAGGCCGGCGAAGAAGCCCAGAATCACGGTCGGCATTGCTTCCATCAGTTCGATAACCGGCTTGACCTTGCGGCGCAGGCTCGGGGCCATGAAGTAAGCCGTGTAGATAGCAGCGGCAACTGCCAGCGGGGCCGCCAGCAACATGGCGTAGAACGCCGCCTTCAGCGTGCCGAAGGTCAAGGGCGCGAGGCTCATCTTGGGTTCGAAGTCGGTGTTGGCCGCGGTCGATTGCCAAACGTACTTGGGCTCGTCGTAGTTCTCGTACCAGACCTTGCTCCACAACGCGCTCCAGGACACTTCCGGGTGCGGGTTCTTCAAGGTCAGCGGCAGCAGCTTGCCACCCTCTTCGACGATGACGCGGTTGGCACGTGGTGACAACGCCATGACGCCCGGGCCTTCTGCAACTTTCTCAACCAGCAGGGTGCGATGCGCCGTGCTGTGGAACACGCCGATCTCACCGGCAGCATCCAGGGCCAGGAAGCCTTTGCGACGTTGTTCTGCGGTGATTTCAACAATAGGCGTGGTGCCCATCTGGAAGCTGCGAATGTGTTTAAAGCGCTGCTCGCCATCCGGGTCACGGGCCATGAACCACTGGCTCAATCCACCGTTCGAGTTGCCGAAGATCAGCGAAATCCCGCCCACCAACTGCGCGCTGGCAGTGATTTCGGTGGTGGCATCGTCAGCCAGCTTGTAGCGCCCGTTGAGGCTTTTGTCGCGCAGGCTGAAGACGTCGGCCTGAGCGCGACCGTTGATGACATACAACCATTGCTGGCGTGGATCGATAAACAGTTCTTTGACCTGTTCGGTCATCTGCGGCAGGTCGATACGGGTCTCAGAGTTTGTGACCTCGCCGGTCATCATGTTCTCTTCGCTGGTCAACGACAGCACGTGCAATTGCGCACCGGTCGAGCCCGCCAGCACCAGCGTCGAATCGTTCACACTGAGGTTCACGTGATCCAGTGAACGACCTTGCGGGTCGAGGACGATCGGCGTTTCACCGTAGGGATATTCGATGGCTGGAGAGATGGTTTTTTTACCCTCCGGATAGCTGACTTTATAGGTATGGCGGAACACCAGGGCCTGGCCGTTGGACAGGCCCACCACCACTACAGGATTGCCGGGCTGGTCTTCACCCAGCGAGGTGACTTGGGTGTCGGCTGGCAGCGGCAAGTTAACCCGCGAAAGCTCCTCGCCATCCTTCACGTTGAAGAACAGCACCATCCCTTTGTCCGATACCCGCATACCGACCTGATTCTGCTCCTCGACGGAGATCATCAGCGGCTTGCCCGCATCCTGCATCCAGACCGGCGTTAACGCCTGCTTGGCATTCAGGTCGGCACCCTGGAACAGCGGGAACACGACGTAACCGAGGAAGAAGAAAATCAGGGTGATCGCGCCGAGCACGGCAAGACCGCCGATAAATACATACCAGCGGGTCAGGTGATCCTTGAGCGCGCGAATGCGACGCTTGCGTTGTAATTCAGGCGTATTGAAATCAATGCGCTTGGGAGCGGATGTCGTAGTCATTGGAGAGTTGGCCAGATCATTCATGCGCACACCCTAGCGATCCTGTATGACAAAAAGATGACAAAGCAGTGACGCAGAAAAGCCGCCGCCCAGTGGTGCTGGGAGCGGGGTGGAAAATAAGGGCGTGCAGGAGCGAATAACTCGCTCCTGCACCACTCCGCAAATCAATCCCGGAGTGAAGGCGTTACTTCTTGGCGACGTCTGCGCCGCCTTCTTTCAAGCCCAGATCAGCCAGGGCTTTGGCAGCCACTTTGGCCGGCAGCGGAATGTAGCCGTCTTTCACAACCACTTCCTGACCTTGCTTGGACAGCACCAGCTTGATGAACTCGGCTTCCAGCGGGTTCAACGGCTTGTTCGGCGCCTTGTTCACATACACGTAGAGGAAACGCGACAGCGGGTATTTGCCGTTCAGTGCGTTTTCTTCGGTGTCTTCAACAAACTCGGTGCTGCCTTTTTTGGCCAGCGGTACGGTTTTCACACTGGCGGTTTTATAGCCAATGCCCGAATAGCCAATACCGTTCAGCGAGCTGCTGATGGACTGAACCACCGAGGCCGAGCCTGGCTGTTCGTTTACGTTCGGCTTGAAGTCACCTTTGCACAGGGCTTCTTCCTTGAAGTAACCGTAGGTGCCAGACACCGAGTTACGACCGAACAGCTGCACCGGCTTGTTGGCCAGATCGCCGGTCACACCCAGGTCACCCCAGGTTTTCACATCGCTCTTGCCGCCGCACAGGCGCGTCGAAGAGAAAACCGCATCGACCTGTTCCATGGTCATGTGCTTGATCGGGTTGTCCTTGTGTACGAACACGGCCAGGGCATCAACCGCTACCGGGATGGCGGTAGGCTTGTAGCCGTACTTCTGCTCGAAAGCAGCCAGTTCGTTGTCTTTCATCTTGCGGCTCATCGGGCCCAGGTTAGCGGTGCCTTCAGTGATCGCAGGTGGTGCTGTCGAAGAGCCGGCAGCTTGAATCTGAATGTTTACGTTCGGATATTCTTTTTTATACGCCTCAGCCCACAGCGTCATCAGGTTCGCCAGGGTGTCGGAACCAACGCTGGACAGGTTGCCCGACACGCCGGTTGTTTTCACGTAGGGCTGAATAGCCGGGTCAACACCAGCGGCAACTGCGTTAGCAGTCGCAACGCCTGCGGCGACAAAAGTCAGAGCCGCCATCACACGCTTCAGTTTCATGCCTTACTCCTAGCAAACGGGGTTAGATGAATCGGGGGCCAGTATCTGCAGGCCATGTGACTACTCTATGAACCGATTGTGACAATTAGATGAAAGGCCAGCATCCGGGAGCGAATGACTGGCCTTTAAAGAGAAGGGGGTCGAGATGGGTTACTGGCAACAGAGTCTAATCAGCGGCCCTTTTTCCACAGGTAGGCGCCGACCAGCAAACCCATTGTGCAAATGATGGCCACGTAATACGCCGGCCCCATCGCGCTTTCTTTGAGCAGCATGGTCACAGCCATTGGCGTCAGACCACCGAAGATGGCGTAAGCCAGGTTGTAGGAGAACGACAGACCACTGAAACGCACGACAGGCGGGAAGGCCTTGACCATCACATACGGCACAGCACCGATGGTTCCGACAAACAAACCACTCAAAGCGTACAACGGAAACAGCCAATCTGGATGCTGCAACAAGCTGTGATAGAAAACCCAGGAGGTCACCAGCAATGCAGCGCAGCCCACCACAAACACCTTGCCCGCACCAAAGCGGTCTGCCAGCGCTCCTGAGGCAATACAGCCCAGGCTCAAAAAGACGATGGCCAGGCTGTTGGCTTGCAGCGAGGTAGTAGCCGAAAAGCCGTACACGGTTTGCAGAACAGTCGGCGTCATCAGAATGATCACGATGATGCCGGCAGACAGTAACCAGGTCAGCAGCATCGAGATCACAATCGCCCCACGGTGATCACGCAATACGGTCTTGAGCGGGACTTCTTCGGCCAGGGCCTTGCGCAGTTGCAGCTCGGCAAACACCGGCGTTTCGTGCAACCAGCGACGCAGGTACACCGAGAACAGCCCGAATACACCGCCCAGCAAGAAAGGAATCCGCCACGCGTAATCAGAGACTTCGACCGGGGTGTAAATCGAGTTGATGGCGGTGGCCACCAGCGAGCCCAGCAAGATACCCGCGGTCAGCCCGCAAGTCAGCGTGCCGCAGGCATAGCCCACATGGCGAGCCGGTACGTGTTCAGCCACGAATACCCATGCCCCGGGTACTTCACCGCCAATGGCCGCGCCCTGGATCACACGCATCAGCAGCAAAAGAATCGGCGCCCACATGCCGATCTGCGCATAGGTCGGCAACAAGCCCATGATCAGGGTAGGAACAGCCATCATGAAGATGCTCAAAGTGAACATCTTTTTGCGCCCCAGCAGATCACCGAAGTGCGCCATCACGATGCCGCCCAATGGCCGAGCAAGATAGCCTGCGGCAAAAATGCCGAAGGTTTGCATTAGTCGTAGCCACTCAGGCATGTCCGCCGGGAAAAACAGCTTGCCGACCACAGTGGCGAAAAACACAAAAATAATGAAATCGTAGAACTCCAGCGCGCCGCCCAAGGCAGACAGCGACAAAGTTTTATAGTCGTTACGGGTTAACGGCCGCGCAGGCGGTGCTGCGCTGGAAGACTCTGTGATCATGGGGAATTGCTTCTCTTATTAGATTCGGCGAAAAAGTTGCAACTACGCCGGCAGATGCTGGGCAGACATGGAAAGATAACAAATTGCCTGTAAAAGCACAGAGCTAGACGCATGCCCCACTTAAAAAGCAGAATCTGAAGGTCGTCGGCTACGCTGTCGCCCGATATACTCGCTGGCCGCAGGAAAGCTTTTAAGGTTGCTGTGCGAAAACGCCCGCTGGTGAGTCCCAGCCGATTTCGCAGAGTTACTCTTGGCGCGGCTTATGAAGAACGTGACGAACGTAGTATGTTCGGGCTGAATCGTTTTTCTATAGACGCTTATTCACCCGCAGTACACATGATGAATCACGGGTCAGAGGCCCTTCGGCATGCTAGAGCTCGAACAAGAAGATCCAATCCCGCAAGGCGACCTCGCCTTGCAAATCACCGCCCTCCCGCGCGAAACCAATGGCTTCGGCGATATTTTCGGTGGCTGGCTGGTGTCACAGATGGACCTCGCCGGCACCGCAATGGCCAGCAAGGTGGCGGGCGGACGTGTCGCCACTGTCGCTATTGATCGTATGGCGTTTCTGGTTCCTGTGGCCGTCGGCGCTCAGTTGTCGTTTTACACCCAGGCACTGGAAATCGGCCGCAGCTCAATCCAGATGATGGTTGAGGTCTGGAGTGACGACCCGCTGTCCAGCGAGTGGCGCAAAGTGACAGAGGCCGTGTTCGTGTTCGTCGCCATTGATGGCAGCGGCCGCACGCGCTCCGTTCCGCCCCGCCGTTAAACCCCACGGCACATCATCTGCCTAATGCTGCCCAGTCATTGAAATAGAGAGCCTGCCATGCACCACATTGAGTCGGTCACCCTGGACGAACTGGAGTGCTGGCACTTCCAGCATGGTCAGGCGCAACTGTTGATCGCCAAACAAGGCGCGCAGGTACTCAGTTACCAGGTTGGCGATGAGCCGCCGGTTATCTGGCTCAATGAAAAAGCACAGTACAAGGCAGGCAAAGGCATTCGCACCGGCGTACCGGTGTGCTGGCCGTGGTTTGGCAACCTGGCCATGAATCCGCCAAGCGTGCAGGCCATGCGTCACAGCGATGAACCTGCCACCGCCCATGGTCTGGTACGCACCCTTGAGTGGGAAATCCTTGAGATCGATGATGCAGGTGAAGCGCTGCATATCGAGCTTGGCCTGCCCCACCTCGAAGGCGGCCTCCCCGGCTGGCCCCACGATGTAGCGCTGACCTTGAGTATCCGCCTTGATACACAGCTTCATATCAGCCTCACCAGCCATAACCGCAGCGATATTCCGGTCAGTATCAGCCAGGCACTGCACAACTATTTCGCCGTGAGCGATGTGCGAAAGGTTCAAGTGAAAGGTGTGGATGGCCTGACATACATCGAAACGCTGGATGACTGGAAACACGTCAAGCAAATCGGTGATTTGACCTTTAGCGGTGAAACCGACCGCATCTACCTCGATACCCCGCAGCAACTGAGCATCGTTGATCCTGATTGGGCCCGCAGCATTGAGCTGAGCAGCCGCGGCTCACACAGTGCCGTCATCTGGAATCCGTGGATCGAACGCGCCAGGCAGTTCGACGACATGGCGGACGACGGCTGGCAACGCATGCTGTGCATCGAAACCGCGAACGTGATGAATGACATCATCACGCTTGAACCTGGCGCCAGCCACACCCTGGGTGTGAGTATCGGCAGCCAGCGCCTGCACGGTTAACCCGCCACACCGTCTGCAGGCCGTTTGCGCCTGCAAACTGTGTGCAGTGGCTACAAGTCTGCCTCTTCCACGACCCGCACCTTACTCGCGTCCAATGCATAGGCAGCATCCGCCAGATCATTGCTCACGCTTTCGACCTTCAGCGCCCCCGTCACCCACAGCGGTGTGTAGATATCATCCAGCTTCAGGCCATCGGGATAGCGCACCAGCACCAGTTGGTTAGGCGGTGGTGGGGGTACGTGAATGCAGGCGCCCGGGTATGGCACCAAAAAGAACAGAGTGCTGCGCCCCTTGGTATCGGTTTCCAACGGTACGGGATAACCGCCCAAGCGGATCTGCTTGC
The DNA here is from genome assembly GCF_019266105.1 of Pseudomonas sp. D1HM. Lineage (NCBI taxonomy): Bacteria > Pseudomonadati > Pseudomonadota > Gammaproteobacteria > Pseudomonadales > Pseudomonadaceae > Pseudomonas > Pseudomonas sp. D1HM. The sequence goes on along the minus strand of NZ_LRMN01000002.1, from coordinate 445,223 downwards.
CATTCATGGCTGCGACGGTTTTGTTGGAATACATCACGGCCGGCAGGCCTTTGCTTTGTTTCAAGCCACCCTTGTCTGTAAACGTTCCATTGGTCTCGGGCGAGTCATGGTCGATTTCAGGCATTTGTTCGAGGGCAATCTGATCCGACTTGGGCATGAGGTCCAGCCAGTCGGTTTCCGGCAGTTCTGCCGCGTGCACCAGGCTGCAGCCCAGCAATAGAAAAGTCACTACAAGACGGCGCATGACAGGCTCAATAGAAATAGGGCTTATGACGCTGCGCATTCTAGCCCTCTCTACGACGGGCGCAGAGAGGACCCAGCGCTCAATCAGCTCTTTTTCGACACCAGGCCATAGATCACCAGCAAGATGACCGCGCCGACGACTGCACCGATAAAGCCGGCACCCTCGCCTGCCTTGTAGATACCCACTGCCTGACCACCATAGGTAGCCGCCAGCGAGCCACCGATACCCAACAGGATGGTCATGATCCATCCCATCTTGTCGTCACCCGGTTTCAAGAAACGAGCCAGGAGGCCAACGATCAAGCCGATAAAAATGGTTCCAATGATGCCCATGGGCGCTTCCTCTGTATTGATGACGTAAAGCCAAAGCCTAGTCAGCACTTTGGCATCACGCCATCAGAGAGCGGCGATAACCGAATGGTTCCCGCCGATTACCGATTCAGGCTTCGTTGATCAACGCTTCAACGCGCAGGATTTGCGCTTGCAACGTCGCCATGTCGGCACAACGCAGGTTAGCGTGCCCAACCTTGCGACCGACCTTGAAGGCCTTGCCGTAGTGGTGCAAATGGCAGTCTGCAATCGCAACGACCTTCTCAACCGGCGGTACGCTGCCGATAAAGTTAAGCATGGCACTTTCACCGACCTTGGCCGTCGACCCCAGCGGCAGGCCGGCAATGGCTCGCAGATGGTTTTCGAACTGGCTGCACTCGGACCCTTCAGTGGTCCAGTGCCCAGAGTTGTGCACACGCGGAGCGATTTCGTTGGCCTTGAGGCCGCCGTCGACTTCGAAGAACTCGAACGCCATCACACCCACATAATCGAGCTGCTTGAGCACACGGCTAGAGTATTCTTCAGCCAAGGCCTGCAGCGGGTGGTCGGTGCTGGCTACCGACAACTTGAGGATGCCGCTGTCATGGGTGTTGTGGACCAACGGGTAGAACCGTGTTTCGCCGTCACGACCGCGCACCGCAATCAGCGATACCTCGCCAGTGAATGGAACAAAACCTTCGAGCAAGCACGGGACACTGCCCAGCTCGGCGAATGTGCCCACGACATCAGCAGGCGTGCGCAACACTTTCTGACCCTTGCCGTCATAACCCAGGGTACGGGTCTTGAGCACGGCCGGCAGACCAATAGTGGCGACGCCAGCATCAAGGTCAGCCTGGGACTGGATGTCGGCAAACGCCGGCGTCGGGATCCCGAGGTCTTTGAACATGCTTTTTTCGAACCAGCGATCGCGAGCAATACGCAGGGCTTCGGCACTCGGATAAACCGGGACGAATTGCGACAGGAAGGCGACCGTCTCGGCCGGGACGCTTTCGAACTCGAACGTGACCAGATCAACTTCGTCGGCCAGTTGGCGCAAGTGATCCTGGTCGCCGTAATCGGCACGAATGTGCTCGCCCAATGCGGCGGCACAGGCGTCCGGAGCCGGGTCCAGGAAAGCGAAGTTCATTCCCAGCGGAGTACCCGCCAGGGCCAGCATGCGACCCAGCTGGCCGCCACCGATTACACCGATTTTCATCGTCAAAAACCTCAGGCTTCGCGCGGGTCTGGATTGTCCAGCACGCTGTCTGTCTGCTCAGCACGGAATGCTTTCAATACGGTATGGAACTGTGGGTGCTTGGCACCCAGGATGCTCGCCGACAGCAGTGCAGCGTTGATAGCACCCGCTTTGCCAATGGCCAGGGTCGCCACCGGAATGCCAGCAGGCATTTGCACGATCGACAGCAACGAATCAACGCCCGACAACATGGCCGACTGTACGGGGACACCGAGTACCGGCAAATGGGTTTTGGCTGCACACATGCCTGGCAGGTGGGCTGCGCCACCGGCACCGGCGATGATGACCTCAATCCCGCGGCCTTCGGCCTCTTCGGCATACTGGAACAGCAGATCCGGAGTACGGTGGGCTGAGACCACTTTAACTTCGTAAGGAATGCCGAGTTTTTCCAGCATATCGGCGGTGTGGCTGAGGGTGGACCAATCGGACTTGGAGCCCATGATCACGCCTACCAGTGCACTCATCGTCGCGCCTCTTCTCTTGGGCGCCCGCAGGCGCGTCAAAAAACAACAAGCCACGTGGAGAATCCGACGTGGCTTGTTATAGGAATTAAGGCCGGTCAAGCCAGCCGAAGGCCGGGCAGTATACCCAAAAAGGCAAACAAAACGCATATTCCCCCGACCATCTGCCTTTCACTGTAAAAACTGGCCCGGAGCCCGGTTTTACTGACTTTCAGGTCAGGCCAACAACCTCCGCAAAGGCTGGCTATGCAAGCGCCGGAGCTGGGGTTGAAGGGTTTTCCAGTTTACGCCACAACAACCGCACGTTCGCCTTGCGCACCAGGGCGCAGCGATACAGGCGAATCTCCAGCGGCACGTGCCACTGCGGGCCGCCGCACACCACCAGTTCACCCCGCGCCAACTCGGCCCGCACACTCAGGTGCGGCACCCAGGCAATGCCCAGCCCTTCAAGCGCCATGCTTTTAAGGCTGTCGGCCATCGCCGTTTCATAAATAGTGGTGAAGCGCAGACTGCGCTGGCGCAGCAACAAATTGACCGAGCGCCCCAAAAACGCACCCGCACTGTAGGCGAGCAGCGGCACACTGGCTTCACCCTCCAGGTCGAACAATGGCTTGCCGTCAGCATCGGCAGCACAGACCGGAAGCATTTCGGTATTACCCAGGTGCAATGACGGGAAAATTTCCGGATCCATCTGCAACGCCGCGTCAGGGTCATAAAATGCCAGCATCAAATCGCAGCCACCTTCCCGCAACGCATGCACAGCGTCTCCGACGTTAGTCGCAACCAGCCGTGTGGCAATGTTCAACCCTTCATTACGCAATTGAGCGATCCAGCGCGGGAAAAAACCCAGTGCCAGAGAGTGCGCAGCAGCCACTTGCATGACCTCTCCTTGCCCGCCTTCGAGGTGATGCAGATGGCGCAAGACTTCACCCAGCTGCTCGACCACCGTCCGTGCCGTCACTAAAAAAAGCTGCCCGGCTGCAGTCAACTCCACCGGGGTGCGGGAACGATTCACCAAGGTCAGTCCAAGTGCCGCTTCGAGGCTTCGAATGCGTCGACTGAAGGCCGGCTGAGTGACAAAACGACGCTCTGCCGCCTGGGAAAAACTGCGAGTGGCGGCCAGGGCACTGAAGTCCTCCAGCCATTTACTTTCTAGGTTCATGAGTCCTCCCGGACGCGCACCAATTTGGGTCACACGCTCGACGCGCTCTCCGCGTCACGTCGTCATTATGCCGTTTATGCATAGGATAGTGTTTAAAGGCATTGGCCCTAAATTGGGCGCAGGCCTAGGATTCACAGCGTTCCGGCTCAGACCGGGTCCTTATCGAGATGATTTCTATCATGTCCTCCGCTGCATCTTTCCGTACCGAAAAAGACCTGCTTGGCGTACTCGAAGTACCCGCTCAAGCGTATTACGGCATCCAGACCCTGCGAGCGGTGCATAACTTCCGTCTCTCCGGCGTCCCGATTTCGCACTACCCAAAACTGGTCGTAGGCCTGGCAATGGTCAAACAGGCCGCTGCTGACGCCAACCGCGAGCTGGGCCATCTGAGCGATGCCAAGCACGCTGCCATCAGCGAAGCGTGTGCCCGTCTGATCCGCGGCGATTTCCACGATGAGTTCGTGGTCGACATGATTCAAGGCGGCGCTGGCACTTCAACCAACATGAATGCCAACGAAGTTATCGCCAACATCGCGCTGGAGGCCATGGGCCACCAGAAAGGCGAATATCAGTACCTGCACCCGAACAACGACGTCAACATGGCGCAGTCGACCAACGACGCCTACCCGACCGCGATCCGCCTGGGTCTGCTGCTGGGTCACGACGCCATGCTTGCCAGCCTCGATAGCCTGATCCAGGCATTCGCCGTTAAAGGTGAAGAGTTCAGCCACGTCCTGAAGATGGGCCGTACCCAGCTGCAAGACGCCGTGCCAATGACCTTGGGCCAAGAGTTCCGTGCTTTCGCCACGACCCTGGGTGAAGACCTGGCGCGCCTGAAAACACTGGCACCTGAACTGCTGACCGAAGTGAACCTGGGCGGTACCGCCATCGGTACCGGCATCAACGCCGACCCGCGTTACCAGCACCTGGCCGTTCAACGTCTGGCGACCATCAGCGGCCATCCGCTGGTTCCGGCAGCCGACCTGATTGAAGCCACCTCGGACATGGGCGCCTTCGTACTGTTCTCCGGCATGCTCAAGCGTACCGCGGTCAAGCTGTCGAAAATCTGCAACGACCTGCGCCTGCTGTCCAGCGGCCCACGCACCGGCATCAACGAGATCAATCTGCCTGCGCGTCAGCCTGGCAGCTCGATCATGCCTGGCAAAGTCAACCCGGTTATCCCGGAAGCCGTTAACCAAGTGGCCTTCCAGATCATCGGTAACGACCTGGCACTGACCATCGCAGCCGAAGGCGGCCAGCTGCAACTGAACGTGATGGAACCGTTGATCGCCTTCAAGATCTTCGACTCGATCCGCCTGCTGCAACGCGCCATGGACATGCTCCGCGAACATTGCATCGTCGGCATCACTGCCAACGAAGCACGCTGCCGCGAACTGGTCGAGCACTCGATCGGCCTGGTCACTGCACTGAACCCGTACATCGGCTACGAAAACGCCACCCGCATTGCCCGAATCGCCCTCGAAAGCGGTCGTGGCGTGCTGGAACTGGTGCGCGAAGAAGGCTTGCTCGACGATGCCATGCTCGACGACATCCTGCGCCCGGAAAACATGATTGCCCCGCGTCTGGTGCCTTTGAAGGCCTAACGCTGTAACACGCTCACCAGGTCGAGAGACTAGACACCTCTCACCTTTTGAGGGCTCGCAGATACATCTGCGAGCCCTTTTTTTGCCCGTAATTTGAGAGTTTCTTTCTCTAGTCAGTCGCGGGCGAACACAGCAACAACGACCGAAAGACCTCCCGTAAACAGAACGCCAGCACCGCTTGCTGCCACGTTTAGAGGCGGGTGATACATGAAAAATCAATCGCTTATGGAGACGCTTCCTACACGTATAGGTATAGTGCCGCCCCTCTTGCGTGTGTAGGCCTGCAATAGCAGCCACTGGCAACGCGAAAACAGCATCGTAAACCAAGCAGCAACATGGCCAGGGTCCATCGCCTACTTTTACGCCCCTCGCCTGGGATGTAACGCGATATTTCGATCCGGCCGTTTTGCCATCAGATAAAAACAGCGAGGAATAATCATGCTTGAAGTCATCAATGACTTCCTCTCAGGGAAAGTGCTCATCGTGCTCATGGTTGGGCTCGGGGGCTACTTCACGATTCGCTCGCGTTTCGTTCAGTTTCGTTACTTCCTGCACATGTTTTCGGTATTCAAAGACAGCTTGCGCAGCAGCGCCGGTGAACTGAGTTCGTTTCAGGCATTGATGCTGAGCCTGGCAGGCCGTGTGGGTGCAGGCAACATTGCCGGTGTCGGCATCGCCGTAACCCTCGGCGGGCCCGGCGCAGTATTCTGGATGTGGGTGACAGCCCTGGTCGGGATGTCCAGCAGCCTGATCGAATGTTCTCTCGGCCAGTTGTACAAGCGTCGTGACGCTGAAGGTCAGCTGCGTGGCGGCCCGTCCTTCTATATGAAATACGGCCTGGGCAAAAAGTGGATGGGCCAGCTGATGGCCGTCTTGCTGCTGATCACCTTCGGTTTTGCCTTTATGGGCCTGCAAGCCCATGCCGTGACCCACTCGCTGCAAGATGCCTTCGGCTTTGAAACCAACTACTCGGGCCTGGCCATCGCCGTGCTGCTGGGTCTGGTGTTTATCGGTGGCATCAAACGTATCGCTTCGGTGGCTGACCTTCTGGTTCCGGTCAAGACCCTGGCCTATATCGCAGTCACCCTGTACGTGATTGTGCTGCAGTTCGATCACGTGCCAGCCATGCTGGGCCATATCGTCAAGAGCGCCTTCGGCCTTGATCCGGTGTTTGGCGGCCTGATCGGCAGTGCCATTGTCATGGGCGTCAAACGCGGCGTATTCGCCAACGAAGCCGGTCTGGGCAGTGCCCCGAACGTCGCTGCCGTGGCCGATGTTGATCACCCGATTGCTCAAGGCGTGGTTCAGGCATTCAGCGTATTCCTCGACACCTTCGTAATCTGCACCTGCACCGCGTTGCTGATTCTACTGTCTGGTTTCTACACACCGGGCTTTGAAGGCGATGGCATTGCCCTGACCCAAAACTCCTTGGCAGCTGTTGTGGGCGAATGGGGCCGTGTATTTATCAGCGTGGCCCTGGCACTGTTTGTGTTCACCTCAATGCTCTACAACTACTACCTGGGTGAAAACAACCTGCGCTTTCTGGTCGGTGAAAGCCGCAAGGCGCTGATTGGTTATCGCGTGCTGGTGCTTGTGTTGATTTTTTGGGGGTCTATCGAAAACCTGCAAACCGTCTTCGCGTTCGCCGACATCGCCATGACCATGCTGGCCTTCGTCAACCTGGTTGCCTTGGCGATGCTGTTCAAAATCTGCATGCGTGTACTCAAGGACTACGACGACCAGCGCTGTGCGGGGATCAAGACACCTGTGTTCGATTCCAGTAAATTTCCGGATCTGGATCTGGATCTGAAAGCCTGGCCGCCAAGATCGGCCGCCAAGGCCACAGAGACCAAACGCTGACACTCACGCAGCGGTTCTGACCAGAACCGCTGCGTTTTTGCTTATGGGGACTCATAAATGACCACTCATCACATCGCCCAACGCGTCATGGTGCTCTACACCGGCGGCACCATCGGCATGCAAGCCAGCGCCAACGGCCTGGCACCCGCGTCCGGCTTCGAAGCGCGCATGGGTGAATTCCTCGCCAGCCAACCCCAACTGCAGGTGCCGCAATGGCGCTTTCGCGAAATGAGCCCGCTGATCGACAGCGCTAACATGACGCCTGCTTATTGGCTGCGTCTGCGTGCCGCGATTGTCGAAGCTATCGAACAGGACGGCTGCGACTCGGTATTGGTCCTGCATGGCACTGACACTTTGGCCTACAGTGCGGCGGCTATGTGCTTTCAACTGCTAGGGCTACCGGCGCCGGTGCTGTTCACCGGGTCCATGCTGCCAGCCGGTGTGCCTGACAGCGATGCCTGGGAAAATATCCGCGGTGCATTGACGGCCCTCGCACAAGGTCAGCCCCACGGTGTGCAGCTGTACTTTCACGGCGCGCTGCTGGCGCCTACCCGCTGTGCCAAAGTGCGCAGCTTCGGACGTAACCCGTTCATGGCGCTCAATCGCAATGGCGGTGCTGCCAAGGCCGAGACGCTCCCTGTCGCACTGAACTACAACCAGCCCCGACGCGAAGCCTGCGTGGGCGTATTACCGCTGGTGCCGGGAATCAACGCCGCACAACTGGATGCCATGCTGAGCAGTGGCATTCAGGCGCTGGTGCTGGAATGCTTCGGCAGCGGCACCGGCCCAAGCGACAACCCGGCATTCCTGGCCAGCCTGCAACAGGCTCAGAAAGACGGCATCGTAGTTGTCGCCATTACCCAATGCCATGAAGGCGGCGTGGAGCTGGACGTGTACGAAGCGGGCAGTCGTTTACGTGGAGCAGGCGTGCTCTCGGGCGGCGGCATGACCCGCGAAGCTGTCTTCGGCAAGTTGCACGCCCTGCTGGGTGCAGACTTGCCCTTGGCTGAAGTGCGACGCCTGATCGAACTGGACGTGTGTTCAGAGCTGGCTTAAGTACATCCCCTCCCGGCACATAACTTGCTCGCTCCCAGCACCTTTAGGCAGGAAGCGAGCATGCCCCATTCCCACCTCACAACGCTCAATGCAGTATCGCTGGTGCTCAGCACCTTCAAGGCCGAAGGCATGCCCAACGAGGCGCTGTTAGCCGGTAGTGGCATACGGGCTGCGGACTTGAGCCGCGCAGACAGCCGAATCACTACCGACCAAGAGATGCGCGTGTGTGCCAACGCTGTCGCGTTACGGCGTGAGATCGGGCTGGAGTTGGGGCTACGCATGCACGTGTCTTCATACGGCATGCTCGGTTATGCCCTGCTTACCAGTGCCACCTTAGGTGACGCTTTACGCTTGGCCCTGTGCTACCCGGCGCTACTGGGAACGTTGTTCGATTTAAGCCTTGAGGTTCAGGACGACATTGTCTGGTTTTGCGCCAATGGCTACCGAGAGAACCCGCAACTGGCTGTTTTCAACACCGAACTGTGCCTGGTTTCACTGAAGACTATTTGCAATGACCTGCTCGGTCAGCCTTTGCCCTTGCTGGCTGCGCGGTTCGCCCATAGCGCCCCGGACTACCGGGCTCAATACGGCAAGAGCCTCGACTGCCCGCACCGTTTCGATGCTTCGGACAATGCATTTGCCTTTGCCAGACACTGGCTGGAACACCCTTTGCCATTGGCAGATGCCGTCACTCACCAAGCGATGGCTGAGCGTTGTCGAAGACAAAACAGGGAGTTTACCGGTCGCCAGACCTGGCTAGACCGAATCCGCCAGCTACTGGCCGACCAACTTCACGCCGCACCGGGCGTTGAGGGGCTGGCCGAACAAATGAACTGCTCACCTCGCACCCTGCGCCGGCATCTGCATGCCGTGGGCTGCAGCTACCAGGCCTTGCTCGATGACCTGCGCTTTGAGCGCGCCAAGCTCCTGCTAAACGAAACCGAATGGCCGATTTACCGGATCGCCGACACGCTGGGTTTCAGCGAGACGGCCAGTTTTCGACACGCGTTTATCCGCTGGAGCGGCGTATCACCCAGTCAGTTTCGCGCCTGAAAAATCTTGCCCATCGGCCGTTTCAGCTGGCCATGACCGAACGCCCCCGTATTCTTTGTTGCTCAAAAAAGGGGCACGCGTGCGCTTGAAAAAGGCGAATTTCGGTCAATCATTTTGGCCATATTTATCCCCTTTTGGCCGCTCTGGCCGTTCTCTGAAAGATCCAACCCCGCAAGACTGTTACCCACCAGTTAAGCCTGTGGAGAATAAGAAAATGCTGACAATCTACTCAGATGATCATCATCTGCATCACGGCCGTTGCGAGTTGATGGACGGTCAATTGATGCCGTGCTTTGAAATGCCCTCTCGCGCCGACCATATTCTGCAACGCGTACAAGCCCGAGCGCTGGGACCTGTACTTGCTCCGCAAGACTTTGGCCGCGCCCCCCTGGAGCGTATCCACAGCGCCGCCTACCTGGATTTTTTCCAGGGCGCGTGGGCGCGCTGGAGCGAACAGGGCCGAGACGGCGATTTACTGCCCTACACGTGGCCCGCCCGCACCTTGCGCTCGGTATTACCCACCAGCCTGCACGGCCAATTGGGGTATTACAGCTTTGACGGCGGTGCACCGATTACCGCAGGCACATGGCAGGCGGCCTACAGCGCAGCGCAGGTGGCCCTGACCGCTCAGGCAGAAATCCAGCGCGGCGCACGCAGTGCATTCGCCTTGTGCCGGCCACCCGGCCATCACGCCGCAAGCGACTTGATGGGCGGCTATTGCTACCTGAACAACGCCGCCATTGCGGCTCAGGCCTTCCTCGATCAAGGCCATCAAAAGGTCGCGATCCTTGATGTCGACTATCACCATGGCAATGGCACGCAGTCGATTTTCTATGAGCGCAATGACGTGCTGTTCACCTCGATTCACGGCCATCCTGAAGCTGAGTTTCCGTTTTTTCTGGGCTACGACGATGAGCGTGGTGAAGGCCCCGGTGAAGGTTTCAACTTCAATTATCCGCTGGCCGCCGGCTCCGCCTGGGATCGCTGGAGCGCCGCACTGGAGCAGGCCTGCGCCGAGGTCGAACGCTACGACGCTGATGTTTTGGTCATTTCGTTGGGGGTCGATACGTTCAAGGACGACCCGATTTCTCAGTTCAAGCTTGATAGCCCGGACTACCTGCGCATGGGTGAACGCATCGCGGAGTTGGGAAAACCCACTCTGTTCGTGATGGAGGGGGGATACGCCGTAGAGGAAATCGGCATCAATGCCGTCAACGTACTTGAAGGTTTCCAGCGCGCTACCGAGGAATGAAAACAATGAGCACTCTCACGCGTTTCTTGACTCCCGCCCTATGCGCCAGCGCTTTGCTGAGCAGCCTCGTACAGGCCGAAGAGCGCATCCTGCGGGTCTACAATTGGTTCGATTACATCACGCCGCAAACCTTGGTCGACTTTAAAAAAGACACCCGGATAAAGCTGATCTACGACATCTTCGACACCAACGAAGCACTGGAAGCCAAGCTGCTGACCGGTAACTCGGGGTACGACGTGGTGGTCCCGTCCAATGTGTTTCTGGCCAAGCAAATCGAAGCCGGGGTTTTTCAACCACTGGACCGCAGTAAACTGCCCAACTGGAACCACCTGGATCCCAAGCTGATGAAACTGATCGAGGCCAATGATCCCGGCAACCAATTCGCCGTGCCGTATATGTACGGCACCATTCTGATCGGCTTCAACCCGGACAAGGTCAAAGCTGCGCTGGGCGAAAACGCACCGGTCGACAGTTGGGACCTTATTTTCAAAGAAGAAAACATCAGCAAGCTCAAGCAATGCGGTGTCGCGTTGCTGGATTCACCTTCCGAAATAGTGCCGCTGGCGCTGCAATACCTGGGCTTACCGCCCAATAGCAGCGATCCCAAGGACTACGCCAAAGCGGAAGCCTTGCTGATGAAAATTCGTCCGTACATCACCTACTTCCACTCCTCCAAGTACATGGCCGACATCGCCAATGGCGATATCTGCGTAGCGGTAGGTTATTCGGGGAGCTTCTCGCAAGCAGCCAACCGGGCCAAAGACGCCAACAATGGTGTGACCGTCGACATGCGCTTGCCTAAAGAAGGTGCGCCGATCTGGTTCGACATGCTGGCGATCCCTAAAGGGGCCAAAAATCCGGAAGACGCCCACACCTTCATCAACTACTTGCTTGAGCCCAAAGTGATTGCGCCGATCAGTGATTTTGTCGGCTATCCCAATCCGAACAAAGACGCTACTGATCTGGTGGCCCCAACCATTCGCAACAACCCTAATTTGTACCCCACCGAAACGGCCATGAGCTCGCTCTACACCCTCACTCCGCTGCCACGCGAAGCCGAGCGTGTCCGGACACGGATATGGACCAAGATAAAATCCGGAACTTAACGCAGTGCACCGCCTTGTAGACGCGGGTTTGTCTCGCGTCTACAAGGATGACGTCATGCCCAGGCTGCGCTCAATCGTTTCAATGCCGCCTTGATGTCCCCTTCCGGCACGGCAGCAAAGCCCAGTACTAACCCGGCTCGGTTATCCACAGGCTCAGCTGAGTCTTCTTGCCAATAACGACTTAGCCCGTTGATTTCTACACCGACGGCCCCGGCCTGGGTCAGCAGTTGCTGCTCACGCTCAAGGCTTGCTACCGGTACGGCAACATGTAGCCCCGCCACAATGCTCGGCAAAGCCCCCACGCCCGCCAGCCCGGATGGCCAATCGGCCATTAACGCGTTACGCCGGCTCAATGCGGCCCGACGCATACGCCGGATATGACGCTGAAAATGTCCCGTTGCCATGAACTCAGCCATCACCGCCTGGGTACCGACCTCGGAATGACGCATATCCAGCGAGCGTCGACGGGCAAATGGCTCGATCAAGTCCGCGGGCAATACCAAATACCCCAACCGTAATGCCGGGAAGGCGACCTTGCCAAAGGTACCGACATAAATCACCCGCCCTTGCCGATCCAGCGCTGCCAAAGGTGCCAGCGGTGCACCGCTATAGCGATACTCGCCATCGTAGTCGTCTTCGACGATCCAGCCTTGGGTGCGCTCTGCCCAGGCCAGCAGCTCCAGTCGCCGGGCCAGGCTCATGGTGACACCGGTCGGGTATTGATGGGACGGTGTGACATAGGCCAGCCGACAGTTGCTCAAATGCCCCAGCGCAGAACACTTCATACCGTCCTGATCTACCGCCACACCCTGGACTTGAGCCCCGGCAATCGCAAAGGCATAAGCGGCAGCACGGTAGCCCGGGTTTTCCACAGCCACCCCCTCACCCGGCTCAACCAGCAGCTGTGCACAAAGGCTAATTCCTTGCTGCGCACCACTGGTGATCAAAATTTGCTCAGCTGTACACGATAAACCCCGGGAAGTTCGTAAATAGGCCGCAATGAGCCCTCGTAAACGCTCATCCCCCGCCGGGTCGCCATAGCACAGCTGCTGCAAGTCCGGCTTACGCCAAAAAGCCGCCTGCAGCTTGCTCCATACCTCAAAAGGGAATAAGTCAAAAGCTGGTACGCCCACCCGAAATGCTCGGGGAGGACCGCTGGGAGGCAGGTCAAGTGAGTGCGTCGCCACCCGGTTCAAGGCGGTACTGTGGATAACTTTACTGGATGTAATTACAGGTAATTTGTCTGTTTTTGTGGATAACCCTGGGGATAAGCCTGTTGAAAACCCTGTGGACAACTTGGTGGACAACTTTTTTAGCGGCAGGGATTTTTCAGGCAATTGCGCAACGTAAGTGCCATCCCCTACCCGCCCTTCGATAAAGCCCTCGGCATACAGCTGATCAAAGGCCCGTACCACGCTGTTACGCGAGATACCCAAGGCTGCCGCCAGATCACGACTTGCAGGCAACCGCGAGCCACTGCTTAAACGCCCATCCAGTACCCGCTGACGCAACGCTTGGTAAAGCTGCCGGCTCAGCCCTTGCTTAGGGTCCAGTTCGATACCGGCCGGGTTGAAGGCTATCGACAGCGCTGAATCAGGCATGAATTGGACCTCTGAAAATGACCATTAATGGCTCTTACAACAAACCAATAGCCTGCCTAGGATGCCTACATTCGCCAAGGAAAACCTCTATGTATATCCCCCGCGCCTTCGAAGAAATGCACACGCCCACCTTGCATGAACAGATGCAGTCCACCCCGCTGCCCGTATTGGTCACCGACGGCAGCCAAGGCCTGACAGCCAGCCACATACCTTTGTTGCTCAACCCGCACGAAGGCATCTACGGCACGCTTTACGGACATTTTTCCCGTGCCAATCCGCAATGGCAGGCATTGGCCGAGGGGGCCGAAGTGCTGGTGGTATTCGCTGGCGAACAGGCCTATGTCAGCCCGTCTTTTTATCCCGATAAAGCCGAACACGGCAAAGCAGTCCCCACCTGGAACTACGTTGCCGTGCATGCCTATGGCCACGCTGAAGTCTTCGATGACGCCTCGCGCCTCCTGGATCTGGTCAGTCGCCTGAGCAACAAACACGAAGCTGGACGCCCGGATCCCTGGTCGGTCAGTGACGCCCCCGCGGACTACATCGACAGCATGCTCAAGGCGATTGTCGGTTTCAGGCTGCCCGTAACGCGCCTGCTCGGCAAACGCAAACTCAGCCAAAACCGGAGCATCAAGGATCAAACCGGTGTACGCGAAGGACTTTTGGCCAGCAACAACCCGCATGACCATGCACTCGCTCACTTAATCGCTAAGGAATAGCACCATGTCCCCGCACATCCAGATCAAACCCGCAACGGCCCTCGATCATGATCAGTGGTTGCCGCTCTGGCAGGCCTACCTGCGCTTCTATAAGACCGAGTTACCGGACGAAGTCACCCACTCCACCTGGCAGCGCCTTCTCGACCCCTCCGAGCCCACTTACCTGGCGCTGGCATGGAAGGGTGATACCGCCGTGGGCATGGTGCACTACATCTATCACCGCTCTAACTGGAGCATTGGTAATTCCTGCTACCTTCAAGACCTGTTTGCCAGCCCGGAGGTGCGCGGTACAGGTGTCGGCCGTCAGTTGATCGAACATGTTTACGCCGCCGCCCGCGCCGCGCAGTGTGCCAAAGTCCACTGGCTGACCCAGGAAACCAATGCCACGGCGATTCGGCTTTATGAACGTATTGCCGAACGCCCCGGGTTTATTCAGTTTCGCAAAGCCTTGTCATAAAAAAGGAACGCGCAATGTCGGAATCTCTACAACACTGGCAACCGGCCCAAGCGCCCGACAACAGGCCCCTCGAAGGGCGCTTCATTCGTCTGGAAAAGCTAGACCCGATACGTCACGGCGATGAATTATGGCTAGCCTTACAAGGGCCAGACAGCGACCCCAAGCTGTGGGACTACTTGCCCTACGGACCTTTCCACGAGCGCACCGCCTTCGATGCCTGGCTCAAGAACCACGCCGCCAGCCTTGATCCGCATTTCTACAGCGTTATCGATAAATCCAATGGCCAGGCACAAGGGCTGCTCAGCCTGATGTCCATCGTTCCTGATCATGGGCGAATCGAAATCGGCCACGTGGCCTTTGGCGCTCCGATGCAGCGCTCGCCGAAAAGTACCGAAGCCGTATACCTGCTGGCCAAGGAAGCCTTCGCACTGGGCTACCGTCGTCTGGAATGGAAGTGCAATAACGACAACACCAGATCCAAGCGTACCGCAGTACGATTGGGGTACACGTTAGAAGGGGTTTTTCGCCAGCATATGGTGGTAAAAGGCAAAAATCGTGATACCACGTGGTACAGCATTATCAGTACACAATGGGCGCCTATAGCCGCAGGCTTCGAAAAATGGCTGGCACTGGATAACCAACCAGAAAGCGGCCAAATAAGAACCCTGGAAGAATGCAGAGACTCAACTGTATAAAAAATGATCAGCACGCCCGACAAGGACTGTCGGGCGTTTTTGTGTCAGGCAGGGGTTAAAACTTTCGAGACCGGCGCACGACACCCATCTGCAACCCAAAAGGCTTAAAGACTGCATTCAGGGATTTAAGCGTGGGATTACCTTCGTCGTGCTCGATTTGAATCAACGTACGCACCGAGATTTTGCACATGCGGGCGTACTGGGTTTGCTGCAACTGAGTGACATCCACCCGAAAGCGCTTCACCGCCTCGCCCAAGGTGATTTTGCCTTGGGCCAGGTCATCTTCAATGCTCTGGATTTTTGCCTGGCGAACGTCGATAGAGAGCGTCATTTCAAGCCCCATTCCTGCAGTCGCTGATCGAGATTCCTCAGCGCAATTTGCGGATGGTTCATCGTCACATCCGGTAAGCCGCTGGCGCTGAGTAGATCGGGCAATGCCAATAGTTGCTGCGCGTCGTGGCGCAAGCGATCAAAGGCCAATTGCGGGTCGATAACGCCGCGCAATGAATCACACGCAGCGCGCCAATCAACCGCCCCCGCTCCCTCGATAGCCAAAGGCCATTTAGTAGTTCGGGTAATGCCTTCGTCATCCATCACCATCGGCGCCAGGTCATAAATCGGCGCCAGGCGAAACGAATCCGAGCCACGAATGATCGCAGTGTTGCGCCCGTGGTTATCGCTGTTGCCCAGAATTTTATTCAGCAGATCGCGGCGCAGATATTCAGCGACCAAATCCGGGATTTGCGCTTGCTGCCCCGCCTGTGTCCAAAGGGCGGCCAGCAACTCGACAACTTCCAGATGAGTCATGGTGCTCCCCGGCTCCGAGACTTGGGCCAAGGAGTAGATCGACTCTACGGCGTAGCGCTGAACGCCTTGAGCCTCGATGTGACGGTCAAAACGCTGCATCCACAGGCTTGGCTTGCGCCCCTCTTCCAACGCCAGGCCCTGGGCCGGAACAGTTTCAATTCCTAGCGCCTGCAAGGCTTGGTAGTAAAGAAACTCACTGCGCAAAATGACCTGATCACGCTCGAGGGCCTGGTTGCGGGCAAACTTGATAAACCAGTGCTGTTTAACCTGAGCGTCTGCGAGGGTGGCGTCCGGGTACAGCAAGCCGTCAGCACCCTCAGCCATCAATAGCTTGGGAGCCTCGCCACCCGCACCCGTTGCACCTCCAATCGCCGCACCCTGTTCGTGGGCGTATTCCAGAAAGCTATTGTCACGAACGATGACATCCTCACGCGAAAAACCCATCGCCTGACGCTGATCGAGCCGCTCAAACGATTCTTTTATTCGCAGATGCCCAATAGGCGCGAGCGTGCTTCGCCCCAGCAAAAACAAGTCATCGCTCAGGTGCTCCGGCTTTTCACGGCCTATTTGTTTGATCAGCACTTTTTTCGCCGCACCCGCAGGCGCGATGTCATGCAAAAACGCCGGGGCCTGCTTCGTGTGTCTGGCATCCCACTCAAGAGGAACACACGCGCTCACCGATGCGGCGAAAGGACTGTCGATGGCGCCCAGATTATCCAGCAGATAATCCTGTTTATAGCCAAAGCGACACGGACCATCGAGGCCTTTTTCCGGCTCAGGAAAAGCCAGCGTCATCGCATCCAGCCATTGGCCGGCACTGTAGAGCTGAAGGGTCAGCTGAACCATAACGTCACCTGCAATTTAATGCACTTTCACGACCGAGAAATAACACATACCTGCAATATAGTGCAGGCATACCGATATTTCCTTTGCTTTCATGCATTTTATTGCAGACAAGTTGCCCTTTTAACCTTGATATCTGCACTAAAGTGCAGATATCAAATTCAAGGTAAAAAAAAGGGGAGCACATGCTCCCCCGAGGTTTAAAGCGTTTGGATCAAAGGCGTATCAGGCTTCGATTTCGATAAGAATTTCGCCCGGGTTGACGCGGTCACCCTTGATCACGTGAATGGTGACGACCTTGCCAGCGATCGCGGCCTGTACTTCGGTCTCCATTTTCATGGCTTCGGTGATGAGTACCGACTGGCCTGCCTTGACGGTGTCGCCAACATTGACCAGTACATCAACGATGTTGCCCGGCATGGCCGTGCTGACATGACCCGGCTCGCTGGCTTGCTTGCGCTTGCTTGCAGAGCCGCCGACGAATTCGTTGAGCGGTTCAAACACAACTTCTTCCGGCATACCGTCGATGGACAGGTAGAAGTGGCGCTTGCCTTCAGCCTTAACGCCAACACCGGTAATGTCGACGCGGTAGCTTTCACCGTGCACGTCGATCACGAACTCGGTTGGCACACCTTCACCGCCCGCCTTGCTGACACCACCCGCTTCCGGGATTGGCAGCAACACTTCTGGGGACAAAGTACCTGCAGCACGCTCTTCAAGGAATTTGCGACCGATGTCAGGGAACATGGCGAAGGTCAGCACGTCTTCTTCGGATTTGGCCAGCGCACCAATCTCACCACGCAGCTTGACCATTTCAGGCTTGAGCAAGTCAGCCGGACGCACATCGATCAACTCTTCGTTACCGATGGCCTGACGGCGCAGCTTCTCATTCACCACACCCGGTGCCTTGCCGTAGCCACCTTGCAGATACAGCTTCACTTCGTTGGTGATGGTCTTGTAGCGTTCACCCGCCAGCACGTTAAAGAACGCCTGGGTGCCGACAATTTGCGAGGTCGGCGTCACCAGCGGAGGGAAGCCCAGATCTTCACGCACGCGCGGGATCTCGGCCAGCACCTCGCTCATGCGGTTCAGAGCGCCTTGCTCTTTGAGCTGGTTGGCAAGGTTGGAAATCATCCCGCCCGGCACCTGGTTGACCTGAACACGGGTGTCGACAGCCGTGAATTCGCTTTCAAACTGGTGATACTTCTTACGCACAGCGTAGAAGTACATGCCAATTTCCTGCAGCAGCGCCAGATCCAGACCGGTGTCGTATTCGCTGCCTTTAAGGGCTGCAACCATCGATTCGGTTCCCGGATGGCTGGTACCCCAGGCGAAGCTGGAGATCGCGGTGTCGATATGGTCAGCACCGTTTTCGATCGCCTTGAGCTGGCACATGGCAGCCAGCCCGGCGGTGTCGTGGGAGTGAATGAAAATCGGCAGGCTGATTTCAGCTTTCAGCGCCTTGACCAGTTCGCCCGTCGCGAACGGCGTCAGCAGGCCGGCCATGTCCTTGATTGCCACCGAGTCGCAACCCATGGCTTCCATTTGCTTGGCCTGAGCCACAAACGCTTCAGTGGTGTGCACAGGGCTGGTGGTGTACGCGATGGTGCCCTGAGCATGCTTGCCGGCAGCTTTGACCGCCTCGATAGCGACGCGCAGGTTGCGCACGTCATTCATGGCATCAAAGATGCGGAACACGTCGATCCCGTTCACCGCAGCCTTGGCCACAAACGCTTTGACCACATCATCGCTGTAATGGCGATAACCCAGCAGGTTCTGCCCACGCAACAGCATTTGCAGGCGCGTGTTAGGCAAGGCCGCACGCAACTGGCGCAGACGCTCCCACGGGTCTTCTTTAAGGAAACGTACGCAAGCGTCAAAGGTGGCACCGCCCCACACTTCCAGGGACCAGTAGCCGACTTTGTCGAGCTTGTCGCAGATCGGCAGCATGTCTTCAGTGCGCATGCGAGTGGCCAGCAGCGACTGGTGAGCATCACGCAGGATGGTGTCAGTTACGAAAATCTTCTTGGACATTGAAATATTCCTCACAGGCCTGCGTGGGCGGCGATGGCAGCAGCGATGGCCAGAGCCAGCTCTTCGGGTTTGCGCTTGATCGAGTAGTTGGTCAGTTCAGGGTGGCTTTCTACGAAGCTGGTATTGAACTGACCACTACGGAATTCCGGGTTACGCAGAATTTCCTGGTAATACGCGGCGGTGGTCTTCACCCCTTGCAGACGCATGTCGTCGAGGGCACGCAAACCACGGTCCATCGCCTCTTCCCAAGTCAGGGCCCACACCACCAGCTTCAGACACATGGAGTCGTAATACGGTGGAATGGTGTAACCGGTGTAGATCGCCGTGTCGGTACGCACGCCAGGACCGCCGGGCGCGTAGTAACGGGTGATCTTGCCGAAGCTGGGCAGGAAGTTGTTTTTCGGATCTTCAGCGTTGATTCGGAACTGCAGGGCAAAACCCCGGTGATGGATATCTTCTTGCTTGATCGACAGCGGCAGGCCGGAGGCGATGCGAATCTGCTCGCGAACAATATCGATGCCGGTGATTTCTTCGGTGATGGTGTGTTCCACCTGTACTCGAGTGTTCATCTCCATGAAGTACACCTCGCCTTCGGCGAGCAGGAACTCCACGGTACCGGCGTTCTCGTAACCCACGGCCTTGGCTGCGCGCACAGACAGGTCACCGATGTAGGCGCGCTGCTCCGGGGTCAGCTGAGGGCTTGGGGCGATTTCGATGAGCTTCTGGTTACGGCGCTGGATCGAGCAATCGCGCTCAAACAGGTGCACCACGTTGCCAAAGCTGTCGCCAAGAATCTGGGCTTCGATGTGCTTGGGGTTAACGATGCATTTTTCGAGGAATACTTCAGCCGAGCCGAAAGCTTTGGTGGCTTCAGAGATCACTCGCGGGAACGCTTGTTCAAGCTCTTCACGGCTGTTGCAGCGACGAATACCACGACCGCCACCACCCGAGGTGGCCTTGAGCATGACCGGATAGCCAATGCGCTCGCCTTCGAGCAATGCTTCATGGATGTCGGCAACGTTGCCTTCAGTGCCCGGGGTAACCGGTACACCCGCCTTGATCATGCTGCGGCGCGCTTCGGTCTTGTCACCCATGCGGCGAATGACTTCAGCCGCCGGCCCGATGAACTTGATCCCGCGCTCAGCGCAGATATCAGCCAGCTCGGCATTCTCTGACAAAAAGCCGTAACCGGGATGCAAGGCATCACAACCGGTTTCAACTGCCAGGTTCACCAGCTTGCGCGGGTTGAGGTAACCGGCCAGCGGGTCATCACCAATGCTGTGTGATTCATCGGCACGTTTTACGTGCAAAGCATGCCGGTCAGCTTCGGAATAGACCGCAACTGAGCGAATACCCATCTCGGCACAAGCGCGCACGATACGGACGGCAATTTCTCCGCGGTTGGCGATCAGGATCTTTTTTATCACTTGGAGGTTTCCTAAAGCCCATGGAACAAACGACCTGCTAGACCAAGTCGGCACGTGTCCAAATGTGTCTGAACCGTTGCGTTGTCACACTAGTCCTGTGTAGTGATTAATAAAAATCAATAATTCTTGGGCTGATCATAAGCAAAGACTTATAGTTGAAGGACTCATCGCCTCCAATAAGAGCATAAAAATGCGTAAGTCATTGATGCGTATCACATTACGCCAGCTTCAAATCTTCAATGAAGTCTGCGATTTACGTTCTTACAGCCGCGCAGCTGAAGAAATGTCTCTGACACAACCAGCCGTGAGCCTACAAATTCGCCAGCTTGAAGAGCTGATTGGGCAACCTTTATTCGATTACGTCGGCAAAAAGCTATACATGACCGAGGCCGCTGAAGCGCTTCAGCGAGCCAGCAGAGATATTTTCGGGCGGCTGGAAAACCTCGATATGCAGCTGTCGGACATGCTGGGGTCACTGCAGGGGCAACTGAAATTAGCGGTTGAATCGAGTGCCAAATATTTTATTCCGCATTTATTTGCGGCCTTCAAACGCCAGCACCCGGAAGTGAATTTGCAACTCACAGTGGTGAATCGGGCACAGGCCGTGCGCCGACTGTCTGATAACCGCGATGACCTGGTGATCATGTCGATGGTGCCGCAGGACATGGGCCTGGAGTTTTTGCCCTTTTTGAATAACCCGATCATCGCGGTTGCACCGGCCGACCATCCGCTGTGCG
This sequence comes from Pseudomonas sp. D1HM, assembly GCF_019266105.1. Taxonomy (NCBI): domain Bacteria; kingdom Pseudomonadati; phylum Pseudomonadota; class Gammaproteobacteria; order Pseudomonadales; family Pseudomonadaceae; genus Pseudomonas; species Pseudomonas sp. D1HM. Next base: position 424,542 of record NZ_LRMN01000002.1, on the reverse strand, counting down.
CGCAGGGCCCTTTGTATTTAAGAGATCTGGAACCCTTTACGTTGCTGATGCGCGAACAGGGCTCAGGCACACGCCTTGCCTGCGAAGAGTATTTCAAAGAAAAGCGTGTGCACTTCAGCCAGACCCTGGAAGTGGCTTCTACCGATGCTCAGCGTGAGTGTGCAGTGGCCGGGTTGGGCGTGGCCTTGTTGACGCGCCACGCCGTCAGCCTGGAGCTGGCGACCGGCCTGCTGCGCGAGCTGCCGATCGAAGAGTTGCCGCTGTATCGCAGCTGGTGCGTGGTGCAGGCCAAAGCCAAGCGCCTGTCACCGGTAGCCCATGCATTTCTGGGGTTTATTCGCAGTGAGCGCCTGTTAATCAGCGCGCTGGTCGAGCGCTTCTCCGGTCACTTGCCGGCGCGGCCTGCCAATAGTTGATCCCATTGAGATCGGGGTAATCAGCCGTTTCCAGGCGCAGTTGGCGCTGGCTCGTATGGTCTTCAATCGCGCGACGGAAGGCCATGCGGCGCTGATCTTCCTGCTGACGGCGAGTTTTGACGGCGCTATTGCGTTCTTCGTAGGACTGAGCCATTTCGAGTCTCCCAAGGCGTATACGGGAGCTTCACGATGGACTTTGTTTGTGACGGCTTGGCGAAGGCAGGATGACAAAAACATGAACGCTATCGTTCGAACCCAATCTTGAAACCGCTCCCGAAGGCTGCAATTAAAACCGCAGACCCTCATGAAGCCGGATTACAGGTTCGACTAAAGCGGACGCGAAAATGCTTAATCTTCGATATTTTTCAATGACTTGGGTGAAAGTCGCAAACTCCGAAGGCTGCGCTTGACGCTTTTGAGGTGGTTGACCAGGCTCGGACCCCGAGCCATGGCTACGCCCATCGCCAGCACGTCAATCACCACCAGATGGGCAATGCGCGAAGTCAGAGGGGTGTAGATTTCGGTATCTTCGTGGACATCAATCGCCAGATTGACGGTCGCGAGCTCGGCCAGCGGGGTTTGACTCGGGCACAAGGTGATCAGGGTCGCGCCGCTTTCACGCACCAGATTGGCGGTGATCAGCAAATCTTTGGAACGCCCGGACTGGGAGATGCAAATCGCCACATCGGTGGGCTTTAAGGTGACAGCCGACATGGCCTGCATGTGCGGGTCGGAATAAGCCGCTGCGGTCAGCAACAGGCGAAAAAACTTGTGCTGGGCATCAGCCGCCACCGCGCCCGACGCTCCAAAACCATAAAATTCGACCCGCTGGGCTTGCGACATGGCTGTCACGGCACGCTGCAGCGCAACCGGGTCCAGCTTTTCGCGCACATCCATCAAGGTGTGCAGCGTGGTATCGAAAATCTTCAGGCTGTAGTCAGCCACAGAGTCGTCTTCATGGATCGCAAACTGACCAAAACTGGCACCTGCCGCAAGGCTCTGCGCCAGTTTGAGTTTAAGGTCCTGAAATCCTGAACACCCGATCGCCCGACAAAAGCGCACGATGGTCGGCTCGCTGATGCCAACACTGTGGGCAAGGTCGGCCATGGAACTGTGCATAACAGCCGCAGGATCAAGCAGCACGTGATCGGCGACCTTGAGTTCCGATTTACGTAACAAGTGGCGTGACTGGGCAATATGTTGCAGCAAGTTCAAAGGGCAGGACTCGGTCTGGAAAGGTTGGCTACCGGGGATGTAGCAATCTTGTAGTTATACTACAAGAATTCGCTTTCTGCCCAGTCAATCCACACGAACCAAGCCCTTCCTGCCCCACAATCACGCAGCTTTTGCGCTATGTAGCCCTTTACCGCACTACAAAAAGACTACATTTCTACGCAATAAATCACTCAATTCCAGTGAGTTGACCGGGCAACTGATCAAGTACCCCTGCACTTCGTCACAGTGTTGAGCCTTGAGAAATGCCAGTTGCACTTCATCTTCGACACCTTCGGCCACCACTTTTAGATCAAGGCTGTGGGCCATTGCAATGATCGCCACCGTGATAGCCTCGTCTTCGCTGCAGCGACCAACACCCTGAATAAACGTCTGATCAATCTTCACGTAGTCCACCTCAAAACGCTTGAGGTAACTGAGTGATGAATGACCGGTACCGAAATCATCGATCGACAGCTTCACCCCCAGCCTGTGCAATTGCTGGAACGTCGCAATGACGTATTCAACATTCTCGAGCAACTGACTTTCCGTCAACTCCAGCTCCAGGAAATGCGGCGCCAGACCGGTGTCCTCCAATACCTGACGTACCAGACTTACCAACGTCCCTTGGCGCAACTGATGCCCCGACAGGTTCACCGACACCCGAATGGGCGCCAGCCCTTCGCGCTGCCACTCACACGCCTGCCGGCAGGCTTCACGCAGCACAAACTCGCCGATGGCACCGATCAGCCCTGTCTCTTCGGCCAGACCAATAAAGTCGCTTGGGGGGACGCGGCCCAATTGCGGGTGATCCCAACGCACCAACGCTTCGGCAGCCTGCAGCTTCCCTGTCGCCAGGCATAACTTGGGCTGATAAAAAACCTTGAGCTGATGTTCGGCGATGGCTTTACGCAGCTGATTTTCCAACTGCAACCGCTCAAAGGTGCTGTGTTGCAGGCTATGACTAAAAAATTGAAAACGACCGCCGCCCAGATGCTTGGCCTGCTGCATGGCCTTGTTTGCCTGATTGACCAGCGTGCCAGCATCCCGCGCGATGTCAGATACCAGGCTGATACCGATGGAGGCACTGATGACCAGTTCATGGTCTTCAATCACCAGCGGCCGGCTCAGCTTGCTCAGCAGGCGGGTGGCGACTCGCGCCAGGCTGGTCAGGCTGCCATAAGCATCGAACAACACCGCGAACTCATCACCCGACAGACGCGCGATTGTGACGGCTTCAGGCATGGCCTTGACCATCCGTTTCGCAACTTTTTGCAGGACTTGATCAGCCAGTTCATGCCCCAGGTTGTCGTTGAGCAGTTTGAAGCGGTCAAGGTTGATGTGCAGCAACGCCAGGCTGCGCGAGCCCTGCCGCACACGCAGATTGGCCTCCTCCAGACGCTCTTTGAATAACAGCCGATTGGCCAGGCCGGTCAGTTCATCGAAATGCGTGAGGTGACGCACACGTGCTTCGGACTCTCGTCGCGCCGAGAGGTCGCTGACAAACGCCACAATATGGCTGATGTGCCCGCTATCATCCCGTACCACCTTGAGCTGAAGCCATTGTGGATACAGCTCGCCGTTCTTTCGCGTCTCAACCAGTTCGCCTTGCCAGCGATCCAGTTGATCCAGCGAAATTTGAATGGTCGGAAAATGTCGACTGGCATCGCGGCAACAGGCCAGCTCATCCACTCGACGCCCGATCAACTCTTCTACGGAGTAACCGCTGATATGACTAAAAGCCCGATTGACCGTCAATGCGGTGTAAGACGGATCGAGAATGACAATGCCTTCACTGGCCGCTTCAAATACGGTGGCGGCCAGGTGACGCTGTTCCACCTCCCGCACCAGCTCTGCATTCAGCTGCTCACTGCGTACATTGGCGAGCTGCAAGTCTTCGAATAATGCGTGAGGGTGTGCATGACGCGCCTGACGGCGCCGGTTGGTCAGACTCACTTGCCAGCCGAAAACGCCCAGCAGTGCCAGGAAAAATCCCAGCCCAATGCCGAAAAAAACACCCTGAGAGCTGAAACTCTGAATCATCGGCAAAATTCTTATCAGTGGATCAACCAAAAGTTGCCCGAGCATACACAAGCAATGCCTGCGGCCAAACGGTGACGCGTCATTAAATAGATGAAATAAATATGCTGAATAAGGCCGCATTGCGTGCTCCGTTTTGAAGCACTCAACCCAAGACCTCGACGGACGGACGAGCACAGGACAACACTAAGCCGCATTGGGGTTTGCCCGGTTTGAGCCAGCACCCTAGAATGCGCCGATGCGCGATGATCTCTCTCTCTTGTTAAATTCCCTCAACGATGCCCAACGTCAGGCCGTCACGGCCAGTGTCGGGCGTCAGTTGGTTCTGGCCGGCGCAGGTTCCGGCAAAACCCGTGTGTTGGTGCACCGTATCGCCTGGTTGATCCAGGTCGAAAACGCCTCCCCGCACTCTGTGCTGTCGGTGACCTTCACCAACAAGGCCGCTGCCGAGATGCGCCACCGCATCGAACAGCTCATGGGCATCAACCCGGCCGGCATGTGGGTAGGCACCTTCCACGGCCTCGCGCATCGTCTGCTGCGGGCGCACTGGCAAGAAGCCGGACTGAGCCAGACCTTCCAGATTCTCGACAGCGATGACCAGCAACGCTTGGTCAAACGTGTGATTCGTGAACTGGGGCTGGACGAACAACGTTGGCCAGTGCGTCAGGCACAATGGTTTATCAACGGTCAAAAAGACGAAGGTCTGCGCCCTAAACATATTCAAGCCAGCGGCGACTTGTTCCTGGCCACCATGCGCAACATCTACGAGGCCTACGAAGTTGCCTGTCAACGCGCAGGCGTCATCGACTTCTCTGAACTGCTGTTGCGTGCCCTGGATCTTTGGCGTGACCATCCGGGCTTGCTGGCGCATTACCAGAAGCGTTTCCGGCATATTCTGGTGGACGAATTCCAGGACACCAACGCCGTCCAGTATGCGTGGCTACGATTGCTGGCCCAGGGCGGCGACAGCCTGATGGTCGTAGGGGATGACGACCAGTCGATTTATGGCTGGCGCGGCGCCAAGATTGAGAACATCTACCAGTACTCGACCGACTTCCCGGATGCCGAAACCATCCGCCTGGAGCAAAACTATCGCTCCACCGCCGGCATCCTCAAAGCGGCCAACGCCCTGATTGCCAATAACAGCGGACGTATGGGCAAAGAGCTGTGGACCGACGGCGGCGAAGGCGAAGCGATCAATCTATACGCAGCCTTCAACGAACATGACGAAGCACGTTACGTTGTCGAAACCATCGAAAGCGCCCTGAAAACCGGTCTTGCTCACAGCGATATCGCTATTTTGTACCGCTCCAACGCCCAATCACGTGTGCTTGAAGAAGCGCTGCTGCGTGAGCGTATTCCGTACCGTATTTACGGTGGCCAACGCTTCTTCGAGCGGGCCGAAATCAAAAATGCCATGGCTTATATGCGCCTGCTGGAAGGTCGAGGCAATGACGCCGCTCTAGAGCGGGTCATCAACGTACCGGCTCGCGGCATCGGCGAAAAAACCGTCGAAGCCATTCGCGAACATGCTCGACACAGCGACGTGTCGATGTGGGAAGCGATGCGCCAACTGATCGCCAATAAAGCCCTGCCCGGTCGCGCTTCGGGCGCCATCGCCGGCTTTGTCGAACTGATCGAAAACCTGTCGGCAAAAGTCATGGAGATGCCTCTGCATCTGATGACCCAAACCGTGATTGAACAAAGCGGGCTGATTGCCTACCACCAGGCGGAAAAAGGCGAAAAAGGCCAGGCCCGGGTAGAGAACCTTGAGGAACTGGTCAGCGCGGCGCGCAACTTCGAAAGCAATGACGAAGACGAAGAACTGTCGCCTCTGGCGGCTTTCCTCGGTCACGCCTCGCTGGAAGCCGGTGACACACAGGCTGAAGAACATGAAGACGGCATCCAGTTGATGACGCTGCACAGCGCCAAAGGGCTGGAATTTCCGTATGTGTTCCTGGTCGGCATGGAAGAAGGTCTGTTCCCTCACAAGATGAGCCTGGAAGAACCCGGCCGCCTTGAAGAAGAACGCCGTCTGGCCTACGTGGGCATCACTCGGGCCATGCACAATCTGGTCATGACTTATGCTGAAACCCGACGCTTGTACGGTAGCGAAACCTATAACAAGGTTTCGCGTTTCGTCCGTGAAGTACCCAAAGGCCTGATTCAGGAAGTTCGGCTGTCCAACAGCGTCAGCCGTCCTTTCGGCGGCGGCCAAAAGCAAAGCGCCAGCACTTTGTTTGGCGGGTCAGAGATCCCTGAAACCGAATTCAAACTCGGTCAGATGGTGAAGCACGCCGTGTTTGGTGAAGGCGTTATCCTCAACTTTGAGGGCGCTGGCGCTCAAGCACGGGTGCAAGTTAACTTCTCCGAAGGCAGCAAGTGGCTGATGATGGGCTATGCCAAACTTGAGGCTGTCTGACAGCAACACGACAGCCTTCAGACGATAAAGTGAACAACATGGGCTCAGGTGTATTTTCCTCCTGAACATTCTGGGCCCTGTTGCCAGCTACCTTTGCGGCGTTGTCCGCCCTCTTTGCCAGAGTCGGCTCGAGTACTTCATCACGGGCTTTGCCATCGAGACATTCATCTATACCTACAAAATATAGAGACTCGTCCTACCTACAACTAGGCAAAAGCCCGAAACACTCTAGCGCTAGCCAGACACACCTCACCTGTGCAACATGGCGCGCGTGTCATCCACAAATGGGAACCCTTTATGAAACGTTTTCTTAGCATCGCCATGGCGTTGTGCATCGGCTTGACGATGAGCCTCGACGCAAACGCCAAACGCTTCGGCGGTGGCAAGAGTTTTGGTTCGGCCCCTAGCCACCAAACTCGCCAAGCCGCTCCAGCCGCTCCAGCCGCCGCTCCTGCTGCTGCGGGCGCAGCAGCCAAGGCCGGTGGTGCTTCGCGCTGGTTAGGCCCTTTGGCCGGCCTCGCTGCTGGCGGCCTGCTGGCCTCCATGTTCATGGGCGACGGCTTCCAGGGCATGCAGATCTTCGACATCCTGATCATGGCAGTCATTGCCTTCCTGATCTTTCGCTTCATCGCCGCGCGTCGTCGTAAACAACAGACTTTCATGGCGCCTGCCGGTCACGCACCGATGCAACGTGAAGCCTTCGATGCCAAGCCTGCAGCTCCGTCGATCTTCGGCGGCAGTTCGGCAGCACGTCCGGTGATCAACGCACCGGCCTGGTTCAACGAACAAAGCTTCCTGGAAGCTGCGCGCAACCATTTCCAATCCCTGCAACAGCACTGGGATGCCAATGAAATGGACAAAATCGCCGAGTTCGTAACTCCGCAAATGCTCGATTTCCTCAAGCGCGAGCGTGCCGACCTGGGGGATGGTTTCCAGTCCACCTACATCGACAATCTGACCGTGCAACTGGACGGTCTGGATGATCGCGCAGACAAAACCATCGCCACGCTGACCTTCAGCGGCGTATCGAAGTCCTCGCGCTTTGATCAGGGTGAAGTCTTCAGCGAAAGCTGGAACATGGAACGCCAGCAAGGTGAAAACCAGCCGTGGCTGGTCGCCGGTATTCGCCAAAACGGCTGATCCTGCACGCATCACCTGCTACACCCAAAGCCCCGGACTTGTCCGGGGCTTTGCATTTCACGATTGCACTTATAACGAGCTACTGTATAAAGCGCGTCATATAAACCGCGCCATAGAGTATGAGGATTGAGGTCGTGGAAGAAATCATCGAAGAGCTACGCGAAAAAAACGAGCCTGTGCCAGTTCCTTTGGAACTGCCTGAGGAAGACCAGTTGGTGGAAATCGAAGAGCAATTGTTCATCGACATCCCGTTTGTCTTCAGAGAATTTTTGCTGACCGTCAGTGATGTGGTGTACGGCAGCCTGGAACCGGTCACCGTGACCGATCCGCAGTCCCACACCTACCTGCCAGAAGTCGCTGCGACCGCTTGGGACCTGGGCGTCCCACGCGAACTGATCCCGATCTGCCAGGACGGCGACGACTACTACTGTGTTGAAGAAGACGGCACCGTCGTTTTATGGTCCGGTGAAGAAGAACTGGTTACCGAAGAAACCTGGGAATCAGTCTGGCACTGGGCGCGGGACGTCTGGCTGGAAAGCTGATACCTGCCTCGGCAAGCCCGCTTTCCAGCCATTGGTCAGCGGGCGGTCATTGGCCATTATCCTTGTGATTGTCCAGCGTCTCCAACAGCGCAACCTGCATGCGCGTATGGACGCGGACAAACCAGCGCCACAGCACCGCAACGACACCCGCCGCTACCACAGCAATGACCATCAGCAGCTCTTTGGTAGGCAAAATGCTCGCGGACAATGCCGAGAGCAGCAAAAAGATCACCAGCAACGACAGCAGCGGGATCACTTCAGCGATCACCTTACGCACACGCTGCGTATGACGTCCGGCCATTTCAGGCTTGACCCCCATCTCTGCCAGTAACATCGATAGCGCCTTGAGCTTGCGGTATGCCGCAATCAAGAACGGCAGCGACAGTAATAACGCGGCCCCCCAAATCATCCCGTTCTGCCAGCTCGGCTCCAGAATCCAGCCCTGTAAATAGCGCCCGATCCTGGGAGCGAAATAACCACCCGCAAAGAAAATAGCGATAACCAATGCCAGGTTTACGCCAACCTGCAGCAGGATTTTTCGGATCATGGCCGCCAATAACGCCCCTTGTCCCTGAGGCTGAATACTTCGCAACCATTCTCCATACAACCCGAATACCCGTGACAACCGGCCAGGGACCACTTTCGCCAGCTTCAGCGAGAGCGGGTCTGCGGCGCGTATCAAGTAAGGCGTCATCAGGGTCGTCAACACCGATACCGCGACGGCTACGGGGTACAGGAAGCTGCTGGTGACCTGAAGAGTCATACCCAGCGCCGCAATAATGAATGAAAACTCGCCTATCTGAGAAAGCCCCATCCCTACGCGCAACGAAGTACGTCCGTCATTACCAGCGATAAACGCGCCAAGACCGCAGGAAAGCATTTTTCCCAGCACTACTGCGATGGTGATCACCACGATCGGCAGCGCATATTCCCAAAGGATTGCCGGATCGAGCATCAGCCCGATGGCGACGAAAAAAATAGCGCTGAAGAGATCACGCACCGGCTCGATCAGGCGTTCTATTTTCAGCAACTGCCGAGATTCAGCCATGATGGCGCCGATCAAAAAGGCTCCAAGAACCATGCTGTATTCCAGCTTTACCACCAGCAGGCAAAAGCCAAAACACAGCCCGAGCACGGTAATCAGCAACATTTCATTGCTCTCAAACCGGGCCACGTAAGCCAGCACTCGCGGTACCAGCAAAATGCCGATGACCAGCGCTACGATCATAAAGAGCGACAGTTTGCCGACCGTCGAAAACACCTCTTCGGGACTGACACTGCCGCTGACTGCAATGCTCGACAGCAGCGCAATGATCCCGATACCCAAGATGTCCTCAACGATCAATACGCCAAAAATAAGCTGCGCAAAGCGTTCGTTTTTCATCTTCAGATCGTTAAGCGCTTTAACGATGATGGTGGTCGACGAAATGGCCAGGATCGCCCCCAAAAACAGCGAATCCATGGTGTTCCAGTCGAACCAGCGGCCAATTTCATAGCCGATCCAGATCATCAGCGTAATTTCCATAAACGCTGCGATAAAAGCCGTGGCCCCCACCTTGAACAACTTGCGCAGGCTGAACTCCAGCCCCAGGCAAAACATCAAAAAAATCACCCCCAGCTCGGCGAGGGTTTTAATTGTCTCTTCATCATGGATCAAGCCGAAAGGCGGGGTATGCGGGCCGATAATAAAACCCGCAACAATATAACCAAGCACCACCGGTTGCTTGAAACGGTGGAAAAGGATGGTCACTACACCCGCGACCAGCATGATGACTGCCAGATCCTGAATAAAACTGATGGCATGCATGGCGTGGGCTCCTTGCTCAATGGTTACACAACAACAGAACGTCAGGCACAGCCCATTAGGCTGTATGTACAAACCGTTTTAAATGTAGGAATTACCCGTTTGTCGGGCTTTTGCAGGTTAACACCGCGACTTCCCCTAAAAAGGCAGTGCAATATATGGAAACAGATGCACCCAAGCGTGACGGCAGTCAAAACCGCAGCGTCCCGTTAAATACTGTTTCAAAAATCGACAAGTATCCGTAGAGATGCCCATTTCACTGCTGCAACACAACCGCGAGCCTGCTGCTATGGAACCCGGAAACGCCCAACTATCGATGACGGTCTTGATGACCCCGGACATGGCCAACTTCTCTGGCAATGTTCACGGTGGAACATTGCTCAAGTACCTCGACGAAGTCGCTTACGCTTGCGCCAGCCGCTATGCGGGCCGCTATGTGGTCACTTTGTCAGTGGATCAGGTTATTTTTCGTGAGCCGATTCATGTCGGTGAACTGGTGACCTTCCTGGCGTCGGTCAACTACACCGGCAACACGTCAATGGAAGTCGGGATCAAAGTCGTTACCGAGAATATCCGTGAACGCTCGGTGCGCCACACCAACAGCTGCTTTTTCACGATGGTCGCTGTCGATGACGCTCGTAAACCAGCCGCTGTCCCGCCTTTGCAGCCGCTCAACAGTGAAGACAAGCGTCGTTTCATCCAGGGCAAGCAACGCCGCCAGATCCGCCAGGAACTGGAACAGCGCTACCGTGAGTTGAAAGACGAATCGATGTAACGCCCTCTAGGGGCGAAACGACTAAAAATCGATCGGCACAGCCTCAAACCGCACACGCGGATGAGCAATGCGGTCCTGGGCCCGCACCAGTTGCAACTCGTAACTGGTGCAGGCCTGCGTTTCAAGAAGGACTTCATGCACCGCTGCGGCCGCGAACTCAAAGGCCGCAACCAGGCTGTCCCCCAATAACACGCGCGCCAGGAACAATCCGGACGTCAGGTCACCCACGCCCACAGGTTGACGCGGGAAGGCCAACAGAGGACGCCTCAGGTGCCAACTGCCCTCAGCCGTCACCAACAACATCTCAAAGCTCTCTACCGGCTTGCCGGGATAAGCCAAATGCTTCACCAGCACGGCCTTTGGTCCGCGCGCCAAAAGGCTGCGCGCCATCGCCAGGCAATCGAACAATGATTGCGGATGGCGGCCACAGAAACTGTCCAGCTCCAATTGATTAGGGCACAGGAAATCCGCCATCGCGACGGCTTCGTCGAGCAGGAAGTCGCTGACCTCTTGGGCCACGATGCAGCCTTTTTCAGGATGCCCCATCACCGGATCACACAGATACAGTGCTTGAGGGTTGATTGCCTTGATGCGCGCCACCCCTCTCAATATGGCCTGCCCTTGGGCGGCGCTGCCCAGGTAGCCCGACAGGACCGCATCACAATTGCCCAACTCACCAATCGCAGCAATCCCTTCCACCAGCGCAGGAATGTGTTCAGGAGCCAGTACTTCGCCTGTCCATTGGCCATACTGGGTGTGATTAGAGAACTGCACCGTGTTCAAAGGCCACACATTCACCCCGAGGCGCTGCATAGGAAAAACGGCTGCGCTGTTGCCGGCATGGCCGAAAACCACGTGGGATTGGATCGCGAGTAAATGAGGTGTACGTTTCATGCCGGATTCCAGACTACGGGTGGATTCAAGCCACGCAGTATGCGATGAAAAGCAGCCTGTACGACAGGCTGAAGACGCAGTTAAGCTGGGCTGAACCTGTTGGAGCACACGTAATGCTGACCCTTGGAAATATGTTTGTGCTAATGCTGCTGGCCACTGGCGCTGCCTGGCTGTGGCATAACCACGGTATGCGCGAGCGGGCGCTGGAGCGGGTTAAGCAACACTGCAAAAAACTCGATATCGAGTTGCTGGATGAAAATGTCGCACTTAAAAGAATCGGGTTCATCCACGATGGCAACGGCCGCAAACGTCTGGCACGTGTGTACAACTTTGAATTCACCGTGACGGGTGATCAACGTCATACCGGGACCATCACGCAATTCGGCGCCCATAGCGCAAAAATAGAATTGCCACCCTACCCGTTCAAAACCGAGCCCGAGCCGCAAGAAGTCCCCAGTGCTCAGATCATTGAGCTCAATCAGTGGCGTGAAGAACACCGCAAGACGCGTCATTGAGCCCTTATTAAGCAGCCGTGAAGCTCTGCAGGCTGCTTTCCCTCCTGCCCAGTCACAAGAAAGTCCACGTTATGGGTAGTTTCGCGCTCCCAACACTGTACCTGTGGATAACTTTTCTTCGCTTCGACCTGATCCCGCTGAAAACCCGCGACTTAGACATGTTTTCGGATTTATTTCGATCGTTATTCACATATACAATTTATAATTGTAGGACAATTTTACCAGCACAGAATCAGCCTAAAACACCCTGTTTTCGAGCTTTTTCTCCTACGCCCCCCCTGAAATATTCAAGGCAGAGCTCTTTTCCAGCACAGTTGGCATCCGCTACAGCATCAAGCCTCATCTGGCAGCTCAAAAAGGCAGTTTTTCAGCGCTGACTGGAGCGCATCCAGGTCGTGAACCCGATCAAAGATCAACTCAATTCGTGAATCGGCGCGCCACTCGCTGTGTTTCCACTGCGCGATGGAGTTATCCACAGAATTACTTGAAAGCCACCCTGCTGGCGTATGGATAACCAGCTTTGCGCGACGCCAATCCAGGCTTTTTAACCACCGCTCAAGAGCATCCGGCTTGAATTGCATCGAGGCATGCCAACGCCAACCCACACTCCACCCCTCAGGTTGCAATTGGGGCATGACCAGTGGGGTTTTCGGGTTGAGAAAGAGGCTTCCAGATTGATTAAAATCCTTATAAATCAACGAGTTATCCACAGCATGAATAACGCTCATATTGGCTGCAGGCAGCGAATTTAGCGGGATGCAGCCATGTTCTACCCACAAAACAGGGCACTTTGGCAGGCCGTATGCAATCTCCTCACGTTGCTCATTTTGCACAGTATTAGATTTATTCATGACCACTAAACCAGCACTTTTCAAGGCCGTTTTTTGAGTCTCAGGCAACGGTTTACCGTGAGCCATTGCTTGCGCATCCAGCACTACGACACAGGGCTGTACCGCCAGAACACCCAGCCAAGGGGCTTCGCTGAGCTGCTTCAGGATTTGTGCAGGATGTCCAAGACCGGAGGGTTCGATAAATAATCGATCGGGTTTTGCCCTGCGTAACAGGCGGCTCAAACCAATCTGAAAGGGTGCACCATTGACGCAACACACACATCCGCCCGCTACTTCGGCAATCGTGACAGCCTCGTCTCCCTGGCTCATCAGGGCTGCGTCCAGTCCAATTTGACCGAACTCATTGACGAGCACAGCCCAGCGCTCCTGAACGGGCTTCTGCGTCATCAGGTGCTGAATCAGACTGGTTTTGCCGGCACCGAGAGGCCCGGCAATCACATGGGTAGGAATGTTCTGCAACATCATCGCCAGCTTCTGTGTTGATCGAAGCAAACAATATGCCTCAGGCCAGCCAATCCAGGGTCAAAATCAAGCGCCGCTCCCCCTGCCCCAAGGCGGGGGAACGATGGATCAAGCCCGCGCCTTCGTTACCCTGCCATTTCTCTCCTTTGAGTAAAGCGACTTCACCCTGGTTTATTTGCTGGATCAAGCCTGCTTGCGTTGGCTCGGCCTGTAATTGCCCCAGGCAACGTCGTTCCATCGCACCCTCTTCAAGCCATTGGCTACCGACCCCTGCATAAGTGGTGATAAGACGCACCGGCACATGATCAACGTGAAAACGTGGGCACATAGCTTTATCCAGGGCCCTGAGACGCAGCCCAATGCGTTTTGCGCCCAACAGACAACTGTAGGCACTGACCAGCCAGGAAATATCCGAAATGAAGCCTGCATAGCCTTCCAGGTCGTTAAACCTCGATGCAAGACCTTGCAGGTTGGGCGATGCGTGCTCATTGCCCATTTCAAGGCTGATTGAATCAGCCAAGGGCTCATCAAAAGAGAGCAACAAAGCCCCGAAATCCGAGATATGCACAGGTAACTGACGCTGCCAGATCGCCAGATTAACGCCATCGTCCAGTATTCGCGCCAGCACGTCAGGCGTTGGCCCTGCGGCGTGCTGAACCGTAGTTGGCGCGGGCATGACCTGTGCTTTCATCACGCCGTCACCTCTTCGTGCCAGTCACCAAACGGATCGTTAAGTTGTGACCAGCCTTCAACTCCCAAGGCCATTTCATCTTCATTCAACAAACAGGCATCGAGTTCGGACGCCAGTTGAGTGAAATCGATGTGCTGACCGATAAACACCAACTCCTGACGACAGTCCGCTGTGTCCGGCAACCATTTTTGGAGGATTTCAGCCTTGGCTTCCGGGTCTTGCGGCCAATGTTCTCTAGGAACAAAGCGCCACCAGCGCCCGGCAAATCCATAGCGCATCAAGCCGCCCGCCTGCGACCAACTGCCCGCTTCCTGGTATTTGCTGGCCAGCCAAAAAAAGCCCTTGGAGCGCAGCAATTTGCCATTGGTCCAAGGACGATCAATAAAATTGAAAAACCGCTCGGGATGAAATGGACGACGCGCGCGATAAGCCGTGGAGGCGATTCCATACTCCTCGGTTTCAGGCACATGCTCGCCACGTAACTCTTGCAACCAGCCAGGCGAAAGCGCTGCCCGATCAAAGTCGAAACGGCCAGTATCAAGAATTTTTTTCAGCGGGACTTCACCCATGACCATCGGGATGATTTCAGCCTGGGCGTTCAGGCGCTCCAGAATGGCGATTAATTCCTCGCGATCTGCGCGACTGATGAGATCGATTTTGCTGATCAAAATAACGTCAGCGAATTCAATTTGTTCAATTAAAAGGTCCGTAATTGAACGATCATCATCTTCTCCGAGGGTTTCACCTCGTGAAGCAAGACAGTCTGCAGCCTGATAATCCTGTAAAAAATTCAGGCCATCGACCACCGTCACCATGGTGTCCAAACGAGCAATATCCGCCAGGCTTTGGCCGGACTCATCTCGAAAAGTGAACGTTTCAGCGACGGGCAGAGGCTCAGAAATACCGGTCGACTCGATTAATAAGTAATCAAATCGACCCTCGCGGGCCAACTTGCCAACCTCCATGAGCAAGTCTTCGCGCAGGGTGCAACAGATGCAGCCATTGCTCATTTCGATCAGTTTTTCTTCCGCACGATTCAAACTCACATCGCGCTGAACCTCCCCGCCATCAATATTTATTTCGCTCATGTCGTTAACAATCACCGCCACACGCAGGTTGTCACGGTTGCGCAAAATATAGTTCAGCAGGGTGCTTTTTCCTGCGCCGAGAAATCCGGACAGCACAGTCACCGGTAGACGTTCAGGCATGGAAGATCCTCATCAGGGTTGGCAGGTCAAAGCGCCCGCTTGTTGGCATGACCGATATCGATCGACCGATAATGATACATTATAACAATGCGCGCCATTAAATTGTTATCTTGTAACACCAACCCGTTTATATGATGGAAGTCTCTATGAATGCCTTGACCCTCCCCGATGTTGCGTCACAAAACACCCTTCAAGCTGTACCGCTTGAATGGGTCGGAATGTGTGGTATCGCTTTGCCCGTGGTCATAAATGGGCAGCGACTGTCCGCCACAGCCGATGCGGGGGTCAGCCTGGATGACAGCGAGGCTCGTGGCATTCATATGTCGCGCTTATATTTAGCGCTAGAAGTACTCGAGTCGCAGGAGCTGAACCCGTTACTTTTGAAGAAAATTTTGCAGCATTTTTTGGACAGTCATGATGATTTATCAATCAGTGCCTACCTGCGAATCCATACCCACGTGCTACTCAAACGCCCCGCATTGATCAGCCCTTTGAGTGGCTGGAAGAGCTACCCAGTGAGCATCAATGCTGCTTTGAAAAACGGAATGTTCCACGTGGAACTAAAAACTGAAGTGATCTATTCCTCAACCTGCCCCTGCTCGGCGGCATTGGCCCGACAGTTAATTCAGCAAAAATTCGTGGATGACTTTGCCAACAAATCACTTCAGCACGCAGAGGTTTTAAGCTGGCTGGGAAGTTCACGCGGCATCGTTGCAACGCCTCATAGCCAAAGAAGTACGGCCTACTTACAGCTCCGCATGAACACAGAACTGCCTGACATTCCGTTCATACAGATCATCGACATGGCCGAAGGTGCATTAGGTACCGCAGTACAAACCGCCGTAAAACGCGCAGATGAACAAGCCTTCGCGCTAGCCAACGGGCAGAACTTGATGTTCTGTGAGGATGCTGCGCGGCGCTTGAATGTCGCGCTTAAAGCATCTCCTGGTGTCAAAGGTTTCGACTTGAAAGTCGTCCATGCAGAAAGTTTGCACAGCCATGACGCCGTCGCCGAGAGCCGCTGGAACTGGGAATCGCAATGACCGGCAACAGTCACTGCGTCAGGTCAATCAGGTCAAGCGCGTGGTTTGACGGTGCCACAGTTTTGTCCCAGCCACACAGCGCGGGTATCCATGCTGCCTTTCTGCTGGATGCCCGTTGCATTGAAAGTACCGTTCACCTGAGTGGTGAACTCACGATCACTAAGGAAGGTGGCCACACCATCGCCCTGCGCTTTTGGACAACTAAAGCGAAACTTCCACTGATTTCCACTACGCTCAGTGATCTGTTGGTTACAACCTGACTTAGGATCAGTCAGCGGAACCTCTTCAGATTTTACTTGGTCAGGTGTCAGGCACACTCGAACACCTTTACCGCCCATGGTGAGCCCTTGGCTTTCCAATTGAGCTTTTTGTTCCGGGGTTAACATGTTCTGCAATTGGCCTAACATTACCTGCAGATCAGGAAGCTGCTGACCATCGACTTGCATGTTGCTGGAAGTCAGCTCCCAAAGTCCTGGTTGCAGCACCTGGGCCTGGGCCATGGGGATCGATAAACCGCAGGCCATGAATAGCCCAAGAAGACGAACATTCATCAAGTAACTCCTTCGAAAGTGTCCGTGTTAGACGTCAAAAATGGACGGGCGTTGCACAACAATTAAAAGGGACATCATAAACAGACCAAGTCTGTCAGTACTCAGCGCAGGACCCTTCAGGAGCAAGGATACGCATGGAATATCTAGCCCCACACATTATTGGCTACCTTATTTTATTGATTCACAGCTTAGGCTTAATTGCCGCATTGCATGCGGTTTTAACCGTCAGAACGGCCCAGGGATCGATCGCTTGGGCGATGTCGTTATTTTTTATTCCTTACTTAACCCTTATTCCCTATCTCATCTTCGGTCGCAGTTCGTACGATGATTACATTCGTGCCCGACGCGTAGCCAACCAGGAAATGCGTGAAGCCATTGCGGACATGAACTGGCGACCCTGGGTTGAGGAAGCGCTCGCCGCTCGCAATTCAAAAGCCTACACCTCTCTGCGAGCCATGCCGAAGTTGGGACGCATGCCTTGCCTGGCGAACAATACGGTGCGGTTATTGATCAATGGCACCGATACCTTCGATGCCATTTTCAAAGCGATTCGTGCGGCGAAAGAAGTGGTTCTGGTGCAGTTTTTTATCGTGCATGACGACGAGTTAGGCATGAAATTACATGCCTTACTTCTAGAGAAAGCTGTCGAAGGTGTTGCCGTGTATTTGCTGTACGACAGTATTGGCAGCCACTCCCTACCCAAATCCTATGCTGAGACCTTACGCGCGGGGGGTGTTCAGGCCCATGCATTTGCAACCCGTGCCGGCTGGATCAGTCGGTTTCAGATCAACTTCCGTAATCATCGGAAAGTGGTCGTGGTGGATGGTGTCCGTGGATTTGTCGGCGGGCACAATGTGGGGGATGAGTATCTGGGAGCCAAACCTCCGTTGTCGCCGTGGCGTGATACTCACGTCGACGTTTGCGGCCCAGTGGTTGCGTGCCTGCAAGAATCATTTGCTGAAGACTGGTTCTGGGCCTCGCGCAAACTCCCGCCGCTGATTCTGCCGCAAAGCTATCCAGAGGGTGGCGTGCTCTGTCAGTTCCTCGCAAGCGGCCCGGCAGATTCATATGAAACCTGTTCGCTGTTTTTCGTCGAAGCCATCCATGCCGCCAATCACAGGGTATGGATCACAAGCCCTTACTTTGTTCCCGATGAAGCGGTCTTTGCAGCACTAAGACTCGCCGTATTACGTGGGGTTGATGTACGAATCCTCATTCCTTCCCGACCAGACCATAAGATTGTTTACGCAGCTTCAAGCCTGTATGCCTTTGAAGCCGTGCGTGCCGGCGTGCGAATCTTTCGTTATCAACCCGGCTTCCTGCATCAAAAAGTAGTGTTGATCGATGACGAGATTAGCGCCATCGGCAGTGCCAACATGGATAACCGATCTTTCCGTCTCAACTTTGAAGTGATGCTGCTCACTGTCGACGGAGCGTTTGCCAGACAGGTCGAACACATGTTGCTCGACGACTTCGCCCTGTCACTGGAAATCACCGAAGCCGACATCAAGGCGACCCACCGCTTGCAACAACTTGGGATGCGCGTGGCACGCCTGGTTTCGCCGGTCCTGTAAAAAAGGCCGTGTCGCTCTTAGCGGCACGGCCTTTTGTCTTTCGCAATAATACTCAGCTGTAAATATCACGTCGGGTAGGCGGCAACTCAAGCGAACCGTCAGCGAAAGGTTTGGTCGCCAGAATCTGATCGATGTTGATCCAGCCGCGTGCGAATGCATAGGCACAGCCCGCGAGGTACAACCGCCAAATACGCAAGGTTTGTTCGGGTACTTGCTTGGCGGCAGCTTCAAGGTTGTTTTCCAGGCGCTGACTCCAATGTTCCAGGGTGCGCGCGTAATGCAGGCGCAAGCTTTCGACATCGACGACTTCCAGTCCTGCTTCACTGATCTGCGCGGTGATCATGGAAAGGTGTGGCAGCTCCCCATTGGGGAACACGTAACGCTCGATGAAGTCTCCGGCACCACGCCCCACCGGGCGTCCATCCGTATGTTTGGCGGTGATGCCGTGATTCATCACCAGGCCCCCTTCCCGAACAGCCTTGAACAGAATTTCACAGTACTCACGAAGGTTGGCATGCCCAACATGCTCAAACATACCCACGCTGACGATTTTGTCGAATCGACCATCCTGTGGTAAATCGCGATAGTCCAGTAGCTGCAAGTCAACCTTGTCTTGCAGGCCTTCGGCGTTGACACGCTCCCGGGCCAAGGACAGCTGTTCTTTGCTTAAAGTAATGCCGAATACCTTGACCCCAAACTCCCGCGCGGCAAAACGCGCCAACCCACCCCAACCACAACCAACATCCAGCAGATACTCACCGGGCTTTAATCTCAGCTTGCGACACAGCAGGCGAAATTTGGCTTGTTGTGCATCATCAAGGCTCTCTTCACCGGTTTCGAAATAGCCACAGGAATAGGCCATGTCACGGTCGAGCCACAACTGATAGAAGTCATTGGACAGGTCGTAATGATATGAAATGGATGCGGCATCCGTGGCCTTGTCGTGATAGATCCGCGTAGGGGAAACAGCCCCTTCATCATCGTCCACGAGCGCCTGGCTTAACTCATCACACACACGAACCACTTCGCTGATGGAGCCTTCAAGCTCAAGGCGTCCTTCAACGAATGCACTGCCCAATAGTCCGAGGCTCGGATGAGTAAACTCAGCCACAAGCTGTGGATCCTTGACCACAATCGTGACACTGGGTGCAGGGCCAAAATTAAATTCATGCCCATCCCAAAGCTTTAGACGTAATGGAAGCTGAAGTTTTTGTAAGGCTGGTGGCAATTGCGCGAGCATCAGTGGGTCCTCCCTCATTCAGGCATCGAAGCTATAGATAGGGTAGACGATTAACTGAAACTTTCAGCTTCTCGACCCCGAGGGCAGACGTCTGAGCGCGGAGGTGTTACGGAGAGTCAATGCGATCAGCTCAGCGGCTGATCGCATGTTTCATCATGGGCGATGAATCAACTGCTTGGCCAAAGCCTCGAACGCAGGAATAGTCACCGGATCATTTGCTGAGTTGCTGGCAATCGGATTGGAGGCATAACGCACAATGACCATCTCGGCTTTGGGGTCGATGTAGATGCGCTGACCATACACCCCACGTGCCATGAAGGCGCCGTCAGGATTGTGAGTGACCCACCACATGTTTCGGTAACTGCCACCCTTGAGCAGGTCATACCCGGCCTTGGCAAAGGCCTCTTTGTCACCGCCGCTGCGTATGTCTTCCACAACCGCTTTGGGAACGATCTGCTGGCCAAGATATTGGCCCTCGTTACGGATCATTTCCCCAAAGCGTGCCAAATCCCGTAGACCCGTATTCAGCCCGCCACCGGCGAATGGCGTGCCGATAGAGTCAACAGTGAAATAGGCATCCTGTTCCACTCCGATGCGCTGCCAGATTTTTTCAGACAGTAATTGCGCAACATTGCGCCCGGTCACTCGTGCGATTACCCAACCCAGAACATCGGTATTCACGGTTTTATAAGCGAATGCTTTGCCATGTTCGCCTAACGGTTTAACCGTCAATAAAAACTCCATGTAACTGCGCGGCCCGGTGTAGTCCTTTGGTTTTGGCAACGGGCTGCCGGCTTGAGCGTGCTGCCAGACTTCTGCATTCGGATCGGAATAGTCTTCTCTGTATTTGAGCCCGGTGGTCATATCCAGTACCTGACGCAACGTGGCACTACCAAAGGCAGACGCCGCCAACTCCGGCACATAGTCCGCGACTTTTTTATTCGCATCCAGCGTGCCATCCGCCACCAACATGGCGCCCAAAGTGCCGACCACTGATTTAGTAACAGACATGGCACCGTGCTGCCCTTCCGGAGTCAGGACACCGAAGTAGCGTTCGTAAACAATTTTTCCGCGATGCAACACTACGATGCCATCGGTGTAATTCGCCGCCAGGGATTGTTCCCACGTCATCGGTTGCGTGGCGCCCAACGGCACAAAACTCAATGTATCGATGTCGCCTCGTAATGCTCGCGCCAACGGAACTGGCGCCCCTAACCCCCGGGACACATTCGTGGTGGGCATCAATTGACGGAAATGTGAAACGCTCCAGCGCATGGCAGGGAAATTAAAATAACTACCGTCGGCGAAGCGAATAATACGATCGGGCGGTGGCGGAGCACCCACCATCCAGCCCATTTTTGCTGGATCACTGGCAGCAGCATCCGGATAAGCATTTTTATCCACAGCGCTGGCTACGGAGGCCGCCAGACATGAGAGCAAAAAAAACGCGCTTTTCCGGGCGGGTTTTAATAAATCTTTAAACATACAAACGCCTCAGTTAAGGAACGAGACTCAGGCCAAGCACTGAACTGAATGTTCCTTTTCAGCTCATGACCGCATTCACCTTGCGATAAAGCCAGTGCCTTGTATAGCTACGTTCGGATTAGCCTTGGCCAATATCAGGGGGCAAAAGACGGCTCGACCTGCAGGACAAGTGCGGGTCGAGTCGAAACACGCCCGCGATATGTCTTAAAATAGCCGGTTGCCGAAAGAACCATCATGGTCATAGCCATGACAGGCTTTCATCCTTTACAAATAATTGGGGTGAAGATGAACAAGCCTTTCATTTCGCTGTGCCCAGAAATTACTCGAACGCACGCGCTGAAGCTGATGGATTGGTTGGAGGATGAGCGCGTCACCTGCTATCTGAGCGATTCGCGTCATGTCTCCCGCTCCATCGGGCAAGCCATCGATCGGACTCAATTGCCGATCCTGACCCATCTATTCAACCGGGGTGGCCGGTTCTTCATGGCTTATGACCGGCATGATGCCCCGGTAGGCTTTGTCCGTCTAATCAAGACCGGCTCAAATTGCGAGATAGTCCTGGTCATTGGAGACAGCGACAAATGGGGCCGGAACCTTGGCGCCCGCACAATCCGCGAAGGCATGAAACTGGCATTCCTCGACATGCGCGCCGAGAAGCTCATCGCCAAGATCCACCCGGACAACGCGCGCTCGCTGAAGGCCTTTCTGCGCAGCGGCTTTTTGCTCGAGAGCGAAACGCCGACATTGAAATCATTTTCCATGACGGCGGGGCGCTATCGCCAGTTCTTGCGCGAAAGTGCCGTTAACGACTCCACCAGGATCTACATCACTGAAATCGACAAGGCCAGACTTGAGAGCCTAATCGCGCTCGAGCAAGGCCCGGCCGTTGTTGAACTCGAACATGAGCTTGAGCGAGCCATTGTCGTCAAGCCGCAGCAGGTGGCGTGCAATGTCGTCACGATGAACTCCAGAGCCTTGCTGCAGCTGGACGACGAAGAGATCGAAGTGGCCTTGGTATACCCTGAAGATGCGGACAGCAACGCGGGGAAGCATTCCGTGGATTCCGAAATCGGAGCCGCTATCCTGGGCTATCAGGAGGGGGATGCCATCAACTGGCGAATTTCCGATCGGACCCGACGGATTGAGATCAGGAAAGTGCTTTACCAGCCGGAGGCTGCGGGCGATTTCCACCTGTAATTGAGCCTTCTGCTCAATGTTTGTCCGTCAGGCGCGAGGATCCCCCAAAGGACGGGGCCTCGCTTTGCGTGCCTGATGCGACCCGTTGGAGGGTCAAGGGCAGGAGGCGGCAGGACAGTCCTGCCCGGCTCCCGCGACCGTTTTGATTAACTTAATCCAACGCTGAATCAGGTACCGAAGGATTACTCCACGGTAACGGATTTAGCCAGGTTACGCGGCTGGTCTACGTCGGTACCTTTAAGCACTGCAACGTAGTAAGACAGCAGTTGCAGCGGGATGGTGTAAAGGATCGGGGCCAGTACATCATGGATATGCGGCATGTTGATCACATGCGTCCCGTCGCCGTTGACCATGCCTGCCTGCTCATCCGCAAACACGACCAGTTCACCGCCACGAGCACGGACTTCCTGCAGGTTGGATTTAAGCTTTTCCAGCAATTCATTGTTAGGTGCAACCGTCACCACTGGCATGTCGTTATCAACCAGCGCCAGCGGACCATGCTTCAATTCACCCGCCGGGTAAGCTTCTGCGTGGATGTACGAAATTTCTTTGAGCTTCAGTGCTCCTTCCATTGCTACCGGGAACTGAGCACCGCGGCCAAGGAACAAGGTGTGATGCTTGTCGGCAAACAGTTCGGCAACTTTTTCAATGATGCCGTCCATCGCCAACGCTTCGCCAAGGCGCGCAGGCAAACGGCGTAGTTCCTCTACCAATTGAGCTTCGACGCCCTCTTCCAGGGTGCCGCGCACTTGACCCAGCGACAGTGTCAGCAGCAGCAAACCAACCAACTGAGTGGTGAAGGCTTTAGTCGAGGCGACGCCAATTTCACGACCGGCTTGGGTCAGCAGTGTCAGGTCAGATTCACGCACCAGGGAACTGATCCCCACGTTGCAAATAGCCAGGCTACCCAAGAAGCCCAGTTCTTTGGCATTACGCAGCGCCGCCAGGGTGTCGGCCGTTTCGCCCGATTGCGAGATCGAAACAAACAGTGTGTCCGGCTGGACCACTACTTTGCGGTAACGGAACTCGCTCGCGACTTCGACCTGACACGGAATGCCCGCCAGTGCTTCAAGCCAGTAACGGGCAACCATCCCGGCATGGTAGCTCGTGCCACAGGCAACGATCTGAACATTGCGTACTTTGGCAAACAGTTCCGCGGCTTGTGGGCCGAAGGACTGAACCAGAACCTGATCCTGACCGAGACGGTTTTCCAGGGTGCGTTGTACAACGGCTGGTTGCTCGTGGATTTCCTTGAGCATGTAGTGACGGTACTCACCTTTATCAGCGGCTTCGGCACCATCACGGTACTGCACGGATTCACGCTGAACCGTCTGGCCATTTACATCCCAGATCTGCACGCTGTCGCGGCGAATTTCTGCAATGTCGCCTTCTTCCAGGTACATGAAACGGTCAGTCACTTGACGCAGTGCCAATTGATCGGAGGCCAGGAAGTTTTCACCCATCCCCAAACCAATCACCAATGGGCTACCGCTACGCGCAGCGACCAAGCGATCCGGTTGCTGCGCGCTGATCACAGCCAAACCGTAAGCACCGTGCAACTCTTTAACCGTCGCTTTCAGGGCCGTGGTCAGATCACTGTTGTCTTTGAGCTTGTGATTGAGCAGGTGAGCAATAACTTCGGTATCAGTGTCAGAGGTAAATACATAACCCAAACCTTTGAGTTGCTCACGCAGGGCTTCATGGTTTTCAATGATGCCGTTGTGCACTACAGCCAGGTCAGAGCCAGAGAAGTGCGGGTGTGCATTGCGTTCGCACGGAGCACCATGAGTAGCCCAACGCGTGTGAGCAATACCCAGACGGCCTACCAAAGGCTCACCGGCCAGCGCTTGTTCCAGCTCTGAAACCTTACCGTTACGGCGTATGCGCTCTAGCGTGCCGTTGTTAGTAAACACTGCAACACCGGCGCTGTCATAGCCCCGGTATTCAAGGCGTTTCAGGCCTTCGAGCAAAATGGCCGTGATATTACGTTCAGCAATTGCGCCTACGATTCCACACATAATGTTCTCCTAACTAACGGCGGCGCATAACAGTGTTATGCCCCGGGCCTGAATCTGTTCGCGCGCCTCTATCGGCAAGCGATCATCAGTAATAAGGGTATGGACACTGCTCCAGGGCAGTTCCAGATTGGGTATCTTTCGACCAATCTTGTCGGATTCGACCATCACGATTACTTCACGCGCGACATCAGCCATGACCCGGCTCAGACCCAACAACTCGTTAAAAGTTGTCGTACCGCGCAACAGATCGATGCCGTCAGCGCCGATAAACAATTGATCAAAGTCGTACGAGCGCAACACCTGTTCAGCTACCTGTCCCTGAAAGGACTCGGAATGGGGATCCCAGGTGCCACCCGTCATCAACAACACAGGTTCATGTTCAAGCTCGCTTAACGCATTGGCAACATGCAGAGAGTTGGTCATTACCACCAGGCCAGGTTGTTGGCCCAACTGTGGAATCATTGCAGCCGTCGTACTGCCGCTATCAATAATGATGCGGGCATGTTCTCGAATCAGGCCAACTGCCGCACGAGCAATTGCTTGCTTGTAATGAGAAACAGGCTGAGGAAGATCACTGACCAACTCTTGCGGCATGCTGATTGCCCCCCCATAACGTCGAAGCAGCAATCCGTTGCTTTCGAGAGCAGCCAAATCCTTACGAATCGTCACCTCCGACGTTTCGAAACGTTTGGCCAGCTCATCCACACTGACTTCGCCTTGCTGGGCGAGCAAAGCAAGGATGTTGTGTCTGCGTTGAGGCGTGTTGCGTTTCGACATAGCGCTTAAGTTTCGTTTCGAAAGATAACGAAAGCAATAAGACCTTATCTCGAAATTCTCGTCAAGAAATTGTTGAGATAATTTTCTGTGCATAACTCAATAAAAAGCCGTGTGACTGGGCACTCAGACGAGTTAACGAGACAACACAAAAAAGCCTTATCCACAGACAGTGGATAAGGCTTTTATATAAGGCATTGATTTAAAACAGTTATACGATAACTTGAATTACTCACAAGCAGAGCTTTCAGGCTTGTGGATAACATTCTTTAAGGCTTTGGCAGCTTAACCGGACGCTTCCAGCCATCAATGTTGCGCTGGCGTGCGCGGCCCACCGCCAGCTGCTCAGCGGTCACATTCTGATTGATCGTTGAACCGGCTGCAGTCGTTGCACCATTGGAGATATCCACAGGGGCAACCAGTGAGTTGTTCGAACCAATGAAGACATCAGCGCCCAATACGGTTTTCCACTTGTTGGCTCCATCATAGTTACAGGTGATGGTCCCCGCACCAATATTGGTGCGCGGCCCAACTTCGGCATCGCCCAGGTACGTCAGATGACCACATTTGGCATCCTCACCCAGATGGGCATTTTTCAGCTCAACAAAGTTACCCACATGGGCACGGGCATCGAGCACGCTGCCGGGGCGCAAGCGGGCGAATGGGCCAGCATCACTGCCCTCGCCCATAACAGCACCCTCGAGGTGGCTGTTGGCTTTAACCACGACGCCCTTGCGCAAAGTGCTGTCTTTGATCACGCAGTTAGGACCAATGATCACGTCATCCTCGATAACCACTCGACCTTCAAGGATCACGTTGATATCGATCAGCACATCGCGACCAACCGTAACCTCGCCGCGAACATCGAAACGCGCCGGATCACGCAAGGTCACACCCAGCTCCATCAGTCGACGGGCTTCACGTTGCTGGTAGTGACGCTCCAGCTCAGAGAGCTGTTTGCGGTCGTTGGCGCCCTGCACTTCCATTGCATCGTGCGGATGTTCAGTCGCAACCACCAGGCCATCGCTGACCGCCATGGCGATGACGTCTGTCAGGTAATACTCGCCTTGGGCATTGTTATTCGACAACCGGCCCATCCAGTCCCCCAGACGGCTGGCCGGTAACGCGAGGATGCCAGTGTTGCCTTCGGTGATAGCCCGCTCGGCCTCACTCGCATCCTTATGCTCAACGATTGCGCACACCTTGCCATTGGCATCTCGCACAATTCGACCGTAACCCGTTGGATCTTCCAGGTTGACCGTCAGCAGCCCCAATTGCTCCGGGCCGACTTGCTTGAGCAGACGATGCAGCGTCTCGACTTCGATCAGAGGTACATCGCCGTACAAGATCAGTACGTTCTGAGCCGTCAAAAATGGCAGTGCCTGTGCAACGGCATGCCCTGTGCCCAATTGCTTGTCTTGCAGGACGAAGTTCAGATCATCCGCCGCAAGGCGTTCACGAACCAATTCGGCACCGTGACCGATCACCACGTGAATACCGGTTGGCTTGAGCTTCCGGGCGCTCTGGATAACATGGCCAAGCATGGAGTTGCCTGCAACGGGGTGCAGAACCTTGGGCAGCGCCGAACGCATCCGGGTGCCCTGACCTGCGGCGAGAATAACAATATCGAGAGACATGACTGGCTACCAATCCTGGGTGGTCAGCGACTGTGACCAAAAAGTATTTCGCGGAAAAAGAAAAAGGGTAGCCGAGGCTACCCTTTTTAATCAATCACACAATGAAGCAGACAGCTTAGCCGCCGAACTTCTTGCGGATTTGCTGGACGGTGCGCAGCTGAGCTGCGGCCTCGGCCAGACGTGCAGCAGCAGATCCGTAATCGAAATCTGCGCCTTTTTCATTCAGGGCCTTCTCAGCAGCCTTAACGGCTTCCTGAGCGGAGGCTTCATCCAGGTCGGCAGCACGTTGCACAGTGTCGGCAAGAACCTTGACCATGTTCGGCTGAACCTCGAGGTAACCACCGGAGATGTAAAACACCTCGGCTTCCCCACCCTGTTTGATCAGGCGGATTGGACCTGGCTTGAGTTCAGTGATCAGCGGAGCGTGACCCAGAGCGATACCAAGATCACCCAGGCTGCCGTGTGCAATCACCATCTCAACCAGACCGGAGAAAATTTCTCCTTCCGCGCTGACGATATCGCAATGGACTGTCATAGCCATCTGCTTGCCTCAACCTGATTAGCGCCCGTTACCGGGCGCCGGGATTACAGTTTTTTGGCTTTCTCGATCGCTTCTTCGATGCCGCCGACCATGTAGAACGCTTGTTCTGGCAGGTGGTCGTAGTCACCGTTGAGGATGCCTTTGAAGCCAGCAATGGTGTCTTTCAGGGAAACGTATTTACCCGAAGCGCCAGTGAAGACTTCAGCCACGAAGAACGGCTGAGACAAGAAACGCTGGATCTTACGAGCGCGGGATACCAACTGCTTGTCGGTTTCCGACAGCTCGTCCATACCCAGGATCGCAATGATGTCCTTCAGTTCTTTGTAACGCTGCAACACGTACTGAACGCCGCGAGCGGTGTCGTAGTGTTCCTGGCCGATTACGTTCGGGTCCAGCTGGCGCGAAGTCGAGTCCAGTGGATCGACCGCTGGATAGATACCCAGGGAGGCGATGTCACGAGACAGTACAACGGTGGCGTCCAAGTGGGCGAAGGTGGTCGCTGGCGACGGGTCGGTCAAGTCATCCGCAGGTACGTATACCGCTTGGATCGAAGTGATCGAACCTTCCTTGGTCGAAGTGATACGTTCTTGCAGAACGCCCATCTCTTCAGCCAGGGTAGGCTGGTAACCTACTGCGGAAGGCATACGGCCCAGCAGTGCGGATACTTCAGTACCGGCCAAGGTGTAACGGTAGATGTTGTCAACGAACAACAGAACGTCGTTACCTTCGTCACGGAACTTCTCGGCCATGGTCAGACCAGTCAGTGCCACGCGCAGACGGTTACCCGGCGGCTCGTTCATCTGACCGTAAACCAGTGCCACTTTGTCCAGAACGTTGGAGTCCTTCATCTCGTGGTAGAAGTCGTTACCCTCACGGGTACGCTCGCCCACACCCGCGAACACGGAATAACCGCTGTGCTCGATGGCGATGTTACGGATCAGTTCCATCATGTTTACGGTTTTGCCTACACCGGCACCACCGAACAGACCTACTTTACCACCCTTGGCAAACGGGCAAACCAGGTCGATAACCTTGATGCCGGTTTCCAGCAGGTCGTTGCCGCCTGCCTGGTCTGCGAACGATGGCGCAGCGCGGTGAATACCCCAACGCTCGTCAGTGTCGATCGGACCAGCTTCGTCGATCGGGTTGCCCAGAACGTCCATGATCCGGCCCAGGGTCGCTTTACCGACTGGTACGGAGATGGCAGCACCCGTGTCGAGTACGTCCAGACCGCGCTTCAAGCCTTCGGTAGAACCCATCGCAATGGTACGAACTACGCCGTCGCCCAGCTGTTGCTGAACTTCCAGAGTAGTTTCCGCGCCTTGTACTTTAAGCGCGTTGTAGATGCTCGGTACGCTGTCGCGTGGAAATTCCACGTCGATCACGGCGCCGATGATTTGAACGATACGTCCGCTACTCATAGCTGGATCCTCTGAATATTTGAACCGTTAAACCGCGGCAGCGCCGCCGACGATTTCCGAGATCTCTTGGGTGATCGCAGCCTGACGCGCCTTGTTGTAGATCAGCTGCAAATCGCTGATCAAATCACCGGCGTTGTCGGTAGCGTTCTTCATTGCGATCATCCGCGCAGCTTGTTCAGCCGCGTTGTTCTCGACCACCGCCTGGTACACCTGCGACTCCACGTAGCGCACCATCAAGCCGTCAAGCAGCTCTTTGGCGTCTGGTTCGTAGAGGTAGTCCCAGTGGTGCTTGAGTTCTTGATCCGCGGTCGCCACCAATGGAATCAACTGCTCCACGGTAGGCTGTTGCGTCATGGTGTTGATGAACTTGTTGGATACCACGGACAGGCGGTCAATACGGCCTTCCAGGTAAGCATCCAGCATCACCTTGACGCTGCCGATCAAGTCATTGATCGACGGTTCTTCACCCAGGTGGCTGATAGCTGCAACGACGTTACCGCCGAAGTTGCGGAAAAAGGCCGCACCCTTGCTACCAACAACGCACAGATCAATCTCGACGCCGTTATCGCGGTTTACCGCCATGTCCTTGACCAGGGCCTTGAACAGGTTGGTATTCAAACCACCACACAAACCACGGTCACTGCTCACAACCACATAACCAGCACGCTTAACTTCGCGGTCGATCATGAATGGGTGGCGGTACTCCGGGTTGGCGTTGGCCAAATGCCCAATAACCTGGCGAATACGCTCCGCATAAGGACGGCTAGCAGCCATGCGCATTTGTGCCTTGCGCATTTTGCTGACCGCCACTTTTTCCATGGCGCTGGTAATTTTTTGCGTGCTTTTGATGCTCGCAATCTTACTGCGAATCTCTTTTGCGCCTGCCATGTAACACCTATCAGGTTAGCAAGCGGGAGCCTTGCGGCTCCCGCTGCGGCTTACCAGGTTTGGGTGGCCTTGAACTTCTCGATACCGGCTTTCATGCCAGCATCGATGTCGTCATTGAAGTCACCTTTAACGTTGATCTTCGCCATCAATTCGGCGTGATCGCGGTTGAAGTAAGCAATCAGCGCTTGTTCAAAGCTGCCGACCTTGGCGATTTCGACGTCAGTCAGGAACCCACGCTCAGCGGCATACAGCGACAACGCCATGTCAGCGATCGACATTGGGGCGTATTGCTTCTGCTTCATCAGCTCGGTAACGCGCTGACCATGCTCAAGTTGCTTACGGGTCGCTTCGTCCAGGTCAGAAGCAAACTGGGCGAATGCCGCCAGTTCACGGTACTGAGCCAGAGCGGTACGGATACCACCGGAGAGCTTCTTGATGATCTTGGTCTGAGCGGCACCACCCACACGGGATACCGAAACACCGGCGTTCACAGCAGGACGGATCCCGGAGTTGAACATGGCCGATTCCAGGAAGATCTGACCGTCAGTGATGGAAATCACGTTGGTCGGAACGAACGCGGAAACGTCGCCAGCCTGGGTTTCGATGATCGGCAATGCGGTCAGGGAACCGGTTTTGCCGGTCACTGCGCCATTGGTGAACTTCTCTACGTACTCTTCCGAAACGCGGGATGCGCGCTCCAGCAGACGGGAGTGGAGATAGAACACGTCGCCTGGGTAAGCTTCACGGCCTGGTGGACGGCGCAGCAACAGGGAAATCTGACGATAAGCCACTGCTTGCTTGGACAGATCGTCATAAACGATCAGCGCGTCTTCACCGCGGTCGCGGAAGAATTCACCCATGGTGCAACCGGAGTACGGTGCCAGGAATTGCAGCGCAGGAGATTCCGAAGCACTGGCAGCCACGATGATCGTGTTGGCCAGGGCGCCGTTTTCTTCCAGCTTGCGAACAACGTTGGCGATGGTCGATTGCTTCTGACCAATAGCTACGTAGACGCAGAAAATGCCGCTGTTCTTCTGGTTGATGATCGCGTCGATCGCCAGAGCGGTTTTACCGATCTGACGGTCACCGATGATCAGCTCACGCTGGCCACGGCCGACAGGAATCATGGCATCGACAGCCTTGTAGCCAGTCTGTACAGGCTGGTCTACCGACTTACGCCAGATCACGCCTGGAGCAACTTTCTCGACTGCATCAGTCTCGGTGTTGTTCAGCGGACCTTTGCCGTCAACTGGGTTACCCAGTGCATCGACTACGCGACCCAGCAGTTCCTTACCAACCGGAACTTCCAGGATGCGGCCTGTGCACTTGGCGCTCATGCCTTCAGCAAGAGAGGTGTACGCGCCCAATACAACGGCACCTACAGAGTCTTGCTCCAGGTTGAGGGCCATACCGTAGACGCCGCCCGGAAACTCGATCATCTCGCCGTACATTACGTCGGCCAGACCGTGAATCCGCACGATGCCGTCAGATACGCTGACGACAGTGCCTTCGTTACGGGCTTGGGAGGTCACATCGAGTTTGTCGATGCGGCCCTTGATAATTTCACTTATTTCGGAAGGATTGAGTTGCTGCATTGCTCTGCTGCCCCTTCAAACTCAAGATTTCAATGCTTCGGCAAGATTCGCGAGTTTCCCGCGGATCGAGCCATCGATAACCAGGTCGCCGGCGCGAATGACAACACCCCCAATGAGGGATGAATCTTCCGCAACTTGCAGGCGCACTTCCCGGTTGAGTCGTGCACTGAGAACCTTGGCGAGTTTGTCTTGCTGTTCTTGGTCCAATGCAAAAGCACTGATCACTTCTACGTCTACCGACTTCTCTTGTTCAGCCTTGTACAGGTCAAACAGAGCGGCGATCTCCGGCAATAGCGGGAGACGGTCGTTTTCGGCAACGACGTGGATGAAGTTCTGCACTTTTGCATCGAACTTGTCGCCACACACGTCAATAAACGTGGCGGCCTTTTGTGCGCTCGTCAGTCGCGGGGCCTTGAGCACGCGCTGCATAGTGTCGTCTTGCGACACTGCTGCAGCCAGGCCGAGCATGGCTGACCAAGAGGCCAGTTGCTGGTGGGCCTGGGCGTGCTCGAAGGCTGCCTTAGCGTAAGGTCGGGCCAACGTGGTCAATTCTGCCATGATCGCCCTCGCTTAAATTTCAGCAGCCAGTTTGTTAACCAGCTCCGCGTGCGCGTTTTGATCGATTGTGGCACCCAGGATCTTTTCAGCGCCTTCAACGGCCAGGCCACCCAATTGGGCACGCAGCGCGTCTTTGACACTGTTGAGTTCCTGTTCGATCTCGGCCTGAGCCTGAGCCTTCACACGGTCAGCTTCAACGCGAGCCTGTTCACGGGCTTCGTCTACAATCTGAGTACCGCGTTTCTTGGCTTGCTCAATGATTTCAGCTGCTTGAGCCTTAGCTTCACGCAGTTGCTGACCCACTTTATCTTGGGCCAACTCCAGGTCGCGAGCTGCTCGGTTAGCAGCGTCCAGTCCAGCCGCAATCTTCTTCTGACGTTCTTGCAATGCCGCGATGACCGGAGGCCACACGAACTTCATGCAAAACAGTACAAAAATGAAGAACGCAACGGACTGGCCAATCAGGGTTGCATTAATGTTCACGCCAACACCTCGCTCGTTCGTTGTCCATCACTCTAATCAACTCGAAAATTCGAGTGATTAGCCAGCGAGTTGACCAACGAAGGGATTAGCGAAGGTGAAGAACAGTGCGATACCAACACCGATCATGGTTACGGCGTCGAGCAGACCGGCAACGATGAACATTTTAACTTGCAGCATTGGAACCATTTCTGGTTGACGCGCTGCGCCTTCCAGGAACTTGCCACCCAACAGGCCGAAACCAATTGCGGTACCCAGTGCGCCCAGGCCGATCAACAGTGCAACAGCGATAGCGGTTAGACCAACTACAGTTTCCATCTTTCCTCCCGACTTTTACGTCGTATGGTTTAGGTTTTTAGATTAAAGCGGTAAAACAAAAAATCATTTTGCGACGCCCTCTCGCCGAAGCAAGAGGGGCACCAGACTCGCCGAAGCGGGTCTTAGTGGTTCTCTTCGTGCGCCATCGACAGGTAAACGATGGTCAACATCATGAAGATGAACGCTTGCAAGGTGATGATCAGGATGTGGAATACAGCCCACGCCCATTGCAGCACCACGCCCAGACCGCTAAGCCAAAGCAGGCCGCTGCCGAACATTACGGCGATCAGGATAAATACCAGTTCGCCAGCGTACATGTTGCCGAATAGACGCAGTGCCAGCGAGATTGGCTTGGCAATCAGCGTTACGAATTCGAGCAGGAAGTTCACCGGAATCAGCAGCGCTTGAACAAAGATGTTCTTGCTGCCGAACGGATGCAGGGTCAATTCGCCAATAAAGCCGCCAATGCCCTTGATTTTGATGCTGTAGAAGATGATCAGCGCGAATACCGACAGGGCCATGCCCAGGGTAGCGTTAGGATCGGTCGTCGGTACGGCACGGAACGGGAAGTGTTCATCGCCAGTGATCATGATCGCCAACTGAGGAATCCAGTCAACCGGGATCAAGTCGATGGCGTTCATCAGGAACACCCAGACGAAAATGGTCAGCGCCAGCGGTGCAATAACTGCACTGCGGCCATGGAAGCTGTCCTTGACACTGCCGTCCACGAATTCAACCAGTACTTCTACGAAGTTCTGCAATGCGCCTGGTTGACCGGAAGTTGCCTTCTTGGCCGCCATGCGGAATACGAGGATGAAGATCAAACCTACAAACAGCGACCAGCCGAGAGTATCGACGTGGAATGCCCAAAAGCCCATCTCTTTGGCTTCTGCAACGGTGTGAGCAAAGCCCCAGCCGCCATCAGGTAGCTGCCCGAAGGTCAGGTTCTGTAAGTGGTGCTGGATATAGCCCGAAGCGGTTGTTTCTGCCATGGTTGCCTCAAACGCCCTAAGGTCTCGAAAGTGTTGTTCTCATTAGCAGGGGAGCGAACCAGCTGACCAGTTGGGTCAGCACGAAGACACCGAATACTGCTAACGGCGCCAATGGCTTCACACCTGCAAACGTCAGCGCGAACAGCACTGCCGTCAAAATTAATTTGCCTGCCTCGCCAGCGTAAAACGACCGGACGATGGCTTGCGCTGCTCGAGCACCGGAAAACCGGAAAGCCCTGTGAGCAAAATACACATTTGGTAGCAAAGCTATCAGGCCTCCGCAGAGTCCCGAATATCCCGCGACGACTCCTTGCCATTGCCAGAGCCCCAGAGCAGCCAGCAATAAAACGACAAATTGAGCCAGTAACACCGGAAATACCGCCAAGCGATGGAACGGCAAGCGGTTTGGCGTGCGTGTTTCCATCACAACTGCTCCTCAAAGGTCGGCTACCAAAAACAAAAAACTTGGCATAATTTGTGCCGACAAAATGCGCGCAGAGTATAGGGGCGCTTAAGCCCCTATTCAACTGTCAGGTAGTGATTTCCGACTACGCGCTACATAAGGAATTGTTTCAGCGGATGTGAGCAAGCACCCCTTGAAGCTCATCAAGAGAGTTATAACCAATTACTAACTGGCCTTTTCCCTTCTTACCATGGCGGATCTGCACCGCAGAGCCAAGGCGCTCGGCCAAACGCTGTTCCAGCCTGGCGATATCCGGATCCGGTTTAACCGGTTCAGCAGGCTCTTGTTTACCGCTCAACCACTGACGAACCAGGGCTTCGGTCTGGCGTACTGTCAGCCCGCGTGCGACAACATGTCGCGCCCCTTCTACCTGTTGAGTTTCAGGCAAACCCAGCAATGCTCGTGCATGACCCATTTCAAGGTCACCATGGGAAAGCATGGTCTTGATGACTTCAGGCAGTGAAATCAATCGCAACAAG
This sequence comes from Pseudomonas sp. D1HM, assembly GCF_019266105.1. Taxonomy (NCBI): domain Bacteria; kingdom Pseudomonadati; phylum Pseudomonadota; class Gammaproteobacteria; order Pseudomonadales; family Pseudomonadaceae; genus Pseudomonas; species Pseudomonas sp. D1HM. The sequence goes on along the minus strand of NZ_LRMN01000002.1, from coordinate 390,316 downwards.
TTAGCCACAGAGACCCGTGACTTACCCACAGCGTCGGCCACTTGTTGTTGAGTCAGCTGAAACTCTTGCTGCAAACGCTGCAAAGCCACCGCTTCTTCAATCGGGTTAAGGTCTTCACGCTGAATGTTTTCGATCAGCGCCATCGCAATGGCGGTTTCATCCGGCACATCACGAACCATTGCCGGAATGGTGTCCTTGCCCGCCTGCTGGCTAGCGCGCCAGCGGCGTTCACCGGCAATGATCTCAAAGCGATTGCCCGCGATAGGACGAACCACAATCGGCTGCATCACACCCTGGGTCTTGATCGAGTTCGCCAGTTCTTCGAGCGCTTGCGGGTCCATGTCGCGACGAGGCTGGTATTTACCGCGCTGAATCAGATCCAGTGGCAAATGTTGCAGTTCGCTTTGATCAACCTTGACCGCTTGTTCTTCCAGCGAGCTGACCGTTGGACCACTCAGGAGTGCGTCCAGTCCGCGTCCGAGACCTCGTTTCTTGACGGCCATGGGATTTCCTTAAGTTGGCTGAGGAGTGCGAGGGGAGCGACGTTGACGACGAACCACTTCACCCGCCAGGGCCAGGTAAGCAATCGCGCCACGGGAATTTTTGTCATACGCCAGCGCCGGCATGCCATAGCTTGGAGCTTCAGCCAGACGAATATTGCGCGGAATTACGGTGTCGTAGAGTTGTTCGCCGAAGTGTTCCTTGAGCTGGCCAGAAACATCATTCATCAGGCTCAGGCGCGGATCGAACATGGTTCTCAACAGGCCTTCAACCTTCAGGTTGGGATTCAGCAACTCGGCGATTCGCTTGATGTTATCCACAAGGTCGCTCAAGCCTTCAAGCGCGAAGTACTCGCACTGCATGGGGATAATGACCCCATCGGCTGCAACCAGGGCGTTCAAGGTCAGCATCGACAGTGAAGGCGGGCAATCGATCAGAATGAAATCGTAGCTTTCACGAACCGGCGCCAGCGCCGTGCGCAGACGGCTTTCCTTCATCTGCATTTCAAGCAGTACGACTTCAGCTGCGGTCAGGTCGCGGTTAGCCGGCAACAACTGGTAACCACCGTGTTCGGAGTAGTGCATGGCCTGAGCCAGGTCGCATTCTCCGATCAACAGGTCATAAACCGAATTCTCAAGACCGTGCTTATCCACACCGCTACCCATGGTGGCGTTGCCTTGTGGATCGAGGTCGATCAACAGCACCCGGCGCTTGGTGGCCACCAGAGATGCTGCGAGGTTGATACAGGTGGTGGTCTTACCCACACCACCCTTTTGGTTCGCTATTGCGAATACCTTAGCCATTCTTGCTTGCGTTCCCAATCATGCCGTGCGGCGCAGTATCAGCAGATGGCGTTGGCCTTGGCAACCTGGAACGGTCAAGGCGTGTTCGCTATCTAGACGAAAATCAGACGGCAATGCTACCAGCTCATCAGCCGGATGAACGCCCTTCATTGCTAACCAGCGCGTTTCACTGTTGCCCAGGTGGCGTGTCCAGTTACTGAAGTTTTCCATGCTGCTGAAAGCCCTGGAAACAATTCCAGTGAACGGCAACTCGGGCTGATATGCCTCGACCCGGCTGTGGATAACTTGAAGGTTGTCCAGTTTGAGCTCAAGTTTCACTTGAGTCAGAAAGCGGGTCTTCTTGCCGTTACTGTCCAGGCAGGTGACTTTCGACTCCGGAAACAGGATTGCCAGAGGTATACCCGGCATACCGCCGCCACTGCCAACATCCAGCCAACGGCCGTCTTCGATGAAAGACATTACGCTCAGGCTGTCGAGCAAATGCCGCGACACCATTTCGTCCGGGTTACGCACAGCCGTGAGGTTGTAGGCCTTGTTCCATTTGATCAACAGAGCGAGATAAGCCAGCAGTTGCTGGTGCTGGCTTTCGGTCAGGTTGACGCCCAATTGGCGCGCACCTGTGGATAACTCTTCGGCGTGTTGTGCAGTGACCAGCGAACTCAAGCGTTTTGCTCCAACGTGCGGCCTGCGCCGCGTTTTTTCAGGTGGATCATCAACAGGGAAATGGCTGCCGGCGTCACACCGGGAATACGCGAAGCCTGACCCAGTGTCTCAGGACGTGTCATCCCGAGCTTGCTCTGGATCTCTTTCGACAGCCCGGAGATGTTCGTGTAATCGATATCCACAGGCAGTTTGGTATTTTCACTGGCCCGCAGACGGGCAATTTCGTCCTGTTGACGATCGATATAACCGGCGTACTTGGTTTTGATCTCAACCTGCTCCGCCACCTGTGGATCAATTGCGCCCTGACCTGTCACTTCGACCAGGCCTGCGTAATCAATTTCGGGGCGAGTCAGCAGATTCAACAAGTTGTACTCATGGGTCAACGGCGTGCCAAATTTGGCCGCAATCGCATCGCCCTGCTCTGTGCCCGGGCGAACCCATGTCGATTTCAAACGTTGTTCTTCTTGAGCAATGCTTTCGCGCTTGGTGCAGAACGCAGCCCAGCGCGCGTCATCGACCAGCCCCAGCTCGCGACCTTTTTCGGTCAGGCGCAAATCGGCGTTGTCTTCTCGAAGAATCAATCGGTACTCGGCCCGGGATGTGAACATCCGGTACGGTTCCTGGGTACCCAGAGTAATCAGGTCGTCGACCAATACACCGATATACGCCTCATCGCGACGCGGACACCAGCTGTCTTTGCCCTGTGCAAGCAAGGCTGCGTTGGCACCGGCAAGCAAACCTTGAGCACCGGCTTCTTCGTAACCGGTGGTGCCATTGATTTGCCCTGCAAAGAACAAACCGCCGATCACTTTGGTTTCGAGGCTGTACTTCAGGTCTCGGGGATCGAAATAGTCGTATTCGATCGCATACCCGGGACGCACGATATGTGCATTTTCCATACCGCGAATCGATTGCACGATTTGCAACTGCACGTCGAATGGCAACGAAGTCGAAATGCCGTTCGGATACAGCTCATGGGTGTTCAAACCTTCCGGCTCGATAAACACCTGATGGCTTTCCTTGTCAGCAAAGCGATGAATCTTGTCTTCGATGGAGGGGCAATAACGCGGGCCGATGCCTTCGATCACGCCTGAATACATCGGCGAACGGTCGAGGTTGGAGGCGATGATTTCATGGGTACGCGCATTGGTATGCGTAATCCAGCAACTGACTTGAGCCGGATGCTGTTCTTTTGAACCCATGAACGACATGACGGGTATCGGAGTATCACCAGGCTGTTCGGTCATCACCGAAAAATCGACTGAGCGACCATCAATGCGCGGAGGCGTACCGGTTTTCAGACGACCTACACGCAAAGGCAATTCACGCAGGCGGTGAGCCAGGGCGATCGAAGGGGGATCACCGGCTCGGCCACCCGAGTAATTCTGCATTCCGATGTGGATAAGTCCACCGAGGAAGGTACCGGTCGTCAAGACAACGGCATCAGCCATGAAGCGCAGGCCCATTTGGGTCACAACGCCACGCACTTGATCCTGTTCAACGATCAGGTCATCCGCCGCCTGCTGAAATATCCACAGGTTGGGCTGGTTTTCCAAGATTTCGCGTACGGCTGCCTTGTACAGAATGCGGTCAGCTTGCGCGCGAGTAGCGCGTACAGCGGGACCCTTGCGTCCATTGAGTACGCGGAACTGGATACCGCCTTTATCGGTGGCTATTGCCATCGCGCCACCCAGGGCGTCGATTTCTTTAACCAGATGGCTTTTACCAATCCCGCCAATCGCAGGATTGCAGCTCATTTGCCCGAGGGTTTCCACGTTGTGGGTCAACAGCAGGGTTTTTACGCCCATGCGTGCTGAAGCAAGTGCAGCCTCGGTTCCGGCGTGACCGCCACCGATGACGATCACTGCAAAACGGGAAGGGAAATTCACCACGCACCTCGTGCCTGTTTCTAGGGTTTTTTGGATAGACCGCGAAGTATAGGGACTTCGCCCTCCTTAAAGAACCCTTTGCACAAAATTTAACCAGCTGTGGATAAGGGCAAGATAGATAAATAAATAGAGAAGAAATTTATAAAGCTTTGTTTTTATGTTTATTTCTATTGAGGCGCTTTTCTGTGGATAGATTCATGTAGCCCTTATTTTACGTACTGTACAGAGATTCAAAAGTCTGTGGTCATGTGCCAATGAGAGGGTTGGATAAGTGCTTTAAGCCTGTGGGTAAAGTAGCAGCTTATCCACAGGGGGGATTATCTTCAGTTTTCAGGCCTACTTACCCACTGACCTGAGGGGCACTTATACACAGAGCTTATTCCTCTTGATCAGGGTGTTTTGGCTAAAGGACAGGCAGCCGAAAGCCCGCTGGAAAGACGAATTCAGCAAACGGGCTGACTCTCGCCAGGGATTAAAGTGATGAACGGTTGTGTTCGGGCGGGTGGACAGTCGTGCTTAGCCATCCAGAAGGTGAAGCCTCAAGCCTGTCGGTAATCCCGATAGCCGCTAAAAACCTCTGGTCGTGAGAGGTCACCACGAAGGTCCCCGTGTAGGCGTTGAGCATGGTCTCCAAAGCGTGAATCGAGGGTAAGTCGAGGTGGTTGGCCGGCTCATCGAGCAACAACAATTGCGTCGGCTGCTGAGCGTAGAGCACACAGGCCATAGCCCCCTTCAAGCGCTCGCCGCCACTGAGTTGTGAACAGGGCAGGTTTATCCGGTCTGCGCACAGCCCCAATTGAGCCAGGCGGGTACGCAGTTCACTTTCGTCCAGTCGTCGATTGAGCGACCGCAACTGTTCAAACACGGAATGCTCGGCACTTAGTATAGATAAATGCTGGTCGAGGTATGCCGCTTGTACGTAGGTCTGTACATGTCCGGACTCTGCGGGAATCTGCCCGGCCAAAAGCTTGAGCAAGGTTGATTTACCGCAGCCATTTGCGCCCAACAGGGCTATTCGCTGACCGCGTGTCAGGGTGAGATTGACCGTGCGTAAAGAAGAATCCCCTTGCGGGAGTCGGGCATCGATCAGTTCGGCAACTTTCAGGGACGTGTTGTGTCGGGGTTCGGGTGGATACACAAAAATCGTGTTTTGCGTTTCGACCAGGCTTGCCACTTCTCTGACACGTGCCGACAAGGCTTCTCGGGCAATGTCTTGTTGGCGCAGCAACTTGCCGCTACTGGTCTGGCTTCGCTCTTTTTGACGGTCCAGCAGGATTTTTGCCTGATTCGTGTCACTGGCCTGCTTATGGCCACGCGCTTGTCGGCGTTCAAGACGTTCCCTTTGCTCGCGCAAGGAGCGCTCTTCGCGTTTGCGTTCGTGACGGACAGATTGGAGTTGCTGCTGAGCCGCTTGCTGATGCCGTGCATGAGCCTGTGCATAAAACGAGTAGCCGCCGCCGTAGCTGGTCAGCCCCAGGGATGACAGCTCAACAATGCGCTCCATGTGCTCCAGAAGATCACGATCATGGCTGATCACCAGCAACCCGTTAGGCCACTCTTTGAGCTGTTCATGGAGTGCAAGACGGTTGTCATGATCCAGATGATTGGTGGGTTCATCCAGAATCAATAGGTCCGCGTTAGACAAAAAAGCACCCATTAGCGCCACCCGCATGGCTTCGCCACCGCTGAGGGCAGTAACCGGCGTCTGGAGGGTAATGTGCGTCAGTTGGTGTTGGCTCAACTGATCGAGCAATTGTTGACGAAGGTTCCAGCGCTCGCCAACGCAATCAAAGTCAGCCTGCTCGCTACTGCCTCGTTCTATGCGTTCCAGAGCACAAATGACGGACCGTACACCGGCCAAATCGGTGACGGTAAGGCCGGGTTCCTGGCTGATCGTCTGTGCAAGGTAGTGCACAGTCCCATGGCGCAGACAGCGACCGGTTGAGGGCGTTATATCTCCGGCGATAAGGCGTGCCAATACACTTTTGCCCGCGCCATTTCGCCCGATCAGGCCTGTGCGGCGTTGATCGAGATGAAGATCAAGGTGCAAGAACAGTGAATTGCCATTTGGCAGATGATAAGAAACGCCTTCCAGCGTCACACAGGTGGAGTGAGTCATAGGTGCTCCAAAGATGCCCAGAACTGCCCCTGCTGTCAGGGGGATAAGAACTGGCCGCAAGAGTCGCGGCGGCATCAATGACGCATTGGACTAACACCTTTGAAGGAATGGAGGTGGGAGAAAGTATAGGACGAGCGCAGGGGGATGCAAACCTTGACAGACCGATGACCCGGCTCGCGCCGGAACAGCCTTGGCTGATCCGGCGCGCTCAGGATCCTATCATCCGAGGATTATTTTCCGATGCAAAAACTGGAGAAAATCCGACCCAGCAGATCATCCGAGCTAAAAGCACCGGTAATCTCGCCGAGTGAATGCTGCGCCTGGCGTAAATCTTCCGCCAGCAGCTCCCCAGCGCCTGCCAGGGTCAATTGGGCCCTGCCATGCTCAAGGGCGGCACTGGCATGGCGTAACGCTTCAAGGTGACGGCGACGTGCGCTGAAACTGCTTTCTGACGTCTGCTCGTAGCCCATGCACGCCTTCAAGTGTTCACGCAGCAATTCAAGGCCATCATTGGCATCGGTCGATCGGGCGCTGAGGCTGATGGTGACGTGGCCATCCTCGCAAACTTCCAGTCGAATGGCTTCACCGGTCAGGTCGGCCTTGTTGCGAATCAGCGTCACCTTGGCTGGATCCGGTCGTTGTTCCAGAAACTCAGGCCACAGTGCGAACGGGTCATCCGCTTCAGGTGCAGTGGCATCCACCACCAGCAACACCCGGTCTGCTTCACCAATGGCCTTGAGCGCTCGTTGCACGCCAATTTTTTCGACCTGATCATCGGTATCACGCAGCCCGGCCGTATCCACCACATGCAAGGGCATGCCATCGATGTGGATATGTTCGCGCAGCACGTCCCGGGTAGTACCGGCGATCTCGGTCACGATGGCAGCTTCGCGGCCGGCCAGCGCATTCAGCAGGCTGGATTTGCCCGCATTGGGCCGACCGGCAATGACCACGGTCATGCCATCGCGCAACAAGGCACCTTGGCCGGCTTCGCGCAAAACGGTGGATAACTCTTCGCGAACCTTATCCAGCATGTTGAGAACATGGCCATCAGCCAAGAAGTCGATTTCTTCTTCCGGAAAATCTATCGCCGCCTCGACATAGATCCGCAAACCGATGAGTTGCTCGGTCAAGTTATGCACACGCTCAGAGAATGCTCCTTGCAAGGAGCGCAAGGCATTGCGTGCTGCCTGTGCAGAACTTGCTTCGATCAGGTCGGCGATTGCTTCGGCTTGCGCCAGATCGAGTTTGTCATTCAAAAATGCCCGCTCACTGAATTCGCCCGGTCGAGCCAGTCGGCACCCCAGGGCAATGCAGCGTTGCAGCAGCATATCAAGCACTACAGGGCCACCGTGGCCTTGCAGTTCCAGTACATCTTCGCCCGTAAAGGAATTGGGCCCCGGGAAATAAAGGGCAATACCTTCATCGAGCACTTCACGGTTTTCACCGTAAAAAGGGCCGTAATGGGCATAGCGCGGTTTTAATTCGCGCTCGCTGAACGCTTTCGCTGCGAGGCTCGCGAGCGGACCGGAAATACGCACGATACCCACACCACCGCGCCCCTGGGCAGTTGCCACTGCGGCAATGGTTTCAGCCGGAACACTCATAAAACAGGCCTCAAAACAAAAGTTACGGAAAGCAAAACGCCCCACTAGGGGGCGTTTTGAGTGGTGATCACCAGAGTAAGTTACTCAGCTGCTTTTTTGGTAGCGGCTTCAACCTTACGCGTGATGTACCACTGTTGAGCGATGGACAGACAGTTGTTCACAACCCAGTACAGCACCAGACCTGCAGGGAACCACAGGAAGAAGAAGGTGAAGATGATTGGCATCAGCTTCATCACCTTGGCCTGCATCGGATCCGGAGGAGTCGGGTTCAGACGCTGCTGGATGAACATGGTTGCGCCCATGATGATCGGCAGAATGAAGAACGGGTCTTTGATCGACAGGTCGGTAATCCAGAGCATGAAAGGCGCTTGGCGCATTTCAACACTTTCCAGAAGTACCCAGTACAAGGACAGGAAGACCGGCATCTGAACCAGAATCGGCAAGCAGCCGCCCAGTGGATTGATCTTTTCTTTCTTGTACAGCTCCATCATCGCTTGCGACATTTTCTGGCGATCATCACCGAACTGCTCTTTCAGAGCGGCCAGTTTTGGTGCCACAGCGCGCATGCGGGCCATCGACTTGTAGCTGGCTGCCGACAGAGGGAAGAAAAGCCCTTTGATCAGCATGGTCAGGAAGATAATCGACCAGCCCCAGTTACCTACCAGGCTGTGGATTTGTTGCAGCAGCCAGAAGATTGGCTGGGCAATGAACCACAGGAAGCCGTAGTCGACAGTCAGTTCCAGACCTGGGGATAACTCTTTGAGTACACCCTGGCTTTTTGGACCGGCATACAACGTAGCGCTGGTTTCAGCGGTTTTGCCTGGCTCAACGGTCATGGTTGGGCCAGTGAAACCGATGATGTAGTTGCCTTGGCTGTCTTTACGGGTCTGAACGACGTGGGTATCGCCCTTCTGAGGGATCCACGCGGTTACAAAGTAGTGTTGCAGCCAGGCAACCCAGCCACCTTCAACGGTTTCTTTCAGCTGGCCCTTGTCGATATCTTTCATCGACACTTTTTTGTACGGCTCAGAACTTGTCCACAGGGCTGCGCCCAGGTAAGTCGCTGTGCCAGTGGCGGTGCTGGAAGATGGGTCCGAGCTGGCGTCACGTTTCAATTGCGCGAACAGGTTGCCGTTCCACGGCTTGCCGCTCTCGTTATCGATCAGATAGCTGACTTGCACATCGTAAAGGCCACGCTTGAGCGTGAAGCGCTTGATGTAGTTGACGCCGTTTTCGCTGAATTTCAGGTCAACGACCAACTGATCCTGGCCTGGAGCCAGTTCATAAGTCTTTTTCTCGGTGCTGAAAACAGGCCGGCCGGCAGGACGTGCGTCCGGGCCATCAACCCCTGTCAGGCCACTTTGTGCCAAATAGGTGCGTTCGTTGCCGTTATCGAACAACTGGAAAGGAACATCCGGGTGGTCTTGGCGACGAGGATAAAGCGGCAGACGCAACTGGGCGATATCACCACCCTGTGGATCAATTGCGATATCCAGGACATCCGTTTTTACACGGATGAGGTCTTTGCTGGCAGCAACCGGGGTTTCAGTCGGTTGGCTGGTATCAGTATTGGCGCTGGGTACATCGGCACTGTTCGAAGCGTTGTTACCTGAAACCGTGTCGGGCAAAGCCGGCGCGGTGGTGCTGCTGGCGGCAACATTCTGAGTCGGCAGGGCAGCTTGGCCGTAGTCCTGGTTCCATTTCAGAACCATAACGTAGGACACGACTGCGAGTGCGACGATCAGGATCGTGCGTTTAATATCCATGATTACTCGGCCATCAAGAAGAACGGGAGGTAGGGATAGGTGGAACCGGGTCGTAACCACCGGGATTCCACGGGTGACAGCGACCTAAACGACGAAAGGTCAGCCAGCCGCCGCGCAGAAGGCCATGATTTTCAATGGCTTCCAACGCGTAGCAGGAACAACTGGGGTAGAAACGGCAGTGGCTGGCCATCAAAGGACTAATGGCATAACGATAAAACTGGATCGGAACGAGCGCCAGTTTACGCATCAGGACTGCCTACCCCTACAGTTTCGGTTTTAACAGCTGGAACTGGCGTATTACGGGCCAGACGCTTCCAGAGTTTGCCGAAATGCTGAATCAATTCGGGGTTCTCTACGTCACCCAAACCTTTGCGCGCGACGATAACGATATCCCAACCAACCAGTAAATCCTGGTGGAGGCGAAACGATTCACGCATCAAACGCTTAAGGCGATTGCGCTCAACGGAGAGCTTTACGCTCTTTTTACCGATCACTAACCCCAGGCGGGGGTGATCAAGTTCGTTGCTACGCGCAAGGAGCAGGAGATTTTTCCCCGGAACCTTGCCGGTGGGGGAGTCAAAGACTGCCTTGAAATGTCGGGGAGTGAGTAACCGCTTTTCCCGACTGAAGTCCTGACTCACCACCATTGTCTGATTATCAAACTGCCAGACGTGCACGGCCTTTGGCGCGGCGACGCGACAGGACTGCACGGCCGTTTTTAGTAGCCATGCGAGCACGGAAACCGTGAGTGCGGGCGCGTTTGATAGTGCTTGGTTGGAAAGTACGTTTCATGTCGTGCTACCTGGTTCGTCCACAACGGGCCGGAATGGCCCCCGTTTTAAGAGACCGGCGATTCTAGAGAATGCAAGCCGATAGGTCAATTTCCAACCAGCGTTTACTGCTAAATAGATGTTTGCCCTTTTGCGCAAGCGTTTCCCCTGACCAACTATAAAAATAAAGAAACGAAGTATTTAAAGCTCTTTTATAAAGCTTATTAAACTTAAGGGCGCCATTATCTGTGGATAACTCATCCTAGCCCTTATAAAGCAAGGCATGCAGAGGATGACAAGTGTGTCGAGAAGCCGTGCTCTGCCTGTGCTGCACCCTCGGATAAGCTGTGTACGAAAGGGCTATTTATCCACAGGCCAGTTATGCACAGAGTTTCGACCCCACTTGTGCAACGACCTTAGGGGCGCTTATCCACAGGGCTTATGCACATACCATTTGTCGCTTTGTTCACAGTCCCGCGCCGGATCTCTCCTTATAAGCAGGCAACCTACATGTGGATAAGTGCGCGAGTGGTCGCTACAATGGCGCCTGTTTTTGCCTCACCGGCTTTCAACTTAGGGGATATCCGTGTCAGTGGAACTTTGGCAGCAGTGCGTAGAGCTTTTGCGCGACGAGCTGCCTGCCCAGCAATTCAACACCTGGATCCGTCCACTACAGGTCGAAGCCGAAGGCGACGAGTTGCGTGTGTATGCGCCTAATCGATTTGTTCTCGACTGGGTCAACGAGAAGTACCTGAGCCGTTTGCTTGAACTGTTGAACGAGCACAGCAATGGCATGGCGCCGGCGTTGTCCTTATTAATAGGCAGCAAACGCAGCTCGGCACCTCGTGCGGCACCCAATGCGCCATTGGCGGCTGCGGCTTCTCAACAAGCCCCCGCCCCGACCAGCCCACCGCCAAGCCTCCCGGCTGCGTCTGCTCCTGTGTCCAAACAGACCGAGCAAGCCAGCCAGGAGCCTTCACGGGCGAGCTTTGATCCGATGGCCGGTGCCAGCTCGCAACAGGCTCCTGTACGTGCCGAGCAGCGCACCGTTCAAGTAGAAGGTGCGCTAAAGCACACCAGTTACCTGAACCGTACCTTTACCTTCGAAAACTTTGTTGAGGGTAAATCCAACCAACTGGCCCGTGCTGCGGCATGGCAAGTCGCGGATAACCCCAAGCACGGGTACAACCCGCTCTTCCTTTATGGCGGCGTAGGTCTGGGTAAAACGCACTTGATGCACGCGGTGGGTAACCACCTCTTGAAGAAGAATCCGAATGCCAAGGTCGTGTACCTGCATTCCGAGCGTTTTGTAGCTGACATGGTCAAGGCCTTGCAGCTCAACGCAATCAATGAGTTCAAGCGCTTCTACCGATCGGTCGACGCCTTGCTCATCGATGACATTCAATTCTTCGCCCGCAAGGAACGGTCCCAGGAAGAGTTCTTCCACACCTTTAACGCTCTGCTTGAAGGTGGTCAGCAAGTGATTCTGACCAGTGACCGTTACCCGAAAGAAATCGAAGGTCTTGAAGAGCGTCTAAAATCGCGTTTTGGCTGGGGGTTGACGGTTGCCGTCGAGCCGCCGGAGCTCGAAACCCGGGTGGCGATCCTGATGAAAAAGGCCGATCAGGCCAAGGTCGACCTTCCGCACGACGCGGCTTTCTTTATCGCGCAACGGATTCGCTCCAACGTGCGTGAGCTCGAAGGCGCTCTCAAACGCGTAATCGCTCACTCGCACTTCATGGGGCGTGACATCACGATCGAGCTGATTCGTGAGTCGCTCAAGGACCTACTGGCCTTGCAGGACAAGCTGGTGAGTGTGGATAACATCCAGCGCACCGTGGCTGAGTACTACAAGATCAAAATATCGGATTTGCTGTCCAAGCGCCGTTCGCGCTCGGTAGCCCGGCCTCGTCAGGTCGCCATGGCGCTGTCCAAAGAGCTGACCAACCACAGCTTGCCGGAAATCGGCGATGTATTTGGCGGTCGCGACCATACTACGGTCCTGCACGCGTGCCGAAAAATCAACGAACTCAAGGAATCCGACGCGGACATCCGCGAGGACTACAAGAACCTGCTGCGTACACTGACAACCTGATGACACCAGCGCAGCTTATTAAGGCAAGGGACTAGACCATGCATTTCACCATTCAACGCGAAGCCCTGTTGAAACCCCTGCAACTGGTCGCAGGCGTCGTTGAACGCCGCCAGACCTTGCCGGTATTGTCCAACGTGCTGTTGGTTGTCGAAGGCCAGCAACTGTCGCTGACCGGTACCGACCTTGAAGTCGAACTGGTAGGACGGGTTCAGCTGGAAGAGCCGGCAGAACCCGGCGAAATCACGGTACCTGCACGCAAGCTGATGGATATCTGCAAAAGCCTGCCCAACGATGCCCTGATCGACATCAAGCTCGATGACCAGAAACTGGTGGTCAAGGCAGGTCGTAGCCGTTTCACCTTGTCCACATTGCCAGCCAATGATTTCCCGACCGTTGAAGAAGGCCCGGGCTCGTTGACCTGCAATCTGCAGCAAAGCAAATTGCGCCGCCTGATCGAGCGCACAAGCTTTGCAATGGCACAGCAGGACGTTCGCTACTACCTCAACGGCATGCTGCTGGAAGTGTCCGCCGGGATCATTCGTGCCGTGGCCACCGACGGTCACCGTCTGGCCATGTGCTCGATGAAGGCCGATATCGGTCAGCCAGACCGCCACCAGGTCATCGTGCCACGCAAGGGCATCCTGGAGCTGGCGCGTTTGCTGACCGAGCCGGACGGTGAAGTCAGTATCGTTCTGGGCGCGCACCACATCCGCGCCACTACCGGCGAGTTCACCTTCACGTCCAAGCTGGTAGACGGCAAGTTCCCGGACTACGAGCGAGTGCTGCCCAAGGGTGGCGACAAGACCGTTATCGGTGACCGTCAGGCACTGCGTGAGGCCTTCAGCCGCACGGCGATCCTGTCCAACGAGAAATACCGTGGTATCCGTCTGCAACTGGCTAATGGCCAGCTGAAAATCCAGGCCAACAACCCGGAACAGGAAGAGGCGGAAGAAGAAGTGGGCGTTGATTACAACGGCGGCTCACTGGAAATTGGCTTCAACGTGAGCTATCTGCTGGACGTGCTGGGTGTGATGACCACTGAACAAGTGCGCCTGATCCTGTCGGACTCCAACAGCAGCGCCCTGGTGCAAGAGTCGGATAACGATGACTCAGCCTACGTTGTCATGCCGATGCGCCTGTAACCCATGGACAGCCCACGCTAAATGTCCCTCAGTCGTGTCACAGTCACCGCGGTGCGTAACCTGCACCCGGTGACCCTCTCCCCCTCCCCCCGCATCAATATCCTTTACGGCGCCAACGGCAGCGGCAAAACCAGCGTGCTTGAAGCTATTCACTTGCTGGGGCTGGCGCGTTCGTTTCGTAGCGTACGGCTCAATCCGGTGATTGCGCACGAACAGACGAGCTGTACAGTTTTTGGTCAGGTCGAACTGGCTGAAGGCGGGCACAGTGCGCTGGGGATTTCGCGGGACCGGCACGGGGATTTCCAGATTCGCATCGATGGCCAAAACGCGCGCAGCGCTGCGCAATTGGCCGAGATATTGCCGCTGCAACTGATCAACCCGGACAGCTTCCGCCTACTGGAAGGCGCCCCCAAGATACGCAGGCAGTTTCTCGACTGGGGGGTGTTCCACGTCGAACCACGCTTCATGTCGACGTGGCAGCGGCTACAGAAGGCCCTGCGGCAGCGAAACTCATGGCTGCGGCATGGTACACTCGACGCCGTTTCACAAGCGGCCTGGGACCGGGAACTATGCTTGGCCAGTGCTGAAATTGATGAATACCGCCGCGCTTACATCAAAGCCTTGAAACCAGTCTTTGAGCAAACCTTGAGCGAGCTGCTAGAGCTCGAAGGATTGACGCTGAGTTATTACCGGGGATGGGACAAAGACCGAGAGCTGAGTGATGTACTCGCCGGGTCTGTTCACCGGGACCAGCAAATGGGGCACACCCAGGCCGGACCGCAACGTGCTGATTTGCGACTCAAGATAGGCGCGAATAACGCCGCCGAGATTTTGTCGCGGGGGCAGCAGAAGTTGGTGGTTTGTGCATTGCGCATTGCTCAAGGGCATTTGGTCAGTCAGGCCCGGCGCGGCCAGTGTATTTATCTGGTGGATGATTTGCCGTCCGAACTGGATGAGCAGCATCGCCACGCATTATGTCGCTTGTTGGAAGACTTACGCTGCCAGGTGTTTATCACCTGTGTAGATCACGAATTATTGAGGGAAGGCTGGCAGACGGAAACGCCGGTTGCCCTGTTCCACGTGGAACAGGGCTGTATCACCCAGACCCACGTCCATCGGGAGTGAAGGCTTTGAGCGAAGAAAATACGTACGACTCAACGAGCATTAAAGTGCTGAAAGGCCTGGATGCCGTACGCAAACGTCCCGGTATGTACATTGGTGACACCGACGATGGCAGCGGTCTGCATCACATGGTGTTCGAGGTGGTCGATAACTCCATCGACGAAGCACTGGCTGGTCATTGCGACGACATTACCATCACCATCCATCCGGATGAGTCCATCACCGTGCGCGACAACGGCCGCGGTATTCCGGTAGATGTGCACAAAGAAGAAGGCGTTTCGGCCGCTGAGGTCATCATGACCGTGCTGCACGCCGGTGGTAAGTTTGATGACAACTCGTACAAAGTATCCGGTGGTCTGCACGGTGTAGGTGTTTCGGTAGTTAACGCCTTGTCCGAGTTGCTGGTTCTGACCGTGCGTCGCAGCGGCAAGATCTGGGAACAGACCTACGTTCATGGTGTGCCTCAAGCGCCGATGGCCATTGTTGGCGAGAGCGAAACCACCGGTACCCAGATTCACTTCAAGCCTTCGGCTGAAACCTTCAAGAACATCCACTTCAGCTGGGACATCCTGGCCAAGCGGATTCGTGAGCTGTCCTTCTTGAACTCCGGTGTTGGGATCGTCCTCAAGGATGAGCGCAGCGGCAAAGAAGAACTGTTCAAGTACGAAGGCGGTCTGCGTGCGTTCGTTGATTACCTGAACACCAACAAGACTCCGGTCAACGAAGTGTTCCATTTCAGCGTTCAGCGTGAAGATGGCATCGGTGTAGAAATCGCCCTGCAGTGGAACGACAGCTTTAACGAGAACCTGTTGTGCTTCACCAACAACATTCCGCAGCGCGATGGTGGTACGCACTTGGTGGGCTTCCGCTCTGCCCTGACGCGTAACCTCAACACCTACATCGAAGCTGAAGGCCTGGCCAAGAAGCACAAGGTTGCCACCACCGGCGATGACGCCCGTGAAGGTCTGACCGCAATTATTTCGGTGAAAGTACCGGATCCTAAGTTCAGCTCCCAGACCAAAGACAAGCTGGTGTCTTCAGAAGTGAAGACCGCTGTTGAACAGGAAATGGGCAAGTTCTTCTCCGACTTCCTGCTTGAGCGTCCGAACGAAGCCAAGTTGATTGTTGGCAAGATGATCGATGCGGCTCGTGCGCGTGAAGCCGCACGTAAAGCCCGCGAGATGACCCGCCGTAAAGGCGCGCTGGACATCGCAGGCTTGCCGGGCAAACTGGCCGACTGCCAGGAAAAAGACCCGGCGCTGTCCGAACTGTACCTCGTGGAAGGTGACTCTGCTGGCGGCTCCGCCAAGCAGGGACGTAACCGCCGTACCCAAGCCATCCTGCCGTTGAAAGGCAAGATCCTCAACGTTGAGAAAGCCCGCTTCGACAAGATGATTTCCTCGCAAGAGGTCGGCACCTTGATCACTGCGCTGGGCTGTGGCATTGGTCGCGAAGAGTACAACATCGACAAACTGCGTTATCACAACATCATCATCATGACCGATGCTGACGTCGACGGTTCGCACATCCGTACCCTGCTGCTGACCTTCTTCTTCCGTCAGTTGCCTGAGCTGATCGAGCGTGGCTACATCTACATCGCTCAGCCACCGCTATATAAAGTGAAAAAGGGCAAGCAAGAGCAATACATCAAAGACGACGAGGCCATGGAAGAGTACATGACCCAGTCGGCACTGGAAGATGCCAGCCTGCACCTGAACGAAGAGGCCCCAGGGATCTCCGGTGAGGCCCTGGAGCGCCTGGTGTACGACTTCCGCATGGTCATGAAGACCCTCAAGCGTTTGTCGCGCCTGTACCCTCAGGAGCTGACCGAGCACTTCATCTACCTGCCAGCCGTTTCGCTGGAGCAACTGGGTGATCACGCGGCCATGCAAGACTGGATGGCCAAGTATGAAGAACGCCTGCGTCTGGTCGAGAAGTCGGGCCTGGTCTACAAAGCCAGCCTGCGTGAAGACCATGAGCGTAATGTCTGGTTGCCAGAGGTCGAACTGATCTCCCATGGTCACTCGACCTTCATCACCTTTAACCGTGACTTCTTCGGCAGCAACGACTACAAGACCGTTGTGACCCTGGGCGCTCAACTGAGCACCTTGTTGGACGAAGGCGCTTACATTCAGCGTGGCGAACGTAAAAAAGCCGTGACCGAGTTCAAGGAAGCTCTGGACTGGTTGATGGCCGAAAGCACCAAGCGCCACACCATCCAGCGCTACAAAGGTCTGGGTGAGATGAACCCGGATCAGCTCTGGGAAACCACGATGGACCCAAGCGTGCGCCGCATGCTCAAGGTGACGATTGAAGACGCTATTGGCGCTGACCAGATCTTCAACACCTTGATGGGCGATGCCGTAGAACCGCGTCGTGAGTTCATCGAAAGCAACGCATTGGCTGTGTCCAACCTGGACTTCTAATGCGGGTGTAATACAAATAAAAAAGGCCAACGCTTGCGTTGGCCTTTTTTATTGCGCGGACAGGAAGACGGCGTTTATCAACGCTACAGATTACGGTGCCAACAACAAATCTTGCTCTTGTGCACACAAGGCCAGCAGGAAATCCCATACCACCCGCAGCCTTACCGACTTGTGCAGTTCACGCCGGGTGCTGATCCAGTAGCTTCGTTGCACTGATTCAGCGGGCAGGACGCGTACCAGCTCAGGGTCCTGGCGAGCCATGTAGTTGGGCAGTACAGCAATGCCTAGCCCGGCGCGGGCGGCTTGTTGCTGGGCGATGACACTGGTGCTGCGAAAGGTCACGGTGGGAGTGCGACAAAAATTGTTGAGAAAAAGTAGCTCCTGGCTGAACAGCAAGTCATCGACATAGCCGATCCAATAGTGATTGCTCAGGTCATCCCGGCTTTTCAAGGGAGGTGACCGCTCGAGGTAGTCACGGCTGGCGTATAGCGCAAGGCTGTAGTCAGTGAGCTTACGGGTTATCAACAGGTCGGCATTAGGCCGGTCAAGGTGAATACTGATCTCCGCTTCGCGGTTGAGGATGCTGACGAAACGAGGGACCGCTACCAGCTCTACTTCGAGTCCCGGATAGCTTTCGAACAGACCGCGCAGACGGGACGTGATGAACATGATCCCGATCCCTTCAGTGACGCCGAGGCGAATTTTGCCCAAGGGAGCAATGGCCTGGGTTATTTCTTCCTGGGCCAGCAGTGCCACGTTCTCCATGGCTTCGGCATGTTTGAGTAAGGCTTGCCCGGCGGGGGTCAGTTCATACCCTTGGGCGTGCTGCACAAACAGTGCTGCGCCGAGGTGCTGTTCGATACTTTCAATATGCCGTGCCACAGTGCTGTGGGTGGTATTGAGGCGTTTGGCTGCCGTCAGCAGGCGGCCGCTGCGCTGCAGTTCCAGAAAATACCGCAGGTCATTCCAGTCGAACATTGTCATCCCCTCAATGCCCGTCATCTGCGAGCTGTGCAAAAACGCACAAGCCATGGGTGAAATCGCGCGTTTTCAACTTGAAATTAATCAATAGGATGGCTGAGGACAAGAACAATAAATATAAGGCGCGAGGTACTCCATGCCATCAGCCAATCAAGTGTTCGACTACATCATTGTAGGTGCAGGGCCGGCTGGCTCAGTGCTGGCGAATCGGCTGTCTGCTGATCCTCGGCATAACGTTCTGCTGCTCGAAGCTGGCGGAAAAGATAATTACCCCTGGATCCACATCCCGGTGGGTTATCTGTATTGCATCGGTAATCCGCGCACTGACTGGTGCTTCAAAACCGAGGCACAGGCAGGCCTGCAAGGCCGCAGCCTGAGTTATCCAAGGGGCAAGGTGCTGGGTGGTAGCTCCTCGATCAACGGCATGATTTACATGCGTGGCCAAGCGAGTGACTACGACCGTTGGGCCGCTCAAGGGAATACGGGCTGGGCCTGGAACGATGTGCTCCCCCTCTTCAAGCGCAGCCAGAAACACTTCGCGGGTAATAGCGACGTACACGGCAGCGATGGCGAATGGCGGGTTGAACAACAACGTTATAGCTGGCCAATACTGGATGCCTTTCGTGAGGCCGCCGCGCAAAGCGCAATTGAGAGCGTCAGCGACTTCAACACTGGCGACAACCAGGGCTGTGGATATTTTCAGGTCAATCAGAGCCGCGGTGTCCGTTGGAACGCGTCCAAGGCTTTTTTACGGCCTGTGCTCAAACGCCCTAATCTCACCGTATTGACCGATGTTCAGGTGGATAAGGTCTTGCTCAGCCAAGGGCGAGCGACCCACGTCAAGGCCCGCTGGCAGGGCGTTGATCATGCGTTCACGGCGCGCAGAGAGATTATCCTGTGTGCAGGTGCCATCGGCTCCCCGGGTATTTTGCAGCGCTCGGGCATCGGCCCTCGCCCTCTACTCGAAAGCCTGGGGATAACTGTTCAGCATGAGCTACCGGGTGTCGGTGGCAATTTGCAGGACCATCTGCAATTACGGCTGATCTTCAAGCTGACCCATGCCCGGACGCTGAACCAGGTGGCCAACAGCCTGTGGGGAAAAGTCGGTATGGGCCTGCGATACGCCTATGACCGCAGTGGCCCGCTGGCGATGGCTCCGAGTCAGTTGGGCGCGTTTGTTAAATCCGATCCCGATCAACCTTCTGCCAATTTGCAGTACCACGTTCAGCCGCTGTCGCTTGAGCGCTTTGGCGAGCCACTGCACACCTTCCCGGCGTTCACAGCCTCTGTGTGTAATTTGCGGCCCAAGAGTCGAGGCCGGGTAGATATTCGCTCAGCCAATCCGGATGACGCGCCTCTGATTGACCCTAATTACCTGAGCCATCCTGACGATTTAAAGGTCGCAGCAGATGCCATTCGCCTGACCCGGCGCATTGTGGCCAGCCCTGCCCTGCAAGTGTTCAGCCCAGAGGAATACCTCCCGGGTAAAACTCTGCAAACCGAGCAAGAGCTGTACGAAGCAGCTTCGCGTATTGGTACGACGATTTTTCACCCGGTGGGCACGTGCCGTATGGGGCAGGACGCTCACGCAGTCGTCGATGCTGAGTTACGTGTGCACGGTGTGGCGGGACTGAGAGTGGCGGACGCATCGATCATGCCTGACATTGTGTCGGGCAATACCTGTTCACCTACATTGATGATTGGTGAAAAAGCCGCGCAGTTGATATTGGCAACGCCCTTTCATACACAAGAGCAAGAAGCCGGCGTAAGCCGTGCACCAGCAACACCGGTCGCATGAATGTGATCGTGGTTTCGGTCGCAGTCATCCGAAACCGACAGTGGACAACAACAATAATCACTGTGGCCCTAAGGGCTGAGGACATTGAATATGTCGGACTCAATTGCACAAGAGGCTGTCCCCGCCAAGGCGACCAGCCGTGAAGAACGAAAGATCATTTTTGCGTCATCCCTCGGGACTGTTTTCGAGTGGTATGACTTTTTCTTGTATGGCGCATTGGCGACCGTTCTCAGCAAGCAATTCTTTGCAGGCGTTAACGACACCACGGCGTTCATCTTTGCCTTGATGGCTTTTGCCGCAGGTTTTTTGGTGCGGCCTTTCGGGGCCCTGGTTTTTGGCCGATTGGGTGACATGATCGGGCGAAAGTACACCTTCCTCATGACCATCGTTCTGATGGGCCTCTCCACCTTTGCCGTCGGCTTGCTCCCCACTTACGCCAGCATAGGCATTGCGGCGCCCATCATGCTCGTGCTGCTGCGCATGCTGCAGGGGCTGGCGCTGGGCGGCGAGTACGGCGGTGCTGCCACTTACGTGGCGGAGCACGCAGCCCCCGGCAAGCGCGGGTTTAATACCAGCTGGATTCAATCCACGGCCACCTTGGGCTTGCTCCTGTCGTTGGTGGTGGTCCTGAGCTGCCGCTACCTGACCGGTGATCAGTTTGAAGTCTGGGGCTGGCGCCTTCCGTTCCTGCTGTCCATTGTGCTGCTGTGCATCTCGACCTGGATCCGCATGAGCATGCACGAGTCGCCCGCGTTCGTGAAAATGAAGGCCGAAGGTAAAACCAGTAAAGCGCCCATTCGTGAATCGTTCGGTAAATGGGAAAACCTCAAGATTGTTCTGATCGCCCTGTTCGGCATTAATGCCGGTCAAGCCGTGACCTTCTACACCGCGCAATTCTATGTGCTGTTCTTTCTGACACAGATGCTCAAGATGGACCCGGCCCAAGCTAACACCTTGCTAATTATCAGCGTGGTGATCGGTGCCCCGTTCTTTATCTTTTTCGGCTGGTTGTCGGACCGTGTAGGGCGCAAGCCGATTTTGATGCTCGGCCTGCTATTGGCTACGGTGCTGTACTTCCCGTTGTTCAAAGCCCTGAGTTATTACGCCAACCCGCAGATTGATACGGCGAGCCGGCAGTCGCCCATTGTGGTGATGGCTGATCCGTCGACCTGTACCTTCCAGTTCGACCCGGTGGGCAAGGCGCGTTTTGACAGCCCTTGCGACAAGGTCAAAACCTTCCTGGTCAAACAAGGCCTGCCGTATACCTCGGAATCTGCCGAGCCGGGTACCGACGTGCAGGTGTCGGTGGGTGAGCAACAGATCACAGGGTTTGACGAAGCGGCGATGCGCGCGGCAATCACAGAGGCGGGCTACCCGGCCAAGGCGGATCCGAGCGCGGTGAACCAGCCTATGGTGGTATTGGTGATGGTGCTGCTGACCCTTATCGCAACCATGACCTATGGGCCGCTGGCAGCGGTGATGGTTGAGCTGTTCCCGACCCGTATCCGCTACACCTCGATGTCCCTGCCCTACCACATCGGTAACGGTTGGTTCGGTGGCTTCCTGCCAACCGTGTCATTTGCGTTGGTGGTTTACACCGGGGATATCTTCTACGGATTGTGGTACCCGGTGGTGATCACCGGGGTCAGCCTGGTCGTCGGGATGATGTGTCTCAAGGAAACCAAGGACGTAAATATCGACAAGGTCTGACACATGATCAGGAGTGATTGAGGAGAAGGGCTGCACGACACAAAAAAACCGGCATATCAGCCGGTTTTTTTGTGCTTAGAAAAACTTATGCACGTTTTCCATCAAAAGCCATTGTCTAGAAATAAGTATTTAAATCATTAACTTACGGCGTTAATTAGAAAGAAATCCAAAACTTGTGCACAAGTTATCCACAAAACGTCTTAGCTCGCTGTTGTGTCTGCGGGAGCCGCTAAAGGCGGGAGTGAACCCATGTCGCGTTGGGTCTGTTCGTTCCAGGCCTGGACCCGGTCGTTCAACTCGGCAATCGCCCGTGGACCGGTGCCGTTGGCGTACATTGGCTCGCCAATCACCAGCTCGATCGTGCCGGGTTTTTTAGCCCAGCCAGTCTTGGGCCAGAATTTGCCCGCGTTGTGAGCAATCGGCAATACCGGCAACTCGGCGTTGACTGCCAGTGCCGTCCCCCCTCGGGAGAACTTGCCCACCTGGCCAAATGGCACGCGGGTACCCTCCGGAAAGATCAGTACCCAGATGTTGTCCTTGAGCAGCTCATCACCCTTCTTGGCGATGTGCTTGAGCGCCGCCTTGGGGTTGTCACGGTCAATGGCAATCGGCCGCAGCATGGCCATCGCCCAGCCAAAGAACGGCACATACAGCAGTTCGCGCTTGAGTACCTGGCTTAACGGCTGAAAGTAGGCCGAGAGAAAGAATGTCTCCCAGGTACTTTGGTGGTTGGCCAGAATCACGCAAGGTTGCTGCGGAATATTTTCAGCACCCTTTACCTCAACGTGAATGTTCAGAAACACCCGCGTCAGCCAAAGTGCACAGCGGCACCAGTACACGTTAATGAACCGATAGCGCGCACGAAAAGGCAGGAAAGGAGCGATAAAAAAGCTCAGCGAGCACCACAGCAGAGAACTGGTGCCCAGCAGCAGGTAAAAGAAGAAGGTTCTGATGGCCTGCAGGATCGACATAGCGGCTTTTACCGTTGCGTAATAAGACACGCCTGAACTGGCCCGCGCACGATGTGCCAACGAGCGTTCAAGCCTGTTTTATTTGTGGATAAGGTCTGCGGCAATTGCCGCCAGATCGTCAAATATTAGGGTATTAACCGGCAAATCTTTAGCCAACGTTTGTAGGCCTTTACCGGTTTTTACCAAAACTGGCTGAGCATCGACGGCTTGCGCAGCCTGCAAGTCACCCAAACTGTCGCCGACAAACCAACATTCGGCCAAATCAGCGCCGTAATGCGCGGCAATAGTCTGCAACATGCCCGGCTTTGGCTTGCGGCATGCGCAGCCTTCATCGGGGCCGTGCGGGCAATACACCACCAGGCCAAGCTCGCCCCCCTGCCCGGCCACCAGCGAGCGTAAACGCTCGTGCATGGCCTCCAGGGTGGCGACATCGTAGTAACCGCGGGCAATGCCGGACTGGTTGGTCGCGACGGCGACCGTCCAGCCCGCTTTGCTCAACTGCGCGATGGCCTCAATCGAGCCGGGAAGTGGAATCCACTCCTCGACAGACTTGATGTAAGCGTCGGAGTCGAAATTGATCACTCCGTCCCGATCGAGAATCAGCAGTTTCAACAGCAGCCCCTTAGCCCAGCAGTGAAATATCGGCAACGCCGAGGAACAGACCGCGCAAACGCGCCAACAGCGCGTAACGGTTAGCCCGTACGTTGGCGTCTTCAGCGTTGATCATCACCGCATCGAAGAACGCGTCCACTGGCTCGCGCAATGCGGCCAGACGGGTCAGTGCTTCGTTGTACTGACGGGCTGCAGCCATTGGCTGTACCGCTTCGTCAGCCTTCTGGATGGCTGAGTACAAGGAGAATTCGCTGGCGTTATCAAAGAACTTGGCTTCAACCTGAGTCGAAACTTTGCCTTCAACCTTGCTCAGCAGGTTCGATACACGCTTGTTGACGGCAGCCAGTGCAGCCGCTTCCGGCAATTGACGGAACGCTTGCACGGCCTGCACGCGCTGATCGAAGTCCAGCGCCGAAGTCGGCTGCAAGGCACGTACCGACAGGTAAGTGGCGACGTCGACACCTTCGTCTTCGTAGCGAGCACGCAGACGGTCGAAGATGAACTCCAGCACCTGATCAGCCAAACCGGCCGGCTTGATCTTGGTACCGAACCCGGAAACCGCGAAGTTCACGGCTTCCGTCAGGTCGAGGTCGAGCTTTTTGTCGATCAGGATCCGCAAGATGCCCAACGCTGCACGACGCAATGCGTACGGGTCTTTGCTGCCGGTAGGCAGCATGCCGATACCGAAAATACCGACCAGTGTGTCGAGCTTGTCAGCAATGGCCACTGCAGCACCGGTCAGGGTGGCAGGCAATTCTGCGCCAGCGCCACGCGGCATGTACTGCTCGTTCAGTGCCAGGGCGACATCTTCCGGCTCGCCATCGTTGAGGGCGTAGTAGTAACCGGCGATACCTTGCATCTCCGGGAACTCACCCACCATCTCGGTGGCCAGGTCGCACTTGGACAACAAGCCGGCACGTGCTGCGCGCTGCGCATCGCCACCGATAAGCGGGGCGATGAAAGCGGCGAGTCTGGAAACACGCTCGGCCTTGTCGAAAACACTACCCAGTTGAGCCTGGAACACGACGTTTTGCAGGCGCAAGTTGAAGGTTTCGAGCTTTTGCTTCTTGTCTTGCTTGAAGAAGAACTCAGCATCAGTCAGACGTGGGCGAACCACTTTCTCGTTACCCGAGATGATTTGCTGCGGATCTTTGCTGTCGATGTTGGCCACTGTAATGAAGCGCGGCAACAACTTGCCATCTACGTCCAGCAGGCAGAAATACTTCTGGTTGTCCTGCATGGTAGTGATCAGGGCTTCTTGCGGTACATCCAGGAAGCGCTCTTCAAACGAGCACACCAGCGGCACCGGCCATTCCACCAGCGCGGTCACTTCGTCGAGCAGGCTTGGCGGTACGATTGCAGTTCCTTCCTGCATCGTGGCCAATTCGGCCACGCGCTTGGAGATCAGCTCGCGGCGCTCGCTGAAGTCTGCCAGTACGTGCGCTTTGCGCAGGTCTTCGAGGTAGTTGGCCGGAGCGCTGATGCGTACGCTTTCCGGGTGATGGAAGCGGTGACCACGGGAGTCGCGACCCGCTTTTTGCGCAAGGATCGTGCAGTCGATGACTTCATCGCCCAACAGCATGACCAGCCATTGGGTCGGACGCACGAACTCGACCTTGCGGGCACCCCAGCGCATGCGCTTGGGAATCGGCAGGTCATTGAGCGAGTCTTCAACAATGGTCGGCAGCAGGCTGGCCGTCGGCTTGCCGACGATGACCTGGCTGAAACGCAGTTTTGGACCGCTTTGGTCGATTTCGCTCAGGTCAACACCGCACTTTTTGGCAAAGCCAAGGGCTGCCTGGGTCGGGTTGCCTTCAGCATCGAATGCGGCCTGACGCGGCGGTCCGTCGATGTTGATGCTGCGGTCCGGCTGCTGGGTTTCGAGCTGGGTCAGCAGCACAGCCAGGCGGCGTGGCGCGGCGTAAACTTTTTTCGCGCTGAAGTTCAGACCCGCGGCTTGCAGGCCTTTTTCAATGCCGGCCAGGAATGCATCAGCCAGGGTATTGAGGGCTTTTGGCGGCAGTTCTTCAGTGCCAAGTTCAACCAGAAAATCTTGAGCACTCATTGTGCAGCCTCCAACTTAGCCAACACTTCATCACGCAAATCAGGTGGAGCCATCGGGAAGCCGAGCTTGGCGCGAGCTTCGAGATACGCCTGAGCCACCGAACGGGCCAAGGTACGCACACGCAGGATGTACTGTTGACGCGCGGTCACGGAAATGGCCCGGCGTGCATCCAGCAAGTTGAAGGTGTGGGACGCCTTGAGCACCATCTCGTAGCTTGGCAACGGCAGCGGCTGGTCGAGTTCGATCAGGCGCTTGGCTTCACTTTCATAGAAATCGAACAGCTCGAACAGCTTGTCGACGTTGGCGTGTTCGAAGTTGTAAGTCGACTGCTCGACTTCGTTCTGATGGAACACATCGCCGTAGGTGACTTTGCCGAACGGGCCGTCAGTCCAGACCAGGTCGTAGACCGAGTCCACACCCTGCAGGTACATCGCCAGACGCTCCAGGCCGTAGGTGATTTCACCTGTAACCGGATAGCACTCGATGCCGCCTACTTGCTGGAAGTAGGTGAACTGCGTGACTTCCATACCGTTGAGCCAGATTTCCCAGCCCAGACCCCAGGCGCCCAGTGTTGGCGATTCCCAGTTGTCTTCCACGAAGCGAATGTCGTGCACCAGCGGGTCAAGGCCGATGTGCTTCAGCGAGCCCAGGTACAGCTCTTGAAAGTTAGGCGGATTGGGCTTCAATACCACCTGGAACTGGTAGTAGTGCTGTAGACGGTTCGGGTTTTCGCCGTAGCGGCCGTCAGTCGGGCGGCGACTGGGCTGCACATAAGCGGCGTTCCAGGTTTCTGGGCCCAGAGAGCGCAAAAACGTGGCGGTATGGAAAGTGCCGGCGCCTACTTCCATATCGTAGGGCTGAAGCACCACACAACCTTGCTCGGCCCAGTATTGCTGGAGGGCGAGGATCAAGTCTTGGAAGGTACGCACTGCTGGCGTAGGCTGGCTCACAAATTCACCTGTTTCTTGGGCTGCGATTTAAAGAGCGGGAGTATACCCGATTCGGTCGCGCCTCCACCTCTTGGAGCCTACATGGCACGTTGTTTCTGGTGTTCAGATGACCCGCTGTATGCGGCTTATCACGATCAAGAGTGGGGCGTGCCGTTGCGCGATGCGCATCAGCTCTTCGAGTTGTTATTGCTTGAAGGGTTCCAGGCCGGGTTGTCCTGGATCACGGTATTAAAGAAACGCGAGCACTATCGCAAGGTCATGTTCGGCTTTGACGTACAGCGTTTGGCCGTCATGAGCGATGCCGAAATAGAAGCACTGATGCTCGATCCGGGGATCATTCGTAACCGCCTTAAAATCACGGGCGCACGCCGCAATGCCCAGGCCTGGCTGGCGTTGCAGGACCCGGTCGGGTTTTTATGGTCGTTTGTAGGAGGCCAACCCAAGATTAATCGCTTCACTGAGCGTCACGAGTTCCCGGCCGTCACCCCCGAGGCCGAGGCCATGAGCAAAGCACTGAAAAAAGCCGGATTTACGTTCGTCGGGCCGACCATTTGCTACGCCTTTATGCAGGCCAGCGGCATGGTCATGGACCACGCCACCACCTGTGACCGCTACGCCGAACTGGCCAACGGCGGTTAGAATGTTGGCCTGATGTGAACCCCTGTAGCCGCTGCTGAAGGCTGCGATAAGGTTCGTAGAACCTTTAACAGCGAGGCTGCTGCGAAATCTATCGCAGCCTCGTTCCTCGTCAGCGGCTACATAAGCCGTATTGTTTTTTAATGGGAAAACCCTGTGGAAAAGTTTAAAGGCGCCTTGCTGGTCGGGGCTTTGCGATTATTTGCCATGCTCCCGTGGGGTGCGGTGCAACGTGTGGGGTCGGCCATCGGCTGGCTGATGTGGAAACTGCCCAACCGCTCACGGGATGTGGTGCGCATCAACCTGGCCAAATGCTTCCCCGAGATGGACCCCGTGGCCCGCGAACAACTGGTTGGCCAGAGCCTCAAGGACATTGGGAAAAGCCTGACCGAGAGCGCTTGCGCCTGGATCTGGCCAGCCCAGCGTTCGATTGATCTGGTACGTGAAGTCGAAGGCCTGGACGTGCTCAAAGAAGCGTTGGCTTCGGGCAAGGGCGTGGTCGGTATCACCAGCCACCTGGGCAATTGGGAAGTGCTCAACCACTTCTATTGCAGCCAGTGCAAACCGATCATTTTCTACCGTCCACCCAAGCTCAAGGCGGTGGACGAATTACTGCGCAAGCAACGGGTACAACTGGGCAACCGTGTGGCGGCGTCGACCAAAGAAGGCATTTTGAGTGTCATCAAGGAAGTGCGCAAAGGTGGCCAGGTCGGTATTCCGGCCGACCCGGAACCGGCAGAGTCGGCCGGTATTTTCGTGCCGTTTCTGGGGACCATGGCGCTGACCAGCAAATTTGTGCCGAACATGCTGGCGGGTGGCAAAGCGGTGGGTGTTTTCCTGCACGCCTTGCGCCTGCCGGACGGCTCGGGTTTCAAAGTGATCCTCGAGGCCGCGCCCGAAGCCATGTACAGCACGGACACCGAAACGTCCTGCGCAGCGATGAGCCAAGTGGTCGAGAAATACGTGCGGGCTTACCCGAGCCAGTACATGTGGAGCATGAAACGCTTTAAAAAGCGTCCTGCCGGCGAAGCGCGCTGGTACTGATACCCCACAAACCCCTGTAGGAGCAAGCTTGCTCGCGATGGCATCACCCCGGTCACACCCCGGTCTGCATCGCGAGCAAGCTCGCTCCTGCGGGTATTAATTACGGCTGCTTATCCAGCTTTTTCAAAAACACCGTCATTTCTTTTTCGGCCTGTTTATCGCCGTGGGCCTGTGCCGCTGCAATCCCCTGTTCCCACGCCGTACGGGCCGCCGCTCGATCACCTGAGGCCAGATGTGCCTTGCCCAGCAGCTTCCAGGCCGCCGAATACTTGGGGTCAAACTCCACGCAACGTTGCAGATGCTCCGCTGCCTTGAGGTTATCCCCAAGGTCGAGGTAACCCTTGCCCAAACCAAAGCGCAGCAGTGAGTTATCCACACCCTTGGCCAGCATTTTTTCCAGTGAGTCGAGCATGTGAGTCTCCGGCGAATGCTTAGAAAAAGCTCAATCCTACGTGGAACAGCTTCTCAACGTCGCGAATGTGCTTTTTATCCACAAGGAACAAGATCACGTGGTCACCAGCGTTGATCACTGTGGCGTCGTGGGCAATCAATACTTCTTCGTCGCGGATGATGGCGCCAATCGTGGTGCCCGGCGGCAAGTGAATAGCACCAATGCTGCGGCCGATGACCTTGCTCGACTTCGAGTCCCCGTGGGCAATGGCTTCAATGGCCTCGGCTGCCCCCCGGCGCAGGGAGTGAACGCTGACGATATCGCCTCGACGCACGTGGGCCAGCAAGGTGCCGATGGTCGCCAGCTGTGGGCTGATTGCAATGTCGATTTCCCCACCCTGGATTAAATCCACGTAGGCCGGGTTGTTGATGATGGTCATTACTTTCTTTGCGCCCAAACGCTTGGCCAGCAGCGACGACATGATGTTGGCTTCGTCATCGTTGGTCAGGGCCAAAAACAGGTCGGCATCAGCGATGTTTTCTTCGAGCATCAGGTCGCGGTCCGAAGCACTGCCCTGCAGCACCACAGTGCTATCAAGGGTGTCGGACAAGTAGCGACAGCGAGCTGGGCTCATCTCGATGATCTTGACCTGATAGCGGCTTTCGATGGCCTCGGCCAAGCGCTCGCCGATCTGGCCGCCACCGGCAATTACGATGCGCTTGTAGCTTTCATCCAGGCGGCGCATTTCGCTCATGACTGCACGAATATTGTCCTTGGCTGCGATGAAAAACACTTCATCGTCAGCCTCAATGACCGTGTCGCCCCGAGGTGTGATTGGCCTGTCGCGTCGGAAAATGGCTGCAACCCGTGTATCTACATTCGGCATGTGCTCGCGCAGCTGGCGCAG
Source organism: Pseudomonas sp. D1HM (assembly GCF_019266105.1). Taxonomy (NCBI): domain Bacteria; kingdom Pseudomonadati; phylum Pseudomonadota; class Gammaproteobacteria; order Pseudomonadales; family Pseudomonadaceae; genus Pseudomonas; species Pseudomonas sp. D1HM. Next base: position 361,348 of record NZ_LRMN01000002.1, on the reverse strand, counting down.
TTGCTGGCCGATCAACGGGCCGCCGTAGTAGGCCTTGACCGCTACCAGCTGCGCCTTGCCTCCGGCAAAGTCGATCACCTGCAGCGCGCCCGGATGCTCGATCAGGCGCTTGATGTAGTTGGTCACCACTTGTTCAGGGCTGATCAACACGTCCACCGGGATCGCGTCGTTGTCGAACAGCTCTTCGCCGCGGGTCAGGTACGCCGACTCGCGTACCCGGGCAATTTTGGTCGGGGTGTGAAACAGCGTGTAGGCCACCTGGCATGCAACCATGTTGGTTTCATCGCTGTTGGTCACCGCGACCAGCATGTCGGCGTCATCCGCACCTGCCTGGCGCAGTACATTGGGCAGCGAAGCGCGGCCCTGAATCGTGCGGATATCCAGGCGATCGCCGAGGTCACGCAAGCGGTCGCCATCGGTATCGACCACCGTAATGTCATTGGCCTCACTGGCCAAATGTTCTGCCAGCGAACCGCCGACTTGTCCTGCGCCGAGGATGATGATTTTCATGCCGTCATTCCCTAATCAAACCGGTTCGGTCAGCTGCGCGCGGCAGCAATTTTGATCAATTTGGCGTAATAGAAGCCGTCATGCCCGCCCTCTTGTGCCAGCAACTGGCGTCCATGAGGTTGCTTGATGCCGAACTGGCCGGCGATATCCAGTTCCCGGGAGCCCGGCGTGCGAGCGAGAAAGGCTTCAATCACTTCGGTGTTTTCGGTCGGCAAGGTCGAGCAAGTGGCATAGAGCAAGATGCCACCGACTTCCAGCGTAGGCCACATGGCGTCCAGCAGCTCGCCTTGCAGGGTTGCGAGCGCAGCAATGTCATCTGGCTGGCGAGTCAGCTTGATGTCCGGATGGCGACGAATCACCCCGGTTGCCGAGCAGGGAGCATCGAGCAAAATGCGCTGGAACGGCTTGCCGTCCCACCAGGTTGCGGTATCGCGGCCATCGGCAGCAATCAGTTCGGCGCTCAGGCCCAGGCGCTCAAGGTTTTCGCGTACGCGCACCAGGCGTTTGGCTTCCAGATCGACGGCCACCACACCCGCCAGTGCGGGCTCGACTTCAAGAATGTGGCATGTCTTGCCGCCGGGTGCGCAGCAGGCGTCAAGCACACGCTGGCCCGGTGCCAGATCCAGCAGGTCGGCGGCCAATTGCGCGGCTTCATCCTGCACGCTGATCCAGCCTTCGGCAAAGCCTGGCAGATTACGCACATCGCACGCCTCGGCGAGGACAATGCCATCCTGACTGTAGGTGCACGGCTGTGCTTCGATGCCCGCCCCGGTCAGCAACTGCAGGTAAGCATCGCGAGTGTGATGACGGCGATTGACCCGCAGAATCATGGGCGGGTGAGCGTTGTTGGCGGCGCAAATGGCTTCCCATTGCTCAGGCCAAAAGGCCTTCAGGGATTTTTGCAGCCAGCGCGGGTGCGCGGTGCGCACGACCGGGTCGTGCTCCAGCTCGACCAGCAACGCTTCGCTTTCGCGCTGTGCATTGCGCAACACGGCATTGAGCAGGCCTTTGGCCCACGGCTTTTTCAGCTTGTCGGCACACCCCACGGTTTCGCCAATGGCCGCGTGCGCAGGTATACGGGTGTAGAGCAGTTGATAGAGGCCGACCAGCAGCAGCGCTTCAACGTCAGCATCCGCCGCTTTGAATGGTTTTTGCAGCAGCTTGTTGGCCAACGCCGACAAGCGCGGCTGCCAGCGGGCCGTGCCGAAAGCCAGGTCTTGGGTCAGGCCGCGATCACGCACCTCAACCTTGTCCAGTTGCAGCGGCAACGAGCTGTTAAGCGAGGCTTTACCGTTCAATACAGCGGTCAGTGCCTTGGCGGCGGCCAGACGAGGATTCATTGGGCGCTTTCCGTGTGACCGAGGGTGATGCCGACGGCGAACTTCTCACGGCGACTGTTGAAGAAATCACTGAAGCTCAGTGCTTTGCCGCCGGGCAATTGCAGGCGGGTCAGGCACAAGGCACCTTCACCACAGCCGACGATCAGGCCGTCTTTGCTTGCCGCCAGAATTTGCCCAGGGGCGCCGTTCGCCTCCGCCAATGTGGCGCCGAGCACTTTCAGGGCTTCGCCATTGAGGGTGCTGTGGCAAATCGGCCACGGGTTAAAGGCGCGAATCAGACGCTCCAGTTCGATGGCCGGACGGCTCCAGTCGATACGGGCTTCGTCTTTGTTCAGCTTGTGGGCATAAGTGGCCAGGCTGTCGTCCTGCACTTCTCCCTGCAGCGTGCCGGCGGCCAGACCGGCAATGGCCTGGATCACGGCAGGCGGGCCCAGTTCGGCCAGGCGGTCATGCAAGCTGCCGCCCGTGTCATGGGCACTGATCGCAGTGACGGATTTGAGCAGCATCGGGCCGGTGTCCAGGCCTGCCTCCATGCGCATCACCGTCACGCCGCTCTCGCGGTCGCCGGCTTCAATGGCGCGCTGGATCGGGGCGGCACCGCGCCAGCGTGGCAGCAACGATGCATGGCTGTTGATGCAGCCCAGGCGAGGAATATCGAGCACCACTTGCGGCAGGATCAGGCCGTAAGCGACCACCACCAGCAAGTCGGGTTGCAGCGCGGCCAGGTCGGCCTGGGCCTCTGGCGCACGCAGCGTTGGCGGCTGCATCACGACAATATTGTGTTCAAGCGCCAGTTGTTTGACCGGGCTTGGCATCAGCTTTTGCCCGCGCCCGGCCGGACGATCCGGTTGGGTGTAGACCGCGACGATCTCGTACGGGCTGTCGAGCAGCGCCTTGAGGTGTTCGGCGGCGAATTCTGGGGTGCCAGCAAAGACGATGCGCAGTGGCTCAGTCATGAATTACTCACTTGGAATGAAGTGCGCGGGAACAATCCCGGCCTGGAAACCATCGCGGGCAAGCCCGCTCCTGCAACCGGTGCAGAAGCGGGCTTGCCCGCGATGTGCCATGTAAAGGTCGATCAAGCGTTCTGGCGGTGCAGTTTTTCCAGCTTCTTCTTGATGCGGTCACGCTTGAGCGTAGACAGATAATCGACGAAGAGCTTGCCGTTGAGGTGGTCGCATTCATGTTGAATGCACACCGCCAGCAGGCCTTCGGCGATCATTTCGAACGGTTTTCCGTCACGGTCCAGCGCGTTGATTTTCACGCGCTGTGGACGGTCAACGTTTTCGTAGTAGCCCGGTACCGAAAGGCAGCCTTCCTGGTACTGGCCCATCTCGTCGGTCAGGGTTTCGAACTCGGGGTTGATGAAAACCATCGGTTCGCTGCGGTCTTCGCTCAGGTCCATGACCACGATGCGTTTATGGACGTTGACCTGAGTCGCTGCCAGGCCGATGCCTGGCGCCTCGTACATGGTTTCAAACATGTCTTCGATCAACTGACGGACTTCGTCGTCCACAACCGCCACGGGTTTGGCGATAGTGCGCAGTCGCGAGTCTGGGAATTCGAGGATGTTTAAAATGGCCATAGGCGTTATAGCTGCACTGTATGAAAGATTGAAAACGGTTGTCAGGTGGTCCTGAGGACTCGGGCAACCTGTGCAAAACGTCTCTTTCAGAGAGAATCCGATCGGATTCAGGCGTTTCACGCGAGCACACATAATAAAGGGATTCACCCGCGGATGAAACGACTAGTCGCCGGGCTGCACGTGGCGTGCGCATGAGGTTGTCGGGTGTCGCAATTTGAAACCAACGATCGCAGTCCATTTTAGACGTTCAACTAAGGTTGGGTTTCCAGGCGCTATTTCAAGAACTGCTCAAGCGCTCAAGCTGACGTTTGCGAGCATTTTCCGAACAACTTGTTAACAGACTTATCCACAGCTTGTTCCATTGGCAGAAGCGCCGTAACCGATCAAGGATGATCCCATGTCGCTGTCTGAAATTTCACCCGCCGAGCTGGAAGCCCGCTTGCGTTTGCAGCGTTTGCCCGAGGTGGGCCCGCGTCGCTACTACACTCTGTTCAGTGCCTTTGGTTCGGCCAGTTCGGCGCTCTGTGCACCGGCCAGTGCATGGCGGGCCCTGGGGCTGCCGGCGGTCTGTGCCGAAGCGCGCCGCAGTCCGCAGGTTCGTGACGGCGCCAGCGCTGCATTGCGCTGGCTTGAGGGCTCCAGCCAACATCTGTTGTTACACGACCAGCCCGATTACCCGGCCTTGTTGAGTCAACTTAGCGATGCTCCGCCGTTGTTATTCGTCGCGGGCGAGCCTTCGATTCTGGAGAAGCCGCAACTGGCAATGGTGGGTAGCCGACGCGCCTCCAGGCCGGGGCTGGACACCACAGCAGCCTTTTCCCGTTGCCTGGCGGGGGCCGGTTTTGTGATTACCAGCGGCCTCGCGCTCGGCGTCGATGGTGCTGCCCATCACGCGGCGCTGGAGGTTGGCGGACAGACAGTGGGTGTCCTTGGCACGGGGCTGCAAAAACTTTATCCACAGCGCCATCGCGCTTTGGCGGACGCGATGATTGCCAGTGGCAGCGCAGTGGTTTCGGAGTTCCCGCTGGATGCCGGGCCGCTGGCGGGGAATTTCCCGCGGCGTAACCGAATCATCAGCGGTTTATCGTTGGGTGTATTGGTGGTTGAAGCCAGTGTGGCCAGTGGTTCACTGATCACTGCGCGTCTGGCTGCAGAGCAAGGTCGCGAGGTGTACGCCATCCCGGGGTCGATTCATCACCCCGGCGCACGGGGCTGCCACCAGTTGATCCGTGAAGGTGCCACCTTGGTCGAAACCGTTGAACACATCCTCGAAGGCTTGCAAGGCTGGCGCTCAATGCCGTTAGCCACTGCTGATCTGTTTACGCCAAGTTGTCATCCGTTAGTGCAATTGTTGCAGGCTGCGCCCTGCACCACTGAAGCGCTGGTCAGCGCCAGCGGTTGGGAGTTACCGCAATTGTTGGCGGCCTTGACCGAACTTGAGCTGCAAGGGCACGTGGTGCTGGAGGGCGGGCGTTGGTTTGCCCGCGCCAGCTAAGTACACTGCACACAGGACATATCTGGAGACACTGAATGATCAGCACCTGGCGCGTACAGCAAGCCGCAACAGCCATTCGCGCAGGCGCGGTAATTGCCTACCCGACCGAAGCGGTGTGGGGACTGGGTTGCGACCCCTGGAACGAAGAGGCCGTTGAGCGTTTGCTGGCGATCAAGTCGAGACCTGTGGATAAAGGCCTGATTTTGGTGGCTGACAACATTCACCAGTTCGACTTTCTGTTTGAGGATTTCCCGCAGGACTGGATTGACCGCATGGCCAGCACCTGGCCGGGGCCGAATACCTGGTTGGTACCTCATCAGCAATTGTTGCCCGAGTGGATCACCGGGGTTCATGACACCGTGGCATTGCGCGTGAGTGATCACCCGCTGGTGCGTGACCTGTGTTCGCTGGTGGGGCCGCTTGTGTCGACCTCGGCCAACCCGGCGGGCTTGCCGGCGGCGCGTACGCGGCTCAAGGTTGAGCAGTATTTCCGGGGCCAGATCGACCACGTGTTGGGCGGCAACCTGGGAGGACGTAAAAATCCGAGCCTGATCCGTGATCTGGCTACCGGCAAGGTTGTGCGCCCGGCGTAAGGCCGACAAATCTGTAGCCGCTGCCGCAGGCTGCGATGAGGTCAAAAGGACCTTCAATATTTTGAAGTCTGCGAACCCTTCGGGTTCGATCGCAGCCTGCGGCAGCGGCTACAGGTTTAGTTTCTCAAGGCAGCAAAATCGTCGACCCTGTGGTGCGGCGTGCCGACAATTCGGTTTGTGCCTTGGCCGCTTCGCTCAGCGAAAAGCGCTGGCTGATATCAACCTTGACCTTGCCGCTACGGATCATCGCGAATAACTCGTCGGCCATCGCTTGCAGGTTCTCGGCGTTATTGGCGTAGCTCGCCAGCGTCGGGCGGGTGACGTACAGCGAGCCCTTCTGCGACAAAATTCCCAGGTTCACTCCGGTAACTGCACCCGAAGCATTGCCAAAGCTGACCATCAGCCCGCGAGGTGCCACGCAGTCGAGGGAGGTAAGCCACGTGTCCTTGCCAACACCGTCGTAGACCACCGGGCATTTTTTGCCATCGGTCAGCTCCAGCACTCGTTGGGCCACATCTTCATGGCTGTAATCGATGGTCGCCCACGCGCCCAGCGCTTTGGCGTGTGCTGCTTTTTCTGCGGAGCTGACCGTGCCGATCAACTTGACGCCCAGGGCTTTGGCCCATTGGCAGGCCAGGGAGCCAACGCCTCCTGCGGCGGCGTGAAACAGGATGGTTTCGCCCCCTTTGAGTTCATAGGTCTGACGCAGCAAGTACTGCACCGTCAGCCCCTTGAGCATCACGGCGGCGGCTTGCTCGAACGAAATATCATCGGGCAGCTTCACCAGATTCGCGGCAGGCAGTACATGCACATCGCTGTAAGCCCCGAGTGGGCCTGTGCCATAGGCAACGCGGTCACCGACTTTGAAGGTGTTCACTTCACTGCCCACCGCCTCAACAATGCCCGCCCCTTCATTGCCCAGGCCCGATGGCAACTCAGGCAGCGGGTACAGTCCACCACGGAAATAGGTATCGATGAAATTCAGACCAATGGCCTGATTGCGCACCTGCACCTGCTGCGGGCCCGGCTCGGCCGGTTGGAAGTCGACATACTCAAGCACTTCAGGGCCGCCGTGGGCCCGAAACTGGATACGTTTAGCCATCTGCACTGTCCTCGCTCATTTCACGAAGGCTCCATCCAACGCTGAAGCGTGACCTTCGTCAACTGCGATGAGGCGGGGTGCGGTGTTATGCTAGCGGCCCTTTGCCGCCGGCCCCGCTCTAAACGAAGTGCCGCGTCGCTTTGCCCGATTAAGGTGATGTCATGACTACCCGCACCGAGGCCGTAAAAGCCTACCTGCTCGACCTTCAAGATCGCATTTGCAACGCTCTGCAAATCGAAGATGGCGGCACGCATTTTGTTGAAGATGCGTGGGAACGCCCGGCGGGCGGCGGTGGCCGTACCCGGGTGATCGAAAATGGCACGGTGATTGAAAAGGGTGGGGTTAACTTTTCTCACGTATTTGGCAGCGGTTTGCCTCCCTCCGCCAGTGCCCACCGCCCTGAACTGGCGGGCCGGGGCTTTGAAGCCCTGGGTGTGTCGCTGGTGATCCACCCGCACAACCCGCATGTGCCGACGTCCCACGCCAACGTACGTTTTTTCATCGCAGAAAAAGAAGGTGAAGAACCCGTCTGGTGGTTTGGTGGCGGTTTTGACCTCACACCGTATTACGCCGTTGAAGAGGACTGCGTGCATTGGCATCGTGTGGCCGAGCAGGCATGCGCACCGTTTGGCGCTGATGTGTATCCGCGCTACAAGGCCTGGTGCGACACCTATTTCCACATCAAGCACCGCAACGAGCCCCGTGGTATCGGCGGCTTGTTCTTTGATGACCTGAACGAGTGGGATTTCGACACCTGCTTCGCCTTTATTCGTGCCATTGGCGACGCCTATATCGACGCTTACCTGCCGATTGTTCAGCGCCGCAAAGCCACGGAATACACGGTTCAGCAGCGTGAATTCCAAGAGTTCCGCCGTGGGCGCTACGTGGAGTTCAACCTGGTCTACGACCGCGGCACCTTGTTCGGCCTGCAATCGGGGGGGCGTACCGAGTCGATCTTGATGTCGTTGCCGCCGCAGGTTCGCTGGGGCTATGACTGGAAGGCCGAGCCGGGTAGCGAAGAGGCACGTCTCACCGACTATTTCCTGCAAGACCGCGACTGGTTAGCCAACGCCTGACATCGCCCGAGGAGCCTGCCTGATGGACCGTTACGTCGTTTTTGGTAACCCGATTGCCCACAGCAAATCCCCGGTATTGCACCGCCTGTTTGCCGAGCAAACCGGTCAGGTCATGCAGTACGACACCCTGCTCGCGCCATTGGAGGATTTTGCCGGCTGTGCCGCTGCTTTTTTCCAGCAAGGGCGAGGCGCCAATGTGACGGTTCCTTTCAAGGAGGAGGCGTATCGCCTGGCCAGCCAACTGACCGCCCGGGCCCAGCGCGCGGGCGCGGTCAACACACTGAGCAAGCAGGCCGATGGCGTTTTGCTGGGGGATAATACCGACGGTGCCGGCCTGGTTCGTGATCTGACCGTGAATGCGGGTTTTAGCCTCAAGGGCAAACGCATTCTGGTCCTGGGTGCGGGCGGTGCAGTGCGCGGTGCTCTGGAGCCATTATTGGCCGAGGGCCCTGCTTCTGTGACCATTGCCAACCGCACGGTTGAGAAGGCCGAAGTGCTGGCTGAGCTGTTCTGTGACCTGGGGCCAGTAGCGGCCAGCGGGTTTGACTGGCTGCACGAGCCGGTGGATTTGATCATCAATGCCACCTCGGCCAGCCTCGCGGGTGAAGTGCCGCCGATTGCCGGCAGCTTGATCGAACCGGGCAAAACCCTGTGTTACGACATGATGTACGGCAAAGAACAGACGCCTTTTTGCGCGTGGGCTGCGGCACAGGGTGCGGGTCAGGTCATGGATGGGTTGGGGATGCTGGCCGAACAGGCCGCCGAAGCGTTTTATCTGTGGCGTGGCGTGCGCCCGGACACCGGGCCGGCGCTGGCCGAATTGCGCAGGTTGTTAGCCCAATAACGTTGCAGGAGCGAGCACGCTCGCTCCTGCAAAGTGGGTCATCAAGTCTCGAACTGTATCGGGCACTTATCGGGGCCCTCGAGTTTCTTCAACTCTTCAATGACCTGCGGCCTGGCCCGGCGCAGTGTCAGACTGCGGCCCAATCCTCGTAGCCGTCGCGCTTCCTGATGCAGCATTTCAACCCCCGAATAATCGATGAAGTTGATGTGCTGCGCGTCGATGACTACCAGCGAGCCCTGACTACGCTGCAAGCGCACCTGCAAGTAATGGCTGGCGCCGAAAAAAATCGAACCGCCCACCCGCAGGATTTCCTCGTCACCTTCGTGCCACTGCTGAATGCGCGGGCGTGACGTGCGTTTGAGATAGAAAAACAGCGAGGCCAGTACCCCGGCATAAATCGCCGTCTGCAGTTCCAGCAGCAAGGTCGCAACACAGGTCAGCGCCATCACCACAAACTCGGCACGGCTGACCCGCCACAACCCGGCTATTGCCCGGCTGTCCACCAGTCCCCAACTGATCAGCAGAATACTGGCGGCCATCGCCGGGATTGGAATATGCGCGATCAGGGTGGCTCCGGTGACCGCAAATAATGCCACCCAGAGTGCTGAAAACACGCCGGCCAGCGGTGAACGCGCGCCCCCTTCGTAGCTCAGCCCGGAGCGGGTGAACGAGCCGGAAGACAGGTAGCCCGAGAACAGGGCGCCCACCACGTTGGACAAACCCTGTGCGCGTACCTCCTGATTGGCATCGAGCATCTGTTGCGAGCGTGCGGCTAACGAGCGGGCAATCGACAAACTGGTGACCAGCCCCAGCATGCCCACCGCCACGGCGCTGGGCAGCAGCCGCAGGACAGTTTCAACATCCAGTTTCAGCGGGCTGAACGGTGGCAAACGGCCGACAAACGATTGCACCCGATGTACATGCCCGAATACCTGAGGCAACAGCCATACAATCAGGCTGGCGAGCACCAGCGTGATCAACAGGGTCGGCCAGCGTGGCCGCCAGCGTTTGAGTGCAACCCCCAGCAGCAATGTGGCGAGCCCCAACCCCAGCGAGGCGCCATCCCATTCACGTACATGCGCCAATAAGCTCAGCAGACTATCGAGTGCTGTGGCCTGGCTGGGTACATTGATCCCCAGCACATTGGGCAGTTGCCCCAAGGCTATGACCACCGCCGCGCCCAAGGTGAAGCCGAGCACCACCGAGTGCGAAACAAAATTGGCCAGCGCGCCAAATTTCAGCATCCCCAGCAGCCACTGAAACACCCCGGCCAGAAACGTCAGGAGCAAAATCAGGCCGATATAATCCTGACTGCCGGGCACCGCCAGCGGGCTGACACTGGCATACAGCACGATAGAAATCGCCGCTGTGGGGCCGCAAATCAAATGCCATGACGAGCCCCACAGGCACGCGATGATGACGGGCACAATCGCCGCGTATAACCCGTACTCAGGGGGTAGCCCGGCGATCAGTGCATACGCGATGGACTGTGGCAGCGCCAGTACGGCGCCACTGAGGCCCACCAGCGCATCGCGACTGATGCTGAAACGCGTCTGTTTGGGCAGCCAGGTTAAAAAAGGCAGCCAGCGTTGGCTTTTGGGCCGAGCCATGTATCCCTCATCAGGTATCGGTGTGTGGGCAGAGTGTCGTTTTAGGTCTCAGGGTGCAAGGCTGAAGCAGGCTGTGGATAACGGGCCTTGCGTTCCAGATCATCGAGGTCGATGTGGTTGCGCATGTATTGCTGGCTGGCGTCGACCCAGGGTTGATGATCCCAACTGGTCAGTTTGCCGATAGCCAGTGCTTGAGCCACCAGCCGCCGGCGTCGCTGGCTGGCGAGGACCTGTTGGTGAATCTGTGCAATATCCCATTTGCTCCGTGCCTCGGCCAGAAATGCTGCAAACACAGGCTGATGGTCTGGCGACTGGCTGAGTTCTTCGCGTTCGTGCGGGTCGTTGTGCAGGTCAAACAGCAGGCACGGGTCGTCTTCGCTGTAGATGAATTTATAGGCGCCGCGGCGGATCATCATCAGCGGGCTGAGGGTGCCTTCAGCCATGTACTCGCCAAACACCTCGTCGTGCCCGCCTTCGCCGCGCAAGTGCGGCACCAGCGAACGGCCATCCAGCGCAAGACCAGCTTCCAGCGTACCGCCCGCCAGTTCCACAAACGTCGGCAACAGGTCGGCGGTCGAAACGGCTTCTCCCACACGGGCAGGGCCAAACTGATCCGGTGCATACACCAGCAAGGGCACTCGCGCAGCCATGTCGAACCAGTGCATTTTGTACCATAGCCCGCGTTCGCCGAGCATGTCGCCATGATCGCCGGAAAATACGATCACCGTGTCTTTGGCCAGCCCGGTGTCTTCAAGGGTTTGCAGGAGTTTGCCGACATTCTGATCAATGTAGCTGCAGGCGCCGAAATAGGCCCGGCGCGCATCGCGAATTTTATCCACAGGCAGCGGTTTGTCCCACAGGTCGTACACATGGAGCAGGCGCTGGGAGTGTGGGTCGAGGGTGGCTTGTGGTGGCGTGTCGGGCAGAGGAATGTCGTCCTCGTCGTACATGTCCCAGAACGGTTTGGGGATGGTGTACGGGTCGTGAGGGTGCGTCATTGAGACGGTCAGGCAAAACGGTTGATCGCCGTCCTGGCGAATATGATCGAACAAATATTGTTGGGCCTTGAACACCACCTCTTCATCGAAATCCAGTTGGTTGGTGCGCACGCACGGCCCGGCTTGCAGCACGGAGGCCATGTTGTGATACCAGCTGGGCCGGGCATCCGGCTCATCCCAATTGACCGACCAGCCGTAATCCGCGGGGTAAATGTCACTGGTCAGGCGCTCTTCGAAACCATGCAACTGGTCCGGCCCGCAAAAATGCATTTTGCCCGCCAGCGCCGTGCGATACCCCAAGCGCCGCAAGTAATGGGCATAGGTGGGCACATCACCCGGAAAATCAGCCGCGTTGTCGTAGGCGCCGATTTTGCTCGGGAGCTGCCCGCTCATCAGGGTAAAGCGCGAGGGTGCGCACAGTGGGCTGTTGCAATAGGCGGCCTCAAATACCACGCTCCGGGCGGCTAAACGACTGAGGTGCGGCAGTTTGATCGGGGACGGTCCGTAGATCGGCAGCAGCGGAGCGGCCATTTGGTCGGCCATGATGAATAAAATGTTTTTGCGCGACATGAGCAGTGGCCTTTCAGAGTGAAAATTTATGCGAAAGTGCTGACGCTCAGCATGGATCTCACCTCTGGCGTGGTAAAACCCATGTACCGCAATGACTAGGATAAGCACAGCTAATGTATGAAGCCCTGGGTGACGTGTCCCTCGACCTGCTGCGCACCTTTGAAGCGGCGGCGCGCCATCGCAGTTTCACGGCCGCAGCACTGGAGCTGGGTACGACACAGCCGGCGATCAGCCAGCAACTCAAGCGGCTGGAATTGCACTTGGGCATTCGCCTGTTTGACCGTATTTATCGCGGCATTGCCCTGACCGAAGCCGGCCTGGGTTTGTTCTTGCACGTTCAGTCGGGCTTGCAGCAGATCAATACCGGGCTGCAAGCGCTGATCGAGCAACCGGCCCGTGAGGTGCTGCAGGTCGCCACCGACTTTGCCTTTGCGGCCTATTGGTTGATGCCACGTCTGGCGCGATTCCATGCGGCCTATCCGCAGATTGATGTCAGCCTGGTCACTCGCGAACGCAGCCAGGACACCTTGCACGGCGACAGTGATGTGGCGGTGTTGTTTGGTCAGGGGCGATTCATTCAGGGCGATGCCCAATGGCTGTTCAATGAAGAAGTCTTTCCCGTGTGCAGCCCGCGTCTGCTGGCTGACCAGGCGCTGCCGTTATCAGCCCGGGTGTTGGGCGATTTTCCGCTGCTGCAATTGCGTGGCGAACATGCCCGTCAGTGGTTTGACTGGTATCGGCTGTTCGATGCACTGAAACTGGGCCCGCCGCCTGCGCCCGGCCCGCTGCGCTTCGACAACTACACTTTGCTCATACAAGCCGCCATTGCGGGCCAAGGCATGGCCATTGGCTGGAAGCACCTTGTGGATAACTTGCTGGATCAAGGCGTGTTGTGCCGCCCGTTTGCCGAATCGGCGGCGTCGGCGTTCGGTTATTACGTCGTCCAGCCCCCCCGCAAACGCCGCAACCAACTGGCCCGGGTATTTGTCGACTGGATGCTGGCGGAGCAAAATGCCCATACAGGAGCTTAAGCCGCTGCCCTCGGCAACGGCGGCGTGAGCGGGGCCTGATTCCCTTTTTCTCGAGGACCTTTCATGCAGCGTATCAAGGGCTACCACGCCCACGTCTATTTCGACGCGACGACAATTGATCAGGCCCGGGCCTTGTGCGAAGAGGCGGCGCAACTGTTTGGCGTCAAGATGGGACGCGTTCATGAGCGTCCTGTTGGCCCGCACCCGGACTGGAGCTGCCAACTGGCCTTTGGCCCCGAACTGTTTGGCAGGCTCGTGCCGTGGTTGGCGCTCCATCGCCAAGGACTGGTGGTGTTTCTGCACCCCGAGACCGGCAATGACCTGTTGGACCACACAGAGCATGCGATCTGGATGGGCGCGATACGGCCGTTGAATGTGTCTGTTTTTTGAACAACGGCACACCTGGTTGGCATGAGCCTGAAACGAGCGGTGGGTGAGCCGGGATCGCGCAATACCCAAGATTGGGTTTGGTTTTTCGGAGATTTTTGGCCTGTGGATAATTTTTTTTCACGTCCATGAATACCCTTTAAAGCCAGACGCCAGCACATCGCTGATAGCCCCAAGCTATAACGGCTGAACGTTGATCATGGCCATGTGTCATAGCTGGTCATGAGCTAACGTATGACACGTGAAGCCGAGGGTGGCGATTAGTGCTGAAGGGTCATTCATGTTTAACTTGAATGCTCGTTCAACTTAAATCAGTGGTCCGCTGCCCGCTCACAACAGGAGGCTTACCTTTGCCGAACCCGCTCTTTTTGCTCATGTTTTTTCTCTATAAGGTGCACATCCAATGAGTGTACCCATGACGTCGCAGACGTCTCAGATCCGTATGAACCCGCCCGTTTTCTACTTTGCCGCCGCCTTTATTCTGGCGTTTGGCCTGGTCGTAATCACCCTGCCACAGGCCGCTGGTGAATGGCTGTTAGCTGCGCAGAATTGGGCAGCCAATACGGTCGGCTGGTACTACATGCTAGCGATGACCCTGTATCTGATCTTCGTGGTCGTCACCGCCTTGTCCGGCTACGGCAAGATCAAGCTCGGTGCCGACCACGACGAACCTGAGTTCAGTTACCTGTCCTGGGCGGGCATGCTTTTCGCCGCCGGGATCAGCATCACGCTATTTTTCTTCTGTGTTTCCGAACCCCTGACCCACATGCTCGCCCCGCCTCAAGGCCCGGCCGGTACGTCCGAGGCTGCGCGCCAGGGTATGCAGTTGCTGTTCTTGCACTGGGGTTTGCATGGTTGGGGGGTATTTGCTTTTGTCGGTATGGCGCTGGCGTACTTTGCCTATCGCCATAATCTGCCGCTGGCATTGCGTTCAGCGCTCTACCCGCTGATCGGCAAGCGCATCAACGGTCCCATCGGCTATGCGGTGGATGGCTTCGGCATCATCGCCACCGTGTTTGGCCTGGGCGCTGACATGGGCTTTGGGGTGCTGCACCTTAACTCCGGGCTCGACTACCTGTTCGGCCTGCCGCACACCCAGTGGGTGCAGGTGGGATTGATCACCTTGATGATGGGGGCCGCGATCCTGGTGGCCATCGCGGGCGTCGATAAAGGCGTGCGGGTGATGTCCGATATCAACATGCTGCTGGCCTGTGCGCTGCTGCTATTCGTGTTGTTTGCCGGCCCTACCCAGCATTTGCTCAATACCCTGGTGCAGAACATCGGCGACTATCTGGGCGCACTGCCCACCAAAAGTTTTGATGTCTACGCCTACGACAAGCCAAGCGACTGGCTGGGCGGCTGGACGGTGTTTTATTGGGCCTGGTGGATTGCATGGTCGCCGTTCGTAGGCCTGTTTATTGCGCGTATCTCCCGTGGCCGGACCATCCGTGAGTTCGTGTTTGGCGTGTTGCTGATTCCGCTGGGTTTCACCCTGGCGTGGATGTCGATCTTCGGCAACAGCGCCATCGATCAGGTGCTCAACCACGGCATGGTCGCCCTTGGCCAGTCGGCCATCGACGATCCGTCGCGCACGCTGTACCTGCTGCTCGAAACCTACCCGTGGAGCAAAACCGTGATCGCCGTGACGGTGTTCATCAGTTTTGTGTTCTTCGTGACCTCGGCCGACTCCGGCACCGTGGTGCTGTCCACCCTCTCGGCGCGAGGTAACAACGCCGATGAAGACGGGCCTAAATGGTTGCGTGTGTTCTGGGGGGCGATGACTGCGCTGGTCACCAGTGCCCTGCTGTTCTCGGGCAGCATCGATGCGCTCAAATCGGCGGTGGTTCTGACCTCCTTGCCGTTCTCGCTGATTCTGTTGCTGATGATGTGGGGGCTGCACAAGGCGTTCTACCTCGAGTCGCAGAAGCAGATTGCGCAGATGCACTCTCTGGCACCGGTTTCGCACTCGCGTCGTGGCGGTTGGCGCCAGCGCTTGAGCCAGGCCGTGCACTTCCCGTCGCGTGACGAGGTGTACCGCTTCATGGACACCACCGTGCGCCCGGCGATTGAAGAAGTGAGCGCCGTGTTTGTCGAAAAAGGCCTTAACGTCGTCACCCAGCCGGACCCGGCCAATGACAACGTGAGCCTTGAAATCGGCCACGGCGAAGAGCATCCGTTCATCTACCAGGTGCAGATGCGGGGTTACTTCACGCCCTCCTTCGCCCGTGGTGGTTTCGGCAAAAAAGAGCAACTGCGTAATCGCCGTTACTACCGTGCCGAGGTGCATTTGGCGGAAGGCAGCCAGGACTATGACCTGACTGGCTACACCAAAGAGCAGATCATCAACGACATCCTCGACCAGTACGAACGCCACATGCAGTTCTTGCACTTGGTGCGTTGATTCAGGCAGCGCGGTTGGCCTGAATCACCGTGCAGAGGCCATCGCGAGCCAGCTCGTTCCTACAGGTCTGTGAACGCCACAGACCCTCTGCAGGAGCGAGCTGGCTCGCGATGGAATCAACCCGGACTCGGCCTGCTGGCACTGTCTTCAGTCGGGTTGGCCTGTCGGGTGCTCGATCCGTCCTTGTTCTCTTTGATCTTGTACCAGGCCACATACAGCGCGGGCAGGAACAGGAGCGTGAGCAAGGTCGCGGAGATGATGCCGCCAATCATGGCGTAGGCCATGGGGCCCCAGAACACTTCACGTGCAATCGGGATCATCCCCAGGCTGGCCGCCGCAGCGGTCAGCAGGATCGGCCGGCGACGATGCTCGGTGGCTTGGACCACCGCATGCCACGGGTCGTAACCGTCACGTTCATACTGGTCGATCTGCGTCACCAGGATCACCGAGTTGCGAATGATGATCCCCACCAGCGCCAGAATCCCCAATATCGCGACAAAGCCCATGGGCGTTCCTGTCGGAACCAGCGCCAGCACCACGCCGATCAGGCCCAGCGGTGCGACGCTCGCCACCAGGAACATCTTCTGGACGCTTTGCAGCTGGATCATCAGGAACGTGGCCATCAAAAACAGCATCAACGGCACTACCTGAGCAATCGGGCCTTGGGCTTTGGCGCTCTCCTCGACCGTGCCGCCGGTTTTCACGGTGTAGCCCTGAGGCAGGTCCGCGGCGAATTTATCGATGGCCGGTTTGAGTTCATCCACCAGATTGACCGGTTGCATGTCGCCACGTACCGAAGCCTTGAGGGTGACCGTCGGGATGCGGTCGCGGCTCCAGATCAACGGTTGTTCCAGGGCGTAGCGCACTGAAGCAAAGGCCAGCAACGGAATCGAGGTGCCGCTCGGGGTGGTGATTTGTAAATTGAGCAAGGTTTCGGGTGTGCCACGTTCGCTGCCGATGGCGCGGCCTACGATGTTGATCAGGTAGATATCATCTTTAACCTGACTGATGGCAGCACCGCTGACGATGCTGTTCATCACCTGTGCCACGTCTTCAGACGACAGGCCGAACTGGCGGGCTTTGTCCTGGGCGATATCGATGCGCAGTACCTTGCCCGGTTCGTTCCAGTTGAAGATGGTTTCGCCGACGTTGGGATTGGCGTCGAGCACAGTGGCCAGATTCAATGCATGTTTACGCACCTCATCAATGTTTTTGCCACTGACACGGTATTGCAGCGGTCGGCCCACCGGTGGGCCCAGCTCTAGCGTATGGACGAAGCCACCGACCCCGACGAAGTCTTCGCGCAGGCGTTTTTCCAGGCGTTCCATCAAGGGGCCACGGGCTTCAAGGCCGGTGCTGACGATCACCAGCTGCGAGTAGAACGGGTTCTGCAGTTGCTGGTCGAGCGGCAGGTAGAAACGGATCGCGCCCTCGCCCACGTAGGTGCTCCAGCGCACGATGTCCGGGTCGTCCTTGAGCGTTGCTTCAAAGCGCTGCGTGACTTTCAGGGTTTCGGCAATGGAGGCGTTTTGCGGCAGGTTCAAATCAACCAGGATTTCGGGGCGGTCTGATGACGGGAAGAACTGGTTTTGCACCAGGCCCATGCCGAAAATCGACAGTACAAACATCAGCACCGTGCCGCCGATGGTTAGCCATCGATGACGCATGCACCACAGCAGCGCCGAGTCGAATGTCTGCGCCAGGCGGCCTGGTTTCTCAGGCTTGGGCTTCACTTTGGCGCTGAGGATATGCACCCCCAGAACGGGCGCAAACAGCACCGCCACCACCCATGACACCAGCATCGCTACGGCGATCACGGCAAACAGGGTGAAGGTGTACTCCCCCGCTGAGCTGTTGTTGAGGCCAATGGGCACGAAGCCCGCCACCGTGACCAGAGTCCCGGTGAGCATCGGGAAAGCCGTGGAGTGATAGGCAAACGTTGCCGCCTGTTCTTTGGTTTCTCCCAGTTCGAGGCGCGTAATCATGATCTCCACCGTGATCATCGCGTCGTCCACCAGCAGACCTAGCGCAATGATCAGCGCGCCCAGCGACACCCGCTGCATGGCGATGCCGGTGAACTCCATAAAGACGAAGACCAGTGCGAGCACCAAGGGAATCGAGATGGCCACCACCAGGCCGGCGCGTAAGCCGAGGCTGATAAAGCTCACGGCCAACACGATGATCACCGCTTCAAACAACGCGCTGGTGAAACCGCCTACGGCGACTTCAACCACCTGGGCCTGGTCAGAGACCATGTGGACGCCGACCCCGACCGGCAGTTCGGCAGTCAGTTCTGCGATGCGTTGGCTCAGTTGCTTGCCGAATTCCTGGATATTGCCGCCGGGGATCATCGCAATTGCCAGGCCGACCGCCGGCTTGCCGTTGTAGTGGAACATCGGCGCGGCCGGATCGACATAGCCGCGTGTGATGTCGGCAATGTCGGCCAGCCGGTAGAACCGATCGTTGACCCGCAGGTTCACGGCTTCCAGGTCTGCAACGTTTTCGAACTGCCCCGACGTGCGCACAGACATACGCTCGGGCCCGGCTTCAATGACCCCGGCCGGGGTAACCGCATTTTGTGCTTGCAGGCTTTGCAGCACATGCTGTTGGTCGAGGCCCAATGCCGCCAGTTTGCGAGTCGAAAAGCTCAGGTAGAAGGTTTCGTCCTGCTCGCCAATGGTCAGCATTTTGCCGCGGTTAGGAATGTCGCGAATGCCGGTGCGCACCTGCTCCACGTAATCGCGCAGTTGACGCATGCTGAAGCCGTCACCGGTAAAGGCATAGATGGTGCCGTACACATCCCCGAATTCATCGTCGAAACCCGGGCCTTGGATGCCTTGGGGGAAGTCGCCGCGAATATCGTCGATTTTCTTGCGAACCTGGTACCAGATTTCCGGAATGGCCTTGGCGTTGGTGGTGTCCTTCAGGAACACAAACACCGTGGACTCACCGGGTCGGGTGTAGCTTTGCACGTAGTCGAGTGAATCGAGCTCTTCCAGCTTTTTCTCAATCCGGTCGGTGACTTGCAGCAGTGTTTCATCGACGGTTGCGCCAGGCCATCGGGTCTGGATCACCATGGTTTTAATGGCAAAGGACGGGTCCTCTTCGCGTCCCAGATTTATGTACGAAAAAATTCCGGCGACCACCGCCATAAACATCAAATACCAGACGAACGACTGATGTTTCAGGGCCCACTCGGACAGGTTGAATTTCCCATTCATTGTGAGCTTTCCTTATCGAGTCTGACTTTCTGTCCGGGGCTTAGGCTGTGAACGCCGGCGCTGACAATTTTGTCGCCACTTTTCACGCCACCCGAGAGCAACACGTTGTGTGCATCACGCCGCAGTACTGTCACGTCACGGGGATTAACGGCATGGGTGGTCGGGTCGATGACCCACACCTGGCGGTGGTTGCCGGTTTCTTGCAGCGCGCTCAGCGGAATTTTGAAGTGCTCGGCAATCGGGCTGCTGACCGTCACGCTGACGGAGCTGCCGAGCCGGAATGCTGCGGGTGTCTGGCTCAGTGTCAGGCGAGTGCGATGAGTGCGGGTGGCGCTGTCGGCCTGGGGCGCGATTTCGCGCACATGCGCGGTGGTGTTGACGTTCGGGTCGAGCTGGCCGGCAACCCGGAACTCGATCCCCGTGGGCAATGCGTCGGCCAGCGGCCCCGGCAAATCGATGACGGCTTCCTTGATGTCGGGGCGGGCCAGCGTGACCACCTCTTCCCCGACACTCACCACTTGGCCGGCCTCGGCCTGCCAATCGGTGATGACCGCATCATGGTCAGCCCGCAGCGTGCAGTAGCTGAGTTGGTCCTGAGCCTGATTGACCGCCGCCAAGGCTTGTTGCATTGAGGCCTGGGTGGTTTTCAGGTCGGTCTGGGCAATGTCGAGCTGGGCCTGAGCGCCCACGCCCCGGTCGAACAGCTCCTGCTGGCGCCGGGCATTGGCCTTGGCGTTAATCAGTTGTGCCTGCACTTTAGCCAGGTCACCCCGGGCGGCACGCAGGTTGTTTTGCTGATCGGTGGGGTCGAGACTGGCCAGGATATCGCCCTGTTTCACCACGGCGCCCACGTCGTAATAGCGGCGCACAATCCGTCCCGGTACACGAAAACCCAAGGTGCTTTCATACCGGGCTTCAATCGTGCCGGCAAAGCGCCCGAGGTGTTGCGCCAGTTCGGGTTGTGCCACGACATACAATGCCGGGCGAGCGGGCTCAGGGATTTTCTCTTCAGAGCAGCCGATCAACAGCGCGGCCGCTAGGGGCATGATCCAGATCCGTCTCATAGCGGTGCCCCCTCGGCCGGCAGGGGCGCGATTTCGACATGCATGCCGGGGTTTAACAGTTGCCCGCCTGCGATCACCACCTTGTCTCCGTCCTTGAGCCCTTCACTGATGATGACGCTGCCGGTCAGGTAACGCCCGACCCTGACCCGCTGCAAGCGTACGTTGTTGTGTTCGTCGGCCACCCACACAGCCGGTTCGCTGACCTCTTTGGTCAGCGCCGACCATGGCAGCTCCATGCTGCGAGTCGGCACAGAATTCAGAATAACGCTGACCACCGCGCCCAGTTCCATGCCTTTGGGGAGTGTGTCGAGCTGCACCTTGATTTGCAGCGTGCCGCTTTGCGCCGCGACGGTGGGCGTGATTTCGCGGATCTGGCCCTTGACCTTGATTGTCGGGTCACTGAGCAACGTGATCTCGACGGTGGGGTCTTTGGGCGGCTCGATGAACAGCGATTCATACACGTTAAATACCGCATCCCGCGCACCATCACGGGCCAATGTGAAAATCGGCATGGTGGCCTGCACCACTTGCCCGACTTCAGCCTGGCGGGCAGTGATTACGCCCGCAGCCTCTGCCACAAGGTTGCTGTAACTCAATTGTTCGCGGGCGTTGGCCAACTGCGCCTGGGCTGCAGCTAAAGCACTTTGCGCGCTGAGTTGGGCGGCGTTGGCGGCGTCGTATTCACTTCGGCTGGTATAGCCCTTGGGCAGCAGCTTTTGCTGGCGGACAAAGGCCGCTCGGGTTTGTACCACTTGGGCTTGTTGCGCATTGACGCTGGCCTGCGCGGTCTCGACCTGGATTTTCAGGTCTTTGGGATCGAGGCGTGCCAGCACTTGATAGGCCTGGACGTGATCCCCGACATCGACCTTGCGCTCAATAACCTTGCCACCGACCCGGAATGACAGCTGCGTTTCGACCCGTGCCTGTATATCGCCACTGAGTTGAATCGGCTGAGCAAACTCGCGTGAGCTGACCTGCTGGACATACACCCGTGGGGACAAAGGCTCTTTAGGGCCCTCTTTGCCGCAAGCGGTCAGGAAGAGACACAGGCTTAAGCCCCAAACCCCCTTGTTTCGTGGACCAGCCATGCAAGCTCCTTTGCGTGATGCTGATTAGCGTGACGATACGACACATAGCGTAGAACAGGGCTCATTGAGTGTGGGAATTTTCAGTGTTGCTCGGCTTCCTGTCGCCGCAGCCTTCTGCACCAGGTGTTGGGGCCCCGCGAGTCGGCAATAAAAAACGCCGACACTTTAAAAGCTGTCGGCGTTTTGTGTGGCGCGGGGTTCGGTCAGAACGCAGGCAGCACCGCACCTTTGTATTTTTCGGCAATGAAGGCTTTGACTTCAGGGCTGGTCAGCGCCTTGGCCAGTTTCTGTATGGCAACACTGTCCTTGTTATCCGGACGGGCTACCAGGAAGTTCACGTACGGCGAATCTGCACCTTCGATGAGCAGTGCGTCTTTGGCCGGGTTGAGGCCCGCTTCCAGTGCGTAGTTGGTATTGATCATGTCCAGGTCGACCTGATCCAGCACCCGTGCCAGCATCGCCGACTCAAGCTCTTTGAATTTCAGGTTGTGCGGGTTCTTGGCGATGTCTTTGGGAGTGGCCAGCGCGTTTTTAGGGTCTTTGAGTTCGATCAGCCCGGCTTTTTGCAGCAGGATCAACGCACGGCCGCTGTTGCTGCCTTCGTTAGGGATCGCCACGGTCGCGCCGTCTTTGAGTTCGGAAAGGTTTTTGATCTTCTTCGAGTAACCACCGAACGGTTCAACGTGAACACCGATCACGGTGACCAGGTTGGTGCCTTTGCCTTCGTTGAAGCTATTGAGGTACGGCAGGGTCTGGAAATAGTTGGCGTCCAGACGCTTCTGATCGACCTGCACGTTGGGCTGCACGTAATCGGTGAATACCTTGATTTCCAGATCCACGCCTTCTTTAGCGAGGGCGGGTTTGATCAGTTCAAGGATTTCGGCATGGGGAACCGGGGTGGCGGCCACCACCAGTTTTTCGCCAGCGTGTGCCAGGCCTGCCGTCAAAGCAGCCGCCAGTGCGGTAAACAACAGAACCTTTTTCATGCCATGCCCTTATTGGAGTGTGCCCGTTCAATGACGGTTTTATTGGAAGACGCACGAAACAATACCGGGATTCTTTATTCCCGAACAATAATATTTATTCAACTTCTTATGCCATTTTGTTCACTTGCATCGGCCATGTTGCGCACCCCGTTGCAACTGGCGGCAGCGGCGACCGGGTCAGAGCAGTTGCTTGAGTGCGGCCAGCTCCTGAGGCGTTGCACCTTTAATAAACAGCTCAATGTGTCCCAGGGTATCCGGCAGGTTCAAATGCTCGGGCAATATCTCGTCGCCCGTGCTCACCAGCAAAGCAAAATGGATGACGTTCTCCAGTTCGCGGGTATTGCCCGGCCAGCTGTGGCGCTCCAGCATCCGTTGCGCGCTGTCGCTGATGAACGGCACGGGCAGATTCAGGCGCTGGCTGTAGATCCCCAAAAAGTATTCGGCCAGCGACAGAATATCCCCCACGCGTTCGCGCAAGGCGGGTAAATCCAGTCGCCCTTCACTGAGGTAGTGATACAGGCGTTCGTTGAATTTTCCGGCCTGTACCGCTTGCGCCAGATCAATACTGGTGGCGGCCACCAAGCGCACATCCACCGGGCTCGGATGAGGGGCACCAACGCGGGTGACTTCATGGGTTTCCAGCGCCGTCAGCAATTTGGCCTGAATCGCCAGCGGTAAATCACCGATTTCATCCAGGTACAGCGTCCCGCCATTGGCCGAACCAAACCACCCGGCGCGGCTGCTCGGTGAGCTGTTATGCGCGCCGGGTGCGTAGCCGAATAACTCGGCGTCGGCATACGTGGGGCTAATGGCACCGCAGTTAACGGATACAAAAAGACCGGTGCGATCGCTGGCGCGGTGAATATGCCGGGCGAGCAGCTCCTTGCCGCTGCCGGTTTCGCCGCGAATCAGCACCGGCAAGGTACGGGGAGCCAGCAGTTCCAGGTCATTGCGCAGTTGTCGCGAGCGCGGGTCGACGAACACCAGCGCCTTGGCGCGAATACTGAGAGGGCTTTTTTCAGCGTCGGGAAAGGTCAGCAAGGGCTGGCCAAAGGTTTCATGCAAGCTCATGGCAGGCTCCCGCCCGCTGCCGAAGAGAGGGCGCGGGCGTTACAGAAAATTCAGGCGCGGCGCAGGGCGCTATGCTCAATACGGGTTTGCAGGCGATACAAATAGGCGAAACCCTGCTCCCAGCGATGGTGTCCGGACTTGACGTTGATATGGCCGGCGCCACTGATAATCCCGATTTCGGCGCCCCACTGAAGCGCAAGCTCCATGGCCCGTGGCGCGCTTACGGCAGGGTCATTGTCGGAGCTGACGACCTGACTCGCAAACGGCAGGGTCTGATCCGGGATCGGTGCAAAGTTGCGCAAGGCCGGTGCACATGCAGGACGTTCGACATCGGCCGGTGCCACCAGCAAAGCGCCGCGTACCTGGCTCAACAGACTCTGCGGTGCGCGTTGCGCCCAGTGCGCAACGGTGATGCAGCCCAGGCTGTGGGCAATCAGGATCACGGGCGTACTGTCAGCGGCAATCGCTTCGGCCAGGGCCGCAATCCAGTCTTCGTGACGCGGGGTCAACCAGTCGGCCTGCTCCACCCGGGCGCTGTTCGGCAGGCTGTTCTGCCAGTGGGTCTGCCAATGATCGTCGGACGAACCTTGCCAGCCCGGCACTATCAGATAGCGAATCGACTCGTTGCCCATGGGTGTGCGTCTCCTGCGGTATGTACGTTACCGAGTCAGTATAGGGACGCTTTTTAGATTCGCTAAGGAATAAGAAGATATTTGTTAATAACCAAAATGATGGTTTGCGAAGCCTCCGCAGGTGCTGACGCGGGGCGAGGTCAGCACCTGCGAGGAATTGGGCTTTACGCTTTGAAGGCCTGATGCAGCTCGGCCAGCGTCTCAAAGTGATACTTCGGCGCAAATGAGTTCAGTTCTTCAAAGCTGCCGAAGCCGTAACCCACGGCTGCGGCGTCCATGCCGTTGTCGCGGGCGCCGATCAGGTCGTGCTTGCGGTCACCGATCATCAGGGTATGTGCCGGCTCCAGCCCTTGCTCGCTCATCAAGTGAGCTATCAGCTCGACCTTGTTGGTGCGTGTGCCGTCCAGTTCGCTGCCGTAGATCACTTTGAAGTGTTTGGCGAAATCAAAATGACGGGCAATTTCGCGGGCGTAGACCTGCGGTTTTGAAGTGGCGATGAACAGTTGGCGGCCTTGCCCCACCAGCTCTTCGAGCAAGGGCGTGACCCCTTCGAACACTTCGTTTTCATACAGCCCGGTCACGGCAAAGCGTTCGCGGTAAAAGCCCATGGCCTCCCAGGCCCGGGCCTCGTCAAAACCGTATGTGGCCATAAAGGCTTGCAACAAGGGCGGGCCGATAAAGTGCTCAAGCCGGCTCAGGTCGGGTTCGTCGATCCCCATTTTGCTCAGGCTGAACTGGATCGAACGGGTGATGCCTTCACGTGGATCTGTCAGGGTGCCGTCAAGGTCGAACAGTACGTTTTGATAGTGCATGCAAGGCTCCTAAGCCGTAATCAATAGAGGGCTCAAACCGGCTGGTGATAGCCTTCGGCCAAATGCTGATCTTTCAGTTTTACGTAGTTGCCGGCGCTGTAGGTGAAGAAGGCTTTTTCTTTTTCAGTCAGCTCGCGCACGGGTTTGACCGGGCTACCCACATACAGAAAGCCGCTGGCCAGACGTTTGCCCGGCGGCACCAGGCTGCCTGCACCGACAATGACGTCGTCTTCAATCACGGCACCATCCATCACGATACTGCCCATGCCGATCAAGATCCGGTTGCCCACGGTGCAGCCATGCAACATCACTTTGTGGGCGATGGTCACGTCATCGCCGATCAGCAGCGGGAAACCATCCGGGTTGAACGGTCCGGCGTGAGTGATGTGCAGCACGCAGCCGTCCTGCACGCTGGTGCGCGCACCGATGCGGATACGGTGCATATCGCCACGAATGACGGTCAGCGGCCAGATCGAACTGTCGGCGCCGATCTCGACGTCTCCGATCACCACCGCGGAACGGTCGACAAAGGCGCGTTCGCCCAGGGTCGGTGTGTGCTGCTGGAACGGACGGATGGACACAAATAGCTTCCTTCTTTAGCAGTGATAGCGGGGCTGAGTGCTGCGCCGAACGTCGATTGTAATTAAGATGGCCCAATGTTTCTTTAAGCCAAGGTGCCAAACGTGAGCGAGAACAACCCTCTATTGCAGCCGTACGACCTGCCGCCGTTCTCGGCGATCCGTCCTGAGCACGTACAGCCGGCCATTGAACAGATCCTCGCCGACAACCGCGCGGGCATCGAAAAAATTCTGAAAGACCAGGGCCAGAACCCGACATGGGCCGGCCTGGTGCTGGCGATGGATGAGCTGAACGACCGACTGGGCGCGGCCTGGAGCCCTGTCAGCCACCTCAACGCCGTGTGCAACAGCGCCGAACTGCGCGAAGCCTATGAGGCCTGCTTGCCTGCATTGAGCGCTTACTCCACCGAGATGGGCCAGAACCGTGAGCTGTTCCAGGCCTTCGAAGCCCTGGCCCACAGCCCGCAAGTAGCGGGTTTTGACCAGGCGCAAAAAACCATTCTGGAGCACTCGCTGCGTGACTTCCGTCTGTCGGGTATCGACCTGCCTGAAGCCGAGCAAAAGCGTTATGCCGAAGTGCAGAGCAAACTCTCGGAGCTGGGCAGCAAGTTTTCCAACCAATTGCTGGACGCCACCCAGGCCTGGACCAAGCACGTTACCGATGAAGCCGCGCTGGCAGGCCTGACCGACTCGGCCAAGGCTCAAATGGCAGCTGCGGCCCAGGCCAAAGGTCTGGACGGCTGGTTGATCAGCCTTGAGTTCCCGAGCTACTTCCCGGTAATGACCTACGCCGAGGACCGTGCCCTGCGCGAAGAGGTGTACGCCGCGTATTGCACCCGTGCGTCGGACCAAGGCCCGAATGCCGGCAAGTTCGATAATGGCCCGGTGATGGAAGAAATCCTCGACCTGCGTCAGGAGCTGGCCAGGCTTCTGGGTTTCGGCAGCTTTGCCGAACTGAGCCTGGCCACCAAAATGGCCGAGACACCGGATCAGGTGCTGAGCTTCCTGCGCGACCTGGCCAAGCGCAGCAAACCGTTTGCCGAACGTGACCTTGAGCAACTGCAGGCCTATGCCGCCGAACAGGGCTGCCCTGAGCTGAAAAGCTGGGACAGCGGGTTCTTTGGCGAGAAACTGCGAGAGCAGCGCTATAGCGTGTCGCAAGAAGCCCTGCGCGCGTACTTCCCGATCGACACGGTACTGGGCGGCCTGTTTGCCATTGTGCAACGTCTGTACGGCATTGAAATTGCCGAAATCAAAGGTTTCGACACCTGGCATCCGGATGTCCGCCTGTTTGAAATCAAGGAAAACGGCCAGCATATCGGGCGTTTCTTCTTTGATCTCTACGCCCGAGCCAACAAGCGTGGCGGTGCCTGGATGGACGGCGCCCGCGACCGTCGCCGAACTGCCGCCGGTACGCTGCAGAGCCCGGTGGCCAACCTGGTGTGCAACTTCACCCCGGCCGTTGCAGGCAAGCCTGCGTTGCTGACTCACGATGAAGTCACGACCCTGTTCCACGAGTTTGGTCACGGTCTGCACCACATGCTGACCGAGATCGAGCACTCGGGCGTGTCGGGTATTAACGGCGTGGCTTGGGATGCGGTCGAACTGCCGAGCCAATTCATGGAAAACTGGTGCTGGGAGCCTGAGGGCCTGGCGTTGATTTCCAGCCACTACGAATCCGGTGAGGCGTTGCCCAAAGACCTGCTGGACAAGATGCTGGCCGCCAAGAACTTTCAGTCCGGGCTCATGATGGTGCGCCAACTGGAGTTCTCGTTGTTCGACTTCGAACTGCACGCCACCCACGGTGATGGTCGCAGCGTTGCGCAGGTGCTGGACGGCATCCGTGACGAAGTGTCGGTGATGCGTCCACCGGCTTATAACCGCTTCCCTAACAGCTTTGCGCATATCTTTGCAGGCGGCTACGCGGCGGGTTACTACAGCTATAAATGGGCTGAAGTGCTCTCGGCCGATGCGTTTTCGCGCTTTGAGGAAGAAGGCGTATTCAACCCGCAAACCGGCAAGGCGTTCCGTCAGGCGATTCTGGCTCGGGGTGGCTCACTGGCACCGATGCAACTGTTCGTCGACTTCCGCGGACGCGAGCCGTCGATTGACGCACTCTTGCGTCACAGCGGCCTGACCGAGGACGCAGCAGCATGAGTGATGCCCCTGTGAACGTGACCAAAAAACGCTTCATCGCCGGGGCTGTCTGCCCGGCGTGCAGCGAGCCTGACAAGCTGATGATGTGGAATGAAAACGACGTACCGCACCGTGAATGCGTGGCCTGTGGTTACGCCGACACGCTGAACGAGCAAGGCCTGTCCGTACCCAAGGAATTGGGTACACGGGTCAACACCTCCGCCCTGAAAAAAACACCTGATCCTAAAGTGCAAGCGGTGCAGTTCTTCCCCAACCCCAAGCTGAAAAAACCATAACCCCCCGTGACAGTGGCTGGCACCTCAGGGCCAGCCACTGTTAGTTCATGGCGGGATAACCGGATCTACCAACTGCCATAGGGGATTCCATAACGTTCGATGTAGCGTTTGGAGTGTTCCGTGATCGGGTATGCGAATCGGCCTTGAGTCAGGCCTTGGCTTGGGCCTAACGGTTCAATCTCGGCTTGAGCACCTGCGATCAGGTTGTCGTTCAGGCAGTTATCGTTTGCCCAGACTCGGATAACGCCACCCGGGGCAACGCCTAGAACGGCGGAAATCATGGGATTCGCAGGGTAATCGGGCCAGTCCGGACAGCGGCGTGCCGTCGAGCCGCGCATGATGCTGCGGCCACTCTCGGGAATGTCGACCCAGCCTTTGTAGGTTTTTTGTTCAACAATGGACTGCCAGCGTACGAATATCCGTTTGGGCAAGTCGATACTGCTGATGGAGTAAATGTTTCCGCCGATGGTTGTCCAGCCTCGTGCGTACTCGCGATCAAGGCCAGGATTGCCACTGCCGACTGAACTTCCACCAGGTCGCCTGAAATAACGCCCATGGATGTCCTCGACGACAATGAGTTCGATCATCCCCTGCATATAAGAGGGCCCCTCAATGTCCAGACTCCATGAGTCCAGCTTCGGGTCGTTATCCGCAGACAACGGGTCGTGTTTGCAGGCACTGAGCAGTAGCAGGCTCAACATCAGGGCCGTAAATTTCAGGCCCGAGGTGCCTCTCACGTTACCAACTGCCATAGGGGATTCCATAACGTTCGATGTAGCGTTTGGAGTGTTCTTTATGCAGGCGATAGCGGCCGTTGGATTTCCCTTGGAAGGGCCCTAGCGGCTCAATCTCGGCTTGAGCACCTGCGATCAGGTTGTCGTTCAGGCAGTTATCGTTTGCCCAGACTCGGATAACTCCGCCCGGGGCAACGCCTAGAACGGCGGAAATCATGGGATTCGCAGGGTAATCGGGCCAGTCCGGACAGCGGCGTGCCGTCGAGCCGCGCATGATGCTGCGGCCACTCTCGGGAATGTCGACCCAGCCTTTGTAGGTTTTTTGTTCAACAATGGACTGCCAGCGTACGAATATCCGTTTGGGCAAGTCGATACTGCTGATGGAGTAAATGTTTCCGCCGATGGTTGTCCAGCCTCGTGCATACTCGCGATCAAGGCCAGGATTGCCACTGCCGACTGAACTTCCACCAGGTCGCCTGAAGAAACGCCCATGGATGTCCTCGACGACAATGAGTTCGATCATCCCCTGCATATAAGAGGGCCCCTCAATGTCCAGGCTCCATGAGTCCAGCTTCGGGTCGTTATCTGCAGACAACGGGTCGTGTTCGCAGGCACTGAGCAGTAGCAGGCTCAGCATCAGGGCCGTAAATTTCAGGCCCAAGGTGCCTTTCACGTTACCAACTGCCATAAGGGATTCCATAACGTTCGATGTAGCGTTTGGAGTGTTCTTTATGCAGGCGATAGCGGCCGTTGGATTTCCCTTGGAAGGGCCCTAACGGCTCAATCTCGGCTTGAGCACCTGCGACCAGGTTGTCGTTCAGGCAGTTATCGTCAACCCAGACCCGAATCACGCCACCCGGGGCGACACCTATAACCGCGGCAGCCATGGAATTTGCTGGATAGTCGGGCCAGTCCGGACAGCGGCGTGCCGTCGAGCCGCGCATGATGCTGCGGCCACTCTCGGGAATGTCGACCCAGCCTTTGTAGGTTTTCTGCTCAACAATGGACTGCCAGCGTACGAATATCCGTTTGGGCAAGTCGATACTGCTGATGGAGTAAATGTTTCCGCCGATGGTTGTCCAGCCTCGTGCGTACTCGCGATCAAGGCCAGGATTGCCACTGCCGACTGAACTTCCACCAGGCCGCCTGAAGTAACGCCCATGGATGTCCTCGACGACAATGAGTTCGATCATCCCCTGCATATAAGAGGGCCCCTCAATGTCCAGGCTCCATGAGTCCAGCTTCGGGTCGTTATCTGCAGACAACGGGTCGTGTTTGCAGGCACTGAGCAGTAGCAGGCTCAGCATCAGGGCCGTAAATTTCAGGCCCAAGGTGCCTCTCACGTTACCAACTGCCATAAGGGATTCCATAACGTTCGATGTAGCGTTTGGAGTGTTCTTTATGCAGGCGATAGCGGCCGTTGGATTTCCCTTGGAAGGGCCCTAGCGGCTCAATCTCGGCTTGAGCACCTGCGATCAGGTTGTCGTTCAGGCAGTTATCGTTTGCCCAGACTCGGATAACTCCGCCCGGGGCAACGCCTAGAACGGCGGAAATCATGGGATTCGCAGGGTAATCGGGCCAGTCCGGACAGCGGCGTGCCGTCGAGCCGCGCATGATGCTGCGGCCACTCTCGGGAATGTCGACCCAGCCTTTGTAGGTTTTCTGCTCAACAATGGACTGCCAGCGTACGAATATCCGTTTGGGCAAGTCGATACTGCTGATGGAGTAAATGTTTCCTCCAACCGGGCCCCACCCCCGTGCGTACTCGCGATCAAGACCTGGATCGTCCCCACCGACGGTCCCCCCTCCGGGCCGCCTGAAATAACGCCCATGGATGTCCTCGACGACAATGAGTTCGATCATCCCTTGCATATAAAAGGGTGCGTCAATGTCCAGGCTCCATGAGTCCAGCTTCGGGTCGTTATCTGCAGACAACGGGTCGTGTTTGCAAGCACTGAGCAGTAGCAGGCCGAGCATCAGGGCCGTAAATTTCAGGCCCGAGGTGCCCCTCACGTTACCAACTGCCATAAGGGATTCCATAACGTTCGATGTAGCGTTTGGAGTGTTCCGTGATCGGGTATGCGAAGCGCCCTTCACTTAAGCCTTGATCAGGTCCTAACGGCTCAATTTCGGCTTGAGCACCTGCGATCAGGTTGTCGTTCAGGCAGTTATCGTTTGCCCAGACTCGGATAACGCCGCCCGGGGCAACGCCTAGAACGGCGGAAATCATGGGATTCGCAGGGTAATCGGGCCAGTCCGGGCAGCGGCGTGCCGTCGAGCCGCGCATGATGTTGCGGCCACTCTCGGGAATGTCGACCCAGCCTTTGTAGGTTTTTTGTTCAACAATGGACTGCCAGCGTACGAATATCCGTTTGGGCAAATCGATACTACTGATGGAGTAAATGTTTCCTCCAACCTGGCCCCACCCCCGTGCGTACTCGCGATCAAGGCCTGGATCGCCCCCACCGACGGGCCCCCCTCCGGGACGTCTGAAATAACGCCCATGGATGTCCTCGACGATAATGAATTCGATCATCCCTTGCATATAAAAGGGTGCGTCAATGTCCAGGCTCCATGAGTCCAGCTTTGGGTCGTTATCCGCAGACAACGGGTCGTGTTCGCAGGCACTGAGCAGTAGCAGGCCGAGCAGGAGCGCAGCGGTTTTAAGTCGGGTCATAGTCAGCTCGGTATGTGAGGATGGCGGACGCGGATTCCGTCCTCCATCGGTGAGTTGATGTAGCGCAGCGTTAAGCCATCGCCCGTTTCTCTGCCATGCGGGTGGTTCCAGTTCCCCGAGATGTGGATATAACGGCGCTTTAACAGCGTGTCCTCTGCAGGTGTGATGCTGTAGTCCCCCGCTACAAACTTGTCAGATAACGCTTGAAGTTCGCTTGGTATTCGGTACGCCTCCTTATCCGGAATTTCCTGAAAGGGCACGTTTTTAGCCTTGGCCAGTGCATGCATCACCCTTAAATACACACGGGACAGTTCCCCCCTGACCTCTCGCCGACTTTGCACGCCGGCGTAGACTTTTTTGCGGGCCGGCCCCATTCGGTCCTGGGTGTCCGCCGGGAGCGGCAGCGCCTGCGGCGTCACGATGTGCAAGGTATCCGCCGGCCACCCTTCGTCGATCCAGCGTGTCCTGGCTTGTTCCGCATCGCGGTAAATCGAGGTTTCACTGACATCCTGTTCGCGGGCCACCTCCAGTGATTGCATGGGCGTGACCATCAGTGTTTCTTCAGTCAGCGCCCGGTACCCGCCCCCGAGGTCAGAGTGGGCACCAGGCAAGGTCACCTCGAAATGGTCGGGGCCGACGTGGCTCAAGGCGAAGTTGAAGCGTTTTTCATCGCGGGCGGCCAATTGCACCACGCAGGGGAACAACTGTGGGTTCAGGTACAGCTGCAGGCGGGGGACGTGGTTGCTGCTGTAATTCCCCAGGTTGCTTAGTGCGGCAATCGACGCCACGGTGTCGAACAAGCCGATAAACCGCACGCTCACATCACAAGAGTCCGCCAGGAAGTGGGGGCTGAGCCTGGCCTTGGTCGTGCGCAACACCTCGATCAGCGGGCCGTTGTTGCGGTTTGCGACCTGATTGGCAAAATGCCGGGCGGCAGCGGCGCCACGGCTAAAGCCAAAGGTGTCGAGGGTCAGGCTCCGGATTTCAGCGTTGGGGTGATCCTGGTGAAGCTCGTTCATCAGGCTGCGTATTTTTTTGAACGCATCTTCGACCCGGGCTTCCACCCCTGTTTCACCGCGACCGGTGCCCAGCCCGAACGTGTTATCCGCCTTGCCGGTTTGGGTACCGATGCCCTCGATGTAAAGCCGTCGTCTGATGCTTTTGTGTTGACCGCCGCCTGTTAACTCCTTCGAGAACTCATACAAATCATGCAGCTTGGAAATATTGCTCGGGTCATTCCCATAGCTGCTGTCCGGCTCTGACATATACGGCTTGCAGCTGCGGTCCAGGTCTTCGAGGTTTACGGGGTGATGTGCACCGCAGCGTTGTCCGTCTGCCGCATTGCTGGCGTTGTTGCCTGTGCCGTCAAAGAACACCCCGATACGCAGGTGGAGGTCGAACGTTTGCGCGCGCTCATCCTGCTGCTGTTGCGTGTAGCGCTCGAAGCGCTTTTGGTCGTTGGCGGCATCGGCAGCAGCAATGGCGTCATAGCTGCGTTGCTCGGCTTCTTGCTCGGCGAGTTCCTTGGTGGTCATGTCGTCGAGGTAGCAATAACTGCCCTCGCCGCCTGCATGGCGCCAGATCTGGGTGATTTTTCCTGTGTCTGCCATGCGAGTCCTTTTGCAACCTGTTGTGGGCTAAAGGTCTGGACTCTAAGCGTATGAAGGCGCCGCGGATGTAGGAGCGAATGGGTAGATTGCGAGGGAATTAGAGCTTTTTGCAGTGGGCAATTAGGGTGCTTCCTACAAGGCATGCAGGAATACTAAAAAGGCCTGAACATCATCAGATGTCAGGCCTTGGGCAGTGCACTCAGCCGTTAGAGACGGGCGTGTTTTTGCCACACCTTCGGCTTGAAGAACAACGTCTCGCCACGGGTCAGGTCGGTGAGGCTGTCGTGGTCTTTGACTACTTCGACCTCGATCAGCTCGTTTTGGCCTTCGACTTTCAGGGTGATCCGGGTGGTGGCACCCAGTGGGCGGATGTCGCGTACCTGGGCGGCGTGATGGTCTTCGAGCTCGCTGCGTGACAGCGACACCTCGTGCGGGCGGAACAGCACGTGCTGGTCTTCGCCGATGTGCAGACGGTTGGAATCACCGAGGAAGTGGTACACGAAATCGCTGGCCGGGTTTTCGTAGACTTCGCCCGGTGAGCCGATCTGCTCGATAACGCCCTTGTTCATCACCACGATGCGGTCGGCGACTTCCATCGCTTCTTCCTGGTCGTGGGTCACGAATACCGAGGTCAGGTTGATGTCTTCATGCAGGCGGGCCAGCCAGCGACGCAGTTCTTTACGGACCTTGGCGTCGAGCGCACCGAACGGTTCGTCCAGCAGCAGTACTTTGGGTTCGACCGCCAAGGCGCGGGCCAGGGCGATCCGCTGGCGTTGCCCGCCGGAAAGCTGCTCGGGATAACGGTCAGAGAGCCAGTCCAGTTGCACCATGTTCAGCAGTTCGTGGACTTTTTCGGCGATGCGGGTTTCGCTCGGGCGCTGGTTTTTCGGCTTCATGCGCAAGCCGAAGGCCACGTTGTCGAACACGGTCATGTGACGGAACAAGGCGTAATGCTGAAACACGAAACCGACGTTGCGATCGCGAACATCGTGGCCCGAGACGTCTTCACCGTGGAAAACGATGTTGCCCTGGTCCGGGGTTTCGAGGCCGGCAATGATGCGCAGCAAAGTGGTTTTGCCACAGCCGGATGGCCCGAGCAGGGCAACCAGTTCGCCGCTCTGGATGTCCAGATTGATGCTGTTCAGGGCCTTGAAGGCGTTGAAGTTCTTGCTGACGTTACGGACTTCGATCGACATGGTTTATTCCTCCGCGGCGCTGGCGCGCAGGCGGTTAATACGGGATTCGCTCCACTGCTTGAGCAGCAGGATGAAGAGCGCCAGGATCAGCAACAGGGTGGCCACAGCGAAAGCGGCAACGTGGTTGTATTCGTTGTAGAGGATCTCGACGTGCAGCGGCAGGGTGTTGGTGACCCCGCGGATGTGCCCGGAAACCACCGACACCGCGCCGAATTCGCCCATTGCCCGTGCCGTACACAGTACGACGCCGTAGATCAGGCCCCACTTGATGTTGGGCACGGTGACATGCCAGAACATCTGCCAGCCGTTGGCGCCCAGTAGCCGGGCGGCTTCTTCTTCCTGGGTGCCCTGCTCTTGCATCAGCGGGATCAGCTCACGGGCCACAAACGGCACGGTGACGAAAATCGTCGCGAGCACGATGCCCGGCAGTGCGAAGACAATCTGGATGTCGTGGTCTTGCAGCCACTCCCCGAAGAAGCCCTGTGCGCCGAACATCAGCACGTAGACCAGACCGGCGATCACGGGCGAGACCGAAAACGGCAGGTCGATCAGGGTGACCAGGATGCTTTTGCCGCGGAAGCTGTATTTGCTGACGCACCAGGCGGCACTGACACCGAATACCACGTTGAGCGGCACCGAAATCAAGACTGCAATGACGGTCAGCTTGAGGGCCGACAGGGCATCCGGTTCGAGGATCGCTTCGAAGAATGCACCGAAACCGAGTTTCAATCCCTGAGACACCACGATCAGCAGCGGCAGCAGCAGGAAGATCACGAAGAACAACCAGCCGAAGCCGATCAGCATGCGCCGCGACAGCGGGCTGCCACGGCGTGCCGCGTTGGCTGCAGATGAGGCGCTCAATGTTGAGTTGGACATGGTGACGCCTCCTTCAAGGGGTTTCGATGCGGCGCTGGATCAGGTTGATCAGCAGCAGCAAGATGAAGGAAACCACCAGCATCATCACGCCGATGGCGGTGGCGCCGGTGTAGTCGTACTGGTCCAGCTTGACCATGATCAGCAGCGGCAGGATCTCGGTTTCCCTCGGTATGTTGCCGGCGATGAAAATCACCGAACCGTATTCGCCGACGCCCCGGGCAAAGGCCAGGGCAAAACCGGTCAGCCATGCAGGCAGCAAGGCCGGCATCAGTATGTAACGGAATACTTGCAGCGGTTTGGCACCCAGGCAGGCGGCGGCCTCTTCGACTTCCCGCGGGATATCGGCCAATACCGGTTGCACCGTGCGCACGACAAACGGCAGCGTGACGAATGTCAGTGCCAGGGTGATGCCCATCGGGGTGTAGGCGATCTTGAAGCCCAGGTCGGCAGCAAACTGGCCGATCCAGCCGTTGGGCGCATACAGCGCGGTCAGTGCGATGCCTGCCACTGCTGTGGGCAACGCAAACGGCAGGTCGATCATGGCATCGATGACCTTGCGCCCCGGGAAGGTATAGCGCACTAGCACCCAGGCCAGCACGGTACCGATCACGCCATTGATCAGCGCGGCGACAAAGGCGGTGCCAAAGCTCAGTTTGAGTGCGGCCAGAACCCGGGGAGCGGTGATGATGGCCCAGAACTGGTCCCAGGTCAGTTGAGCGGCATGCACGAACATCGCCGCCAGAGGAATAAGCACAATCAGGCTGAGGTACACCAAGGTGTAGCCCAGCGTCAGCCCGAAGCCGGGTATGACGGGGGAGATACGACGTGACATAAGAGTCCTTGGTTAACGCACGAAGCCCGCAACGTGATTGCGGGCTTTATGTTCTAGCTTTCAGCGAGGCTTGAAACCCTCGCCCCACAGGTTATTGCGCCTGGTAGATCTGGTCGAACACGCCACCGTCATTGAAAAATTTCGGTTGCGCAGTCTTCCAGCCGCCGAAGTCTTTGTCGATAGTCACGAGGTCCAGCTTTGGAAATTGCTCTGCATATTTGGCCGCCACTTTTTCGTCACGAGGGCGGTAAAAGTTTTTGGCTGCGATCTCCTGACCGGCCGGGCTGTACAAGTGTTCAAGGTAAGCCTTGGCGATCTCGGCGTTGCCCTTTTTATCAGCATTTTTGTCGACCACGGCCACTGGAGGCTCGGCCAGAATCGACAGCGAAGGCACGATGATGTCGAACTTGTCGCCGCCACCGTCTTCTTTAAGGGCCAGGAAGGCTTCATTTTCCCAGGCCAGCAATACGTCACCCTGGCCGTTGTTGACAAAGGTGATGGTCGAACCCCGGGCACCGGTGTCCAGAATGGGAACATGTTTGAACAGGTTTTTAACGTATTCCTTGGCTTTTTCTTCGTCGCCGCCGTTGGCTTTGAGGCCATAGGCGTAAGCGGCCAGGAAGTTCCAGCGTGCGCCGCCGCTGGTCTTAGGGTTGGGTGTAATGACCGACACACCCTCTTTGGTCAGGTCGCCCCAATCCTTGATGCCTTTAGGGTTGCCTTTGCGAACCAGGAACACGATGGTCGAGGTGTAGGGTGTGCTGGCTTGCGGGAGGCGGGTTTGCCAGTTTGCCGGCAGTGTCTTGCCCAGCTTGGAGATTTCGTCGATGTCACCGGCCAGCGCCAGAGTCACGACATCTGCCCGCAGCCCGTCGATTACACCGCGTGCCTGCTTGCCGGAGCCCCCGTGGGATTGCTGGATTTTGACGGTGTCGTCCGGGTGGCTTTGCTTCCAGAATTGGGTGAATTCAGCGTTGTAATCCTGATACAGCTCGCGGGTCGGATCGTAGGAAACGTTGAGTAGTTCGTAATCTTTGGCCACAGCGGAGCCAGCAAAAATGGCACTGGCCAGCGCGGCCAAAGCGTAACGGCGTAGGGACATAGGTGAGGCTCCAAAGCGTTTTTTAGTGTTATGAGCACACCCGGGCGAGTGCGCAGGTTGCGAATCAGGTGTTCTTCTGGCCTGGGTTCTGCAACCGGAATTTTTCTTTGCGTTCGATTTGAACCACTTGGGCGTTGTGGACGGTAATTTCTACGGCACCAAAGCGCAGGTCTCGAAGCGCGCTCTGGATTTCCCGCAGAATGGTGGCTTCGTCCTGACCGTCAACGCTACGCAGGGATGCGCTCATGGTGCTGCTCCTTGAAAGGTGGTGGCCGACTGGGTTGCTG
The DNA here is from genome assembly GCF_019266105.1 of Pseudomonas sp. D1HM. NCBI lineage: Bacteria > Pseudomonadati > Pseudomonadota > Gammaproteobacteria > Pseudomonadales > Pseudomonadaceae > Pseudomonas > Pseudomonas sp. D1HM. The sequence goes on along the minus strand of NZ_LRMN01000002.1, from coordinate 324,608 downwards.
GCGTAGGGCAATACTAGTGAGCCTCGGATATTCTTAAAAATACTATTTAAGAATGTTTATATAACCGAATTGCTGGCCGGATGAAGTAATGGCTGTCGGCAAGCCTTCTTGCATCGTTTATTCATTTGGACGCACGGAGTTGAGGACTCGGACTACACTCCAATTGCCCCGCCAACGGATCAATTTGGGGCAGGTGCGACAAGTAGCGTGGACAAGGTGTGAACTGTCACTGGACAGTTGGCGCGAGTGCGATCACCTTAGAGCGGCTGTCGTCTTTTCCTGCATAGTCTGGAGTCTTTATGTCGTTTACCCCTGAGTTGGTTGCCGAACTGGAAGTCCTTGCACTGTTTGACCTGGAAAGTACTCTGGAGGGCCTGAAAATCCATCAATCCGCCGACCAAAAAGTCGTTGCGGCAGCCCAGCGTCTCTATGAAAAAGATCTGATCAATCAGCCCGATGGTGGCTACCTGACGAGCCTGGGCCGTGATGCGGCCGAGCATGTACAGGGTCTGCTGTTGATTCTGAACTCTGAGTCCCGGTTGGGTGAAAAACTGGCAGAGATCGCTTAACGTCGAGTTGTCGCGCCCCCGGGATCTTATGAGGAATGATGATTCCGAGGGCTCATTCTCTGCAGTAAGTAAAAAATCTGACGTCAAAAATACATTCCTCCTAAGCCTTTCACGCCGCCGGCTGTAAACTCCCCTTTCGTTTCTCCCCTTCTCTTTCTCGTTTGGCGAGCCGATCTGAGTGAAATGACGCGTCCCCATAAAGTACGTCCTGCGCAAAGCGAGGGAATCGACCGGCAGATTCTCAGTCAATTGCGTGGACGATTTCTGGCCGTTAATCAGTACCGACGAGCCCGTGCAATCGAAGGGCTCGCACCGCGTCAGCAAACGCTCCTGAGCCTTCTGGCGTTGTTGTTCCATGTGAATCACCCGCAGTTACCCGGCTATGTGTCGGCCTGTACCCCGGCTGGAGTCTCGGGTTATGAGCCGGATGCGTCGACGCTCACGGCGGCGCAGCGCCTGGCTGGTGTCTTCTCATACACACGTTGTTGTCTCCCGAGTCCGGGTCGACCGATTCATGGGCTTTTTCTGATGGGCAGCCTGGGCTCGCTGGCCCAGACCGATCAAAGCGATATGGACGTGTGGATTTGCCACGCCCCGGATCTGGATGAGCCGGCGTTGGTGGCATTGCGCGAAAAATGTCACCGGCTTGAAATCTGGGCGGCGAGTGAGGGCTGCGAAGCGCACTTTTTCCTGATGGATGCAGTGCGTGCCAGCAAGGCTCAATTGCGCCGTGAGGATTGCGCAATGACGCCGTATTGCCTGTTGCTGGATGAGTTCTATCGAACCGCCATCTGGCTTGCTGGCAGAACACCGTTGTGGTGGTGGGTGCCGGAGCATGAAGAGGCGCGTTCTGCCGAGTTTACTGATTCATTGCTGAGCCGGCATTTGATCGACCCTGATGAGGTCATTGATTTCGGGCATCTGGCGCACATACCGGCCGGCGATTTTTTAGGCGCGGGTCTGTGGCAGTTGCTCAAGGGCGCAGAGTCGCCTTACAAATCGGTGCTCAAGCTGTTGCTGATTGAGGTGTACGCCAGCGAGCAACCGCAGGTGGAGTGCCTGGCCTTGGGGTTTAAGCGAGCGGTGTACGCCAATCAACTGGACCTTGATGAGCTGGATCCGTATCTGATGGTCTACCGCCGTATCGAGCATTACCTGAAGGCGCAGGGTGATCTGCAGCGCCTGGAAATCGTTCGTCGAAGCTTGTACCTCAAGGTCAACCGCAAGCTGACAGACGCTACCGCACCGCAGGGTGCCCAATGGCAGCGACGGTTGTTGCAGCGTCTGACGATTGAATGGGGCTGGGATGAGTGCCAACTGGCGTTGCTGGACAATCGCGGCCAGTGGACGGACGAGCAGGTCTGTCGTGAGCGATTGGCACTGGCGCGTGAACTCAATGGCAGCTATCGATTCTTGAGCCTGCAGGCGTGTGATGAACACGTGTCAGGCGAGTCGGCTGCACATGGGGCAGCGCCGCGAAATCGAGCGCTACCGCTGTGATAGATCTGACTGGGGCGTACCCGGGGTAAGGCTTAAAGGTTGAAGTCGCCAGCTGCTTCAGGCTGGTATTCGACTTCTACCAACTCCAGCTTCAGGGTTTTGCCACCCGGTGCTGGCCAGTTGATGTGTTGGCCGACCTGCAAACCCAGGAGCGCGCTGCCCACAGGTGCCAGAATCGAGACCTTGCCTTCATCGGCATTGGCGTCTTTCGGGTACACCAGCGTCAGGTGGTAGTCCTTGCCGCTGCTTTGTTCACGGCAATGTACACGCGAGTTCATGGTCACGACGCCCGACGGGATTTCTTCGTGGCCGACGATGGTTTCGGCCCGATCGAGTTCGGCTTGCAGCGCGGCAATGCCAGGAGTCGATTCGTCCAGGCTGTCGATCAAGCGCTCCAGACGCTGTACGTCCAGGCGAGTGAGGATGATGGAAGGTGTAGTGCTCATGACCTGGCAGACTCCTTTTTTCTGCACGAAAAAGCAAAACCCCGCCGGAAAATGGCGGGGTTTTGACGAACCTCGTTAGTGCGAGGCGAACCCGGACACTACCACAGCAGAATAAATACACAAGCGAGCGGGGGCGCCGTCAAGGCTGTAGCCGCTGCCGAAGGTCGCGACGGGTTACGCAGCAGCCCTCAGATTTTGAAGGCTGTGCGGGCCTTGTCGCAGCCTGCGGCAGCGGCTACATCGATTGCCTGAGCCGGGCCTGCTCACAAATGACTCTGCGCCGCTGGTCGTCTGCCGAGCGCCACTCGCGGATATCTTCGACGTGGCGAAAACAGCCCAGGCAGACTTTGTGCTCATCCAGCCGGCAGGTGCTGATGCAAGGCGATGCAACTGCCGGACTGACGTTGCTGTACAGCGGTTTAGCGGGTTTTGCAGGAGCAGTCACAATCAGATCTCTTCAAATTCCAGCTCAGCACCCGCATGTTCCCGGGTCAGGCGTTCAACCATTTCGCTGAGCAGTTCGTCGCTTTTATCGCACTTCCACGCGCTGCGTTTTTCATCGTAATCGAAGTGAAAACCGCCATTGGGGGCGGCCAGCCAGAGCTGGAGCAAGGGGGCCTGACGGCTGAAAATCAGTGCTTTGCCATTTTCGAACTTGACCGTAAGGATACCGGCCGAGTTCTCTACATCGACATCCAGGTCGCAGTTGTCAAAGATGTCTTCCAGGTTTTCCTGGGTGGCATCGACCAGATCGTGAAAACGGGCTTCATTCAAACTCATGGTGGAACCTCGTAGTATCTAGTCATGCTCGGAACTCGCAAGATACGGGCGCTCCAGACTGATTGCAAACCCTAAGGCACCTGCTGTCGGAGCACCACTGATTATCCACACAGGCCCCCCGTTCGGCCGCTCTGCTGCATAGGCAAGCTGGTAGGTGCTCGGTATACTCGGGCGCAATTAATGCTTTTCAAAGGATTTCGCCATGAAGCGCCTGATCTCTTCTATTGCTGCGCTCGTCGCGGTCGCCTGCCTTGTTTCTGCCTGTGGTCAAAAAGGACCGCTGTATCTGCCTGATGACAGCCAATCCCCTGAAGACCAAGCGAAGTCGTCGCAATCGCAATCGCACAAGCACCAATAAGGGAACACCATGGACGCTTTTAATTACCGGGACGGCGAACTGTTCGCCGAAGGTGTAGCGCTGACGGCTATCGCCGAGCGTTTTGGCACACCGACGTATGTCTATTCCCGGGCGCACATCGAGGCGCAATACAACGCCTACGCCGATGCCCTGAACGGCACGCCGCACCTGGTCTGTTTTGCGGTCAAGGCCAACTCCAACCTGGGCGTACTCAATGTCCTGGCGCGCTTGGGCGCTGGTTTCGACATCGTGTCCCGTGGTGAACTTGAGCGTGTACTGGCCGCTGGCGGTTCGGCAGACAAAATCGTGTTTTCAGGTGTTGGCAAGACGCGCGACGATATGCGCCGTGCCCTGGAAGTCGGGGTTCACTGTTTTAACGTTGAATCCACCGATGAGCTGGAGCGCCTGCAAGAGGTCGCCGCCGGGCTGGGCGTTCGTGCGCCGGTCTCGTTGCGGGTCAACCCGGACGTCGATGCGGGCACGCACCCGTACATCTCCACCGGCCTCAAGGAAAACAAGTTCGGTATTGCCATCGCCGATGCCGAAGATGTGTACATCCGTGCTGCGCAGTTGCCGAACCTCGAAGTGGTGGGCGTCGATTGCCATATCGGTTCGCAACTGACCACCCTTGAGCCGTTCATCGATGCACTCGATCGCCTGCTGGCGCTGATCGACCGTTTGGGTGATTGCGGTATTTACCTGCGTCACATCGATCTGGGTGGCGGCCTGGGCGTACGTTATCGCGACGAAGAGCCGCCCCTGGCAGCGGAGTACATCAAGGCTGTGCGCGAGCGCATCGACGGTCGTGATCTGGCCCTGGTGTTTGAGCCGGGCCGTTTTATCGTGGCCAATGCGGGCGTTCTGCTGACCCGGGTCGAGTACCTCAAGCACACCGAACACAAAGATTTCGCCATCGTTGATGCGGCGATGAACGATCTGATTCGCCCGGCGTTGTATCAGGCCTGGATGGACGTGACCGCGGTTCGCCCGCGCGACACCGAAACACGTGCTTACGATATCGTTGGGCCGATTTGCGAAACGGGCGATTTCCTGGCCAAGGACCGTCAACTGGCGCTGGCCGAAGGTGATTTGCTGGCCGTGCATTCGGCAGGTGCCTATGGTTTTGTCATGAGCTCGAACTACAACACCCGTGGCCGTGCCGCCGAAATTCTGGTGGACGGTGATCAAGCGTTTGAAGTGCGTCGTCGCGAGACCATCGCCGAGTTGTTCGCTGGCGAAAGCCTGCTGGCGGAGTAAGCCCATGTTGCTGCGTTTTACTAAAATGCACGGTCTGGGCAATGACTTCATGGTGCTCGACCTGGTCAGCCAGCACGCGCATATTTTGCCCAAGCACGCCAAACAATGGGGTGATCGGCACACGGGTGTCGGTTTTGACCAATTATTGATTGTCGAGGCACCGAGTAACCCGGAAGTGGATTTCCGTTATCGGATCTTCAACTCCGACGGTTCTGAAGTGGAGCAATGTGGCAACGGCGCGCGCTGTTTTGCGCGCTTTGTGCTCGACAAGCGTTTAACCACCAAGCGCCAGATCAAGGTCGAAACCAAAAGCGGCATCATCGAACTCAATGTGCGCAGTGATGGGCAAATCAGTGTCGACATGGGGCCGCCCCGTCTGGTTCCGGCTGACATTCCGTTTGTGGCCGATGCTCAAGCCTTGAGTTATGAAGTAGACGTCGATGGTCAGCGCGTCGAGCTGGCTGCCGTATCAATGGGCAATCCGCATGCGGTACTGCGTGTGGACGATATCAATGCCGCACCGGTGCATGAGCTGGGCCCGAAAATCGAGCATCACCCGCGCTTTCCGGCACGGGTCAATGTCGGCTTTTTGCATGTGATCGACCGTCAGCGCGGGCAGCTGCGTGTCTGGGAACGCGGTGCCGGGGAAACCCAGGCCTGCGGTACTGGCGCCTGTGCCGCCGCGGTGGCTGCCATCAGTCAAGGCTGGATGGACTCGCCACTGATCCTTGATCTGCCCGGCGGCCGTTTGTCCATCGAGTGGGAAGGCCCCGGCCATTCCGTGATCATGACCGGCCCGGCGATGCGTGTTTACGAAGGACAAGTCCGTTTATGAGCGAGCGTAACCGATGACCGACCAGGCACAGCCTTCAGATCTCGAAACACCTGTTGAAAGCCCTGAGGCTGCGGCCGTCGTGGCGTACCTGCAGGCGCATCCGGACTTTTTCAGCCAGCGCGAGGAGCTGCTGCTGACGCAGCGGATTCCTCACCAGCGTGGTGATACGGTTTCGCTGGTAGAGCGCCAGCTGGAGCTGTTGCGTGGCCGTAACATCGAGATGCGTCATCGTTTGTCGCAGCTGATGGACGTGGCACGTGACAACGACCGCCTGTTTGAAAAAACCCGGCGTCTCAACCTGGCCCTGATGGATGCCACCAGCCTTGAAGAGCTGGTGATTGCGGTTGAAGACAGCTTGCGTCAGGACTTTCAGGTGCCTTTCGTCAGCCTGGTCCTGTTTGGCGATAATCCGATGCCGGTCGGTCGGTGGGTGAGCAGTGCCGATGCCCAGCGTGCGCTGGGCGGTCTATTGGCTGAAGGCAAGACGGTCAGCGGCAGCCTGCGTGAGCATGAACTGGACTTCCTGTTCGGTGAAGAGCAGCGCAAACAGATTGGCTCCACTGCGGTGGTAGCGCTCAATCACTTGGGGCTGCACGGGGTACTCGCAGTTGCCAGTCGTGATCCGCAGCACTACAAAAGCTCGGTGGGCACGCTGTTCCTGGGCTATATCGCTGAAGTGCTGGGTCGCGTGTTGCCGCGTTTTACCAACGCTTTGCGTTCGGTACGTTAGCGATGGAGCGGCAGCTGGAGGCTTACTGCACTCACCTGCGCAGTGAGCGCCAGGTGTCGCCCCATACGCTTGAAGCCTATCGCCGCGACCTGAACAAGGTGGTGGCGTTTTGCACCAAAGCATCCATTGTCAGCTGGTCCACGCTGGATATTCAGCGTCTGCGCCAACTGGTGTCGCGCCTGCATCAGCAAGGCCAGTCCTCACGCAGCATTGCCCGTTTGCTGTCGGCGGTGCGCGGGCTTTATCACTACCTCAATCGCGAAGGTCTGTGCGATCACGACCCGGCCAACGGTCTGGCCCCGCCCAAGGGCGAACGACGCCTGCCCAAGACCCTCGACACCGACCGTGCCCTGCAATTGCTGGAGGGAGCGGTCGAAGATGACTTTCTGGCCCAGCGAGACCAGGCCATCCTGGAGCTTTTTTATTCGTCGGGGCTGCGACTGTCGGAGCTGACCGGGCTCAATCTGGATCAGCTGGATTTGGCTGACGGGCTGGTTCAGGTGCTCGGCAAGGGCAGTAAAACCCGCGTATTACCGGTGGGTAAAAAGGCCCGTGAAGCGTTGCAGGCGTGGTTGCCTTTACGGGCACTGGCCAACCCTGAGGATGACGCCGTGTTCGTCAGCCAGCGCGGCAGGCGTCTTGGCGCCCGGGCAATTCAGTTGCGGGTCAAGGCCGCAGGTGAGCGCGAGCTGGGACAAAATCTGCATCCGCACATGCTGCGTCATTCATTTGCCAGTCATTTGCTGGAGTCCTCCCAGGACTTGCGGGCGGTACAAGAGCTACTCGGGCATGCGGACATCAAAACCACGCAAATCTATACTCATCTGGATTTCCAGCATTTGGCATCGGTCTACGACAGCGCCCATCCACGGGCCAAACGCAGTAAGGGCAGTGAATGACGATCAAGCTGATTACCTTCGACCTCGATGACACGCTATGGGACACCGCGCCGGTGATCGCCAGCGCCGAGGCCGCGTTGCACGAGTGGCTGACCCATAACGCACCACAATTGGGCGTTATTGAACCCGGGCTTTTTCAGACGGTTCGCGAGCAGGTTTTGCGCGAAGAGCCGCAGCTCAAGCACCGAATCAGTGCATTGCGTCGCCGAGTCCTGTTCCGGGCCCTGCACGGTGTGGGCTATGGGAATGCGGCAACGTTGGCGGATCAGGCGTTTGAAGTGTTTATCGAGGCTCGGCACGCGTTGCAGGTATTCCCGCAGGCGGAGCCGACACTTGAAGCTCTGGCCCGGGATTACGCCTTGGGCGTCGTGACCAATGGCAATGCCGATGTGCGGCGGATCGGGTTGGGTCACCATTTCGCGTTCGTGTTGTGCGCCGAAGACATTGGCATTGCCAAGCCGGATGCGCGGCTGTTTCACGAAGCGTTGTTGCGCGGGGGAGTGACGGCGAATATGGCTGTGCATGTGGGTGATCACCCGGGTGACGATATCGCCGGGGCGCAGCAAGCCGGTTTGCGTGCCATCTGGTTCAACCCCGGCGGCAAGCACTGGGACGGCGCAACCCCTCCGGATGCCGAAATTGGCTGTTTGAGCGAGTTGCCGGCAGTGTTGAAACATCTGTAACCCTGATGCGGGCGGCTACAGCCACCTGCAAAAAAGCCCGCAGCGACGGCGGGCTTTTTCTTTCAAGCGGACAATCGACCCTTAGATAGGGCGGCTGCCGTACTTGTTGTCAGGCTTCTTGGGTGGGTCTGCCACCACATTGGCCTCGACTTCCTGCACCTTGCCGCCCTTGGACAGAAACTCTTCCATGGCACGGGCCAGTGCATCACGCTCTTTGTTTTTGGCTTCTACGCTTGGCAGGTCATCAACCGAGACTGCGGCTTTCGATTTGCCCTTGGCCACAGGGGCCGGCGTATCGTCGCCACTGTCATCATCGTCAGCCACATCATCGGCAGCGGCCTCAAGACCCTCTTCAGTCTCGTCTTCGTCGCCTACTTCGAGGTCATCATTTTCCAGATCGTCGTCGCTCATGTTCTACCCCATGACTTACGTAAAGCAGATTAGTTATAGACCAGCTGCGCCAACTGTCGACCGCCGCTGGTGAAAAAGTAGCCTTGGGTAAACCGCGGCTCACGCCTCTTCATCGGTGAGGGTGAAGAGGGCTTTACGGACACCGCCGCAAGCACGGTGTTCGCTCACATAAACACGTTGCCGGGAGCCAGGTGCCAGTTGTTCTGGCTACTCGGCCCGCAGGCCTTGAAAGCGTCGGGAGGTCATCCTCGCCTTCGTCTTGCCCGGGCGCAGTTTTTTGCCCTTCGGCGCGCATTCTAGCGTGCTGAATAAAAAAGCAAAGCGGCTAATAGTCGAGTTGTGTTGTAAGTGTTCATCTCACAAACAGGTGTGCGCCTGATATTCCCTTGAAGATGAGGGAAAAACCATTTTATTACTGTGAGTGATGCGGTATTTCAGTCAAAAAAATACCCGGCAAGCCGGGTATTTTTCTGCAGGTAAATTACAAGTTGTAGCCACGCTCATTATGTTCTGCCAGGTCGAGGCCGACCGCCTCAACCTCTTCAGCCACACGCAGGCCCATCACGGCATCCAGCACCTTGAGAATGACGTAGGTCACGATCCCGGTATAGACCACGGTGAAGGCTACGCCTTTGAACTGAATCCAGACCTGGGTGGCGATATCGGTCACTTCGCCAAAGCCGCCCAATACCGGCGCTGCGAATACGCCGGTGAGGATTGCCCCGACAATACCGCCGACGCCGTGAACACCGAAGGCGTCCAGCGAGTCGTCATAACCCAGCTTGCGCTTGAGGCTGGTGGCGCAGAAGAAGCAGATCACACCAGAGGCCAGGCCGATCACGATCGCGCCCATCGGGCCGACAGTGCCTGCGGCCGGTGTAATTGCAACCAGACCGGCGACGACACCCGAGGCGATGCCCAGTGCGCTGGGTTTACCGTGGGTAATCCACTCGGCAAACATCCAGCCCAGCGCGGCAGCAGCTGTCGCGATCTGGGTAACCAGCATCGCCATGCCTGCAGTGCCGTTAGCGGCTGCAGCAGAGCCTGCGTTGAAGCCGAACCAGCCAATCCACAGCATGGCGGCGCCGATCAGGGTGTAACCCAGGTTGTGCGGAGCCATTGGGGTGGTCGGGTAGCCTTTACGCTTGCCGAGCACGATGCACGCCACCAGCCCTGCAATGCCGGCGTTGATGTGCACCACGGTGCCGCCTGCGAAGTCGAGTACACCCCAGTCCCACAACAGACCGCCGTCACCGCTCCAGACCATATGCGCAATCGGCGCATATACCAGAGTGAACCAGATACCCATGAAGATCAGCATGGCCGAGAACTTCATGCGCTCAGCGAACGCACCGACGATCAGTGCCGGGGTAATGATGGCGAAAGTCATCTGGAAGGTAATGAACACCGCTTCAGGGAACAGCGCCGTGGCGGAGGTCAGGCTGTCGGGGGTGACGCCGTTGAGAAATACCTTGGAGAACCCGCCGATGAACGAGTTGAAGTTGGTGACGCCCTGCTCCATCCCGGTGGTGTCGAACGCGATGCTGTAGCCATAAATGACCCACAGGATGCTGATCAGGCCGGTAATGGCGAAGCACTGCATCATGACCGAAAGAATATTCTTGGAGCGAACCATGCCGCCGTAAAACAGTGCCAGGCCGGGAATGGTCATGAACAGCACTAATGCCGTTGCAGTCAGCATCCAGGCAGTGTCGCCGGAATTCAGGACTGGAGCAGCCACTTCGTCGGCGGCCATGGCCAGGCCAGGCATTACGACAGACAACAGGGCTCCGAGCCCTGCGAATTTACGCAGAGTCATAGTGTTTTCTCCTGGGGCGTTGGGGTTTGGCGGCTTAGATTGCGTCGGTATCGGTTTCGCCGGTACGGATGCGAATTGCCTGTTCCAGATTGACCACGAAAATCTTGCCGTCACCAATCTTGCCGGTGTTGGCAGCCTTGGTTATCGCCTCGATAACCCGGTCAAGGTCTTTGTCGTCGATGGCGACATCAATCTTCACCTTTGGCAGAAAATCGACCACGTACTCCGCGCCGCGATACAGCTCGGTGTGACCTTTCTGCCTGCCGAAGCCTTTAACCTCAGTAACGGTAATGCCCTGCACGCCGATTTCAGACAGCGACTCGCGCACGTCATCTAACTTGAATGGCTTAATAATGGCGGTGACTAGCTTCATGAAACTTCTCCCGAAATAGTGGACTTGCCCCAGGAAAACAAACCCGGCTCAAGTCTAAGCGCAGTGCCTGGCTTTGTAACGCGTCGTCAGCCTTCTGCAGGCTGCACGACGTGTATAAATCGCTGGTGACGAAAACACTCCTTGAACCACTTGCCGCACTGCTTTCGTCACAGCTACCGCATCAGTGCATGAGTCTCAGGCAACTAAGCAGAAACCTTGCCATGTCTGGGAAAGCCAGCAATTACAGCAAGTTATCCGCAGTTGATGGCTTTTAGCCTGATTTTGAAGGCCATTTGTGCACATAAACGGTGCATGGTTTGCGGGCGGCACGCCCAAAAAACGTGCGCGGGCACGCGATAAATGGGCCCTGACACTGCGTGATACACTCCTGCCATCAGTTTTCAGGACCTTAACCATGCTCGCGCCCAAAGATCTTCTCGACACCCTGAGTGGCCACGCTTCACGTTTGTTCAGTGGGGAAACTCCGCTGCCGCGCAACGAAATCGAAAGCCAGTTCAAAGCCTTGCTGCAAAGTGGCTTCAGCAAACTGGACCTGGTGAGCCGTGAGGAATTCGACAGCCAAATGGTCGTCCTGGCCCGCACCCGTGCCCGCCTCGAAAGCCTTGAAGCCAAAGTGGCAGAACTGGAAGCCCGGATGTTGCCGCCGACCGAGTAATGCTCAACCGCGGTGCGTTTCTCTAAACAAGGATGTTTTTATATGTTGGTCATGAACCGCTTGGTGCCCGAGATGATTGTCTCGGATCTGGCGCGCAGCCTGCAGTTTTACTGCGGGGTACTTGGCTTTGGTATTGAATACCAGCGGCCCGAGCATCTATTCGCCTTTCTCTCCTTTCATGGCAGCCAGTTGATGCTGGAGCAGGACGATCTTGAAGAGTCCGCCTGGCGTGTCGGCCCGCTCGAAGCGCCCTTTGGTCGAGGCATGAACCTATCGATCAAATGCCCAGACGCCCAAGCCCTGATCACCCGTCTTGAAGCCGCCGGACACCGCCTGCGTAAACCGCTGGAAGAGTGCTGGTATCGCAGTAACGACCTGCAGTTTGGCGAACGAAACTTCCTGGTGCCCGATCCCGATGGCTACTTGCTGCGCTTTGCCGAGGATCTGGGAACGAAAGCCGTGTAGTCGTCACGTGAATGGCCATTTGGCAGACGATCGAGCACACATCCCGTATCCATTCCCGCCCTGCTCTTTGATCCTGATTCGCGCACCATGCCTTTTTGCGAACTCAAGGAATGAGTCATGTCGCTGGCTATCGTTTACAGCCGCGCCCAAGTGGGTGTCGAAGCTCCCTGTGTCACGGTCGAGGCGCATCTGGCCAATGGTCTACCGGCGCTGACACTGGTCGGGCTGCCTGAAACCGCGGTCAAGGAAAGCAAGGATCGTGTGCGCAGCGCGATTCTCAATGCCGGGCTGGATTTCCCTGCCCGGCGCATTACCCTCAACCTGGCGCCTGCCGACCTGCCCAAGGATGGCGGGCGCTTTGATCTGGCGATTGCACTGGGCATTTTGGCGGCCAGCGGGCAATTACCCGCCCCGGCGCTGGCACACGTGGAATGTTTGGGTGAGCTGGCATTGTCGGGGGCCATCAGGCCAGTCCAGGGTGTATTGCCGGCGGCCTTGGCCGCGCGAGCGGCAGGTCGGGCCCTGGTGGTGCCGCTGGCGAATGCGGAAGAAGCCTGTCTGGCGTCCGGATTGACCGTCATCGCAGCCGAGCATTTATTGCAGGTCGTGGCGCACTTTGCAGGCCGTGGGGCGATTGAGCCTTATGCAGCCAGTGGTTTGTTGCATGTGAGCCAACCTTATCCGGACCTGAGCGATGTACAAGGTCAGCTCTCGGCCAAACGAGCGTTATTGGTCGCGGCAGCGGGTAGCCACAATGTACTGTTCACCGGCCCGCCCGGTACCGGTAAAACCCTGTTGGCCAGCCGCCTGCCGGGGTTATTGCCACCGCTCAACGAGCAAGAGGCGCTGGAGGTGGCAGCCATCCAGTCGGTGGCCAGTCATGTGCCCTTGAGTTGCTGGCCTAAGCGTCCGTTCAGGCAGCCGCACCACTCAGCGTCCGGCCCGGCGCTGGTAGGTGGCGGCTCAAAACCGCAGCCGGGGGAAATCACTCTCGCCCATCATGGCGTGTTGTTTCTTGATGAGCTGCCCGAGTTTGATCGCAAAGTGCTGGAAGTCTTAAGAGAGCCCCTGGAGTCCGGGTTTATCGTGATTGCCCGCGCCCGGGACCGGATGCGCTTCCCGGCGCGCTTCCAGCTGGTCGCTGCGATGAACCCCTGCCCTTGCGGTTACTTGGGCGAACCCACCGGGCGTTGCCGCTGCACCCCGGAGCAGATCCAGCGCTACCGCAACAAACTCTCCGGCCCCCTGCTCGACCGTATCGACCTGCACCTCACCGTAGCCCGCGAAACCACCGCACTCAACCCCCCGCTTGTCTCTGGCGACACCACCGCCAACGTCGCCGCGTTAGTGGCAAAGGCACGTGAACGGCAGTTGCAACGCCAGGGGTGCGCCAATGCCTTCCTCGACCTACCGGGTGTGCGAACCCAGTGTGGTCTGAGCGAAGTGGACAACGCCTGGCTGGAGACCGCTTGCGAGCGAATGACCTTGTCACTTCGGGCGGCGCATCGCTTGCTGAAAGTGGCGCGCACATTGGCGGACCTGGAGCAAGTGGAGTGCATTGAGCGCAAACACCTGGCGGAAGCGTTGCAGTATCGGCCGGTGATTGGGTGATAGGTGTGGGGTATGTTTGTTATTTGTAAGAAATGTCTTTTGGTGTAATGAGGTGTTTCTTTTATATAAGTAGTACCCGTAGTAATTGTGGTAAATGAAAGTTTCGGAGGTGGGAAGGCATAACAGAGGGCAGGTATAGTGTGGTGAATTTATTGGGGTGTGGTCAGTCATGTTTTTATTAGGCTTAGTATCCGATCTGGGGGTGTATTTAATAGTGCTGGCGACCAGCGTGTTTTATACAGCACCTATTGTGTTTTGGATTGACAGTTTTATGCCGGTGGGTGGGGCTGTATGCGATTTTGTGTTGGTGAATTATGCCGGGAGCTTATCGAATTATGAGTTATGAAAATATTAGATACCATCTGGCTGTGGCATTTATGGTGTGCGGTAGTTCTATTTTTTATACGCTACTTTTGGTGTGGTTGCTTCTAAAATTAGTGCCAGTAGAAGGGTGGGAGTTAAAGATTTTATATGTTTTGGTTTATGTGTTATTTTGTTTTTTTGGTTTGCATTTTTATATCCCAAGGCTGCGCAAGTTAGTCTGAGCATTAAAAAATAATTATCACAAAGTATTGCGATTCACATTGTCGTGTCTTCCTTTGGTTGGTAACACTGTATTTCTAAATTAAGAGGTGTGGTGTGAATTTACAAAGAGCTAGGTATTTTTTGAGTTTGTATTTTTTAGTTTTTACGTGTGATGCTTTTTATACGTTAGTCATACTGTGGGGGCTGGAATTGGTTTTTGTTCTTGATGGAGTTTTGTATGGAATTGTTGCGGCAATTATATTCGTAATTATTTTTTTGTTGACTGTGCGATATTCTGTTCCTGTTCTGCGTAAAAAATGGTAGGTGCCCGGTTTGCAATTGTCCATATCCTATGTGCGTAGCGTTTTTTGCCGTCTAGCCCTGGTTCGAGCGCTGCAGGTAGGGCATTTATTTAGGGTCTTCCTCGTCGAAAAATATTGAACTTACTGTACTGTAATTGGAAAAAGCCTCTAGCGCTAAAGAAAAGCGTCCAGCTTGTTTGTATGCATTTACATAGTTTATGGCGTCTCGTCTGAATAGCTGTAAAGAGCCAGTTTTTCGCACTGGCCGGAATAGGCTGCCAGCAGATAAGCCCAAGTCGAAGGTGCCATAAGCGATGTTCCCTTTATGTTCGTCTTTAAGAATTAACTGGTAAAACTGTCTGGTTAGCCCTTGGGCAGGACGTGCATCTGGGCCGTTCCAAATGCTGGCCGCGCCTTCATATATATTATTACTACCATGTGCAACTAGTAGTGCTCCAAAAGGAGTTGCCGCACCCAGTGTTGCTCCCGTAGTTGTGATGCCAAGTGTTGTTTGTGTTGTGCCAGCAGCTACTGTGACCCCATTCCAAAAATAAAACTCCACCCTCCTCCTCAGCGCCTCATGCTCCTCCCATAACGTCTCCAGCCCTTCTTGCGCGCTGATAACCCCGTCCACAACATCTTGAACAATCTCGTCGACAAACGCGTCTACTTGCCTCATGAAACTGAGCCGCGCAACGCCGTCATTGATATGCAGGGCGCAGGCTTTGCGGCCGAGGGCGATGAGTTCTTCGCCGGCCTGGTCGACGTCTGCCTGGGTGCAGCGCGGATCATTCATTTTTGGTCAGCCAGGACATGCCAGCGCTGGTGCGGGCGGCGATGTGTTCGAGGATGATGTCCTGATAGCGGATGGCCACGTATTCGATGGGTTGTGAATCGCCCTTTGAGGTTGCGGTGGGCACGCTGAGGTTGATGTGGGCAATGCGGGCTTCGCGCAGTTCGATGCGAAAGTACTTCTCTTCGCCTGTGGCGGTGGGTGAGGAACGGTAAAGGTGAATGATGCAGTTCAGGCTTTCGCCGTCGTCCAGTGCCTTGGCCAGCAAGGGCGAGGATTTGTCGATGTATTTGCTGATGACGACGGGTTGGTGTTTGGCGTTGCTGCCAAACTGGTTGGTGTTATGACCGCTGGCCAGGCTGTGGTCGACGGACAGCACCATGATTTCGTCGACATGGGTGGCCTGGCATTTGTTGCCCATGGAGGCCGGGGTAGAACAACCCGCTGACATGAGACCGCTGGTGGTCCCGGTAATGGTCATGTAACTGTTATTCGCCATGAGCTGCTCGCCTTCGCCTTGAGTGGAAGCGAGCAGTCTATGGCGGGTTGCCGGGGCGGATTTGTAGGTGGATTCCGAGTTTGCCTGGGTAAAAGGACATTTGTGTGTGGGTGGAGGTGGCGCAGTTAGCCCAACCGCTCCACCTCCGGCAGTTCCATGGCGGCGACTTCTTGCTGCAAAAAATCACTCAAGCGGCGTAAACGTTCGCCGCCGGGGCGGGTTTTTGGCCATACCAGATAGTAGTTCTCGCCGCTGGCCACGGCGGCTGAGAACGGCAGGCTCAAGCGATTCTGGGCAACGTCTTCTGCGACCATCAACAGGTCCCCCATCGAAATTCCGTAGCCTCGGGCGGCGGCGATCATGCCCAGTTCCAGAGTGTCGAACACTTGTCCGCCCTTGAGCGAAACTTGCCCGCCGAGGCCCATGCAATCGAGCCAGCGACGCCAGTCCCGGCGGTCAGGCGTGGGGTGGAGCAATTCGGTCGCCGCCAGCCGTTTGGCATCCCACGGTTGCTCGTTCAGCAAATTGGGCGCGCCCACCGGGATCAGCATTTCCGGGAACAGCAACGTAGCCTCCCAGTCTGGCGGAAAGTGACCATTGCTCAGCAGCACGGCGCAGTCGAAGGGTTCCTGATTGAAGTCCACATGGTCGATGTCCATCCAGGCACTGGTCAGTTGCACCTCGTTGCCGGCCTGTAAATGCCGAAAGCGACTGAGTCGGGCCAGTAGCCAGCGCATGGTCAGGGTTGAGGGGGCCTTCATGCGCAAGATGTCATCTTCGGCGCGCAAGGTGGTGCAGGCGCGTTCCAGGGCGCTAAACCCTTCGCGAACCCCGGGCAGAAGCAAACGGGCGGCTTCAGTGAGTTGCAAAGTACGGCCGTTGCGCTGAAATAACCGGCAGGCAAAGTGCGCCTCCAGGGTTTTGATATGTCGGCTGACAGCGCTTTGGGTAATCGACAGCTCTTCGCCCGCGCGGGTAAACGAGCTATGGCGAGCGGCGGCCTCGAAGGCACGCAAGGCATAGAGTGGAGGAAGATTACGAGGCATGAGGTTTATTCCGACAATTCAGCAGGAAAAGGCAGCATATCTGTACTAATGCATGAGTTTTAATTATGTCAGGGATCGTTTTTATCCCTTTGCTTAAAACACTCAAGGCGCCGAGAATCAAGCCTTTCAACGTATCTAAAGAAATCGAACTGATGATCAAACAGCATTCTGCACGTATCGAACTCCGGGCCATTTTGCGGCTGGCAGGGCCGCTGATTGCCTCGCAGTTGGCACATATGCTGATGGTACTTACCGATACGCTGATGATGGCTCGCTTGAGTCCTGAGGCACTGGCCGGCGGAAGTCTTGGGGCCGCCAGTTATTCGTTCGTGTCGATTTTCTGCATTGGTGTGATTGCTGCCGTGGGCACCCTTGTGTCGATTCGTCAGGGCGCCGGTGATATTGAGGGCGCGACGCGCCTGACCCAGGCCGGGCTGTGGCTGGCCTGGGCTTTGGCATTAGCGGGCGCGGTCATGCTGTGGAACATCAAGCCGTTGTTGTTGCTGTTCGGCCAGACGCCCACCAACGTAGAGGCGGCAGGGCAATTCTTGCTGCTATTGCCATTTGCCCTGCCCGGTTACATGACATTCATGGCCTTGCGCGGCTTTACCAGTGCGATGGGGCGCGCAACGCCGGTGATGGTGATCAGCCTGATCGGTACGGTTGCCAACTTTTTGCTCAATTACGCGCTGATTACCGGCATGTTCGGCCTGCCAAAACTGGGCCTGATGGGGATTGGCCTGGTGACGGCCATTGTGGCGACCTGCATGGCGCTGGGTCTGGCCTGGCATATCCACAGGCACCCGGCCTACGAGGCTTATCCGATCAGCAAGGGGCTGTCGCGGATTAATCTGACCTATCTGCGTGAGTTGTGGCGCCTCGGTCTGCCCATTGGTGGCACCTATGCGGTGGAGGTCGGACTGTTTGCCTTCGCTGCGCTCTGCATGGGCACCATGGGCAGTACGCAACTGGCCGCCCACCAAATTGCGTTGCAGATCGTATCGGTGGCGTTCATGGTCCCGGCGGGCATGTCGTACGCCATTACCATGCGCATCGGTCAGCATTATGGCGGGGGTGATCTGGTGCGGGCGCGGCTGGCAGGGCGGGTCGGGATCGGCTTTGGTGCGGCGGTGATGCTTGGTTTTTCATTCGTGTTCTGGTTTTGGCCGAAGGAGCTGATCGGCCTGTTCCTGGACTACAACGATCCCGCGTTTCGCCCGGTATTTGAACTGGCGGTCAGCCTGTTGGCGGTGGCGGCCTGGTTTGAGCTCTTCGATGGTGCGCAAACCATTGCCATGGGCGCTATCCGTGGGCTCAAGGACGCCAAGACGACCTTCCTGGTCGGGCTTTTCTGCTATTGGGTCATTGGTGCGCCAATGGCCTGGCTGATGGCATTTACTTTCGAGTGGGGCCCAACCGGCGTGTGGTGGGGCCTGGCCTTGGGCCTGGCGTGCGCCTCTGTGAGTTTGACGCTGGCATTCGAGTGGAAAGTACGGCGTATGCTCAAACGTGAGCGCAAGGCGGCGAACGCAGCGGCCATGACGGTGTAGGCGCTGGCGTGCCGTGCTCAGATCGCGTGTGACACCTGCTGTCCTGCTTCGGGGGTCAAGTATTCAACCAGCGCCACCAGCGGCAACGGTTTGCTGATGAAGTAGCCTTGCACCTGGTCGCAGCCAAAATCGCGTAGCAACGCTAACTGCTCGGGGGTTTCGACGCCTTCGGCCACGACTTGCAGCTGGAGGTTGTGAGCCAGATTAATCATGGCGTGCACCAGCTTACGGTTCTCCTCGCGACTCTCCATGCCGCCGACGAAGCTTTTATCGATTTTGAGCAGGGTGATCGGCAGGCTGTTGAGGTGCACGAACGATGAAAACCCGGTGCCGAAGTCATCCAGCGAGAAGCGTACGCCGAGTCGACCCAGGGCATCCATCGTTTGCTTGACCAGTTCGCTGCGGCGCATGACGGCAGTTTCGGTCAGTTCGAATTCCAGCCACTGAGCGTCGACACCCCGCTCGGTGATCAGGCGGCTGAGGGTCGAGAGCAACTGACTGTCCTGGAATTGGCGGAACGACAGGTTGATTGCCATGTGCAGCGGTGCCAGCTTGTTTTCACGCAGGGTTTGCATGTCGCGCAGGGCCCGCGAAATAACCCAGTATCCCAAGGGCACGATCAGGCCGCTTTGCTCGGCCAGCGGTACGAATTCGCTGGGTGCGAGCAAGCCGCGCTCGCTGTGGCGCCAGCGCACCAATGCTTCAAGCCCGACAATCTGCCCGCTGCTGAGATCCAGGCGCGGTTGGTAATGCAGTTCCAGTTCGTCGCGTCGCAAGGCGCGACGCAGCTCGCTTTCGAGGTCTGCGAGGCTGCGGGCGTTGCGGTTGATACGCTCGTCGAACAGGTAAAACGTACAGCCCTGGGTGTTTTTGGCCTGCTGCATGGCGATATGCGCATGCCACATCAAAGGGTCGGCCCCCGCGTTGGCGCGTGCGTGGGCGATGCCCAGGCTGCAGCCGATCAGCAGGCTTTCGCCATCGACCCAGTAAGGCTCAGCCATCACTTCGATGATCCGCTCGGCCATCCACTCCGCGCGCTCAGGCGCTCGCCGGGTGTCGATCACCAGGGCAAATTCGTCGCTGCCCAAGCGGGCCACTTGATCACCGGCTTCGAGCTGGCTTTTAAGGCGTGCCACCACTTGCAGGATCAAGCGGTCGCCGGCTTGATGGCCCAAGGCGTCGTTGGCATGGCGAAAGTTGTCCAGATCCAGGTGACCCAGGGCAATGCCACGGCCTTCATTTTCGGCCAGACGCACCGCTAGCAGTGTCTGGAAACCTTGGCGGTTGGCGATACCGGTCAGGGGGTCTTCCTCGGCCAGACGCTGCAACGTGTGTTCAAGCACACCGCGTTCGCGCACATGACGCAGGCAGCGCCGCAGGACATCGGTGTTCAGGGTGGCCGCCACCAACCAGTCGCTGACCCCTTGGGGCGGAGCATCTGGCTCGGTATCCAGCAGCAATACGCTGGACAAGCGGCAACGGCCCGGCGCCGGTTGCAGGGCCGGGGTGGTCAGGAGCAGCGTATTTCGATCGGCCTCGAACAGGTAGTTCACAGACTCCCAGTCCGGCGCGCAAATCAGTAAAACCGTGTTTCCCATGGGCGCCAGACACTCGCGCAATAACGCTGCCCAAGATGGCTCTTCGGCCAGTAGCAGCAAACGCAAGGGTTCGACAGGCGTAGACAAGCTAGCTCCCTAGACTCTGCAAAAAATCAGGCGATGGGCAGTATGACGTGCAAGCTTACAGGGGGCAAATGACATGGATTATCAAATACATATTGCCGGTTTTATCCCAACATTAGCCTTAAATCTGCCCGGCATCCTGCGCGAAAGTAATAAAAGCGGCAAATTTAGATAGAGGGCTACGTCACACTGTCGCACAGAGGCAGCATTATCTGCTCAGCCTGTTAAAATGCCCGCCCTTTTTATATACGACCCCCTGACTCGTCATGTCCCGACTCAATCCCCGGCAGCAAGAAGCCGTGAGCTACGTCGGCGGCCCTCTTTTGGTGCTCGCCGGCGCAGGCTCCGGCAAAACCAGCGTGATCACCCGTAAAATTGCGCATCTGATTCAGAATTGCGGTATCCGTGCCCAGTACATCGTCGCCATGACCTTTACCAACAAGGCCGCGCGCGAGATGAAAGAGCGGGTGGGCACATTGCTCAAGAAGGGCGAAGGTCGGGGCCTCACGGTTTGCACGTTCCACAACCTGGGGCTGAACATCATCCGCAAGGAGCATGCCCGGCTGGGCTACAAGCCGGGCTTCTCGATCTTTGACGAAGCAGATGTCAAAGCGCTGATGACCGACATCATGCAAAAGGAATACTCGGGCGATGATGGGGTCGACGAAATCAAGAACATGATCGGTTCGTGGAAAAACGACCTGATCCTGCCGCCCGAGGCGCTCGAAAACGCGCGCAATCCCAAGGAACAGACGGCGGCCATTGTCTACACCCACTACCAGCGCACGCTCAAAGCCTATAACGCTGTGGACTTTGACGACCTGATCCTGCTGCCGGTGAAGCTGTTCGAGGAGCACGCCGACATTCTCGAGAAGTGGCAGAACAAGGTCCGCTACCTGCTGGTGGATGAATACCAGGACACTAATGCCAGCCAGTATTTGCTGGTGAAGTACCTGATCGGCAAGCGTAACCAGTTCACCGTGGTGGGCGATGACGACCAGTCCATTTACGCCTGGCGCGGTGCCCGCCCGGAAAACCTGATGCTGCTCAAGGACGATTACCCGTCCCTGAAAGTGGTGATGCTTGAGCAAAACTATCGCTCCACCAGCCGGATTCTTCGCTGCGCCAACATTCTGATCGCCAACAACCCGCACGCGTTCGAGAAGCAACTGTGGAGCGAAATGGGGCACGGCGATGAGGTTCGGGTCATTCGCTGCCGTAACGAAGACGCTGAAGCCGAGCGCGTGGCGGTCGAAATTCTCACTTTGCACCTGCGCACCGACCGCCCGTACAGCGACTTTGCGATCCTGTACCGCGGTAACTACCAGGCCAAGCTGATCGAACTGAAGCTTCAGCACCATCAGATCCCCTATCGCCTGTCAGGCGGTAACAGCTTCTTCGGGCGTCAGGAAGTTAAAGACCTGATGGCCTACTTTCGGCTGATTGTGAACCCGGACGACGACAACGCATTCTTGCGGGTGATCAACGTTCCGCGTCGTGAAATCGGTTCGACCACGCTCGAAAAGCTTGGGAACTACGCCACTGAACGTAAAATCTCGATGTATGCCGCGACCGATGAAATTGGCCTGGGCGAACATCTGGACGCACGATTTACAGACCGTCTGGGTCGTTTCAAGCGTTTTATGGACCGTGTTCGCCAGCAGTGTTCGGGTGAAGACCCGATTGCAGCGCTGCGCAGCATGATCATGGACATCGATTACGAGAACTGGCTACGTACCAACAGCTCCAGCGAAAAGGCCGCGGACTACCGCATGTCCAACGTCTGGTTTTTGGTTGAGGCGTTGAAAAACACCCTCGAAAAAGACGAAGACGGTGGTATGACCATCGAAGAAGCCATCGGCAAGCTGGTGTTGCGTGACATGCTTGAACGTCAGCAGGAAGAGGAAGACGGCGCCGAAGGTGTGCAGATGATGACGCTGCATGCGTCCAAAGGCCTGGAATTTCCCTACGTGTTCATCATGGGCATGGAAGAAGAGATCCTGCCGCACCGCTCCAGCATCGAGGCCGATACCATCGAAGAAGAACGTCGACTGGCGTACGTGGGGATTACCCGTGCACGCGAGACGCTGGCGTTTACCTTTGCCGCCAAGCGCAAGCAGTACGGCGAAATCATCGATTGTGCACCGAGTCGTTTTCTCGATGAGTTGCCGCCGGACGATTTGGCCTGGGAAGGCAACGACGATACCCCCACCGAAGTGAAAGCGGTTCGCGGAAATACGGCATTGGCCGATATACGCGCGATGCTAAAACGCTAAACTTGACTATTTTTTACTCTACCTTCAGCGCATAGGCGCTATTTGAGGACGTTACGTTGGAAGCACTGCACAAGAAAATTCGCGAAGAAGGCATCGTGCTTTCCGATCAGGTTTTGAAGGTTGACGCCTTTTTGAATCATCAAATCGATCCGAAGCTGATGCAAGAAATCGGCGACGAGTTCGCGCGCTTGTTCAAAGATGCCGGCATCACCAAGATCGTCACCATTGAAGCTTCGGGTATTGCCCCGGCTGTGATGACTGGCCTGAATCTGGGTGTTCCGGTTATTTTCGCACGCAAGCATCAGTCGCTGACCCTGACTGAGAACCTGCTGTCGGCCACGGTTTACTCGTTCACCAAGCAAACTGAAAGCACCGTGGCGATTTCCCCGCGTCACCTGACCAGCAGCGATCGTGTATTGGTTATCGACGATTTTCTGGCCAATGGCAAAGCTTCGCAGGCGCTGATTTCGATCATCAAACAAGCCGGCGCGACCGTTGCGGGCCTGGGTATCGTCATCGAGAAGTCGTTCCAGGGCGGCCGTGCCGAGCTGGACGCTCAAGGCTATCGCGTTGAGTCCCTGGCGCGGGTTAAATCCCTGGCTGGCGGCGTTGTAACCTTTTTGTAAGAGCGAGCAAGCTCGCTCCGGCAGGAGGTTGGCCCCGTTATTTTACGGTGGCCTGTAGCCCGGCCAGCAGCAGACGCTGGTAGAGCTCCTCGCGCAGCCCTTCGGGCTGCGCGAGTTGCATGCGTGCCAGATGCTCGGGGAATGCCTGCGGCGAAGGTGCGTCCAGCGTAGCTTTGCCCAGCGCGTAGATCTGCGTGAGTTTGAATTTGCTTTTGAGCCAGTTCAACGCTCGTAGCAGGTCTTGCTCCTGCGCACTGAAATCGCTGCCAAGCGGGTATTCCGGGAACAAGGGGGCATGGCGTGCGGCAATCGCCTGCAAGCGTTCCGGGCTGTTATCGGCAAAGCGTGGATCGAGGCAAAAGTCCTTGGGCAGCTTGCCGATCTGCTGTGCCTGCTCGATCAGTTCGGTCTGGAAGCGTGAGTCGCTGATGTTCAGCATCGCTTCAATGACATGGCGATCGGTTTTGCCACGTAAATCGGCGATCCCGTACTCGGTCACCACGATGTCTCGTAAATGCCGGGGAATGGTGCAATGGCCATATTCCCAGACGATATTCGAGCTCACCTCGCCACCCGACTCGCGCCAGCTGCGCAACATGATGACGGAGCGTGCGTCATGCAGGGCGTGACCCTGGGCGACGAAGTTATATTGCCCGCCGACCCCGCTGAGCACCCGCCCATCCTCCAGCTGATCAGCTACGGCGGCCCCCAGCAAGGTGGCGGTAAAGGCGCTGTTCACAAAGCGTGCATCACGCCGTTGCAGGCGCTTCAGATCTTCCTGGCCATACAGCTCGTTGATATAGCTGATAGCCGTCATGTTGAATTCGGCGCGCTTGTTGGGGGGCAGATCCCTCAGGCGTTGGTAAAAGCTGCTTGGCCCCAGAATGAAGCCGCCGTGGACACTGACGCCATCGGTGTGAAGGCTTTCATTCAGGGTGCCAGCATTGGCTTGGGCCTGTCGTTCGGCATCCGGGTACACCTTGCGCCGTACAATGCCGGCATCCACCAGCATCATTAGCCCGTGTACAAACATTTCACTGCAGCCATACAAGCCCTGAGCGAGCGGTTCGACGCCGCCTTGCTGTTCAATCAGCGTGCGCCAAGGGGTGATATCAATTTCATCGAGCAGGGCGCGATAGCCCGGATTGTCGGCATGCCGTGCCAACAACGCTGCGCTCAAGGCATCGCCCATGGCGCCAATACCGATTTGTAACGTACCACCATCGCGAATCAGTGTGCTGGCGTGCAGGCCAATGAAGTGGTCCTGGGTGTTCACCGGCAGATTGGGCGTAGAAAACAGCGTAGTGCACTCTTCGTCGTCGATCAGCAGGTCAAAATCATCGGCGCTGAGTTCTGAGTCGCCTGGCATATAGGGCAAGTCGCGGTGAACCTGGCCCAGAATCAGAATGGTTTCACCGGCATCCCGCCGTTTGGCGATCATCGGCAATAAATCGAGGGTGATGTCGGGGTTGCAGCTCAAGCTCAGGCGGTTAGCGTCCTGGGGATGACGCGCGATGAGTTGTGCCACCAGATTCAAGCCACCAGCATTGATGTCGCGGGCAGCGTGGCTGTAGTTGCTGCTGACGTAATGTTGTTGAGCGGCGGGACTGTTCAGCAAGCTGCCTGGTTGCAAAAAAAACTGCTCGATTTGAATGTTGTCGGGCACGGCATCACGCTGCAGGTCCGCCAGATAATCCAGCTCAATGTAATCGCCAAATACCCGTTCAATAAAGGGCTGCAGAAAACGTCGCTGCAACCCATCGCCCAGCATGGGGCGGCCAAGGCTTAAGGCGGTGTAGATCGTCAACTGACGTTCGGGTAATTGCTTGACCCGCTGATACAGCGCGTTGACGAAGCGGTTGGCTTTGCCCAGACCCAGCGGCAGACCGAGGTGGATATGTGCGGGTAAACGCGCCAGCACATCATCCACTGCATTCTCGATCGAACAGGACTGCACCATCTGAGCCTCCAAAACCATCCGTGAATAGAGATGTGACAGAGAGTGACGGTTGTTCGTTGCAAAGACCAGAGAGCAGATGAAAACCTTCAGGCACAAAAAAGCCGCCCATCAGCGGCTTTTTTGGAGAAGGTCGGCTTACTTCAAGCCAGACATCTTCTGGATGGCACCTTTGAGGTCTTCATCGGAACAGCTCATGCACGTGCCTTTTGGCGGCATGGCGTTGATACCGGTGATGGCCTTGGCCAGGATGCCGTCAAGGCCTCCCTGGTGATCGGCGCGCTCTTTCCAGGCTGCGGTGTCACCGATCTTGGGTGCCCCCAGCAGACCGGTGCCGTGGCATGCATTGCAGTGCTTGGCAATGATGTCATCGGGGGTCATCCCACCGCCGCCGCCTGCAGAGGCCACAACGTCCATGCCTTTGCATTCTTCGCCCTGGATACAGACCTTGCCAACGGGCTCCAGGCGTTTTGCGATGTCATCGTTGGTCGCTGCTTGAGCGTTGACTGCCCAAAGGGCCATTACTGTTGCTGGTACGGCCAGCATTTTCATAATTAGGTTCACGCGTACACCCTCAATGGTGGCTAGTCACGCCCACAACCACGGTTTCGCGGGCAGGCGAAAGTATAACGGTTAGCCCGCCACTCTGAAACAACCCTAAAGACAAAGGGGGAATAGAGGTGGCGAAATGCAGCGCCGGGTACCTCTGTAACTACAGGGTGCCTCTGGTTATTAGAAGTTAGCCGGTGTGGCTGCGCTGATAAGTCGCGCCGCAACGTCGAACGGATTACGGAAGCGGTGTGGCTTGGAGCTTTCAAAATAGTAGCTGTCACCTGCTTCAAGCACGAAGGTCTCAAGACCTACGGTCAACTCCAGACGACCTTCGACCAGGATTCCGGTTTCTTCGCCTTCATGGGTCAGCATTTCGTCCCCGGTGTCTGCGCCCGGTGGATAAATTTCATTGAGGAAGGCAATGGCCCGACTGGGATGCGCCTTGCCGACCAGTTTCATGGTCACGGCGCCATCTGAAATGTCGATCAGTTCATTGGCTTTGTAGACAATCTGTGTCGGTTTTTCCTGAAGGATCTCTTCGGAAAAAAACTCGACCATGGACATGGGAATGCCACTCAGCACTTTTCTCAGGGAGCTTATTGAAGGGCTCACGCTGTTCTTTTCGATCATCGAAATGGTGCTGTTGGTGACGCCCGCGCGCTTGGCGAGTTCACGCTGTGACAGGCCTTTCAGTTTGCGGATGGATTGCAGTCGTTCACCGACGTCCAATGCGGGAGCCTCCTGGGGATCAGATTCAAGTCGAGAAGCCGCCATCATGGCGATAGCGTTCAGTATTTACAACACTTCGACTTCAAACCTGTGCGCCCTTTTGGCCCCGCATTTTGGCTACAACCCATCAGCTCCCGGAATAGAGGCGTGGCGCGCGTTTGAGGTTGCAAAAAATCTGGTAAGGAATAGTGTCCGCCTTATCTGCCACCTCACTCGCCAGGATATTTTTACCCCACAACTCAACGCTCGAACCGAGGCCGGCTTGCGGAACATCCGTCAGGTCAATGCACAGCATGTCCATCGAGACCCGCCCCAGCAACTGGCTGCGCTGACCGGCGACCAGTACGGGGGTGCCGGTAGGTGCCTGACGCGGATAACCGTCGGCATAACCCATGGCCACGACGCCGATGCGCATTGGTTTCGACGTGATGAATTTCGCGCCATACCCGACCGGTTCGCTGGCAGGTAATTCACGTACGCAAATCACTTTGGACTCCAGCGTCATCACCGGTTGCAAGCGCGAGGCTTGAGCCTGGGCTTCTTCGAACGGCGTGGCGCCGTACAGCATCAAGCCCGGACGTACCCAATCGCTGGGCACGGCGGGCCAGCCCAGAATTGAAGGGGAATTGCGCAAGCTGATTTCAGCAGACAAGTCGGCGCGGGCGGCCTGGAAGACCGCGAGTTGCTCTTCGCTGCGGGTGCAGTTCAGTTCATCGGCGCGGGCAAAGTGACTCATCAAGACGATTTTGGCCACGTTGGCGCTGGCTTGCAGGCGCTGATACGCGGTTTTGTAGTCGGTGGGGTGCAAGCCGACACGGTGCATGCCCGTGTCGAGTTTAAGCCACACCTGGATCGGCTTGGCGAGGTTGGCGCGCTCGAGTGCATCGAGCTGCCACAGCGAATGCACGACACACCAAAATCCGTGCTCGACGATCAGCGGCAACTCATCGACTTCAAAAAAGCCTTCGAGCAGCAAAACCGGAGCCTGAATGCCGGCGGCACGCAGTTCCAGCGCTTCTTCGATACAGGCGACGGCAAACCCATCGGCTTCGGCTTCCAGAGCCTGGGCACAACGTACCGCGCCGTGCCCATAGGCATCGGCCTTGATCACGGCGAGGGCCTTGGCTCCCGACACTTCGCGGGCCAGTTGGTAGTTATGACGCAGGGCTTGAAGATCGATCAGGGCACGGGCTGGGCGCATGGCGGCGGGCTTCTAACGGCGGAGGAAGAAAAAGCGGCACTGACGCGCAGGGTTAACCGCGTGTTGTGCCGCACAGAGGCGGTACTCGATGCCCGGTGTCAAGGCAGCGCTGCGATGACGGACAGCTCGACCAGGATCTCCGGTTCGCACAGCTTGGCTTCAACGGTGGCGCGAGCCGGTGTTACACCTTTAGGCAGCCACTGGTCCCACACGCTGTTCATGCCGGCAAAGTCGGCATCGATATCCTTGAGGTAGATGGTGACCGACAGGATATGGTTTTTGTCGGTGCCCGCCAGATCCAGCAAGTGTTCGATATTGGCCAGTGTTTCACGGGTTTGCTGCTCGACCCCTGCGTTCATGTCGTCGCCCACTTGGCCCGACAGGTACACGGTGCCGTTATGAGCGACGATCTGGCTCATGCGTTCATTGGTGAGCTGGCGCTGGATTGCCATTTTGTGCAGTCTCCTTGTGGGTGCCATAACGAGAAATATCGAGGCCTTCCGTGCTGATTTGCGGGGTCTTTCGGGCCATTACGTCAGCGAGGAAACGACCGGAACCGCAGGCCATCGTCCAGCCGAGTGTGCCATGACCGGTGTTCAGAAACAGGTTCTTGTAGGGGGTTGCGCCCACAATCGGTGTGCCATCCGGCGTCGTCGGACGCAGGCCTGTCCAGAAACTGGCCTGGGTCAGGTCGCCGCCCTGAGGATAAAGGTCGTTGACGATCATCTCCAGGGTTTCGCGTCGACGCGGGTTCAGCGACAGGTCAAAGCCGGCGATTTCAGCCATGCCACCGACACGGATGCGGTTGTCGAAGCGGGTAATCGCGACTTTGTAGGTTTCGTCGAGAATGGTCGAAGTCGGTGCCATGTCCGAGTTGGTAATCGGGATGGTCAGCGAGTAACCCTTGAGCGGGTACACCGGTGCACGGATCCCCAGCGGCTTGAGCATTTGCGGCGAGTAGCTGCCAAGGGCCAGTACATAGCGATCAGCGGTTTCGAGCTTGCCGTCAATCATGACGCCATTGATCCGGTCGCCCGCGAAGTCCAGGTGCTGGATGTCCTGGCTGAAGCGGAACTCCACGCCAAGGTTCTTCGCCATTTCCGCCAGGCGCGTGGTGAACATCTGGCAGTCGCCGGTCTGGTCATTCGGCAGGCGCAGGGCCCCGGCCAGAATGTCGGTGACGCTGGCCAGTGCCGGTTCAACCCGGGCAATACCTGCACGGTCGAGCAGCTCGAAAGGAACGCCGGACTCCTTGAGTACCGCGATGTCCTTGGCTGCACCATCCAGTTGCGCCTGTGTGCGGAACAATTGGGTGGTGCCGAGGTTACGGGCTTCATAAGCAATACCGGTTTCGGCGCGCAATTCGTCGAGGCAGTCACGGCTGTACTCGGACAGACGTACCATGCGCTCCTTGTTGACGGCATAGCGGCTGGCGGTACAGTTGCGCAGCATCTGCGCCATCCACAGGTATTGATCGATATTGGCGGTGGCCTTGATCGCCAAGGGTGCATGGCGTTCCAGCAGCCATTTGATGGCTTTGAGCGGCACGCCTGGCGCTGCCCACGGCGACGCGTAGCCCGGGGACACCTGGCCGGCGTTGGCAAAACTGGTTTCCATTGCAACGGCTGGCTGACGGTCCACAACGACAACGTCGAAACCGGCTCGGGCCAGATAATAGGCGCTGGCAGTACCAATAACGCCGCCACCCAATACCATAACTCGCATATTTATTTCCCTCATCGCGGCCAGCCGCAGACGTTTATTGTTCAAAGCGAAGATGAGCGCAGTATAAGAAGCATTGGCCAGTGAATTTCACTATATAACCAGCTATATTTGGCGACAATTCTCGGCCAAAACGCTTTTGACAAAGGAGAATCTCCTATGCGTACAAATCATCAAACCAAGCGGGAACTGGACAAGATTGACCGGAATATTTTGCGCATCCTGCAGGCTGATGGCCGGATCTCTTTTACCGAGCTCGGAGACAAGGTGGGACTGTCGACCACGCCTTGTACCGAGCGGGTACGCAGGCTGGAACGCGAAGGGATCATCATGGGGTACAACGCGCGGCTCAATCCGCAGCATCTGCAGGGCAGTTTGCTGGTATTCGTTGAGATCAGCCTCGATTACAAATCAGGCGATACATTCGAAGAATTTCGACGGGCCGTGCTGAAATTGCCCCATGTTCTGGAATGCCACTTGGTTTCAGGCGATTTTGACTATCTGGTAAAAGCGCGGATCAGCGAGATGGCCTCGTACCGCAAACTGTTGGGCGACATCTTGCTCAAGCTGCCCCACGTACGGGAGTCCAAGAGCTACATCGTGATGGAGGAAGTGAAGGAAAGCCTGAACTTGCCGATTCCGGACTGACCCGCACTTTGGCCTTAAACCAGGACCTGCCGGGTACTGGCGATGTATTCATGTACCAGCTTCTCGGCGCTGGGATGGATCAGCTCCACCGGGCGGCGTCCGTTAGGGCACGGCAAGGTCGGCGTGGTGCCGAACAGGCGACAGATCAGCGGCCGCTCTTCGTACACGGTGCAGCCGTTGGGGCCCAGGTGCACGCAGTTCAGTTCATCCATGGCGGCTTCTTGCTCGGCTGCGGTTTTGCGCGGCAAGCGGGCCATTTCTTCGGATGAGGTGGTCACGGGCCCGCAGCAGTCGTGGCAACCCGGTACGCATTCAAACGACGGAATCTGTTGCCTGAGAAAGTGGATCTTGTGACTGTTGCAGCTCATCTAAAGCTTACCGGATGTGTAAAGACCGCAAAGTCTGCCTGAAAACCCTTGCTCTAGACAGCGCCGTCCGGCTGTTCTTGCTCCTTGGGAATGGCCCGGCTTATGCTCCGTAAAATTTTCCAAACACAAATATCAGGATTACGCACATGAACGCCCCGGTTCAGCGCAGCCAGCACACCGCCTCTTACTATGCCGCCAGCAGCTTGCCGCAACCCGACCATCCGGTGTTGCAAGGTGAGCATGTGGCGGATGTGTGCGTGGTCGGGGGTGGCTTCTCGGGCCTGAACACAGCACTGGAACTGGCCGAGCGTGGCATGAGCGTGGTGCTGCTCGAAGCGCACAAGATCGGTTGGGGGGCCAGCGGGCGTAATGGCGGGCAACTGATTCGCGGTGTCGGTCATGGCCTCGAACAGTTTGAAGGCATCATCGGCAAAGACGGTGTGCGGCAGATGAAACTGATGGGGCTGGAGGCGGTGGAAATCGTTCGCCAGCGTGTCGAGCGTTTCAATATCCCGTGTGACCTGACGTGGGGCTATTGTGACCTGGCCAACAAGCCGCGTGACCTTGAGGGCTTTGCCGAGGAAGCCGAAGCGCTGCGCGGTTTGGGCTATCGTCACGAACTCCGCCTGCTGCAAGCGAATGAGGTGCGCAGTGTGGTGGGCTCCGATCGCTATGTCGGAGGGCTCGTTGATATGGGATCGGGGCACCTGCATCCGTTGAACCTGGCGCTGGGCGAAGCTGCTGCCGCGGCACAGCTGGGTGTACGCCTGTTCGAGCACTCAGCGGTGACCCGTATCGATTATGGTCCTGAAGTCCGTGTGCACACGGCGCAGGGGACGGTTCGGGCCAAGAGCCTGGTGCTGGGTTGCAATGCTTATCTCAAGGACTTGAACCCTCAGCTCAGCGGCAAGGTGCTGCCTGCCGGTAGCTATATCATCGCCACTGAACCGTTGAGCGAAGCCCAGGCCCATGCCTTGCTGCCGCAAAATATGGCGGTGTGCGATCAGCGCGTGGCGCTGGACTATTACCGGCTTTCGGCCGACCGGCGTTTGCTGTTTGGTGGCGCTTGCCATTATTCGGGACGGGATCCGCAGGATATTGGCGCCTATATGCGTCCGAAAATGCTCGATGTATTCCCGCATCTGGCCAACGTGAAAATTGATTACCAGTGGGGCGGGATGATCGGGATTGGCGCCAATCGGCTTCCGCAAATCGGTCGACTGCCGGATCAACCCAATGTGTATTACGCACAGGCCTATTCAGGGCACGGGGTGAACGCCACCCACCTGGCTGGCAAGTTGCTGGCCGAGGCAATCAGCGGGCAGCACAGTGACGGCTTTGATCTGTTTGCCCAAGTCCCGCATATCACCTTCCCGGGCGGCAAATACCTGCGCTCACCCTTGCTGGCGTTGGGGATGCTCTGGCACCGGCTGAAAGAGCTGCGCTAACAAACGGAGCCGCTGCCGAAGGCTGCGTCCGGCGGTGTGTCAGCTAAGTCCGACACCGTCGCATTTACAATCGCTTCGCAATCGGGCGTAGCGTGCGGCAGCGGCTACGACATTTACAGCGTGTGCGCGGGTCAAGAGCGCCAAAACGGTTTTAGCCCTTCACATTGCGCCAGATGGCGGTTCAGGCCCACGTCGCGCAGTTGCTGTTCATTGAGGTTGAGCAAGGCGCGGCGAGTGCGCGAGCGGTGCCAGAACAAGGCCCAACGGCTTAACCCTTGAGGCGCACTGGTAGTTGGATAGACTCCGTGGCCGAGCTCGTGCTCGGTTTGAAGTTGCGGGTTATGCAGTGTCAGGCGTACATCGCTCAAACCATTCATTGGACGCTCCCTTTTGACTCAAATGTCATGAGTCAGCATGATGGCGCTGCACCAAAAACCATGACAGATTCAACAGCATGCTTTTACGCTCATACAGATAGCGTTTTTAGTTGCTGAATCCTCTGTTTTTGCACCATCTGTACTGGTTCGTCGTTCGCCTATCTGCCGAGAGCTCTGCCATGACCCTTTACGTTAATCTCGCCGACTTGCTTGGCACGCGTATCGAACAGGGCTTTTATCGCCCCGGCGACCGTTTACCGTCGGTGCGGGCCTTAAGCGCCGAACATGGCGTCAGCCTGAGCACGGTGCAGCAGGCTTACCGCTTGCTGGAAGACAACGGACTGGCGTCGCCTCGCCCGAAATCCGGGTACTTTGTGCCGGTGGAGCGTGAGCTTCACGCTTTGCCGGTCATGAGTAGGCCAGCGCAACGGCCGGTGGAAATTTCGCAATGGGAGCAAGTGCTGGAGCTGGTGCGCTCGGTCCCGCAAAAAAATGTGATTCAGTTGGGGCGCGGCATGCCGGACGTCACCACGCCGACCATCAAGCCGCTATTGCGCAGCCTGGCTCAGATAAGCCGCCGTCAGGATTTGCCCGGGCTGTATTACGACAACATCTACGGCGTCTTGAGCTTGCGCGAACAGATCGGGCGCCTGATGCTCGATTCCGGCTGTCATCTCGGGCCAGATGATCTGGTGATTACCACCGGCTGCCATGAGGCCCTGTCGTGCAGCATTCGCGCGGTGTGCGAGCCGGGTGACATCGTGGCGGTCGATTCGCCAAGCTTTCATGGAGCCATGCAAACCCTGAAAGGGTTAGGTATGAAAGCACTCGAGATCCCGACCGATCCACTGACCGGTATCAGCCTGGAAGCCCTTGAGCTGGCACTTGAACAATGGCCGATCAAGGCGATCCAGCTCACGCCCAGTTGTAATAATCCCTTGGGCTACATCATGCCCGAGGCGCGAAAGCGGGCGTTGGTCACGTTGGCGCAGCGGTTTGATGTGGCGATTATCGAAGACGATGTTTACGGTGAGCTGGCCTATACCTACCCCCGCCCGCGCACCATTAAATCCTTCGACGATGATGGGCGAGTCTTGCTGTGCAGCTCATTTTCCAAGACCCTGGCCCCCGGTTTACGGGTTGGCTGGGTCGCTCCGGGACGTTATCTGGAGCGGGTGCTGCACATGAAATACATCAGCACCGGCTCGACCGCGCCGCAGCCGCAGCTGGCGATTGCCGACTTTTTGAAGAAGGGGCATTTCGAGCCGCACCTGCGCCGCATGCGCAGTCAATATCAGCGTAATCGCGATTTGATGCTGGGGTGGGTCAGTCGTTACTTCCCGGTGGGCACGCGGGTGAGCCGCCCCCAAGGCAGTTTTATGCTGTGGCTGGAGCTCCCTGAGGGTTTTGACAGCTTGCGCCTCAACCGAATTTTGCTGGAGCAAGGGGTGCAAATTGCGGTGGGCAGTATTTTTTCAGCCTCGGGCAAGTACCGTAACTGCTTGCGCATGAACTACGCTGCAAAGCCTACGCCGCAGATCGAAGACGCTGTGCGCAAGGTTGCCCTGGCGGCCAGTCAATTGTTGGCAGAGACCGTTTGATGGCTCTTTTGATGAAACCACTCGGCGTACTGCTGCTGACCCTATGGCTGGGAGGTTGTGCCACTTTGGACGTACCCCGTGAATCGTCACAGGCTTTGCCTGCATCGGACTCGGCCTTTGGCCGTTCGATTCAGGCACAAGCTGCGCCATACATGGGGCGTTCGGGCTTTCGCCTGTTGCCCAACAGCGGTGAAGCGTTCCGTGCCCGGGCCGAGTTGATTCGCAATGCCCAGAGCAGCCTCGACTTGCAGTATTACATCGTCCACGACGGGCTGAGCACCCGCATGCTGGTGGACGAGCTGCTCAAAGCCGCTGATCGCGGGGTCCGTGTACGGATTTTGCTCGATGATACGGCCAGCGATGGCCTGGACGGGCTGCTTGCCACCCTTGGCGCCCATCCCAATATCCATATCCGGTTGTTCAACCCGTTGCAATTGGGGCGCAGCACCGGGGTGACACGGGCCCTTGGGCGGCTGTTCAATCTTTCGCGTCAGCACCGACGGATGCACAACAAACTGTGGTTGGCCGATAACAGTGTGGCGATTGTCGGTGGACGCAACTTGGGCGATGAGTATTTCGATGCCAAGCCTGAGCTGAACTTCACGGACATCGACCTGCTCGGCGTCGGCCCGGTGGCCGAACAGTTGGGGCACAGCTTCGATCAATACTGGAACAGCGCCCTGAGTCAGCCGATTGGTGATTTCGTGTCTTCACGCCTGTCCGGGCGTGAGCTGGCCAAGGCGCGCAGCGAGTTGGAGGCCTCCCTCAAGGTGGCGCAGTACCGCAACCGCGCACTGTATGAGCAACTGGCTTCCTATGAAACGGATCCCCGGCTGGACGTATGGCGCCAAGAGCTGATCTGGGCCTGGAATCAGGCGCTGTGGGATGCGCCGAGCAAGGTGCTGGCCAGAGGCGAGCCCGACCCGCATTTACTGCTGACCACGCAGTTGGCGCCCGACATGGCCAATGTCACCCAGGAGTTGATCCTGATTTCGGCTTACTTCGTGCCCGGCGAAACCGGCCTTGTGTACCTGACCGGCCGCGCAGATGCCGGGGCCGATGTGCGTTTATTGACCAATTCACTGGAAGCCACGGACGTGCCGGTCGTTCACGGCGGCTATGCACCCTATCGCAAGGCGTTGCTCGAGCACGGCGTCAAGCTCTACGAACTGCGGCGCCAGCCGGGTGTGGGCGGAGGCAGTGGCCCGCATTTGTTCAGAAAAGGGATGAGTTCTGACTCGAGTCTGCACAGCAAGGCGATGATCTTTGACCAGCAAAAATCGTTTATCGGCTCGTTCAATTTTGACCCGCGTTCGGGGTTGTGGAATACCGAGGTCGGGGTGTTGGTCGATAGCCCGCAATTGGCTGCCGAAGCCCGCAAACTCGCCCTGCAGGGCATGGCCCCGGCGTTGAGCTACCAGCCGAAACTGGAGCAGGGTGACATCGTCTGGGAGACGGAAGACAACGGCCAGCTGCATACCCTCAAGCGTGAGCCGGGCAGTTGGTGGCGCCGGGTCAATGCGTGGTTCAGTAAAAGTGTCGGGTTGGAGAAGATGCTCTGAATCACGCCCCGGGGTTCTCATCACGGTGTTGTATTGAGAGGCCTGGTGCCCGCTTCTGTCCCGAATGCGCCCTGGCGCGATACCAGGATGACCAGCCCCAATGCTCCGGCGGCCATGAACAGCGGTAACGCATGCCCGCTTATCCACTGGCTACCGGCCCCGGCGGCCAGCGGACCGATCAGGCAGCCGATGCCCCACAGTTGCGCCACGTGGGCATTGGCGCGCACCAGCGCGTCGTCGCGGTAGCGTTCACCGATCAAAATCAACGACAACGTGAACAGTCCGCCAGCGCTGGCGCCGAAAATGACCCACAGCGGCCAGATCAGCAGCGTATTGAGCAGCAATGGCACCGCCAGGCTCGACACCATCAACAGTACGGCACAGCCGGTAAACAGCGAGCGGCGGGACAGGCGGTCGGCCAGTGCGCCAATCGGCAGCTGCAACAGGGCGTCGCCCACCACCACCGTGCTGACCATCGCCAGTGCGATGTCCGCCGTAAACCCCTGGCGCAGGCAGTAAATGGGCAGCAGCGTCAAAATCATCGCCTCGAAGGCTGCAAACAGCGCCACGGCCCAAGCAATGGCCGGCATTCCCCGACAGAACCCCAGCAAATCCTTGAATGTCACACTGCACGCTTCAGTGCTCGGCGCTCCGTCACGGCCCATCAGCAGCAAGGGTGCCAGTGTCAGCAAGCCGACGCCGATCCAGAACCCGTAGTCATCCTCCGAACCGATAAGGCCCAGCAACAGAGGGCCGGACAATTGGCTCAAGGCATAGGCACAGCCATACAGTGCCACCAGGCGACCGCGCCACTGTTCGACCACCAGCTGGTTGATCCAGCTTTCGCCGAGAATAAAAATCACCGTGAGTACCACGCCGATAAGCAGGCGCAAGACCAGCCACACCGGGTAACTGGGCAGTAGTGCCAGCAAACCGATGGACAGCGCGCCTCCCCACAGGCACAGGCGCATCAGGCCCGGTGTGCCAAAACGGGCAGCCAGCTTACTGGCCACGCTGGCTCCCACCAGCACGCCCACCGCAGGCATGGCCGCCATTACGCCAATTGCGAATCCGTCATAGCCCCAGCCTTCAAGACGAAAGGAGACCAG
This sequence comes from Pseudomonas sp. D1HM, assembly GCF_019266105.1. Classification (NCBI taxonomy): domain Bacteria; kingdom Pseudomonadati; phylum Pseudomonadota; class Gammaproteobacteria; order Pseudomonadales; family Pseudomonadaceae; genus Pseudomonas; species Pseudomonas sp. D1HM. The sequence continues at coordinate 288,623 of NZ_LRMN01000002.1, read as the reverse complement.
CGGCATGCTGACGCCCAGTGCCAGGCCGACACTGAGAATTGAAGCCAGCACCGCGAAATAAGTCGCCCAACGCATGTCCGCGCTCCTGTGGATAACTCAATTTTCGAGAGAAGAAATAACAGTGGGAGCGAGCTTGCCCGCGGTGCGGGCATGGAGTCTGAATCAGCCCCCAGGCCCGCATCGCGGGCACTCCCGCTCCCACCGTGTGTTACGTGTGTGCTGTTACAGCTTGATCCAGGTGGATTTCAGCTCGGTGTATTTGTCGAACGCATGCAGCGATTTATCGCGGCCGTTGCCCGATTGCTTGAAACCGCCAAACGGTGCGGTCATGTCGCCGCCATCGTATTGGTTGACCCACACGCTGCCGGCGCGCAAGGCTTTGGCCGTCAGGTGAGCTTTGGAAATGTCAGCAGTCCAGACGGCAGCTGCGAGCCCGTAGGGTGTGTCGTTGGCAATCTGGATCGCCTCTTCAGCTGTGTCGAAGGTGATGACCGACAGCACCGGGCCAAAAATCTCTTCCTGAGCGATTTTCATCGCGTTGTTAACGCCGTCGAAAATGGTCGGCTCTACATAAGTCCCGCCGGTTTCCTGCAGGATCTGGTTACCGCCCGCCACCAGTTTGGCGCCGTCACTGTGGCCGGACTTGATGTACGACAGCACGGTGTTCATTTGCTGGGTGTCGACCAGTGCGCCCACGGTGGTAGCCGGGTCCAGCGGGTTGCCAGGCTTCCAGCCCTTGAGGGCTTCGATGACCAGCGGCAGGAAGCGGTCTTTGATCGAGCGCTCGACCAGCAGGCGCGAACCGGCGGTGCAGACTTCGCCCTGGTTGAAGGCAATGGCACTGGCAGCCGATTCGGCGGCGGCTTGCAGGTCGGGAGCATCTGCAAACACGATGTTCGGGCTTTTGCCGCCGGCTTCGAGCCAGACGCGCTTCATGTTGGACTCGCCGGAGTACACCATCAGTTGTTTGGCGATTTTGGTCGAGCCGGTGAACACCAGGGTGTCGACGTCCATGTGCAGCGCCAGCGCTTTACCGACGGTATGACCGTAGCCTGGCAGTACGTTCAGCACGCCGGCCGGGATACCGGCTTCAACGGCCAGTGCAGCAATGCGGATGGCGGTCAGCGGGGATTTCTCGGATGGCTTGAGGATGACCGAGTTACCGGTGGACAGCGCAGGCCCGAGTTTCCAGCAGGCCATCATCAGCGGGAAGTTCCACGGCACGATCGCCGCGACAACACCTACGGGTTCGCGGGTCACCAGGCCCAGCTGGTTATGCGGCGTGGCGGCTACCTCATCGTAAATCTTGTCAATGGCCTCGCCGCTCCAGCTCAGCGCATTGGCCGCGCCAGGGACGTCGATTTCCAGAGAGTCGGTAATGGGCTTGCCCATGTCCAGGGTTTCAAGCAGAGCCAGCTCTTCAGCGTTTTGCTTGAGCAGGCCGGCAAAGCGGATCATGGTGGCTTTGCGCTTGGCCGGGGCCATGCGCGACCAGACACCGGAGTCGAAGGTCTTGCGCGCGTTTTCGACGGCACGCTGGGCGTCAGCGGCATCGCAGCTGGCAACCTTGCCCAGCAAACGGCCATCGACCGGGCTGAGGCACTCGAATGTTTCATTGGAGACTGCGGCGGTGTATTCACCGTTGATGTACGCGCGGCCTTCGATCTTTAGCTGTAGGGCTCGTTGTTCCCAGTCAGCACGGGTCAGGGTGGTCATTCGAGTGTCCTCCTCTTATTAAAAATAGAAGCGCCCCGGCTTTCGCGTGGCGCCTCAGGGATGCTGTCCAATCGACTAAAGTGATTGGCACGAGACATGCGCCACCCTAAACCAGTGGCCCGGGGACTTTCAATATATTTGACATATGTGTCGTAAACGACATGGCTTGTTCGTTTTAATAAACATAGTATTTGGACTTTCTGGCTCAACACACCGTCATTCCGGGGGGATAAGCACCATGAGTATCACAACCATCGTCGACTTCAACACTGCCAACACCCAGGCTGAGCGTTTCAGTCCGGCACCGGAAAAGGTGCTCAAGGGGAATCCCGAACAAGTTATCCACAACCACTACGCCAGTCCATGCGGGCAGATGAGCGCGGGTGTATGGGAGGGCGCAGTCGGTCAATGGACGGTGAACTACACCGAGCACGAGTACTGCGAAATCATTGAAGGTGTTTCGGTCCTGCGCGACCAGCAAGGCAATGCCAAAACCCTGCGGGCGGGAGACCGTTTTGTGATTCCTGCCGGCTTCAGCGGAACGTGGGAAGTGCTGGAAAAATGCCGCAAGACGTATGTCGTGTTTGAGCAGAACGCTTGAATTTCAGGCAAAAAAAAGCCCGCCGAAGCGGGCTTTTTCTTAAAGAGGCAAAAATCAATTACTTGATTTTGGCTTCTTTGTAGATCACGTGCTTGCGAACCCGCGGATCGAATTTTTTGATTTCGATTTTGTCCGGAGTGGTGCGCTTGTTCTTATCAGTGGTGTAGAAATGGCCTGTACCAGCGCTCGACACCAAACGGATCAATTCACGCATGATTAGCTCCCTTAGATCTTGCCAGCACGGCGGATTTCGGCCAGCACGACAGTAATGCCACGCTTGTCGATGATACGCATGCCTTTAGCAGATACGCGCAGACGTACGAAACGTTTCTCTTCTTCAACCCAGAAGCGGTGATGCTGCAGGTTCGGCAGGAAACGACGACGGGTTTTGTTATTTGCGTGGGAAATGTTATTCCCAGTCACCGGACCCTTACCGGTAACTTGACAGACTCTCGACATGCCTCAGCCCTCTAAAACCACATGCCCAACCCGGCATGGGTTGGCCGCTTAATCTCTCAGTCATTTGGCGCTAGGCGCCGCGTTTCTTTAAGGGTCTTACCGGTTACACCTACAAACGAAGGAACCGGGCCCCTAGAAAAGAGCGCTGCTTTATACCAGAAAGACTAAAGCGCAACAACAAGCAGTGTGATTTGCCGTGATTAATTGAACCGGTATTTTAACCCGCATTCAGCTTGAAGCCTGTGTGTGGCGGGGTTTTACCGCTCGTCGCTGGGTGAAAGGTTTCAGGCAGCAAAACCCTCGTCAGCGGTTGTTGTGTGTGTGGCGCCCACTGGCGCTGGCGGCGTGAAGGATGGCTAAAATGCGTTTAACGGCCCTTCATACGCGCAGAAGCGGGAACGGGCAACGATTAAAAGTAGTCATTTGATGATGGCCCTACTAGGGTAGTCCTTTTCCAGACTGCACACGCAGATGGGTCAATGACTTGCGAAGGAAAATAGACCATGCGCCTCGCTGCAGCCCCCTTTTTGCTCGCTTTAAGCCTAAGCCCTCTGGCGCAGGCGGCTACGTTGAGTGTCTGTACCGAGGCCAGCCCGGAAGGGTTTGATGTGGTGCAGTACAACTCGCTCAGTACCACCAATGCCTCGGCAGACGTGTTGATGAACCGCCTGGTGGACTTTGACGCCCAGGCCGCCAAGTTGGTGCCCAGCCTGGCCCAGAGCTGGTCAGTGTCTCCTGACGGCCTTGTGTACGATTTCAAATTGCGCCCCGGGGTCAAGTTTCATGGCACGCCTTATTTCACGCCAAGCCGTGAGTTGAATGCCGATGATGTGCGTTTCAGCTTTGAGCGCATGCTGGATCCGGCCAACCCCTGGCACAAGGTGGCGCAAAGCGGTTTCCCCCATGCACAGTCTTTGCAGTTGCCTGAGCTGATCAAAAAAATTGAGACCCCGGATCCGCTGACCGTGCGTTTTACGCTCAGTCATCCGGACTCGACTTTCCTTCCGGCCCTGAGCATGGGCTTTGCGTCGATTTATTCAGCTGAATATGCCGACAAATTACTCAAGGCCGGTACCCCTGAACGGATGAATAGCCAGCCGATTGGCACCGGTCCTTTCGTGTTTACCCGGTTTCAGAAAGATGCCGTGGTGCGCTACAAGGCCAATCCGGACTATTTCGCGGGCAAGCCCGGTATCGACGGGCTGATTTTTGCCATTACCCCGGATGCCAACGTGCGCCTGCAAAAGCTGCGACGCAATGAGTGCCAGATCGCCCTTTCGCCCAAGCCGCTGGATGTGGAGGCTGCCGCCAAGGATCCGGCGCTGAAGGTCGTGCAGACTCCGGCCTTCATGACGGCTTTTGTGGCCATCAACAGCCAGCATCCGCCGCTGGACAAGCCTGAAGTGCGTCAGGCGATCAACCTGGCCTTCGACCAGGCGACGTACCTCAAGGCGGTGTTCGAGAACAGCGCGCAGGCCGCTAAGGGTATCTACCCGGCTACGACCTGGAGTTACGCCAAGAACTTGCCGGGTTATGCCCACGATCCTGAAAAAGCCAAAGCGTTATTGACCAAGGCCGGCCTCCCGAATGGTTTTAAAACCACGATCTGGACGCGACCGACAGGCAGCGTGCTGAATCCCAATCCAAGTCTGGGCGCGCAGTTGTTGCAGGCTGACCTGGCTAAAGTCGGGATCAAGGCCGATATTCGCGTGATTGAGTGGGGCGAGTTGATCCGCCGTGCCAAAGCAGGTGAGCACGATCTGCTGTTTATGGGCTGGGCGGGCGATAACGGTGACCCTGATAACTTCCTGACTCCGCAGTTTTCGTGTGCGGCAGTGAAGTCCGGGACCAACTTTGCCCGTTATTGCGACAAGACGCTGGATAACCTGCTTACGGATGGCAAGACCCTGAGCGATCAGGACAAGCGCAGTGTGCTGTATCAGAAAGCCCAGGCGCTGATCCAGCAGCAGGCGTTGTGGTTGCCGCTGGCTCACCCAACGGCTTACGCGTTAACCCGTAAAGACGTACAGGGTTATCAGGTAAGTCCGTTTGGGCGCCAGGAATTTTCAACGGTCAGCATCAAGCCCTGAAGGCTACATCCAGCCATGCTCGACCATCGAGAACGGCTCGCCGTCACCGATGATGAAGTGATCGAGCACCCGTACCTCAACCAGATCCAGCGCTTCGGTCAGGCGCTGGGTCAGGCGGTGATCGGCATGGCTGGGTTCGCTGATGCCGGAGGGATGGTTATGGCAGAAAATGACGGCCGCGGCGTTGTGCGCAAGGGCGCGTTTGACCACTTCGCGCGGGTAAACACTGGCGCTGTCGATGGAGCCCTTGAACAGCTTTTCAAAGGCCAGCATGCGGTGTTTGGAGTCCATGAACATGCAGCCAAAGACTTCGTGCGGCTCATGACGCAATGCTGATTTGAGGTACTGGCGAACAGCTTGCGGGCTTTCCAGGGCGGAGTCGCGGCGCAAGCGCTCAGCCAAGTGGCGCCGTCCCATCTCAAGTACGGCCTGCAACAGGCTGTACTTGGCTGGCCCTAGCCCCGGCGGCCGGCAGAAAACGCTCAAATCCGCTTCCAGCAAAGCCCTGAGGCTGCCAAATTCAGTCAATAAATGTCGCGCCAGATCGACGGCGCTTTTGCCTGGCACTCCGGTACGCAGAAAGATTGCCAATAGTTCGGCATCGGAAAGCGTGGCTGATCCTTGAGCTAAAAGTTTTTCCCGCGGCCGCTCGGAAGCAGGCCAATTCTTGATGCTCATAACACCTCCATGTGTATGGGCCCCGCTGTTCCATAGCAGGCGCTGTGTTATCTTAGCCCATCTTTTTTGCGTGGCTTTTGGCCATTTTTCACGCAGTCATCATCGAACTAAAAGGCAGGCCTATGCAGCGGCTGTATCGAAAACGCATTGTTTTGGGCGTCGGCGGCGGCATCGCGGCTTACAAGAGTGCAGAGCTGGTTCGCCGTCTGCTGGACCAGGGTGCTGAAGTCCGTGTAGTCATGACGCGGGGCGGCAGTGAGTTCATCACGCCCCTGACCATGCAGGCGTTGTCAGGGCATCCGGTCCATCTGGACTTGCTCGACCCGGCAGCGGAAGCAGCCATGGGGCATATCGAACTCGCCAAATGGGCTGACCTGGTGTTGATCGCACCGGCGACCGCTGATGTGATCGCCCGCCTTGCCCAGGGTCTGGCCAATGATTTGCTGACCACGCTGGTGCTGGCCACTGACGCAACGGTTGCTATCGCGCCAGCGATGAATCAGGCCATGTGGCGTGATCCAGCCACCCAAGCCAATACCCGATTGCTCGAAAGCCGCGGCTTGCGTGTATTTGGCCCGGCCTCCGGGAGTCAGGCCTGTGGCGATGTAGGCTTTGGCCGCATGCTTGAGGCCGATGACCTGGTGCAGTGTGCCGCCGAGTGTTTCCAGCGCAAGGTGCTGACCGGCAAGCATGTGCTGATTACCGCCGGCCCGACGCAGGAAAACATCGACCCGGTGCGTTACATCACCAATCACAGCTCCGGGAAAATGGGCTTTGCCCTGGCTGAAGCGGCGGTTGAAGCCGGTGCCCGCGTGACGCTGATTACCGGGCCGGTACACTTGCCGACCCCGGATCGCGTAGCCCGCATCGACGTGGTCAGTGCCCGTGACATGCTCGCGGCCTGTGAAGCGGCAATTCCGTGTGATGTGTTTATTGCATCTGCTGCTGTTGCAGATTACCGGCCTGAAGTCGTTGCCCCGCAAAAACTAAAGAAAGATCCTGCCAAAGGTGATGGCTTGTTGCTGCAGATGGTGCGCAACCCCGACATCCTGGCCACGATTGCTTCGCGCCCGGATCGCCCCTTTAGTGTCGGCTTTGCCGCAGAAACCGAGCACTTGCTTGATTACGCCGCGCGCAAGCTGAAAGACAAAAACCTCGACCTGATTGTCGCCAACGATGTGGCTAACCCCAGCATTGGCTTCAACAGTGAGGAGAACGCATGCAGCGTGATTGACCGCGAACTGCATGCCACTGTGTTTGCCCAGACCAGCAAGGGCAAGATTGCCCGCCAGCTGGTCACTTTTATCGCCGAACGTCTGAACCAGGTTTAACTCGTATGCACGCTTTGCAAGCCAAAATCCTCGATCCACGCATTGGTCACGAATTTCCGATGCCGCAATACGCCACGACGGGCTCTGCCGGTCTCGACCTGCGCGCCATGCTCAAAGAAGACACCCTTCTGGAGCCGGGCCAGACCCTGCTGATTCCGACCGGCCTGTCGGTATACATTGGTGATCCGGGCCTTGCAGCGCTGATCCTCCCGCGCTCGGGCCTGGGTCATAAACACGGCATCGTGCTGGGCAACCTGGTCGGTCTGATCGACTCCGATTATCAGGGCGAGTTGATGGTGTCGTGCTGGAACCGGGGTCAGACCGCGTTCAATATCACCGTCGGTGAGCGCATTGCTCAATTGGTGCTGGTGCCGGTGGTGCAGGCGCATTTCGAGCTGGTTGAAGAATTCGACGAAAGCCAGCGTGGCGCTGGTGGTTTTGGCCACTCCGGCAAGCTCTGATTGTGCAGTACAAGGTCAGGCACCCTGCCTGACCTTCAGTGTCCCCCTGAATCCTCTGAGCGTGGAGTCCCCCTGCAATGAGTAGCCCCGCTTCGGTCCCCCCGCACTTCCCTGACAGCATTTTTCGCGCCTACGACATTCGTGGCGTGGTGCCGAAAACCCTGACCGCTGAAACGGCTTACTGGATTGGTCGCGCCGTCGGTGCCGAGAGTCTGGCCCAGGGCGAGTCCCGTGTATCGGTGGGCCGCGACGGGCGCTTGTCGGGCCCGGAGCTGGTGGAGCGTTTGATCCAGGGCGTGGCTGACAGTGGTTGCCACGTCAGCGATGTGGGCCTGGTGCCGACCCCTGCGCTGTATTACGCAGCCAGCATCCTGGCAGGTAAATCGGGGGTGATGCTCACGGGTAGCCATAACCCGTCGAACTACAACGGTTTCAAAGTCGTGATCGCAGGCGACACCCTGGCCAACGAGCAAATTCAGGCGCTGCACACCCGCCTCAAAACCAATGACCTGACGTGGGGCGAAGGCCGTATCGAGCGCGTTGAGATTCTGTCGCGTTACTGCGATGAGATAACCCGGGATATCAAGCTGGCGAAGCGTTTGAAGGTGGTGGTGGATTGCGGTAACGGTGCCGCGGGAGTCATTGCACCGCAGTTGATCGCGGCCTTGAATTGCGAAGTGATTCCGTTGTTCTGCGAGGTGGACGGCAATTTTCCCAACCACCACCCGGATCCGGGTAAACCTGAAAATCTTCAGGATCTGATCGCCAAGGTCAAGGAAACCCGGGCCGACATCGGACTGGCGTTTGACGGCGACGGTGATCGGGTCGGCGTTGTCACGAACGCGGGTACCATCGTGTTTGCTGACCGCCTGCTGATGCTGTTTGCTCAGGATGTGCTGACGCGTAACCCGGCGGCCGAGGTTATCTTTGATGTGAAGTGCACGCGTCGTCTGACGCCGCTGATCAAGGAATATGGTGGCCGCGCACTGATGTGGAAGACCGGTCATTCGTTGATCAAAAAGAAGATGAAAGAAACCGGTGCCCTGCTGGCCGGCGAAATGAGCGGGCACATCTTTTTCAAAGAGCGCTGGTTTGGTTTTGATGATGGAATCTACAGCGCTGCACGCCTGCTGGAGATCCTCAGCAGGCAGCAAGCGACGGCAGAAGAGCTGTTTGAGGCCTTCCCGAACGATATTTCTACGCCGGAGATCAATATCGATGTGACGGATGAGAGCAAATTCAGCATCATTGAGGCCCTGCACGATGCCCAATGGGGTGAAACTGCCGAACTGACCTCCATTGATGGTGTGCGGGTCGACTATCCCTGCGGTTGGGGCCTGGTTCGAGCGTCCAACACCACGCCGGTGCTGGTGCTGCGATTTGAGGCTGATACCGAGGTTGAACTGCAACGCATCAAGGATGTCTTTCACGCACAACTCAAGCGTGTTGCCCCTGATCTCCAACTACCGTTTTGATCGACTTGTTCTACCGGAGCCCTGAATGACCCTCGAACGTGATGCCGCCTCCAATGTCGCCAAGGTTTTGTCCGAAGCGTTGCCCTACATTCGCCGTTACGTCGGCAAGACGCTGGTGATCAAGTACGGCGGCAACGCTATGGAGAACGACGAGCTGAAAACCGGGTTTGCCCGGGACATCGTGTTGATGAAGGCCGTGGGTATCAACCCGGTCGTCGTGCACGGTGGCGGCCCGCAAATCGGTGATCTGCTCAAGCGCCTGTCCATCGAAAGCCATTTCATCGACGGTATGCGCGTGACAGATTCGCAAACCATGGATGTCGTGGAGATGGTGCTGGGCGGCCAGGTGAACAAGGACATCGTTAACCTGATCAACCGTCACGGCGGTAGCGCGATCGGTCTGACCGGCAAGGACGCGGAGCTGATCCGTGCAAAGAAACTGACGGTCACCCGTCAGACCCCGGAGATGACTTCGCCGGAAATCATCGACATTGGTCATGTGGGCGAAGTGGTCGGGATCAACACTGATCTGCTGCATATGCTGACCAAAGGTGATTTCATCCCGGTTATCGCACCCATAGGTGTGGGCGCCAATGGCGAGTCCTACAACATCAACGCGGACCTGGTGGCGGGCAAGGTTGCCGAAGCCCTGAAAGCCGAAAAACTGATGTTGCTGACCAACATTGCCGGTTTGATGGACAAGCAGGGCAAGGTTCTGACCGGGCTGACCACGGCTCAAGTCGATGAGCTGATTGCCGACGGCACCATCTATGGCGGCATGCTGCCGAAGATCCGTTGCGCGCTGGAGGCGGTGCAAGGTGGCGTGACCACCGCGCACATTGTCGACGGCCGTGTACCGAATGCGGTGCTCCTGGAGATCTTCACCGACACCGGTGTCGGTACCTTGATCACCAACAGCAAGCCGCTTTAAGCAGAACTGAAAAAGCCCCGTCCGGTGATTGCCGGACGGGGCTTTTTTGTGGGCAGGGAGATCAGATCCCGTATTGCGCCCGGTATGCTTCTACGGCTGGCAGGTATTGCTTGAGCGTTTCGTCTTCGGCCAGGAACTGCAGTACCTGATTCAGTGAAACGATGCTGACGACCGGAATGCCGAAGTCGCGCTCGACTTCCTGGATGGCCGACAACTCACCGTTGCCACGTTCCTGACGGTTCAAGGCAATCAGCACCCCGGCTGCCTTGGCGCCTTGGGCCTGAATGATCTGCATGACCTCACGGATGGCGGTGCCGGCCGTGATCACGTCGTCGATGATCAGGATGTCGCCTTCGAGAGGTGAGCCCACCAGGCTGCCCCCTTCGCCGTGCGCCTTGGCTTCCTTGCGGTTGAAGCACCATGGCATGTCGCGGTCATGGTGCTCGGCCAGTGCCACGGCAGTGGTTGCCGCCAAAGGGATACCTTTGTAGGCCGGACCAAACAGCACGTCGAAAGGAATACCGCTGTCTACAATGGCTGCGGCATAAAAACGCCCCAGCTGAGCCAGCGCCGAGCCAGTATTGAAAAGGCCGGCATTGAAGAAGTAAGGGCTGGTGCGCCCGGACTTCAGGGTGAATTCACCGAAGCGCAAAACGCCGCGATCAATGGCAAAACGGATAAAGTCGCGCTGATACGCTTGCATGTAAAAAGCCCCAGATACCACGGATTTAGCTAATTAGTAAGACCGCGTGTATCATACACGCACGTGATTTTTGGGGCCATTTATGCGGATCATCAGTGTGAACGTCAATGGTATTCAGGCGGCAGTCGAGCGCGGTTTGCTCAGTTGGCTGCAAGCTCAGAATGCCGACGTTATCTGTCTGCAGGACACCCGCGCCTCCGCCTTTGAACTGGACGATCCAGCCTACCAGCTCGATGGCTACTTTCTTTATGCCTGTGAAGCTGAAGTCCCTGCCCAAGGCGGTGTGGCTTTGTACTCGCGGTTGCAACCGAAAGCGGTCATCACCGGGCTTGGCTTTGAGACGGCGGATCGCTACGGGCGTTACCTGCAAGCCGATTTCGATAAGGTCAGCATCGCGACCTTGCTGCTCCCTTCGGGGCAGAATGGCGATGAAGACTTGAACCAGAAGTTCAAGCTAATGGATGACTTTGCGCGCTACCTTGATAAGCAGCGTCGCAAGCGTCGTGAGTACATCTACTGTGGCTCGCTGTATGTGGCACAGCAGAAACTCGACATTAAAAACTGGCGCGACAGCCAGCAATCTCCGGGTTTCCTGGCGCCTGAGCGGGCCTGGATGGATGAGATTGTGGGCAATATGGGTTATGTCGATGCCTTGCGAGAAGTCAGCCGTGAAGGCGACCAGTACAGCTGGTGGCCGGACAACGAACAGGCCGAGATGCTTAATCTGGGCTGGCGTTTTGACTATCAGTTGCTCACGCCGGGCTTGCGCCGCTTTGTAAGAAGCGCCCGTTTGCCGCGTCAGCCACGCTTCTCGCAACATGCACCATTGATCGTGGACTACGACTGGACACTGACGATCTAAGTGTTTTTTCGCCGCCACAAAAAAGCCGACATCGCTGTCGGCTTTTTTGTGGGCGCGGGTTTTAGTCGCGGTTTACTTGATCGGGCGCCAGGTGAAGGGGTAGCGGTAAGTCACCCCGTCATTGGCCTTGACGCCAGCAATCACCACCAGCACGACGGCACCGATCAGCACCAGGCCGAGCAAGGCGAAACCAACCAGGATGAACATCAGGACGTAGCAAATCGCCGAAAGAATCGCCACGGTGATTTGAAAGTTCAGTGCTTCCTTGCCCTGGTCGTCGATAAAGGGATCGCTTTCGCGCTTTATCTGCCACAGGATCAGTGGCCCGATCAGGCTGCCAAACGGGAACCACATCCCGAGGAACGCAGAGAAGTGACAAAACATGGCCCATTGCCGAGCTTCGCGGCTCGGTTTGGGTTTTGAAAGGTCCAGTTCACTCATGGCGTTCTCCAGGTAATGGGTGGCTCGGGCAATCGGGCAGACATTCAGTCAGCCAGTGCCGCTTGTTGCAGCGCAAAGATCTCGTTCATGCCTTTTTGTGCCAGGGCGAGCATCGCGTTCAACTCTTCGGGCTGGAATGGCGCGCCTTCGGCAGTGCCCTGGACTTCGATGAAACCACCGCTGCTGGTCATGACGACGTTGAGGTCGGTTTCAGCTGCAGAATCTTCAGGATAGTCGAGGTCAAGCACGGGCTCGCCTTGATAAATACCCACGGAAACCGCGGCGATCATTTGTTTGATCGGGTCGCCGCCTTTAAGGCCACCGCGCTTTTTGATGATTTTCAGTGCGTCGACCAGTGCGACCATTGCACCGGTAATGGAAGCCGTACGGGTGCCGCCATCTGCCTGAATAACGTCGCAGTCGACGTACAGGGTGATATCACCCAGCTTGGACATGTCCAGCGCTGCGCGCAGGGAGCGGCCGATCAGGCGCTGGATTTCAAGGGTGCGGCCCCCTTGCTTGCCACGGCTGGCTTCACGCTGGTTGCGGTCGCCGGTGGCGCGCGGCAGCATGCCGTATTCGGCAGTCAGCCAGCCTTGGCCCTGGCCTTTAAGGAAGCGCGGGACACCGTTCTCGACGCTGACGGTACAGATGACTTTGGTGTCACCGAACTCGACCAGTACAGAACCCTCTGCGTGTTTGGTGTAGTTGCGGGTGATGCGGATCGGGCGCAGCTGATCGGCAACGCGACCACTTGGACGTTTCATGTGGGATACCTGTACGGGACGGAAAACTGCCGAGCATTATAAGGGCCATCGCCCAACAGGACACCTCTAATACCGATCTGTGTATTCAAGGGGGGCTGATGTTTACGACAGACGTCATTTGGGGGCACCCCGTGCACTGCGTTACAATCCGCCGCCTTAATGGCCGTCAGGCTTCATTCATTGAATCGCGAGGTACCGTCCATGGTACACAGCATGACCGCCTTTGCCCGCGTCGAAAGCGTCGGCACTCAGGGCACCCTGAGTTGGGAGTTGCGTTCGGTCAACAGCCGCTACCTGGAACCGCACCTGCGTCTGCCCGAGTCTTTCCGGGATCTCGAAGGCGCCGTGCGTGAAGCGCTGCGCCAGGGTATTTCCCGGGGCAAGCTGGAATGCACCCTGCGTTTTACCGAGGAAACCACGGGCAAGCCGCTGCAGGTTGACCGGGAGCGCGCCGCGCAACTGGTTGCCGCCGCTGAAACGATCGCCAGCCTGATCAAACAGCCGGCAGCGCTCAACCCACTGGAAGTGCTGGCCTGGCCCGGGGTTCTGGTCGCCGATGCCAGTGACCCGCAGGCGCTCAACACCCAGGCGCTGGCGTTGTTCAAGCAAGGCCTGCAAGAGCTGAAAAACGGCCGCGAGCGCGAAGGCGCGGAGCTGGCACGCTTGATCAGCGAGCGTTTGACTGCCATTGAAGGCGATGTCGACACCTTGCGCGAACTGGTGCCTCAGATGCTCGCGACGCAGCGCCAGAAGGTGCTGGATCGCTTCGCCGACATGAAGGCCGAACTTGATCCCCAGCGTCTTGAGCAAGAAATGGTCATGCTGGCGCAAAAAAGTGACGTCGCCGAGGAACTTGACCGTTTGAGCACCCACATTCTCGAGGTGCGTCGCGTCCTCAAGTCCGGGGGGGCCGCAGGTCGACGTCTCGACTTCCTGATGCAAGAGCTTAACCGTGAGGCCAATACCCTTGGCTCCAAGGCATTTGATCCACGCAGCACGCAAGCGGCGGTCAACCTCAAAGTGTTGATCGAGCAGATGCGCGAACAAGTACAGAATATTGAGTAAGGCTCCCCCTGACATGAACCACAGCACTGGCACCCTCTACATCATTTCTGCGCCTTCGGGTGCGGGCAAGACCAGCCTGGTCAAAGCATTGATCGACGCTGAGCCGCAGATCCGCGTTTCGGTGTCGCACACCACGCGGGCCATGCGTCCGGGTGAAGCCGATGGTGTGAACTATCATTTTGTCGAGCGCGAAGAGTTCGTGAAAATGATCGAGCACGGCGATTTCCTGGAGCGCGCCGAGGTGTTCGGCAATCTCTACGGCACGTCGCAGAGCCATTTGCAGCAAACGCTGGATGAAGGCCACGACCTGATTCTGGAAATCGACTGGCAAGGTGCTGAACAAGTGCGCCAGGTGATGCCCAAGGCACGCTCGATCTTCATTCTGCCGCCGAGCCAGGAAGCGCTGCGTCAGCGTCTGGACAACCGTGGGCAGGACAGCGACGACATCATTGACGGCCGGATGCGCGAAGCCGTGAGCGAAATGAGTCACTATGTTGATTATGACTACCTGATCATCAATGACGATTTTGCCCATGCGCTTGATGACCTGAAGGCGATTTTCCGCGCCAATCAGCTCCAGCAAAAGCGTCAGCAGCAGCGTTATGGCAAATTACTGGCTGAGTTGCTCGGCTAAAGGGCTCTTCCCAAAACACCTGCAAGGGCCTTACATTGGCGCTTGCAGAGGTATTTGGGGAGTTGCTTGAAAAATCAGCGCTTCCCTAATCGCTGGTGATTTTTTAAACTGTTGAGTCCGCTCGCCCATCCGGGCAGCGCGCATATTGCATTTGCTACGAGGAAGACCATGGCCCGCGTAACCGTTGAAGACTGTCTAGAACACGTGGATAACCGCTTTGAGCTGGTCATGCTGTCTACCAAGCGTGCCCGTCAACTGGCCACCGGCGGTAAAGAGCCTCTGGTTCAGTGGGAAAACGACAAGCCTACCGTTGTCGCCCTGCGTGAAATCGCTGAAGGCCTGATGAGCTACGAGTTTATCGCCAACGCTGAAATCGTCGAAGACGAACCGCTGTTTGCAGCGTTCGAGGACGAGTCCAACGAGGCGAACTAAGCCTATGCCCGGTCGACGTAGCACGGCGAAGGGTAAAAAGTTTTGGCAGGAGGATTCCTCATGCCGAGCATAGACGCCCTCGCCGATCGCTTGTCGACGTACCTCGGCCCGGACCAGGTCAATCTGGTCCGCCGGGCGTACTTCTACGCAGAACAAGCCCACGACGGCCAACGCCGACGTAGCGGCGAACCGTATGTCACGCATCCGCTGGCAGTCGCAAATATCCTTGCCGAAATGCATATGGACCATCAGAGCCTGATGGCGGCCATGCTGCATGACGTGATCGAGGACACCGGTATTGCCAAGGAAGCGCTTGTCGCTCAGTTTGGCGAGACCGTGGCCGAATTGGTCGATGGGGTCAGCAAGCTGACTCAGATGAACTTCGAAACCAAGGCCGAAGCCCAGGCTGAAAACTTTCAGAAGATGGCCATGGCCATGGCACGCGATATTCGCGTGATCCTGGTGAAACTGGCTGATCGCCTGCACAACATGCGTACCCTCGAAGTACTGTCCGGCGAAAAACGCCGGCGGATTGCCAAGGAAACCCTGGAAATCTACGCCCCCATTGCCAATCGGCTGGGTATGCACAGTATTCGTATCGAATTCGAAGACCTTGGTTTCAAAGCGATGTACCCGATGCGCTCCGCGCGCATTTATCAGGCCGTGAAACGCGCCCGGGGCAATCGCAAGGAAATCGTCAACAAAATTGAAGAGTCGCTCAGCCACTGTCTCGCCATCGACGGCATTCAGGGCGAGGTTAGCGGCCGTCAAAAGCATATCTACGGTATTTACAAAAAAATGCGCGGCAAGCGCCGTGCCTTCAACGAGATCATGGATGTTTACGCGTTCCGGATCATCGTCGACAAGGTCGATACCTGCTACCGCGTGCTGGGTGCTGTACATAATTTGTACAAGCCTCTCCCGGGTCGTTTCAAGGACTACATCGCCATTCCTAAAGCCAACGGCTACCAGTCGTTGCATACCACGCTATTCGGCATGCACGGCGTACCGATCGAAATTCAGATCCGTACCCGTGAAATGGAAGAAATGGCCAACAACGGGATCGCCGCTCACTGGTTGTACAAGTCCAGTGGCGACGAACAGCATCAGGGCACTCATGCCCGTGCGCGGCAGTGGGTCAAAGGCGTGCTGGAGATGCAGCAGCGCGCAGGCAACTCCCTTGAATTCATCGAAAGCGTGAAGATCGACCTGTTCCCGGACGAAGTTTACGTGTTCACGCCCAAAGGCCGAATCATGGAGCTGCCCAAAGGCTCCACGGCGGTCGACTTTGCTTACGCCGTGCATACCGATGTGGGTAATAGCTGTATTGCATGCCGGATCAATCGCCGTCTCGCACCGCTGTCCGAGCCGCTGCAAAGTGGCTCCACGGTCGAGATCGTCAGCGCACCGGGTGCCCGCCCCAACCCGGCCTGGCTCAACTTTGTGGTCACCGGCAAGGCCCGCACGCATATTCGCCATGCCCTCAAGTTGCAGCGTCGTTCCGAGTCGGTGAACCTGGGCGAGCGTCTGCTGAACAAGGTGTTAAACGGTTTCAACAGCGCGCTGGACAAGATTCCGGCAGAGCGTGTTCAGGCAATGCTTCAGGAATACCGCCTGGAACAGATCGAAGATCTGCTTGAGGACATTGGCCTGGGTAACCGCATGGCTTACGTGGTGGCCCGGCGCTTGTTGGGCGAAGGTGAAGCGTTGCCTAGCCCCGAGGGGCCGCTGGCGATTCGCGGTACTGAAGGTCTGGTGCTCAGTTACGCCAAATGCTGTACGCCGATCCCGGGTGACCCGATTGTGGGTCATCTGTCTGCAGGCAAAGGCATGGTCGTGCATCTGGACAACTGCCGCAATATCAGCGAAATCCGCCATAACCCCGAAAAATGCATCCAGCTTTCGTGGGCCAAGGATGTTACCGGCGAGTTCAACGTCGAATTGCGCGTCGAACTGGAACATCAGCGTGGCCTGATTGCGCTGCTGGCCAGCAGCGTCAACGCTGCCGATGGCAACATCGAAAAAATCAGCATGGACGAGCGCGATGGCCGCATCAGTGTGGTCCAGCTCGTCGTCAGCGTGCACGACCGTGTGCACCTGGCCCGTGTGATCAAAAAACTACGTGCTCTTACCGGGGTTATCCGCATCACCCGCATGCGTGCATAACCCGTTCATAAGCCCGGCCATTACAAGGAGTCATTCATGACCAAGACCGTTATCACCAGCGACAAGGCACCTGCCGCTATCGGCACTTATTCCCAGGCGATCAAGGCTGGCAATACTGTCTACATGTCCGGCCAGATCCCGCTTGACCCAAAAACCATGGAGCTGGTTGAAGGGTTTGAAGCCCAGACTGTCCAGGTGTTTGAAAACCTGAAGTCGGTTGCTGAAGCTGCGGGCGGTTCGTTCAAGGACATCGTCAAGCTGAACATCTTCCTGACTGACCTGAGCCACTTCGCCAAGGTCAACGAGATCATGGGCAAGTACTTCGAACAGCCTTACCCGGCTCGCGCCGCCATTGGCGTTGCTGCCCTGCCAAAGGGTTCGCAGGTCGAGATGGACGCCATTCTGGTAATTGAGTAATGCCCTCGGCGCAGCATCTTCATGCTGCGCCAACCTCCTCGCTTGTCCCCCGTTCTAAAAGGATTCCGCTATGCGCAAAGCGCTAGTCATGTCACTGCTCACTCTTGTTTTGGGTGGCTGTGCCAGCGAACCCGCCCACCGCGATATCAGTGGTGTCTGGATCAACCAGGCCGCAATCGACGCAGCTGCCAAAGGCGGGAACCTGCGTGAGGCCTTGCTGGCCAATGGTCCTAACCTGGAATGGGACATCGACGCCAAAAGGGCTCAAGCCAACTACACCAATGGTTTTGAGCGAGTAGAAGGCAAGTTGATGCCTGAAAACAAGGGCGTTTGGCAGGTCAGCTTCTATGGCAGTTCGGCCACGGACTTGAGCCTTGCTGGCGAGCAACTGATACAAGCCGCTGCCGAGTCTGACCCCCAACAATCGTTCGTTCGCTCGCCTGTCAGCGTGGCAAGTGATGCTCCGCTGGGCTCCAGTTTTGAGGCGGCGCTCAAGTCAGCTTATTTGGGTGGCCAGTGGCATATTGTCAGTGGCCAGGGGCAAGGCGGCCAAGTGACTTTCTTGCCTGATGGCCAGATCAAGGGTCTGCCAGGCAGCAGTATTTACGCCCTGTGTCTGGCAGGCGACTGTGCATCGATGAGCGGTGAGTACGACAGCCTTTGGTTGCAGCAGGGCGATGCAGGTGCTGCGCATATTTTTGTGCGCAACGGCCCCCAGCTGGAAATCTTCCAGGCGCTTGACGCTGCCCAGCCTGACGAAATGCCACAGTTTTACCCGGGCAAGCGGGAGTGGGTGCTGAAAAAGCAGCCCTGACGCAGAGTTGTAGCCGCTGCCGCCGTCTGCGGCAGCGGTGACATGAAGCCGTTATGCCTTCGTTGCCAGAATTTCCCCATATCCCTCGCGATAGCTCGGGTAGCGCGGTTCCCAGCCCAGCGCCCTGGCGCGGGCGTTGCTGCAACGCTTGCTGCCCGCCCGTCTGACGCTGGCTTCGGCTGCCCATTCCGTCACGCCCAGTTGCTCACGTAACCAGTCCACGACCTGCGCCAAGGGGGCGGGGGCGTCATCGACGCCGATATAGCAATCTTCCAGGGTTTTACCGTGTCGGTCGGCGTTCAGCAGGAAAGCCAGAAGCCCGCCGGCGTCATCGGCATGGATCCGGTTGCCATACAGCGGGGGATCAACGGCAACACGATAGCCTTCACGAACCTGGCTCAGCATCCACTCACGTCCTGGCCCGTAGATTCCGGTCAGGCGCACCACACTGGCCGGGATGCCGCTGTCCAGTGCGACTTGTTCGGCCTGTCGCATGATTCGCCCCGAGTAGCTCGTGGCTTCAGCCGGGGATGTTTCATCGATCCATTCCCCATCTTTTTGGCCATAAACGCCGCTGCTGGACACGAACAACAAGCGTTTTGGCCGCTGGCCATTTTTCTCCAGCCAGCCAAGGGTGTGCTTGAGCCCTTCGACATAAGCCGCTTGATAACCGGCTTCGTCGTGAGTGGTAGCCGCAGTGCTGTACACCAGATAGTCGATCTGGCCTTTTGGCCATTGCGCCGGGCATGACGCATCGAACAGATCGCCGGCGACTCCGATAACGCCATCGGGCAGACGATCGACAGAACGGCGCAGGCCATACACTAACCAGTCATTGTCGAGTAGCTGAGTGGCCAGGCGGCTTCCTACATCGCCGCATCCGACGATCAGAACGGAGGTTTTTGGCATCTCGAAATTCCTAATCAAAAGTTACAAAGCAGCATAAATAGTTGCTACCAAGGTCGTGACATTTGAAAAAAACAGATGCTATTGCTTTTGTTAACAAGAATTACTTGCAATAATAACGCATCGTTTGCTTTGGGTCTTACACCGCGCTGTAGGGCAAAACCCTTTACTATCTTCAGGTCCGGCTAGCATGACATGCAATCATCCCACCGCTTCGCCAACCCAGCTTTTTAGCCCAAAACGCGTCTGGCGTGGGGTTGCCGCGCTGATGTTCAGCCTGCTGCTGGCACCTGCCGCGTCCTTTGCCGACGAGCCTGCAACACCGGCTGCACAGCCTGCCACTGTGGCTGCAGCCCCTGCATCACCGGCGCCTGCCGCGATTGATCCTACCTCGTCTGAAGAGGCTGTAGCCCCGGCAGGTGAAGAACCGCACATCATTGCCGAAGAAGCCAACAGCCTGGGCATGGCCCATGACCTTTCGCCTTGGGGCATGTACCAAAACGCCGACATCATCGTGAAACTTGTGATGATTGGTCTGGCGATCGCTTCGATCATCACCTGGACCATCTGGATTGCCAAAGGCTTTGAAGTCCTGGGCGCCAAGCGTCGTCTGCGTGTTGAAATCAGCAACCTGAAAAAAGCCGGCACCCTTAAGGAGGCCAGCGAGACGGCAGCCAAAAAAGGCACGCTCGCCTATTTGCTGGTTCAGGATGCGCTTGAAGAAATGCGTCTGTCGGCCAATAGCCGCGAAAAAGAAGGTATCAAGGAGCGTGTCAGCTTCCGTCTGGAGCGTCTTGTGGCTGCCTGTGGCCGCAACATGAGCAGCGGCACTGGCGTGCTTGCCACCATCGGCTCGACAGCACCGTTTGTCGGTCTGTTCGGTACCGTATGGGGCATCATGAACAGCTTCATCGGTATCGCCAAAACGCAAACCACCAACCTGGCTGTGGTCGCTCCCGGTATCGCCGAAGCCCTGCTGGCCACGGCATTGGGTCTGGTCGCTGCGATCCCTGCTGTTGTGATTTACAACGTATTTGCCCGCTCTATCACCGGTTACAAGGCCCAGGTCGCTGATGCATCGGCTGAAGTACTGCTGCTGGTAAGCCGTGATCTTGATCACCTGCCGCCCGAGCGCAGCTCGCAACCGCACATGGTGAAAGTGGGGTAATCGGCCATGGGCCTGCATTTAAAAGAAGGCGATGACGATCTCGCCGAGAACCATGAAATCAACGTCACCCCTTTTATTGACGTGATGCTGGTGCTGCTGATCATCTTCATGGTGGCAGCACCGTTGGCGACCGTGGATATCAAGGTTGACCTGCCCGCTTCGACCGCCAAGCCTGCTCCGCGGCCCGAGAAGCCGGTGTTCCTCAGCGTCAAGGCTGATCAGCGCCTGTTCTTGGGTGAAGAGGCGGTCAGTGTTGAAGCGTTGGGCCCGACCCTGGATGCCAGGACTAAAAACAACAAAGACACGACGATCTTCTTCCAGGCCGACAAAGGCGTGGATTACGGTGACTTGATGAGCGTGATGGATGCATTGCGCGCAGCCGGTTACCTGAAGGTGGGTCTGGTCGGACTTGAGACGGCAGCCAAGAAATGACCATGACGCGCTCAAAGATGACGCGTTACGGAGTCAGCTTGGCCGCGGTGTTGGGTATCCATGCAGTGGCCGTGATTCTTGCCCTGCAATGGTCCACCCCTCGTGCGATCGAACTTCCGCCTCAGGCGATGATGATCGATCTGGCACCGCTGCCGGCACCTCCGCCGCCTGCTCCGCCGAAAGTGGTGACCCCGCCACAACCGCCGACGCCTGTGGAAGAGTTGCCGATACCCAAGCTGGCCGAAGCGCCAAAACCGAAGATTTCTGTACCCAAACCGGTCAAGCCCAAGCAAAAGCCTCAACCGCCCAAGCCTGAGAAAAAACCGGAACCGGTCAAGGAAAAGCCTTCAGAAGAGAAGCCAAGCGATGCCACGCCGACCAAAACGCCAAGCGTCAAGTCAGCGGCTCCGGCTCCAGGTCCATCGGCCCAGCAATTGGCTGCCAAAGCCAGTTGGGAAGGTGCATTGCTGAGCCACTTGGGCAAGTACAAGAAGTATCCTGCGGCTGCTCAGTCGCGCGGCAAGGAAGGTTTGAACCGACTGCGCTTCGTTGTTGATGCCGAAGGCAAGGTGCTGTCCTACGAGCTGGTTGGACGCTCGGGTAACGCTGATCTGGACCGGGCTACCCTGGAAATGATTCGCCGGGCACAGCCATTGCCCAAGCCTCCGGCAGATATGCTGACCAATGGCAGCATCGAAATTGTCGCTCCCTTCGTTTATTCCATCGATAAACGTCGGCGATAACCCCTTACGGGTCCGCCCGCCCCTACGGTGAATATTCACGGTATGGGCGGGTGACCCGCCAGGGCTTCCTCCCCTCCAGGCCTGTGCCTTGCTCTCCTGCCGCTCTTGCCCGTGGATATTTTTCCTGACGGACATTGATTGGCGACTGTAGCTCCGTGGGCAATGTCTGATAACGTGCGTCTATCGATTGCAGCCGCTATGCTTTGGCCCGCAACCTCATGGACGTCCGCTATGACTCTCACAGAATTACGCTACATCGTTACTCTTGCCCAAGAACAACACTTCGGCCATGCGGCTGAACGTTGCCATGTCAGCCAGCCGACGCTGTCGGTCGGTGTCAAAAAGCTGGAAGACGAACTCGGTGTGCTGATTTTCGAGCGCAGCAAAAGCGCTGTGCGAGTGACCCCTGTGGGTGAAGGCATCGTTGCCCAGGCGCAAAAGGTTCTGGAGCAAGCTCAAGGTATCCGCGAACTGGCCCAGGCCGGCAAGAATCAGCTGACGGCGCCACTCAAGGTCGGCGCGATCTACACCGTAGGTCCGTACCTGTTCCCGCATCTGATTCCGCAGCTGCATCGGGTTGCCCCGCAAATGCCGTTGTACATCGAAGAAAACTTCACCCACGTACTGCGCGACAAGCTGCGTAACGGTGAACTGGATGCGATCATCATCGCGCTGCCGTTCCAGGAAGCGGACGTGCTGACCTTGCCGCTCTACGACGAACCGTTCTACGTACTGATGCCAAGCGAGCATCCGTGGACGAAAAAAACCACCATCGACGCCAGTTTGCTCAATGACAAAAGCCTGCTGTTGCTGGGCGAAGGTCACTGCTTCCGCGATCAGGTGCTTGAAGCCTGTCCGACGCTGGCCAAAGGCAGCGATGGGGCCAAGCACACCACGGTCGAATCCAGTTCGCTGGAAACCATTCGCCACATGGTTGCGTCTGGTTTGGGGATCTCGATCCTGCCGCTGTCGGCAGTCGACAGTCATCATTACTCGCCCGGCATTCTGGCCGTGCGTCCGTTGACCCCGCCAGTCCCCTTCCGTACGGTTGCGATTGCCTGGCGCGCGAGCTTTCCACGACCTAAAGCCATTGAAATTCTCGCGGATTCGATCCGTCTGTGCTCGGTGGCCAAGCCGCCGGCCGAGAAGTAAGCCTGCCGATGACCGAGTTGTCGAATGTGTCGGTCACCGCGCTCAAAGGCGTGGGCGAAGCCATGGCCGAAAAATTGGCCAAAGTGGGGCTGGAAAACGTTCAGGACGTCCTGTTTCATTTGCCCTTGCGCTATCAGGATCGAACTCGTGTGGTTCCGATTGGTGCTTTGCGCCCGGGCCAGGATGCCGTGGTCGAAGGCCGGGTCATAGGGGCCGATGTGGTGATGGGCAAGCGCCGCAGCTTGCTGGTGCGCATCAATGATGGCACCGGCGGCCTGAGCCTGCGCTTCTATCATTTCAGCAATGCACAAAAAGAAAGCCTCAAGCGGGGCACCGAAGTGCGCTGCTATGGCGAGGCGCG
Organism: Pseudomonas sp. D1HM; assembly: GCF_019266105.1. NCBI lineage: Bacteria > Pseudomonadati > Pseudomonadota > Gammaproteobacteria > Pseudomonadales > Pseudomonadaceae > Pseudomonas > Pseudomonas sp. D1HM. The sequence goes on along the minus strand of NZ_LRMN01000002.1, from coordinate 265,818 downwards.
TCCCGGTGCTTCGGGGCTGGAGATCTACCACCCCGAATATCGCGCCATTACCGGCGATGAACCGCCGCCCGTGGACACCACGCTGACGCCGATTTATCCGACCACCGAAGGCCTTACGCAGCAGCGCCTGCGCCAGCTCAGCCAGCAGAGTCTGGCCATGCTTGGCCCGCGCAGCCTGCCGGACTGGCTGCCGCCGGAGCTTGCCAATGACTATCAGTTGGCCCCGCTGGATGAAGCCATCCGTTATCTGCATCAGCCGCCAGCCGATGCCGATGTTGAGGAGCTTGCCCTGGGCCATCACTGGGCACAGCATCGCCTGGCCTTTGAAGAGCTGCTGACTCACCAGCTTTCGCAGCAGCGCTTGCGCGAGAGCCTGCGTTCATTGCGGGCGCCTGCCTTGCCCCAAGCCCAAAAGCTGCCGGCACAGTTTCTGGCCAATCTGGGTTTCCCGCCGACAGGCGCGCAAGTACGAGTCGGTAACGAAGTGGCCTATGACCTCAGTCAACCGGAGCCCATGCTGCGTTTGATCCAGGGCGATGTGGGTGCGGGCAAGACCGTTGTGGCGGCGCTGGCAGCTTTGCAGGCACTCGAGGCGGGCTATCAGGTGGCGTTGATGGCGCCCACTGAAATCCTTGCCGAGCAGCATTTCATCAACTTCCAGCGCTGGCTTGAGCCCTTGGGGCTTGAGGTGGCGTGGCTGGCGGGCAAGCTTAAAGGCAAAGCGCGTCTGGCTGCGATGGAGCAGATTGCCAACGGCACGCCTATGGTCGTAGGCACCCATGCGCTGTTCCAGGAGCATGTCCAGTTCAAGAATCTGGCATTGGTCATCATCGACGAACAGCACCGTTTCGGTGTGCAGCAGCGCCTGGCCCTGCGTAACAAAGGGGTGGGTGGCGTGATGTGCCCGCATCAACTGATCATGACCGCGACCCCCATCCCGCGCACGCTCGCCATGAGCGCTTATGCCGATCTCGACACCTCGATTCTCGACGAGCTTCCGCCGGGCCGGACACCGGTCAACACTGTGCTGGTGGTCGACACACGGCGTATCGAAGTGATTGAGCGGGTGCGTGCGGCCTGTGCCGAGGGGCGGCAGGCTTATTGGGTCTGCACCCTGATAGAAGAATCCGAAGAGATGACCTGCCAGGCCGCGCAAACCACGTTTGAAGACCTCTCCAGCGCCTTGGGCGAACTGCGTGTCGGGTTGATTCACGGCCGTATGAAGGCTGCTGAAAAGGCTGCGGTCATGGCGCAATTCAAGGCCGGTGAGCTGCAGCTGCTGGTAGCGACAACGGTGATCGAGGTGGGTGTCGATGTGCCCAATGCCAGCTTGATGATCATCGAAAACCCGGAACGTCTGGGCCTGTCGCAGTTGCACCAGTTGCGCGGCCGTGTGGGCCGTGGCAGCGCCGTCAGTCATTGCGTGTTGCTCTACCATCCGCCGTTGTCACAAATCGGGCGTCAGCGCCTGGGCATCATGCGTGAAACCAACGACGGATTCGTGATCGCCGAAAAAGACCTTGAGCTGCGTGGCCCCGGTGAAATGCTGGGGACCCGGCAGACCGGTCTTCTGCAATTCAAAGTGGCAGACCTAATGCGCGATGCCGATCTGCTGCCGGCCGTGCGCGACGCTGCGCTGGCATTGATTGAGCGCTGGCCGTCCCATGTCAGCCCATTGCTGGATCGCTGGCTGCGCCATGGTCAGCAATACGGACAGGTGTAAAAGATCATTCAGTAAATGGAAACGCGGCCGATCAAGTCAGGAGTTATCCATTGGAGTTGCAGGAATCGAATGCAGGCCACGCTTGAAGTTGTCAGTACTCCTCTCGTTGTGAACGCGCCGTCTGCTGTCCGGATGTTGCTCGCTGAGCGGGCAATTCCTTACCGTGAGGTCATCGACCTTCCGGGCCTGAGCCCTGCCAGCAAGGTTCAGGCGGTATTGCTAGATGACGCCAGCGGTATCCTGCTGGTGCTCTTCGGGCAGGGCCACTTGCTTGATCTCACCCGTCTGGCCAGTGTGACCGGACGTCATATGAGCGCGGTGAGCCGTGATCGCCTTGAGGCCGTACTCGGCAAGCACGATCTGAAGCAACTGCCGGGTGTGCCGGTATTGATTGGCTCCCCTTGTCTGTACGAAGAGCACTTGCTGCTGCAGCCTTTGCTCTTGATCAGCACTGGCGAGCCAGGCCTGCTGCTGGAAATTGCTCAAGAAGATTTCAGACGGCTGCTCGGTGATGCCTGCGCCGGGCATTTTGCCGAGCCCGTAAGCACCCTGCCGTTCGACCTCGATTGTCCGGACCATGACGCAGAGGCCATCACTCAAGCGGTGAAAGCCTTTACGGCGCGTCGTATCCAGCAACGTCTGGAAGCCACCATCGAGTTACCGCCGCTGGCCGAGAGTGTGCGCAAAATCATGCGCCTGCGGGTCGATCCGAATGTCTGCGTGGATGAAATCGCAAGCGTTGTTGAAACCGACGCGGCGCTCGCGGCGCAAGTTGTCAGCTGGGCGTCCTCGTCTTACTACGCCGCGCCGACCAAAATTCGTTCGGTTGAAGACGCGATTGTGCGTGTGTTGGGGGTCGACCTGGTGATCAACCTCGCGTTGAGCCTGTCGTTGGGTAAAACCCTGCACTTGCCCCAGGACAACCCGCAGTCCAGTACGCCCTATTGGCAGCAGTCGATTTATACGGCGGCGGTCATTGAAGGGCTCACCCGGGCCATTGCTCCGCAGCGCCGTCCGGAAACGGGCCTGGCCTATTTGGCTGGCCTGCTGCACAACTTTGGCTATTTGGTCCTGGCGTATGTGTTCCCGCCACACTTCTCACTGATTTGTCGCCACCTTGAAGCCAATCCGCACGTCCCCCACTTCATCGTCGAACAGCACTTGCTGGGCATCTGCCGCGAACAAATGGGTGCCTGGTTGATGCGCTATTGGGGGATGCCTGAGGAGTTGGCCGCCAGCTTGCGTTTTCAGCACGACCCGGGCTACACCGCCAGCCATGCGGATTACCCGAATCTGGTGTGCATTGCGGTGAACCTGCTGCGCCAGCGAGGCATTGGGCATGGCCCGTGTACGCCGCTGCCTGACGCCTTGTTTGAGCGCCTGGGCCTGACGCGGGAAAAGGCAGAGGATGCGGTCAGCAAAGTGCTGGAGGCCGAGGTGCTGCTGCGCGAGCTGACGGCGCAGTTCGATCAGGCGTGAAGCCCCTTTTTAAAAGCCCGCACCCCATGGCCTGATCATCACGCCTGGGGTTTTTTCCGCGGCTTGAGGTATTTGGTCAGTCCCTGGAACCAGATCACCTGGGCCGGGTTGCCTTTGATCTGAATCGATTTGTCCTGAATCCCGGTCATAAACGCCAGTTGCTTGTTTTTGGCTTGCAGCGTTTCAAAGCCATAAGCGGCATCCTTGAACGCGATTGCAAAGGCCGGTTCCGGGTAGACGCCCGAGTGGCTGGTGATGCGCAGGTTGTTGACCTTGAAGTGACGGGCGACTTTGCCATCGAGGGTTTGCAGCTGGAATACCAGATCCTTGTCAGCCAGTTGTTGCTGAAAGGCAGGGTTTTTACGGCTGGCTCTGCCCATCAGAAAGCCCAGCATCCAGAGCAAAAAGCGAAATTTCATGTACGCGGCCTCGAAGGAATAATAAATGGCCGGCGCAGTGTAACGATTTGAGCGAGGAACGCCATATATCTACTGGTATAGGCGCAGATGGGGGGTGTTTTGCCACTTATGGCCGCATGATCGGCCGGGTCTTGATCAAGAATGGGCCGCCAGCAGGCCGGCTTGCCCATTCTTCAGGGCCATCGCGAGCAATGCCCGCTCACGGTCTTATGGGTTGACGCTGTCTTTGAGGAATTTGCCCGGTTTGAAGGCCACGGTGTTGCTGGCTTTGATCGTTACCGGCTGGCCGGTTTGCGGGTTCTGGCCGGTACGGGCACCGCGATGACGCTGAATAAAGGTGCCGAAGCCGACCAGCGTAACGCTGTCTTTACGGTGCAGAGCTTGGGTGATTTCTTCAAGCACTGCATTGAGTACGCGATTGGCTTGTTCTTTGGTGAGGTCGGCCTTTTCAGCAATAGCGGCGGCGAGATCTGGTTTACGCATGATGAAGCCTCTTTAGACGGTTTTTTGTTGTTATGTCCGTGCTGCTCTCTGCGGAGCAGCGCCCAAGGCGCCGCAGGCTCTAAACTGCGGCAGACCGGTGTGAGAATGGCACGCGGCCAAGGCCGGCGCCAGCCTCTGGGAGGGCTTTGTTGAGGCAAGGCAAGGGTGTATACGACAAAAAGAGCAGTATTTACGCCAAAAGTGCAGGCAGCTCTTTGTTGAGTGCCAGTTTTTCGCGAACAGCCTCGCCAGTCAGGGCATAACCAAGCAATTTGCCATCAGTGGTGCGGCACAGGGCTTTAATGTCAGCCCCTTGCCCTTCCACAGTCCACACGCCTTCATGACCACGCGGCACGGGTGACACCACCAGCGGGCATACCGGGGTTTTAACGGTAATGGGCATCGGGCCGTAGCTGACGGTCGTCGGGTTGCCCGCCAGCGTTTGTGCCAACGCCCGGGCGCAGCTCATCAATGGCATCACGTACAGCAGGTTCAAGCCTTCGACTTCGGCACAGTCGCCCAGCGCGTAAATGTTGGCGTGGGAGGTTTTGAGTTGGCGATCTACCTCAATGCCGCGATTGACCTGGATGCCGGCAGCTGCTGCCAAGTCGATCCGGGGACGTAAACCGATGGCCGACACCACTACGTCGCAGGCAATGATGCTGCCGTCGGACACATGGGCCTGGAGTCCATCGCCGGTGCGTTGCAGGCGGGTCAACACCGGCCCCAGGTGCAGGCGCGCACCCAGGCTTTCAAGGCCTGCCTGAACCGCTGCAGCGGCGGCGGGGTGCAACAGGGTGGGCATCACTTGCTCGCACGGGGCGACCAGATCGACCTCATACCCACCGGCGATCAGGTCATTGGCAAATTCGCAGCCGATCAGGCCGGCACCCAGGATCAGCACACGGCGCTTGCCGGCGGCCGCTGCCCGGAAGCGGGCGTAATCTTCCAGGTCGTTGATCGCAAAGATGGCGTCCTGAGCATCGCCTTCTACCGGGACCTGCACCGTTTGTGCGCCCCAGGCCAGAACAAGATCGCGATACGGGACGGTTTCTTCGCCGATCCACAGTTGCTTGTGCCCCGGGTCGATCCCGCTGATGCGCGTATGTGTACGCACTTGCGCGTTGAGTTGCTCGGCCATGGCTCCCGGCATTGCCATGCTCAGGCCGTCAGCGTCCTTGTTCTTGGCAAAGCCGGTGGACAGCATGGGTTTGGAGTACGAGCGCCCGTCATCAGCCGTGATCAACAGCAGCGGGGTTTCGCTGTCCAGCTTGCGAAACTCGCGGGCCAGGTTATAGCCCGCCAGCCCGGTACCAACGATCACGACAGGTGCGTTCATTCCAATCTCCAGAGTGAATCAGGTCAAAAGAGGGTCGATCAGTTGATTTCGATCATCTCGAAATCCATTTTGCCCACGCCGCAATCCGGGCACAGCCAGTCTTCAGGCACATCCTGCCAGAGCGTCCCGGGGGCGATGCCGTCATCCGGCCAGCCGTCGGCTTCGTTATAAATCAGACCACATACGATGCATTGCCACTTCTTCATGGGGGTACTTCCTTACGTTCAGGCTTGGACGAGGTCACAGACTTATTGGGGACAGCCGCGTTGCTCGTTAATTTCAGGGCGTTTTGTACTGATGAGTACCGGCAGATGCAAGTGCGTTTACTGCCAAAGGCGCCAGGGCGCTCATTTAAGAGCCAGCATGATAAGCTCGCCGACCTCAATGGCTGCCAATTATGACCCACCGTGCCGCACATAACGTCTCCGCTGATCTCCCCCGAGTGGCTTGAACAGAGCCAACTGTCTGCGCCGCCTGACGAACAGACCCTCGACTGGTTGTTCGATCAAGGCTCCTTGACCCGTCGTCTTACTGCGCTTTCAGAAGGTGCCTTTAGTGTTCTGCCGCTCTTCGAGGGCTGGCAGACCTTGCGTGAGGATGAATGCGCGGCTCTGGGCCTCCCCGAAGGCAGTGAGGGCTGGGTGCGCGAAGTGCATTTGCGCGGTCATCAGCTGCCGTGGGTGTTTGCGCGTAGCGTGGCGTCGAGAAGTGCGCTGGAAGCGGGTGGGCTGAATATGGATGCCCTAGGCACCCGCTCGCTGGGCGAGCTGCTGTTTTGTGACCAGGCCTTCAAGCGCGGTGCCCTGCAGGTGTGTCATTACCCGCGTCAATGGTTGCCTGCCGCCGATCAGGCCGATGCGTTGTGGGGCCGCCGCTCGCGCTTTGAGCGCGGGGCCTTGAGTGTATTGGTCGCCGAGGTGTTTTTACCCAATCTGTGGGCTGCCCTGAGTGCCCGGTCGGAGAACAACTGATGTACGTGCGCTTGCTCAAATCACTCAATCGTCTGAACCCGCGTGCCTGGGACTTTATTCAGCTGACCCGCATGGACAAGCCCATTGGCATTTATCTGCTGCTGTGGCCGACGCTGTGGGCCCTGTGGGTTGCGGCAAAGGGCATGCCTTCGCTGAGCAACCTGCTGATCTTTGTATTCGGCGTCATCCTGACCCGTGCCGGTGGCTGTGTGATCAATGACTTTGCCGATCGCAAAGTCGATGGTCACGTCAAACGCACGGTCCAGCGCCCGCTGGTCAGTGGAAAAATCAGCAGCAAAGAGGCCCTGGTGTTTTTTGCACTGCTGATGGGGATCAGTTTCCTGCTGGTGCTGTGCACCAACGCCCCGACCATCGCCCTGTCGTTCGGCGGGCTGGCGTTGGCGGCGAGTTACCCGTTCATGAAACGCTATACCTACTACCCGCAAGTGGTACTGGGCGCCGCATTCTCATGGGGCATGCCCATGGCCTTCACGGCCGAGACCGGCAGCCTGCCAGCGGCAGCGTGGTTGCTGTATATCGCCAACCTGCTGTGGACCGTGGGCTACGACACGTACTACGCCATGACCGACCGCGACGACGACCTGAAAATCGGGGTCAAATCCACCGCCATTCTGTTCGGTGATGCCGACCGCATCATCATTCTCAGTCTGCAAGGCCTGGCCTTGGGTTGCCTGCTGCTGGCCGGAGCACAGTTTGAGCTGGGTGGCTGGTTCCACCTCGGCCTGCTGGCGGCCGCAGCCTGCTTCGTGTGGGAGTTCTGGTACACCCGCGACCGCGATCCGCAGCGCTGCTTCAGAGCCTTCTTGCACAACCATTGGGCCGGGCTGGCGATCTTTGTGGGGATCGTGCTGAATTACGCGCTGGCGTGAACCCGCCGTGTTTCGGCAGCCGTTACAGCGCCGGCACCAACCGTAAAGTGCTGCGCGTATTGAGCTGGATCTCGGCCTCATCCATGTGCGGCGTGTCGTAGTCGCCCTGAACGTAGGAGTGGGCCTGGTCGCTGTAGTGTTTGTCGAAAGGCACGCCGCTTTGACCGACGGGGTTGATGGTCAGACTATGGGACGGGTCGGCGAAGTCGATCAGGCGTCGCGCCGAAGGGCCATAGGTGACTGCCCACGGTGCCGGGCCGAGTTTGGCCGAGAGGTTGTTCGGCACTTCGTGGCTGCCGGGTGCCGCGAATGGGCCAACGTTGAAAAGCCGATCCAGCGGCTTTTGCCGCCCCAGCGGGTGGTCGTGCGTCAGGGTGTGGGCGCGGCCCCAATGCCATTGGCTGAAGTCATCGCCCAGGGTGGCCCTGAGGTGAGCGATGCTGGCGCGCCAGGCGCTCTTCACCGTATCCGCGCGGGTTTCTGTTTGCGCTGTATTGCGGTTGTCCCACCACGGGGAATCAGGACTGGCGGCGAGGCGCGGCAAGGCAGCGTCGATGACGCGGGTGCTCAGCAACGGGTCAAAAAACGCTTCGCCCAGCTCATCATGCATCGCAGCGTCGGTCAGGTTGAACAACAACTGGTTGAATAACGTGGCGGCGGTCGAGTCCAGCGGGTAATCGCCTTTCCATTGCGCCAGATGCTCCACCCACTTGCGTTCGATCGGGTCGCTGACCACCTCTCGCAGCACTGGCAAGAGCGGTTTGAGCACGCGTTGCCCATAGTCTGTGGTGGTACCCAGCTGCAGCGCCCGGCTGTTTTCCAGGGTCCATTTAACGCTGGCATCACTTAGCTGACGGTCCAATTGCTGGCCGCGATCCGCGAGGTTGTAGTAACCGGGGATCTGAATGTTGGCGGGTGAGACCGGCTGGAAGTTGGCCGACACAATGTAGCCGCGGGCCGGGTTTTCTTCTTGCGGGTTGGCGCTGAAGGGGTAAAAGCCGTCTTTGTCTGCCTGGGCTGTGCTGCCATCCAGAATGAAGGATGGATTGACGCCAGCCGGACGTTTCGGCAATTGCGCTGCCGCCCACCAACCGATATCACCCTTGGCGCTGGCCCATACCAGGTTCAGCCCCGGGGCTTGAATATGACGGGCAGCCATACGGGCTTTGCTCAGGCTGTCGGCGCGATTGAGTTGGTAGAAGCCTTCAAGGATCGGGTTCCTGCTTTCGAGAAACCCCCACCACATCGCAATGGGCGTGTTGCCCGCTGTTGCGCCCAGCACATCGTTGATTATTGGCCCATGGGGCGACTGGCGCAGGGTGAAGGTCACCGGCGCTTCGCCCTTGACGGCAATGTGCTGCTCGCTGCTGCTCATATCAACCCACTGACCGTGGTACCACACCTGATTCGGGTTGTCGGGGTTGGTCTTCTCGGCAATCAGGTCCAGATCGTCGTTCTGGAACATGGTCAGGCTCCAGCCGAAATCGCGGTTGTTGCCCAGAAAAGCAAAGGGCACCAGGGCCTGATGGTAGCCATACAGCTCAAAATCCGGTGCCGAGAGCTGCGCCTCGTACCAGACCGACGGCGCGGAAAAGCGAATATGCGGATCGCCCGCGAGCAAGGGTTTGCCACTTTGCGTCCGCTGGCCTGAAACCGCCCAGGCGTTGCTGCCTTCAAACTGTGGCAAGCCGGCCTGGCTCAAGGCTTGATCGCTCAGCCGGGCCAGCGTCCCCAGGGTTTTCCAGTCGCTGGCGGCGAGGACCGGGGCCAGGACACCCTGAGGCTGCCAGTCGAGGTCGAAGACTTTCAGGTAATCGCTGCCCAATTGATCACGGACATAGGTCAGCAGCGGTTCAGTCCGAAACGCCGCTGCAAAGCTATAGGCCATGTAGCCGGCAATACTCAGGGTGTCTTCGGCAGTAAACGGTCGGGGCGTTATGCCCAGCAGGTCGAATTCTACGGGTTTGGCCCGGGTTGCCTGGTATTGATTGATTCCGTCCAGATACGCCTGCAGTGCCAGCCAGGCGGGCGACTGATGATCCAGCTCGGTTACATAGCGGGCGGCCCGTTCGCGAATGCGCAAGCTGCGAAACAACTTGTCGGTATCGACCAGCTTGGGTCCCAGCACCTCGGCCAGCTCACCTCTGGCCAGCCGGCGCATGATCTCCATTTGGAACAGCCGGTCCTGCGCGTGTACGTAACCGAGGGCACGGTACATATCGAGCTGATTACCCGCCTGGATATGCGGCACGCCACGCTCGTCATAACGCACCGTGACCGGGGCTTGCAGGGTATTCAACGCGACTTGCCCCTGACGCACGGGCAGCTTGCCCTGCACATACCAGAGAGCCCCCCCGGCGACAGCGGTGACGATCAGCGTCATCACAATCAGGCTGCGTTTCATGAGTGAACTCCTTGTTCGGGGCACCGGCTTCCTGGCGCAATCAATGAGGGGCGGTATCGGCCTGCCACGGGCAATAACAGCCCACGGCCATGGTATGGGTGGCTTTCACCGGGCGGTTAGTGGACAGCGCGCGCAAGACGGGGTCGATGAAGCTGTTGCTGGCATTGCACGTGGCGCCTTCGCTGTAGGGGCCGAAATAGGCCAGTTGGCCGCTGCGGTCCCAGATCGCCACGGCCGGGCTGGCGCTCAGGTGTTCGGCGCCGGGCAGGCTGGCCAAGGGCTTGATTGCGCCCAGAGTGGCCGGTAAGCGGCCCTGAGTGCCCGGTTTTTGCACGGCGTAAAACTCGACGCCTTGCGGTACATACTGAGCCAGCAGGTCCGCGAGGTGTTGCTGATTGCCGACATTGCACGGGCAGGCCGGATCCCAGAAATGCACCACGCGAATCGGCCCCGGCCCGGACAGCTCGGCGGGCAGGCGCAGGATGTCGCCGGCAAACAACGCTGTTTGATCGCTGAAGACGCGAATGTAGCGGCCTTGAAACCAGTCGTAAGCCACCCACAATCCCGCCGCACAGACCAGCGTTATCAGGCAGGTAATCAGGTTTTTGGCGGTGGGCACAGGCATGCAAAGAGGTCCTCGTAGGCCGGGTAGCTTGCCATGCTTGGCCTGACAGATGAATATCGTCGGTCTATAAAGCCTGTATTGCACCCTTGTGTCTTGTTTGGAAACCCTTATGCCCGCCCCGTTTGCTCCCGACTCTTTGCGCGCCAGCTTGCACCCTTTGGCCGCGGGTCAACCGTTATCGAGCGAGGCTCTGGCGTACCAGCGTTTTTATGGTGTGGATTTTCCCCGGCGGGAAACGCCGGTTCGCCGGCTTCTGGGGCGTTTTAGTGCTGCGGGCTATGACGTGGTCTGCCAGGCATGGTGGCCCGATGCTCCACCGGTGGCGACGCTGTTCGTGGTTCACGGTTTTTACGATCACATGGGGCTGTATAAACATGTCATTGAATGGGGGCTGAACCGGGGGTTTGTCGTCATTGCCTGCGATTTGCCCGGTCATGGCCTGTCGAGTGGCGAGCGGGCCAGCATCGGTGATTTCGCGCAGTATCAGGCCGTGCTGCACGGCTTGTTTCATGAGGCGCAATCGTTGGCCCTGCCGCAACCCTGGCACCTGTGCGGGCAGAGCACCGGTGGTGCGATTGTGCTGGATCATCTGCTGCGCCACGGTGACCAAAGCCCGGCTCAGGGGCAGGCCATTTTGCTGGCGCCATTGGTCAGGCCCAAAGATTGGCACTGGTCGAAGTTCAGTTATTACCTGCTGCGAGCTTTCGTCAAAGGCATTGACCGGCGTTTCAGCGAGAATTCAAACGACCCGGCGTTCTTGCCGTTCCTGCAAGCGGATCCGCTACAGCCGCGGCGTCTGCCGACCGCGTGGGTTGGTGCACTGGCGCGCTGGATTCCGCCTATCGAGGCCGCGCTTCCCAGTGCTCGCCGGCCGCTGGTGATTCAAGGGCAGGCCGACGAAACCGTTGACTGGCGGCACAACCTGAAGGTGCTGAGCGCCAAGTTCGATCAACCCCGGGTGCTGTTATTGCCCAAGGCCCGGCACCACCTGGCGAATGAAACCGCAGAGATACGCGATCGTTATTTCGCATTTCTGGACACGTTCTTTTGATCGACAGTCCATGCTGACGAATGAGCGCCACCAGGCCTCATTGGGCCAGGCTTGAAGTGCTCTGGCCTACGGCCAGCCCGGCGCGAATGGCGGCCAATGCGGCCTGGTAATAGGTTTTGCCTTCGGGCGATTCGGCAAACGTGACGAACTCTTCAAGCTCCGGATCAGACAGGTCGCGATACACGTAGAGCAGGGTGTTATCCAGTTCGCCGGCGATTTGCTCCATCAAACGCTGGCGCTGGCCGTTCAACATGCCTTGAGCCTGGCCGCCGCCCAGCAAGCCGGGGATCATGGAACTCAAGCTGTCGGCCGCCACACCGGCAATCGCCAGGCTGACTTCTGCGCCGGCTTCCCGGGCTGGCAGTGCATTGGATAAATGGTTGATCAGCAACTGGCGCGTCGCGCTGCCTTCGATGCGCGGTAAGCCTTTCGCGTGTTTGGCCAACTGATCGCGACGGGTAGCCAGCAGTTCTGCAGCCACGATCTTGTGGCCTAGCGGCGACTTGAAAAACGTCAGCGCGGGCACGGGGTCAGGCAGATTTTTGCGCATTTGCTGCTTGGCGCGCCGATCCATGGCTTCAGGCGCAAAGCGCTGGCTGCTGTTATTGACCAGGGCTTGATACACCGCAGGCGGCAAGTTATCGCGATAACGCTCTTGAGCGGCGTTGAGGGCATCATTGAAATGCGCACGTTGCTCCGGCCAGCCGGCGACCTTGAACAGATCATCGAGGTTATCTGCCCATGCGGGTAAGGTGCAAAACAGCATTAACAGTAAAAACAAGCGGCGCATGGAGGACTCCTGTCAGCAGGGCGCTATTGTCCGGGTGTGGCCTAGGACTTGTCGAGAATTCGTCTCTCTCAATGAGCTTAAATCAGCGTGTGATTTTTTTTCGCAGGCAGCTCGACGGCGCTGTCGGATTCTCAGGCGTCCCGATATTATGCGCGCCATGCAAATACCTTCTGATCACCCGCTATTGTTGCGTATCGTTGACGACCTGTATGCACAAGGGTGGTCACAACAAAATATCTTTCTGCCCGAGGCTTTGACCCTCGAACTGGCGGCTGAGTGCCATAAACGTGCTGCTGAAGGTGAACTGGTTCCGGCGGCGGTTGGGCGGGGCCTGGCCCAGGAGGTCAGGGAGGGTATCCGCGGTGACCATATTCAATGGCTGGAGCCTGGAGAAGCTTTAGCCTGTGACAATTACCTGGGCTTAATGGAAAGCCTGCGAATCGCCATGAATCGCAGGCTTTTTTTGGGCCTGGAGGACTTTGAAAGTCACTTTGCGCTCTATCCGCCCGGTGCGTTTTACCTCAAGCACCTGGACCGTTTCCGTGATGATGATCGGCGCATGGTCTCTGCCGTGGTCTACCTTAATCAGGCCTGGCTACCCGAGCACGGAGGTCACTTGCGCATGTACCTCGAGGACGGGATCGACTATGACGTACTGCCCGCCGGGGGATGCCTGGTGGTGTTCCTGTCGGGAGAGATCCCTCATGAGGTGATGCCCGCCACTCGCGACCGTCTATCCTTGACCGGCTGGTTTCGCCGGCGTGCGAACGACGTGTTCATATGAGCCAAAAACTATTGATCAGCCGCTGTCTGCTGGGCCATCCCGTGCGTTACGACGGTGGCGCCAACGGCCCGCATCCACAGCTGGCGCAATGGCAGGCCGAAGGCCGGGTGGTCGCCTTGTGTCCGGAAGTGGCAGGCGGCTTGCCGACCCCTCGTGCACCGGCCGAGATCCCCGGTGGTCAAGGCGCGGCGGTACTCAGCGCAAGCGCCCGGGTGATGACCATAGACGGTGAAGACGTCACGCAGGCGTTTGTATCCGGCGCCCGCCAAGCCCTGCAACTGGTTGAACAGCACAGCATTCGCATCGCCATCCTCAAGGCCAACAGCCCTTCGTGTGGCAATGTGCAGACCTATGACGGCAGTTTTACGGGGAGCAAAGTTGAAGGCCAGGGCGTGACTGCGGCGCTCCTGACGCAAGCCGGGGTGCAGGTGTTCAACGAGCTGCAACTGGCCGAAGCGGCCAAAGCGCTGGCAGACCTTGAGGCCGAGTTTTTGTAACCTGTGCTGCTGGCTGTGCTGAAGCCGGAGGGCCGCTGCGGCTACCTTTCAAACCTTCAGCAACGATCACACGTTTTCATGAATTCAGGTAACATCCGGTGCCATTTTGCCTAGGGGAAACACGATGACTGACAAGCAGAAACCACAGCCTTCGGCCTCGGCCACCGCAGAAAGCGCTGATTCAGCGTTGCACCATATCGTTGATGGGTTTTTACATTTCCATCACGAAATCTTCCCTGAGCAAGAAGCTTTTTTCAAAAAACTCGCTACCGCACAAAAGCCCCGTGCGATGTTCATTGCCTGTGCTGATTCGCGGATTGTGCCGGAACTGATCACACAAAGTTCCCCAGGTGATCTGTTCGTCACGCGTAACGTGGGCAATGTCGTGCCCCCTTACGGTCAGATGAACGGCGGTGTATCGACTGCCATCGAGTATGCGGTGCTGGCACTGGGCGTACAGCACATCATCATTTGCGGGCATTCGGATTGTGGCGCGATGCGGGCGGTGCTGAATCCTGCAAGCCTGAAAAAAATGCCCACGGTCAAAGCCTGGCTGCACCACGTAGAAGTGGCCAAGACCATGGTGCAGGACAACTGCAACTGCGCCACCGAAGCCGAAAGCATGCACGTGTTGACCGAAGAAAACGTGATTGCCCAGTTGCAGCATTTGCGCACGCACCCGTCGGTGGCATCGCGCATGGCCAACGGGCACTTGTTTATCCATGGTTGGGTGTACGACATCGAAACCAGTGCGATTAAAGCCTACGACGCTGACAAAGGCTGTTTCCTGCCGCTGGATGGCACCAATCCGATCCCGAGTGCCACGCCCAAGGCACGGTTTTAAACTTAACTGCCATAGCCTTCGTAAGGTCGGGTGTTGGGGGGCTACACCCGGGCTTTACGATGGCCACTTAGCCGGATCGGGTTACAGATCCAGCCCGACACCCAGTTGCTTGGACAGGCACGGCCAGCGTTTCCAGGCCGCGCCTGTTTCCGGGCTGGTCAGGCGTTCGCGGTAGGCTTCAACCGACTCCAGGGCAAAGCTTTCGTCGTTGAGCATTTCGTCGACAGCATGGTGTACGGCTTCGTCCAGTTGATTGGCAAAGGTTTCGCCTACCAATTGATGGGCGATCAGGTTGGCCACCGTCATGTCCAGCGGGATCAGCGGCTGCTGGAAGTGCTTGATATAAAGATCGTTGACCTCTTCTACCAGCCGGTGCGCCAGATACGCCTCATCCAGCAGACCTTCCAGGCCTTCATGGCCGCGGAGCATGGCCGGCGGCTGGGCAAAAAACTGCTCGGCAATTTTGAGTACCGGGCGAATTTGCGACTCGATACCGGCCTCGCGAGCAACCTCATTGGCCGCATCGAGCAAGTCGGGCACCTGTTCGATATAAGCCGTGACGAAACGTGTCATCACCAGATTCTTGTCGGTTTCAGGCAGCTGGATCGCGGCGTGAAGGTGCGGCAATTGAACGGCGAGATGCTTGGCGAGCAAGCCCGTTTCGGCCTCATGCTGTTGGGCACGCAGGATCAGTTCGCGGAGGGCGGCGGTGTTCATGGGAGCTCCAGAGAGGCATAAAACGGGAAAGGAAGAACTTAAAAGTAGCTCTCTTCGGGGCAGGAGCTTTTTTTTAGGGGCAGTATTGTTATTCATTTTATGACCGGGTAGTGAGTGCCATTTGTCGATCGTGCGCAATTTTGCTGTTTTGGATGCTTACATTGCGGTGATGGCACCGCTGTCTATACTCGATTTTGTAAACGTTTTTTGATGACGCCCGACTGCCTGAGCAGACGAGGCTCGGCGGTCAGAGTTCACAGGTTTGAAAACCGCCCCCTTGTACGCAGGTATCTACCGGCGCAATAACAAGAAAAACAAAGGGGAACCCGCGATGCGACATCCACGTGTTTGGATGGGCCTGCTGTTGTGGTCAGTATTCACTCAGGCTCATGGGGCCTGGACGGTGAATATGGCGCCGGGTGTGACAGAAGTCAGTAACGCCGTGTTCGACCTGCACATGACCATTTTCTGGATCTGTGTCGTGATTGGCATCATCGTCTTCACTGCCATGTTCTGGTCGATGATCGTCCATCGGCGTTCCACCGGTCAGCAAGCGGCCAAATTCCACGAAAACACTTCGGTGGAGATCCTCTGGACGGTCGTCCCCCTGCTCATACTCATAGCGATGGCTGTACCCGCCACCAAGACCCTGATCAATATCTACGACAGCACCGAGTCGGATGTCGACATCCAGGTCACGGGCTATCAGTGGAAATGGCATTACAAATACCTGGGTCAGGACGTCGAGTTCTTCAGCAATCTGTCCACCCCTGCCGAGCAGATCCATAACCAGGCCACCAAGGGCGAGCATTACCTGCTTGAAGTCGATGAGCCTCTGGTATTGCCGATTGGCGCCAAGGTCCGGTTTCTGGTGACGTCGGCGGACGTTATCCACTCATGGTGGGTACCCGCCTTCGCGGTCAAGCGCGATGCCATTCCGGGCTTTATCAACGAAGCCTGGACCCGTGTTGAAAAGCCCGGCATTTATCGCGGTCAATGCGCTGAGCTCTGCGGCAAGGATCACGGTTTCATGCCCATTGTGGTCGACGTCAAAACCCGTGCCGATTACGACGCCTGGCTTGCGGAGCGCAAGGCCCAGGCCGCACAACTCAAAGAGTTGACCAGCAAGGAATGGACCCTTGAGGAGCTGGTGGCTCGCGGCGACAAGGTCTACCACACCGCGTGCACGTCCTGCCATCAGGCCGAAGGCCAGGGGCTGCCGCCCATGTTCCCCGCTCTTAAAGGCTCGCCGATTGCCACCGGGCCCAAGGACGAGCACCTGCATCGCGTGTTTTTCGGCAAGCCGGGTACTGCCATGGCGGCCTTCGGCAAGCAATTGTCGGAAGTCGATATCGCGGCGGTGGTGACCTACGAGCGCAATGCCTGGGGGAATAACAAAGGCGATATGGTGACCCCCAAAGACGTGCTGGAATTAAAACAGGCGCAAGGCAAATGAGCGGCTCAAGGATCTGCGCGCACACCGGCCGGGGGCAGCCAGCTGCTGGTTTTTTGGTCCATCCTTACGCAGGAGTCAGGACATGAGTGCTGTAATTGATGACCACGGGGCTGCAGGCGAGCATGCACACGGCCCCGCCAAAGGGTTGATGCGGTGGGTGTTGACCACCAACCACAAAGACATCGGCACCTTGTACCTGTGGTTCAGCTTCTGCATGTTCTTGCTCGGTGGCTCCTTCGCCATGGTCATCCGTGCCGAGCTGTTCCAGCCGGGCCTGCAGATTGTCGAGCCGGCATTTTTTAACCAGATGACTACCATGCACGGGCTGATCATGGTGTTCGGTGCGGTCATGCCAGCGTTTGTCGGCCTGGCCAACTGGATGATCCCGCTGATGATCGGGGCGCCTGACATGGCGTTGCCGAGGATGAACAACTTCAGTTTCTGGCTGCTCCCCGCAGCGTTTCTCATGCTGGTGTCGACCCTGTTCACGGCGGGAGGCGGGCCGAACTTCGGGTGGACGTTTTACGCGCCGTTATCCACGACATATGCACCCGAAAGCGTTACTTATTTTATTTTTGCCATTCATTTGATGGGTATCAGTTCCATCATGGGCGCGATCAACGTGATTGCCACCATTCTCAACTTGCGCGCTCCCGGCATGACGTTGATGAAGATGCCTCTGTTCGTGTGGACCTGGTTGATCACGGCCTTTCTTCTGATTGCAGTCATGCCTGTGCTCGCCGGTGCGGTGACCATGATGCTGATGGATATTCACTTTGGTACCAGCTTTTTCAGTGCGGCCGGGGGTGGCGACCCGGTGTTGTTCCAGCATGTGTTCTGGTTCTTTGGGCATCCTGAGGTCTACATCATGATCCTGCCGGCTTTCGGGGCCGTCAGCGCAATCATTCCGACCTTCTCGCGCAAGCCTTTGTTCGGGTACACCTCAATGGTGTACGCCACGGCGAGCATTGCTTTCCTGTCATTCATCGTATGGGCGCACCACATGTTCGTGGTGGGGATCCCGCTGGTGGGTGAGCTGTTCTTCATGTACGCCACGCTGCTGATTGCGGTGCCTACCGGGGTCAAAGTGTTCAACTGGGCGAGCACCATGTGGCAAGGCTCGTTGACCTTCGAAACACCGATGCTGTTTGCCGTGGCCTTTGTGATTCTGTTCACCATCGGCGGGTTTTCCGGGTTGATGCTGGCCATCGCACCGGCCGACTTTCAGTACCACGACACCTACTTTGTGGTGGCGCATTTCCATTACGTGCTGGTGCCGGGAGCGATTTTCGGGATCTTCGCATCGACCTACTACTGGTTACCGAAATGGACCGGGCACATGTACGACGAAACCTTGGGCAAGCTGCATTTCTGGCTCTCGTTCGTGGGCATGAACCTGACTTTCTTCCCGATGCACTTTGTCGGGCTGGCCGGGATGCCACGGAGGATTCCGGACTACAACCTGCAATTTGCCGACTTCAACATGGTGGCCTCGATTGGCGGATTCATGTTCGGCGCCACGCAGTTTCTGTTCCTGTTTATCGTCATCAAATGCATCCGCGGCGGGCCCAAGGCGCCGGCCAAGCCTTGGGACGGCGCTGAAGGACTGGAGTGGAGCGTCCCTTCGCCCGCGCCTTACCACACCTTCACCACCCCGCCGGAAGTCAAATGAACATCACCGTTGCACGTTCAGGGGGGGCTTATGAATGACTCAACCTCGATCAAGCGTCTGGTCATCCGCCTGTTGCTGCTGGTAACGGTGATGTTTGCCTTTGGTTTTGCCCTGGTGCCGATTTACGACGTGATGTGCAAGGCCTTCGGCATTAACGGTAAAACCGCCGGGCAATATGAAGGCTCGCAGGTGGTGGATGACAGTCGCCAGGTTCGCGTGCAGTTCTTGTCGACCAATGCCATCGACATGGTGTGGGAGTTTTACCCCAAGGGCGATCAACTGGTCGTGAGCCCGGGAGCGGTCAACGAAATGGTCTTTGTGGCGATCAATCCTTCCGATCACCCGATGACGGCTCAGGCCGTGCCGAGTATTTCACCTGCCCAGGCCGCCCAGTATTTCCACAAGACCGAATGCTTTTGCTTTACCCAACAAGTGTTGCAGCCGGGCGAACGCATCGAAATGCCGATGCGCTTTATCGTTGATCGCGATATGCCCAAGGACGTGAAACACCTGACGCTGGCCTACACGCTGTTCGATATCACCGCTCGCCAACCGCCTGCCATCGCCAACGCTGGCAGTGATAGCGCCCGGCTTGCCCGATAAGGAGAACGCTCCATGGCAACTCACGATCACTATTACGTTCCGGCGCAGAGCAAGTGGCCGATTATTGCCTCAGTGGGCCTGTTCATCACGGTGTATGGCCTGGGCATGTGGTTTAACGACATGAAAGCCGCCCGGCCGGATTCTCACGGCCCGCTGATTTTCTTCATCGGTAGCCTGGTACTGGCTTACATGCTGTTTGGCTGGTTCGGTGCAGTCATCAAAGAGAGCCGGGCCGGGCTCTACAGCCCGCAGCTGGACCGATCGTTTCGCTGGGGCATGACCTGGTTTATTTTTTCCGAAGTGATGTTTTTCGTCGCGTTTTTCGGTGCTCTTTTTTACGTGCGCAACATATCGGGTCCCGATATTGCGGGTGAAGGCAGCCGGGCCATGACGCAATTACTGTGGCCGGACTTTCAATTTGCCTGGCCACTGTTGCACACCCCTGACCCGACCCTGTACCCCGCGCCCAAAGACATCATCAACCCTTGGGGGCTGCCGCTGCTCAACACCGTATTGTTGGTCAGTTCGAGCGTGACGGTGACCATTGCTCACCATGCCCTGAACAAGGGCCATCGCGGGGCGCTGAAGTTCTGGCTGGCCCTGACCGTTGTGCTGGGCATCGCGTTTTTGGGGTTTCAGGCTGAGGAATACATTCACGCTTATAAAGAGCTGGGGCTGACGCTGGGCTCCGGGGTCTATGGCGCGACGTTCTTTATGCTCACCGGCTTTCATGGCGCCCACGTCACCATCGGTACCCTGATTTTGCTCGTGATGCTGATTCGAGTGATGCGTGGGCATTTCAACGCTGAGCATCAGTTCGGTTTCGAGGCTGCCACTTGGTATTGGCATTTTGTGGACGTGGTGTGGATCGGTTTGTTTGTGTTTGTGTACGTGCTCTAGGCCGGATCACCAAGGGGCTGAGGACACCAACTGACCGCTGTAGAAGCCCCAGCCGATGAGCGTGACCGTGAGCACGGCGAGGGTCACGCGCACGGTCAGCGCGGTGACCAGGCGATTTGAACGGCCCTGGTCGCTGAGCAGAAAGAACAGGCCGCTGAACAGGCTGATTACGGTCGCAATCAGCATCAGCACAATAGCGATTTTCAACATGATGCAGCTCCGGGCAGACGCAATGAAAATAAGTATAGCGACTGAAACCCCCGCTTACGGACAGCGCCCATGATGCGCTTTCGGCCTGGTATTGCGCCCACCTTGATGGTGTTGGCGTTGCTGCCGTTGTTGGTGTTTCTTGGCTTTTGGCAGCTCGCCCGGGGCGAACAGAAGCGCGTGTTGCTCGCCAGCTATGCAGAGCGTCAAAGCGCGGTGCCGCTGACCGTCGGGCAACTGGCCCTGGTCAGCGAACCGGCGTTTCGCCGTGTGCAGTTGCGTGGGCAATTCGATGCGCATCACAGCCTGCTGCTGGATAACCGGATGCGCGACGGCAAGGTTGGCGTTGAACTGCTGCAACCGTTTCAGGATCAGGCCAGCGGAGCATGGCTGCTGCTGAATCGCGGTTGGTTACCGTGGCCAGATCGGCGCATTCCTCCGACGTTCAGTACCCCGGAGCAGGTTCTTGATCTCCAGGCCTGGGTGTATGAGTCACCCGGGGCTGCCTTTCAGCTGCAAGCCGATCCATCTGCCGCGCGCTGGCCTCGTCTGATCACCGCGGTTGAACCGGCCAGGCTGTGGGCTGAGCTGGGCCGTGAGGGGTTCGCCGATGAGGTGCGTCTTGCGTCGGGCCCGGCGGCTTATCAGGCCGACTGGCCGGTGATCGCCACCGGCATGGGCCCGGAAAAACATACCGCGTATGCCGTGCAATGGTTCGCCATGGCGCTGGCGCTGCTCGGCCTGTACCTCTATCTCGGTTGGCATAACGCTCAGGAGAAACGCCATGGCAACGGCCATCAATCCGCCTGAAACTGCTCGTCCCCCTTCAGCACCTGTGCGCCGGCGCGGGCGGTTGCAACTGATCCTGATCGTATTGCTGACCGTCGGCCCGATGGTGCTGGCCACGGTCATGTACCAGTACAAATTCTGGGTGCCGGAAAGCCGCAGCTATCACGGAGAGCTGATCGGCAACGGGCAAAGTCGGGCCGCGCTTGGCGTACAGGCCGATGAGCAGCGCTGGCAATTACTGGTGACGGCACCTCAGGCCTGCACGGGCGATTGCCAGCAATTGGTGTACCTGGCGCGTCAGATCCAGATAGGCCTTGGGCGTGACGCATCACGGGCCACCCATGCACTGGCGGTCGCGCAACCGGTGGACCCGGAGTACGCCACCCGCCTGCAGCAGCAATACCCGCAACTGTTGCGCTACTCGCTGGACCTGCCGGCCTATACCCGGGGCGCTGAAGGCAATGGCGCGGCGCAACTGTGGATTATCGACCCGCACGGCAATCTGGTACTGCGTTACAACCCTCAGGTCAAAGGCAAGGACGTGCTCAACGACCTGCGCCACCTGCTGAAGCTGTCCAACATCGGATAGGGGTATTGTCATGGCCAAAGCTGGATTCCGCCTCGCGTTGCTGGCCACGCTGCTGGCGCTGCTCGTGGTGTTGCTCGGTGCCTACACCCGGTTGACCCACGCCGGGCTGGGTTGCCCGGACTGGCCCGGCTGTTATGGCTTCCTCAGCGTGCCGCAGAGTGAGGCGCAACTGGCCCATGCCGAGCTGCACTTTCCGGATACGCCGGTGGAGGCCGATAAAGGCTGGAGCGAGATGGTCCATCGTTATTTTGCCGGTGCCCTTGGCCTGATGATTGCGGTGCTGGCTGCGCGGGCCTGGCGTCAACGGCATGTGCCGGATCAACCCCTCAAGTTGCCCCTGTTCATCTTGCTGGTGGTGTTCGCCCAAGCTGCCTTTGGCATGTGGACGGTAACGCTGAAGTTGTGGCCGCAGGTGGTGACGGGGCATTTACTCGGGGGGTTTGCGACGTTGAGCCTGCTGTTTTTGCTGACGCTACGTCTGTCCGGGGTATTACCCGCCCTCGCCGTGCCTCGCCGTTTGCAGCGCTGGGCCACGGCCGGGCTGGTATTGGGGATTTTGCAAATTGCCCTGGGAGGCTGGGTCAGCTCCAACTATGCGGCGGTGGCCTGCATCGATGTGCCCACCTGTCACGGCGAATGGTGGCCTGCCGCCGATTTTGCCAACGGCTTTCATTTGACCCAGCACATCGGTCCCAACTATTTGGGCGGACAACTGGACAGCGATGCCCGCACGGCGATTCACCTCACCCATCGCATGGGGGCTGTGGCACTGACACTGGTTTTACTGGGTCTGGCCTGGCAGTTACGCAAAGTCGGCATGACCCGTCTGGCGGGCTTGTTGTTGGCAGCATTGGCGGTTCAGATCAGCCTGGGCGTGAGCAACGTGGTGTTTCATCTGCCCCTGACCGTGGCGGTGGCGCACAACGCGGGCGGCGCGGCGCTGTTGCTGACGCTGGTGCTGGTTAACTATCACGCTCGCACGGCGCTGGTCAGGGTCAGGGCTCCGCGTTTTGCGCGGTGGACCTTCAGCCCCCGGCGCGCAACGGCCGGTCCCTTCACCCTTAAAGGAGAACTGCCATGGCGACCCTGACCGGCGAGCGTTATCGCTCGGCCCGGTGGCGCGATTACCTGGAGCTGACCAAGCCCAAAGTCGTGGTACTGATGCTCATCACTTCGCTGGTGGGCATGTTTTTGGCGACCCGGGCCGGTGTGCCGTGGGCGGTGCTGGTGTTCGGCAACCTGGGGATTGGCTTGTGTGCGGGGGGCGCCGCAGCGGTCAACCATGTGCTGGACCGGCGTATCGATGCCCTGATGGCGCGCACCCACAAGCGGCCTTTGGCCGAAGGCCGGATCTCGGCCCTGGCAGCATTGTCTTTCGCTTTGTTACTGGCGGTCTCGGGGCTGGCGCTGTTGCTGATTTTTACCAATGCCCTGGCCGCCTGGCTGACGCTGGCTTCGCTGCTCGGCTACGCCGTGATTTACACCGGCTTTCTCAAGCGCGCCACACCGCAGAACATAGTGATTGGCGGGTTGGCCGGGGCGGCTCCGCCATTGTTGGGATGGGTGGCGGTCACTGGCCATGTCACGGCCGAACCCCTGCTGCTGGTGCTGATTATCTTTGCCTGGACCCCGCCGCACTTTTGGGCGCTGGCGATTCATCGCAAGGCCGAATACGCCAAGGCCGATATTCCGATGCTGCCGGTCACCCACGGCGAGCACTACACCAAAGTGCATATTCTGCTGTACACCTGTGTGTTGCTGGCGGTCAGTCTGCTGCCATTTGTGATTCACATGAGCGGCGCGCTTTACCTGGCCTGTGCACTCGGATTGGGCGCACGCTTTCTGCATTGGGCATGGGTGCTGTACCGTGGTACTCAACCGCACGCCGCGATCAATACGTTCAAGTACTCGATTTACTACTTGCTCTGGCTATTTGCCGCGCTGCTTGTCGATCACTACCTCATGTTGAAGCTATGACTAAAACTCAAAAAACGGTCTTTATCCTCGTCGCGCTGGTGGCATTGGTCATGGGCCTGACGTTTAACAAAATCATGTCGGGCAAAGGCCAGGTCGATACGACGTCTCTGATCGATGCGGGGATCATTCTGCTTCCTCAGAGTCGCCAGTTGCCGGAGATAAAAATGACCAATCAGGACGGTCAGCCGGTGCAGATGGACGAGCTGAATGACAAGTGGAGCCTGTTGTTCTTTGGCTACACCTTTTGCCCGGATATCTGCCCGACCACCCTCGCCCAGTTGCGTCAGATCAAAAGCGAGCTGCCGCAAGCGGCGCAAGACAAACTGCAAATCGTACTGGTCAGCGTCGATCCAAACCGCGACACCCCACAGCAGCTCAAGCAATACCTTGGCTACTTCGACCCAACGTTTGTCGGGCTGACACCCGGCTCGGTGGATGAGCTGCAAACGTTGGCCAACGCGGTGAGTATTCCGTTTATCCCGGCGGACACCAGCAAGCCGAACTACACCGTGGACCACAGCGGGAATCTGGCGCTGATCGGGCCGGACGGTACTCAGCGGGGTTTTATCAGGGCACCGTTCAACACCCAGAAAATGGTTGCCCAGTTGCCGGGCTTGCTCGAAAGGAAGTAACGCGGGGGACAGATACAGACAATCCCCTGCAGGTTTCGGCGAGCGCTGCTCCAAAAGAGCTCAGCATTCAGCCGTCCCTGCAGGGGATGGGTCCGTTCTCATAGCGGTGTACGTGGATCAGAACGCCGGAACGATGGCGCCTTTGTATTTCTCTTCGATGAACTTCTTCACTTGCGGCGTGTGCAGGGCATTGATCAGCTTCTGCATATCAGCCGAATCCTTGTTGTCCGGGCGAGCCACCAGAATGTTCACGTAAGGTGAGTCTTTGCCTTCGATGACCAGCGCGTCTTTTTCCGGATTCAGCTTGGCTTCCAGCGCATAGTTTGTGTTGATCAGCGCCAGATCGACCTGGGTCAGCACGCGCGGGATCGTGGCGGCTTCCAGTTCGCGGAACTTCAGGTTTTTCGAGTTTTCGGCGATGTCCTTGGTGGTCGACAGGATGTTTTTCGGATCCTTGAGCGTGATCAGCCCCGCCTGTTGCAGCAGCAGCAAGGCACGGCCGCCGTTGGTGGCATCGTTAGGGATGATCACGGCTGCGCCGTCCGGGATATCGGCAACGTTCTTGAATTTGCTGGAGTAAGCACCCAGCGGCTCGAGGTGAACGTTGGCTACGTTGACCAGATCGGTGCCTTTAGCCTTGTTGAACTCATCCAGGTATGGCTGGTGCTGGAAGAAGTTGGCGTCCAGACGCTTTTGCGCGACTTGTACGTTGGGTTGCACGTAGTCAGTGAAAACCTTGACCTTGAGATTAACGCCCTCTTTGGCCAGCGCAGGCTTCACGAACTCCAGGATTTCAGCGTGTGGCACCGGCGTAGCCGCCACCGACAGATCGCCTGCCTGAGCCGAAAACGCAGCAACAGCAGCCACAGCAGCAAATAACTTCTTCATTCAGCAACTCCTTGTGGGCACCTGCTTTCAGGTGCCTGCCAGCCGCGGGCTGGCGGTTACGTTTATTAACGAGGCCACGCTTACTTGCGCGAAAAGTGCACCACCAGCCGATCGCCAACGGTTTGCAGAATTTGCACCAGAATCAGCAGCAGTACCACTGTGACGATCATGACGTCGGTCTGGAAACGTTGGTAACCGAAGCGGATTGCCAGGTCGCCCAAACCACCGGCACCGACCACACCGGCCATAGCAGTGTAGGAAACCAGTGTGATTGCAGTCACGGTAATCGCCGCAAAGATGCCGGGACGGGCTTCTGGCAGCAGCGCGCTGGTAATGATCTGGCGGGTACTGGCGCCCATTGCCTGGGTCGCTTCGATAATGCCGCGATCCACTTCGCGCAGTGCGGTCTCGACCAAGCGGGCGAAGAACGGTGTGGCGCCGACCACCAGTGGCGGAATTGCACCGGCAACGCCCAGCGACGTCCCGGTGATCAGCACGGTGAACGGGATCATGACGATCAGCAGGATGATAAACGGCAGCGATCGCAGGATGTTCACCACCAGCGACAGCAAGGCATACACCGCTTTTTGTTCAAACAGTTGCCGAGGGCTGCACAGAAACAGCAGCACGCCCAGCGGCAGACCCAACACGATGGTGAACAGCAGCGAACCGCCAAGCATCATCAGCGTGTCGCCGGTGGCCAGCCAGATTTCGTACCAGTCGATGTTGCCGAAAAAGCTCAAAAGGGATTCCATTAGCGCAGCACCTCCATATGTACGTCCGCAGCGATGAAGCGCGCGAAAGCAGCTTCCATGTCGCCACCGGTGATGGCGAGGGTCAGTTGCCCATAAGGGGTGTCTTTGATGCGGTCAATGCGGCCGGCCAGGATGCTGTAGTCCACACCCGTTTCACGAGCGATGGTGCCCAGCAACGGCGCGTAGGTGCCTTCGCCCTGGAAGGTCAGGCGAACAATGCGACCTGGCACATGAGCGAAGTCGTCGCGCTGCTCGCTTTCATCGATGTGCTCGTCTTCCTGCACAAAGCGTTTGGTCGTGGGGTGCGTCGGGTGCAAGAACACTTGCGCTACCGGGCCCTGTTCGACAATCACGCCCGCATCCATCACCGCGACTTCATCGCACACGCGACGGATCACATCCATCTCGTGAGTGATCAGCACGATGGTCAGCTTCAACTCACGGTTGATTTCGGCCAGCAGTTGCAGGACCGACGCCGTGGTTTGCGGGTCGAGGGCACTGGTGGCCTCGTCGCACAGCAGCACTTTTGGCTTGGTGGCCAGCGCACGGGCAATACCCACACGCTGTTTTTGACCACCGGACAGTTGCGCCGGGTATTTTTTGGCGTGGTCAGACAAGCCCACCCGCGCCAGCAATTCAGCGACGCGCTGGTCAATCTCGCGGCGGGACAATTCACCTGCCAGCGTCAGTGGCATCGCGACGTTGTCAGCAACGGTCTTGGATGCCAGCAGATTGAAGTGCTGGAAAATCATGCCGACCTGTTGACGAAAGCGCCGCAGGCCTTTGGCATCCATCGCGGTGACGTCTTCGTTGTCGACAATGATCTGCCCGCCACTTGGGGTTTCGAGGCGGTTGATCAGGCGCAGCAATGTACTTTTACCCGCGCCGGAGTGGCCAATCAGGCCGAACACCTGGCCGCTCTCGACACGCAAACTGGTGGAGTGCAACGCGGGAATGTCCTTACCGGCGACCCGGTAAGTTTTATGAACGTTATGGAACTCAATCACGTAGCGAACCTTGTGGGGCGCGTAAAAAAAGAAGATCAGCGGTTAGCCGGGCGCGCATTTTAGCCTGTCCGTATAGCGGTTCTTAGCATTTATTTCGGTGTAAACCTTCAAATTGGCAATAAGACGACTAAAGGTCAAAAAAAAGGAACGCCTGTAAAGGGTTCCAGTCAGTACTTAGGCAGCTCGCGTCCCGCTTGGGGCATTTGTAGACAGCGCCCGCAAGACGGGCTTTTGCGAACAAGGAGTTAAGTCTGATGAGCACGAAAAAACCGTCTCCGAACAAGAGCCAAATGGCCGGAACAGACACCATGGATCGTGGCAACACGAACGTCAAACTGGACAGCCTGGAGATTTTTCGCGACGACGCGACGGGTCAGGCGTTGCGCACCAATCAAGGGGTGAAGATTGCCGATAATCAAAACACCCTGAAAGCAGGTGCCCGGGGGCCTTCGCTGCTCGAAGACTTCATTATGCGTGAGAAAATCACCCATTTTGACCACGAGCGCATCCCGGAGCGCATTGTCCATGCCCGTGGAACGGGTGCTCATGGTTACTTCCAGACTTATGAGCCGCATACAGCGTTGACCAAGGCCGGCTTCCTGCAGGATCCGGGCAAGAAGACCCCCGTATTTGTGCGCTTTTCTACCGTGCAGGGACCGCGTGGCTCCGGTGACACGGTGCGCGACGTGCGCGGTTTTGCCGTGAAGTTCTATACAGACGAAGGTAACTTCGACCTGGTTGGTAACAACATGCCGGTGTTTTTCATTCAGGACGCGGTCAAGTTCCCTGACTTTGTTCACGCGGTAAAACCTGAACCCCATAATGAAATGCCCACCGGCGGCTCAGCCCATGACACGTTCTGGGATTTCGTTTCGCTGGTGCCAGAAACCGCTCACATGGTGATTTGGGCCATGTCCGACCGGGCTATTCCGAAAAGCCTGCGCAGTATGCAGGGCTTCGGGGTGCATACCTTCCGTTTGATCAATGCCAAAGGCACGTCACATTTCGTCAAATTCCATTGGCGTCCGAGTGTGGGTACGTGTTCGCTGGTGTGGGA
This sequence comes from Pseudomonas sp. D1HM, assembly GCF_019266105.1. Lineage (NCBI taxonomy): Bacteria > Pseudomonadati > Pseudomonadota > Gammaproteobacteria > Pseudomonadales > Pseudomonadaceae > Pseudomonas > Pseudomonas sp. D1HM. Next base: position 238,270 of record NZ_LRMN01000002.1, on the reverse strand, counting down.
TGAAGCGCAAAAACTGGCAGGCAAAGACACCGATTTTCACCGTCGCGACCTGTGGGAATCGATTGAAACCGGTGACTTCCCTGAGTGGGAGCTTGGGGTGCAGATCATCGCCGAGGAAGACGAGCATTCGTTTGACTTCGACATTCTCGACCCGACCAAGCTGATTCCCGAAGAGCTGGTGCCGATCACGCCTCTGGGCAAGATGGTGCTGAACCGAAACCCCGACAATTTCTTTGCCGAAACCGAGCAAGTTGCATTTTGCCCCGGGCACATCGTGCCGGGGATCGACTTCTCCAATGACCCGCTGCTGCAAGGGCGTCTGTTTTCATACACCGATACGCAAATCAGCCGACTTGGCGGGCCTAACTTTCACGAAATTCCCATCAACCGTCCCGTTGCCCCCGGGCATAACAACCAGCGCGATGCGCAGCACCGCAGCACCATTAACAAGGGGCGTGCCTCTTACGAGCCGAACTCCATTGACGGCGGCTGGCCTAAGGAAACGCCGCCTGCTGCACACGATGGCGGTTTTGAGAGCTACCCCGAGCGTATCGATGCAAACAAGATCCGCCAGCGCAGCGAGTCTTTCAGTGACCACTTTTCGCAAGCGCGGTTGTTTTTCAATAGCATGAGCAAGCATGAGCAAGAGCACATTATTGCGGCTTACAGCTTTGAGTTGGGCAAGGTCGAGCGCGAACCTATCCGCGAGCGTCAGGTGAATGAAATCCTGGCGAATATTGACCTGGGGCTGGCCAAGCGCGTGGCGGATAACCTGGGCATTACGCCACCCAAGGCGGGTACTGTGGCCGTTCGCAAAACCGGGCTCGCCCAATCTCCGGCCTTGAGCCAGGCCAACCTGCTGCCCGGCGATATCAAGACGCGAAAAGTGGCGATTCTGGCGGCAAATGGTGTCGATGGTGCCGCGATCGATGCGTTAAAGCAGGCATTGGCTGCTGAAGGCGCCCACGCCAAGCTGCTGGGGCCGACGTCGGCACCGGTTAAAACGGCTCAAGGCAAGTTGTTGCCGGTCGATGCGTCGATGGAAGGTTTGCCTTCGGTGGCCTTTGACGCGGTGTTTGTTCCGGGTGGCGCGGCATCAATCAAGGCGTTGAGCGCAGACGGTGTTGCGTTGCACTACCTGCTGGAAGCCTACAAGCATCTCAAGGCCATTGCGTTGCATGGCGAGGCCGCTCAGCTGCTTGATGTGCTGCATCTGCAGGCCGATGAGGGTTTGCTGGTGCTCAAGGATGCCAAGCCGTTCAAGGCATTCTTTGCCGCCATTGCACAACATCGGGTATGGGCGCGGGAAGCCAGGGCCAAGGCAGTGCCGGCGTAACAGGCAGGGGTTGCGCGTGCAGGCGCTCGAAAGCGCCTGCACGGCTGCACTTACGGCTTGCTGGGGGTCAGCACCATTTGCGCAGGCACATGGCGTACGATTTGACGCTCGAGCTTGAGGTCAAACTCAGGGTCGAGCTTTTTGACCCGCTTGCTGATCAGAGTGGACAACCAAGGGTAGTCTGCCGTGCGCGGAACCTGCAGGCTGACGGCACATTGATAGTTGACGATATCTTGCGCGATCAGATCCAACTGATGGCGAAGTTTTGCAATATCGCTGATATTCAATCTGACGGTGGTGCTTTCGGCGGCAGGGTCAATGACCTTCGCCGGTGGTCGGGCTTCGGCTGCTCGAAGGGCAGCTTCGGCTCGCTCCAGCTCAGCTTTACGGGCCTGAGCGATGGCGCTGTTGACGCCTCCGGTCAGTGCCGGGGCCTTGGGCATCAAGGCGCGAGCGCGGCTTAGCGCAGTGGCTGCAGCATTGACATCACCCTTCTGCAACACGATCTGGCTGCGTTGCAGGTAGGCTTCAGCCAGCTGGCGCTGGTACTGCACCAATTGAGGATCATCCGGCGTTTGCGCCTGCAAGGTCGCCAGTTGATCTTCAGCGGTCGCGAGTTCACTGCTGGCCAGGTTTTGCTCCAGCTGTGCAATAGTCGCAGCGCGCGCGTCCGGGACAGCATTGTCGGCAGACGGCGTGCTTTGGCAGGCGCCCAACAGCAAGGAAAACGCTGCCAGGAGCAAGTAACGGGAGTTGAACAGCTTCATTCCTGCGGCTCTCTAAGTGCGCAAAAAACGAGCAAGTCTACACCCCTCGACGGGGCAGAACAAAACTCAGCAGAAACAGTGACGCGGCACACACCACAATCGATGGTCCCGCGGGCGTGTCTTTGAACCATGACAGGGCCAGCCCGCCACACACGGCCAGCATTCCCAGCAAGCTGGCGCCCAATGCCATTTGCTCCGGGGAGCGGGCGTGACGTTGAGCCGCTGCGGCCGGGATGATCAGCAGGGACGTGATCAATAGCACCCCGACAATCTTCATCGCCACGGCGATCACCACGGCGATCAACAGCATCAAGGTCAAGCGCAGTGCGGCTATCGGCAGACCTTCAACCATGGCGAGCTCTTCATGCACGGTAATCGCCAGTAACGGCCTCCACAGTGCGACCAGCAAAGTCAGCACCGCAGCACTGCCGCCGATGATCCACATCAGGTCGGTCGGACTGATCGCCAGCAAGTCACCGAACAGGTAGGCCATCAGGTCGATCCGCACTTCATGCATGAAGCTTAGTACGACCAGCCCGAGGGACAAGGTGCTGGGTGCGAGAATTCCGAGAAGAGTGTCGGAGGCCAGGGATTGACGCTGTTGCAAGGTCACCAGCAACACGGCCAGCAACAGGCAGCCGACCGTCACCGCAATGGTGGGGCTGATGTCGAGCAAAAAGCCCATGGCTACGCCAAGCAAGGCCGCGTGGGACAACGTGTCGCCAAAATAAGCCATGCGCCGCCAGACCACGAACGAACCCAGTGGGCCTGCGACGATTGCCAGCGCCAGGCCTGCCAGCAGGGCATACAACAGAAAATCAGCCATGCTTGCAGCCTTCTCCATGAACATGTGCGGGCGCCGCTGCGGCGTCTTCGCTGACCACTGAACCATGCAAATCATGGGCGTGGTCGTGGTGGTGGTGATAAATCGCCAGGCTTTGTGCGTCTTTGCCAAACAACTCAACGAAAGCCGGGTCGCCGCTGACCTGCTCCGGATGACCCGAGCAGCAGACGTGACGGTTGAGGCAGACCACTTGGTCGGTGGTGCTCATCACCAGGTGCAAGTCGTGAGAAACCATCAACACCCCGCAACCGTGGCGGTCGCGCAAGCGTGTGATCAGGCTGTAGAGCTCGGCCTGGCCGGCGACATCCACGCCTTGTACCGGCTCGTCCAGCACCAGCAGCTCGGGCTTGCGCAACAGGGCGCGGGCCAGCAATACGCGCTGCATTTCACCGCCTGAAACACTTTGCACCGGACTGTCGATGACCTTTTCGGCGCCCACTTCTTTGAGTGCGGCGAGGGCCTGGGCGCGATCCACGCCGGGCACCAAGCGCAAAAAGCGCAGCACGGACAATGGCAGCGTGGGGTCGACGTGCAATTTTTGCGGCATATAGCCGACGCGCAACTTGGGCTTGCGCCAGACGCTGCCGCGGGTGGGCTTGAGCAAGCCGAGTACGGCTTTGACCAGCGTGGTTTTCCCGGCACCGTTGGGGCCGATCAGGGTGACAATCTGGCCGGGCTCAACACTCAGCTGGATGTTGTCGAGTACGTTTTGCCCGGCATAAGTCACCGTGACGTGTTCAAGGCGAATCAGTGCGGTGCTCATCAGGACTCCCGGCAACCCGAACACAGGCCAATCACTTCAACAGTCTGCCCTTCCACAGTAAAGCCGACATCGTGGGCGCTGTTGATAATCGCATCGCTGATGGTTTTTTGTTCAAGCTCGATGGCCGCATGGCAACTGCGGCAAATCAGGAACTGTCCCTGATGCGGATGCTCCGGGTGGCTACAGCCGATAAAAGCGTTGAGCGACGAAATGCGGTGCACCAAACCATTTTCGAGCAAAAAATCCAGTGCCCGATAAACGGTCGGCGGTGCGGCCCGACGTCCATCCTGCTCGCTGAGCACCGCCAGAATGTCATAGGCCCCCAGCGGCTTATGGCTCTGCCATACGAGTTCCAGCACGCGGCGACGCAATGCCGTCAGACGCAGGCCTTTTTGCGCGCACAGAACATCCGCCTCGCTGAGCGCGCTGTGAACGCAGTGAGAGTGATCGTGGGGACGGCTGGCAAGCGGTGTTATAGGCATGGGCGGCGACGATTTTTGATGGAGACGTTATTATGTTACCTGTTTCAGCCATCATGAGTGCTCATCGTGCCGCGTCTTTTTTCCCTTTTTCTTACTTTAAGCGCCAGTTTATGGGTGTTTAGTCCGGCTCAGGCCGAGGTCAGCGTACTGACCAGTATCAAGCCCTTGCAGCTGATTGCAGCCGCGGTGCAGGACGGTGTGGGCCAGCCGGAGGTACTTTTGCCACCGGGGGCTTCGCCGCATCACTATGCTTTGCGCCCTTCTGACGTACGGCGTGTGCAGTCGGCTGACCTGCTGTACTGGATCGGGCCGGATCTGGAAGGCTTCTTGCCGCGAGTGACCAAGAGCCGCACCCTGCCGAGCATCATGGTGCAAAACCTGCCGGGTTTGAAACTGCGTCATTTCGCCGAAGATAACCACTCCCATGAAGAAGATGCTGCCGAACATGATCACGATCATCGCCCGGGATCGCTGGACGCCCATTTGTGGCTCGCCCCTGACAATGCGCGGGTGATCGCAGCCAGAATGGCGGCTGACTTGAGCGAGAAAGACCCGGCGAACGCAGCTCGTTACCAAAGTAACCTCAAGGCGTTCAATGAGCGTCTGGATGCATTGGATGCGCGGCTAAAGGTGCGTATGGCCGCGGTTGCGGATAAGCCGTACTTCGTTTTCCACGAAGGCTACGACTATTTTGAAAATGCCTATGGGCTCAAGCATGCTGGCGTGTTCAGCGTCGCGTCGGAAGTACAGCCCGGCGCTCAGCATGTGGCGGCGATGCGCAAGCGTTTGCAGGAAGTGGGCAAGACCTGTGTATTCAGCGACCCTCCCATTCGTCCGCGCCTGGCTGAAACGCTGACTGCGGGCATGCCGGTCAAACTGGCTGAGCTGGATGCATTGGGTGGTTTTACGCCTGCTACCGCTCAAGGCTACGAGCAGTTGCTGGAGAAGTTGGGGAACGACCTGGCAGGCTGCCTCGAAAGCCTCTAAACCACGGCTAATCCTGTAGCCGCCACCGAGGATTTGACGGCGGCTACACGGATTGCGACCTGCTTTAAAGCGCGAACGGCAGCGGCAGTTTCACGTTCTGGCGCAACGCCAGGCGACGTTCAAATTCGCCCGGATCGTGAATCAGTACGTCTTGACCGGCGAAGGTCTGGGCTGCGATCAGGCGTGACAACCAGAACCGCACGCAGGCGACGCGCAGTAAGGTCGGCCAGAGCTCGGCCTCGCTGGCCGTGAACGGGCGCAGTGTGGCGTAGGCCCCCAGCAGGGCGCGAGCACGAGGGGCGTCAATCTGACCGTCATCGTCAGCGCACCAGTCATTCAGGGCAATCGCCACGTCGTACAGCATCGGGCCGGAGCAGGCGTTGTAAAAGTCGATCAGCCCCGTCAGATGCGTACCTTCAAACATGGCGTTATCGCGGAACAAGTCACCGTGCAGGTTGGCTCGTGGCAATGCCAGGATCTGCGCCTTGCGCTCGGTGATTTCGCTCAGGGCCTTTTGCAGTAACTGAGCCGCTGCCGGCTCCAGGTTGGCCATCAGCGCCGGGCCTTCGGCCAGCATCCAGTCCAGGCCTCGATCCGTCTTGCGTTCCAACACGTTATCGCGTGTGGCGACGTGCAAGTGCCCCAGGAGGTCGCCGACCTGTGCGCAATGCTGGGCGTTGGCTTCGCGAATATGTTTGCCGGCCAGGCGCGGCTGCAGCAACGCCGGTTTGCCTTTGAGTTCGCGCAGTGCCTCGCCGTCGACGGTGCGCAAGGCGAAGGGCACGGGTAAATCTGCGGCGTGCAGCACATCGAGCAGTTCGATAAAGAACGGCATCTCTTTGATCGGGCCACGCTCAACCAGGGTCAGGACAAATTCGCCCTGCTCCAGGCTGATGAAGTAATTGGTGTTTTCGCTGCCAGCGGCAATCCCCTGGAAATCGAGCAGACGGCCGAGTCCGTAAGGCGCAAGAAAAGTCTCCAGCTCAGGGCGAGTCAGTGGGGTGAATACAGACATGATTTAAATTGCCAGTACGGGCGCCGCATTCAAGCGGCGCCAATTAAAGTTAAGACGCTATTTCCATTCGAAGATTTTCCACGAAGGAATCAGCATATCCGGCTGGTCGGAACGGATGTAATTGGCATCAGTACCATCAGCGCGTACCAGAAAGTACGGTTTGCCCCCTTTTGGGGTGACCTTGATGGCGTACAGAAAACCGTTTTGACGGTATTCCTGAATGGTTTTGTCGCCTTCCGTGCGAATGGTTACGTCTGGGTCGGCGGTGACTGCTTCATCAGCTGCAAAGGTTACCAGCGGAGTGAATGCAAACAAGCCGGTCAGCAACAGGCGATTGAGTGTGCGCATGATAACCTTGTCCCTTTGTCGTCATTGGTCCGGACATTCTAGCGCCGGACTCGCCGAAAAGGTTGATCCTGCTCATGAGCCAAGCTCCCCTCGTCCTGGTGGACGGTTCTTCATATCTGTACCGCGCCTTCCATGCGCTGCCACCGCTGACTACCTCCAAGGGCCTGCCGACAGGTGCTGTGAAGGGCGTTTTGAACATGCTGAAAAGCCTGCGCAAGCAGTACCCGGACAGCCCGTTTGCGGTGGTTTTCGATGCCAAGGGCGGTACATTTCGCGATGACATGTACGCCGAATACAAGGCGAATCGACCGAGCATGCCCGATGACATGCGGGTTCAAATTGAGCCTTTGCATGCCAGCGTCATCGCCCTGGGCTTTCCTTTGCTGTGCGTCGAAGGCGTTGAAGCTGACGATGTGATCGGTACGCTGGCCCGCAGCAGTGCCGCGGCAGACCGTCCGGTGGTGATTTCGACCGGCGACAAGGACATGGCGCAACTGGTCGATGGCCACATCACCCTGGTCAACACCATGACCGGCAGCGTGATGGATATCGAAGGCGTGAAAGAGAAGTTTGGCGTCGCCCCCGAGCAGATCATCGATTACCTCGCGCTGATGGGCGATTCGTCCGACAACATTCCTGGCGTCCCGGGGATTGGCCCGAAAACCGCGTCAGGCTTGCTGATGGGTGTTGGCGGTGGCCTTGTTGATCTGTACGAAAAACTCGACGTCGTGCCGACTTTACCGATCCGCGGGGCTAAAAACCTGCCGGCCAAGCTCGAAGAACATCGAGAAATGGCGTTCCTGTCCTATCAACTGGCGACGATTAAAATCGATGTGCCGCTGGAGATCGGTCTGGAAGACTTGCACCTCAAGGCGCCTGACTGTGAAAAGCTGATTGAGCTGTACACCGTACTGGAGTTCAAGAGCTGGATCGCTGAAGTCGAGCGCGAGGCCAAGCGCGCCGGGCAGGTGGTGGTGCATGAAGAGCCAGCGGTGGAGGCGGCGGAGTCGCAGTACGAAACGATCCTGGATCAAGCGCGTTTCGACGTTTGGCTGAAAAAGCTCAATGACGCCAAGCTGGTTGCCTTTGATACTGAAACTACCGGCATAGACGCGCAGCAAGCGCAATTGGTGGGGCTGTCGTTTGCAGTCAAGCCCGGCGAAGCGGCTTACATTCCGCTAACGCATTCCTACATGGGCGTGCCGGAGCAATTGGACCGCGACACCGTGTTGCGTGCCCTCAAGCCGCTGCTGGAAGACCCGGACAAGGCCAAGGTCGGTCAGCACGCCAAGTTCGACATGAATATTCTGGCCAATTGCGCCATTGGTGGCGATCCGGCCTGCGGCATCACGGTGCAGGGCATTGCCTACGACACCATGCTGGAGTCCTACGTGCTCGACTCCACGGCCACCCGCCACGATATGGACAGCCTGGCGCTCAAATATCTGGGCCATGCCACCACCAGCTTTCAGGACATCGCCGGCAAGGGCGTCAAGCAACTGACCTTCGACCAGATCTCGTTGGAGCAAGCCGGTCCGTACGCCGCTGAAGATGCTGATGTGACATTGCGTTTGCACCAGGTTCTGCATGAGAAGCTGACGGCAATCCCTAGCCTGAATGCTGTACTGACGGACATTGAAATGCCGCTAGTGCCTGTGCTGGCGCGTATTGAGCGTCAGGGTGCGCTGGTAGATGCCAACCTGCTGGGGATCCAGAGTGTTGAGCTGGGCGACAAGCTTGTGGCACTTGAGCGCGAGGCCTTTGCCATTGCCGGTGAAGAGTTCAACCTGGGCTCGCCCAAGCAGCTCGGTGTGATCTTGTATGAAAAACTGGGCTTGCCCATCATCAGCAAGACCGCCAAGGGCCAGCCTTCGACCGCAGAGGCCGTGCTGGCTGAGCTGGCCGAGCAGGATTTCCCGCTGCCCAAGGTTTTGATGCAGTACCGCTCGCTAAGCAAACTGAAAAGCACCTACACCGACCGCTTGCCGGAGCAGATCAATCCGCGCACTGGCCGGATTCACACGTCTTACCATCAGGCGGTGACGGCGACCGGACGTTTGTCGTCCAGCGATCCGAATTTGCAGAACATTCCGATCCGTACCGCTGAAGGCCGTCGAATCCGCCAGGCGTTTGTCGCGCCCCAAGGTTACAAGCTGCTGGCCGCGGACTATTCGCAAATCGAACTGCGGATCATGGCTCACCTGGCCAAGGACGAAGGGCTGCTGTATGCCTTCCGCAACAACCTGGATGTGCATAGCGCCACAGCGGCCGAGGTGTTCGGCGTTGAGCTGGACGAGGTCACCACGGACCAGCGCCGCAGCGCCAAGGCGATTAACTTCGGTCTGATCTACGGCATGAGCGCCTTTGGCCTGGCCAAACAGATCGGGGTCGATCGCAAGCAATCGCAGGCGTATATCGACCGTTACTTTGCGCGCTACCCGGGTGTGCTGGATTACATGGAGCGCACCCGCGCCCAGGCTTCGGAACAAGGATACGTCGAGACCATCTTTGGTCGTCGCCTGTATCTGCCCGAGATCAACGCTAAAAACCCGGCGCTGCGCAAAGGGGCTGAACGCACTGCGATCAATGCGCCGATGCAGGGCACGGCGGCTGACATCATCAAGAAAGCCATGGTGGCTGTGGATAACTGGCTGAATGCGTCGGGTCTCGATGCCCGCGTCATCCTGCAGGTACACGATGAATTGGTGCTTGAAGTGCGCGAAGACCTGGTGGAGCAGGTACGCGATGAGGTGCGCAGTCACATGAGTGATGCCGCGAAGCTGGATGTGCCGCTGGTGGTTGAAGTGGGTGTGGGCAATAACTGGGACGAGGCGCACTGACAAATGCGGCCTGCTGGCGGAGTGAGTTCGCTCGCTCCACACAGGGGGGGATGGGTGTGATCGGGCTTATGCCGAATTGTTTGCCGGTGCGCTGGAACTAAATCGGCCACACACCACTCAGATTTATTGAAGGGTTAAACCTTCAAGCTCCTAATGTTGTGTTAAGTGTTGGCAGATTCTGGACCACGCCCTAGCGGTCCAGTGCTTAAACCCCGGACTTCTCCCCCCCATACGAAGTCCGGGGTTTTTTTTGCCTGCGATTCCTTATGCCTCGGACTCGCCAGCCTCTTCGCCTTTATTGGGCAATTCCATCCAGCGTGCCAGTACGGTGTACGCCTCTTCCAGGCCCATGCGCTTAGGCGTGGAGAACAGCTGGATCGTGACCGAGTCACCCCAACGCTTACGGATATCAGCCTGAATTTTAAGCAATGTATTTTTGGCTGCGCCGTACGTCAGTTTGTCGGCTTTAGTCAGCAAAATATGCATCGGCATGCTGCTCGACGTCGTCCAGTCCAGCATCAAAACGTCGAAATCGGTCATTGGATGACGGATATCCATCATCAAGATCACGCCTTTGAGGCTTTCGCGGCTGCCGAAATAAGCTTCGAGGTGACGCTGCCAGTGCATTTTTAGCGGGATGGGTACTTTGGCGTAGCCATAGCCGGGAAGGTCAACCAGGCGACGTTCTTCGTCCAGCTGGAAGAAGTTCAGCAGTTGGGTGCGGCCGGGTGTTTTCGATGTGCGCGCCAGGCTGGCATGGGTCAAAGTGTTGAGTGCGCTGGACTTGCCGGCGTTTGAGCGCCCGGCAAACGCGACTTCGTAGCCGTCGTCGTCGGGGCATTGATCAACTTTGGCTGCGCTGAGCATGAAGGTAGCCTGTTGGCACAGACCGAGAATGGGGTTCTTGAGTTGCATGGGATTTCCGATGTGAGCGGCGTCAGGAATGGACGCGGCGAGCGTGTCGTTTCCGTTTCAGTGACGCCAGTATATAATGCCGCAGATTTTGTGTGCGCTTTGTCCCAGCGTAGGATGAAGAACACGGGAGCGATAGACCCAGGTTGCGCATTAGAACGCAGCAAGCTCCCAACCCTGAAAAGGTCGTTTTATGACGAAATGGCTGCTAGCTGCCGGTATCTTGATGCCGCTTTATAGCGCTCAGGCTACACAGGATCCGGAAGCCGTGTACAACCGCGTTTGTGTCGCCTGCCATGCCGGTCAACTGCCAACAGCCCCTGGATCGAGTGATCGGGAAGCCGAAGGCCAGGATTGGAGCAAGGTATGGAGACGCTGGTGCAACACGTGACCCAGGGTTTCAAGGCGATGCCGCCGCGTGGTTTGTGCATGGACTGCAGTGTCGAGGATTACCGAGCCGTCATTCAATTGATGAGTCAGTACCCCGGCCATAACTCTTTAACCCTTAGCCGTAGTTGGATTAGCTGATGAACAAAATATTCGTGAGTCTGCTGTTGACCTTGGGCGTCACCGGGATTGCCCAGGCTGCAGGCACCGCTCTTGTGGGCGATGCGGCTGCCGGTCAGGCAAAAACTGCTGTGTGTGGCGCTTGTCACGGTCCAGACGGCAATAGCATGGCCCCTAACTTTCCAAAACTGGCCGGGCAAGGCGATCGCTACCTGCTCAAACAGTTGCATGAAATCAAGGATGGCAAACGCCAGGTGCTGGAAATGACCGGCCTGCTGACCAACCTGAACGATCAGGATCTCGCGGATATTGCGGCTTTCTACTCAAGTCAGAAAAGCTCTGTTGGCGCTGCTGACCCGGCTCTGGTGGCCCGTGGCGAAGCGCTGTTTCGTGGTGGTGACCTGGAAAAAGGCCTGCCTGCCTGCACCGGTTGCCACTCGCCAGACGGTCAGGGCAACGCCGCCGCCGGCTTCCCGCACCTGGGTGGCCAGCACGCCGGTTATGTTGAAAAACAACTGACCGACTTCCGTGAAGGCGATCGTACCAACGACGGCGACTCGATGATCATGCGTGGCATTGCTGCCAAGTTGAGCAACAAGGATATCAAGGCGCTGGCCAGCTACATTCAAGGCCTGCACTAAGGTCTGTACGGTCGACGAGGCCTGGGCCAAGCGCCTGTGGCAACGTTAACGATCGTTTAATCCTTGGATGTAAACCTCAAAGGGCAGCTTCGGCTGCCCTTTTTCATGGCATCTGCCGCTACACTATCGAACTCAAGCTTGAAAGGACCGGTCTTAACCCGGTCACGTTGAAGCGACCTTATTTGCCCAGGAGTAAAGCATGCGTAATCTGATTCTCAGCGCCGCTCTCGTCAGCGCCAGCCTGTTTGGCATGACCGCTCAAGCGGCCGAGCCGCTTGAAGCGGGTAAACAATATGTAGAGCTGAGCAACGCGGTGCCCGTAGCGGTGCCTGGCAAGATCGAAGTGGTCGAGCTGTTCTGGTATGGCTGCCCGCATTGCTACGCCTTTGAACCGGTGGTTAATCCATGGGCCGAGAAGCTGCCGGCCGATGTGAACTTCGTACGTCTGCCTGCCATGTTCGGCGGCCCATGGGACGCTCATGGCCAGATGTTCCTGACGCTGGAAGCCATGGGGGTTGAGCACAAGGTTCACGCGGCTGTGTTCAATGCCATCCAGAAAGAAGGCAAGCGCCTGACCAAGCCTGACGAAATGGCAGAGTTCCTGGCGACACAGGGCGTCGACAAAGACAAATTCCTGGCGACCTACAATTCGTTTGCCATTGCCGGCCAGATCAAAAAAGCCAAAGAGCTTGCCCAGAAGTACGGCATCTCTGGCGTACCGACCATGGTGGTTAACGGTAAATACCGTTTTGACCTTGGCACCGCCGGCGGCCCAGAAGGCACATTGGATGTCGCGGACCAGTTGATTGCCAAAGAGCGTGCAGCCGCCGCATCGCCGAGCAAGAACTAAGCGGCGCCTCCCCCGTGCGGCGCTGGAAAAGCGAGCGAATCGTTGGCTTGCATGAAGCGCAGGTCAACGAGGATCATCTGACATCCTTTGTGATGCCGGATGATCGGCGTTTGCGTTTGCTCAGCTTCAATATCCAGGTCGGCAACAGCACGCAAAACTACCGTCATTACCTGACCCGCAGTTGGCAGCATGTGCTGCCGCACAAAGGGCGGGCCGGTAACCTGGAGAAAATCGGCGGCTTGCTGAGCGACTTCGATCTGGTCGCCCTGCAGGAAGCCGATGGCGGTAGCCACCGCTCCGGCTACGTCAATCAGGTCAAATACCTGGCCCAACAGGGCGAATTCCCTTACTGGTATCAACAACTCAATCGCAATCTCGGGCGCTTGGCCCAGCACAGCAATGGTGTGCTCAGCCGATTACGTCCCACAGCGATCGAGGATCACCCTCTACCCGGGCCGGCTGGGCGCGGCGCAATCCTGGTGCGGTTCGGCGATGGCCCGGATGCGCTGGTGGTCGTAGTCATGCACCTGGCGCTGGGGACCAAAACCCGTACACGACAGCTGGCGTATATCCGCGAGTTGATTGAGGGCTACCAGCACCAAGTGTTGATGGGCGACATGAACACTCATGCCAACGATTTGCTGCAGTCCTCGCCGTTGCGGGACTTGGGTTTGCTGGCTCCGCAAATGGAGGCGACCTTTCCCAGCTGGCGTCCGCAGCGGTGTCTTGATCATATCTTGCTCAGTTCCAGCCTGACCCTTGAGCGTGTACAGGTGCTCGATCAGCCCATTTCGGATCACCTGCCGGTGGCGGTTGAAATCCGTTTGCCGGGCTCGGTGGGTGTCGATTCGCTGCCTGCGGTGATCGCGCCAGCCAGCGAGCCCCTTGCATGAGTGCCGATGACGCCGGGCGCTGGAAAGAGAAATACCTCAAAAGCATCGAACAGCAGGAAAAGCTCGAAGATCGCTGGAAGGCGCGTCTCGATTTGCTGCGCCGTGGCCTGGTGCGTAGCACCCTGGCGGCTGAAGGTACGGATCGGAGCGTCGATCAGTGCATGAAGGAAATGCGCGAGGTGGTGCGCAGTGACGAGATGGACGCAGCGTTGGCTGCGCTCTTGCCCCGGCTTGAAAAAGCGGTGCTCGATTCCGAGCAGCGGCGTGAAACACGGACCGAGCAGATCAGTACGGCGATGAATACGCTGGTCACGCAACTGCAAGCCTTGCCGCTGCCCCGAGAAGTCAGCAAGCCGCTCAAGGTTTTCGCCCGGCAGCTCGAGAGCAGGGTTAACCACGCCCGCGAGATGCCGCTGTTACTGGATGAGCTGAGTCATTTGCAGGGGCAGGCTCTGGCACCGCAACTCGGTGAGGTCCGGCCGGGTTTGTTGCAGCGCTTGTTCGGCGCCGATAAAGCAGCGGCCGAACCGGCTGCTCCGGAGCCTGATGTCCTGCTGCCCGGGCGACGAACCGAAGCCCAGGCATTGGACGTCAGGCCCGATGCACTGCCCACGGCAGAGGTGAAACCTCAGGCGAGCTCTGCGCCACCGTCGGAAGTGGCCGCCGTACAGCCCCCGTTGGGCCCCGTTGAAGCGTCGCCGCCCGTGCCGGATGAGCCCGTTCTTGATGCGTCATCGAGCGGCGCGCTTGAGTCGGTTGTGGCGCAGGTAGAAGCAGAAAATAACCTGACTGAAAACCGCGTCGAGCCTGCGACGCCTGACGCCGAGCTCCGCCCGGTCCTTGCGCAGTCCGCGGCTGCTTCATTGGCGGCAGCGGAGCCTGAGCAGGCCGGCGGTGAGAGGGACGCCGTCTTTGTCTTGCCTGAAAGTCCTGAGCCGTCCTACAGCTCGGTAGCGGCGCATATCGAGTCGACATTGCTGGGATTGCTCAGTGACTTGTCGCTGCCCGAGCACCATCAACCGCAAGCCGAGGCGGTACGCAGCCGCCTGGAAAAAGGACTTAACTGGTACGAGTTGCTGCCGATCCTCGATGATCTTGCGGTATTGATGCTGGCCGTCACTGACAGTGGCCAGCATGAGTTCGAGGCTTATCTCAAACAGCTCAACGAACGCCTTGAATCGTTCCAGAATAATCTCCAGGCGGCCAGTGAGGGCCACGCCGAGGGCCGGTCGGCGGTTGATGAGCTGCACACTCAGCTGCGCGAGCATGTCGATGATCTGCAACACAGCGTGCAAGATGCGGTCGACTTGCCCAGCCTTAAGCACGTACTGGAGAGCCGTCTGGAAGGGTTGCTGGGCATGATCGACCAGCATCAAGAGCAGCGTGACGTGCGTGAACAGGACATCTCGGTCCATTTGCAAGCGTTGGCCGAGCGTGTGGCGCAGATGGAGCAGCAAGCCCTTGGTTACCGTGAGCACCTTGAGGAGCAGCGACAGAAGGCGTTGCTCGACCCGCTGACCGGCTTGCCCAATCGGGCGGCCTGGAGCGAACGACTGGCGCAGGAGGTCATGCAGTGGCAAGCCCACGGAAATCCGCTGCTGATCGCCATGCTCGACCTTGACCATTTCAAGCGAGTCAACGACGGGTATGGTCATCTGGCGGGTGACAAAGTCCTCAAAATTATTGCGGCTCAGTTGCGCAAGCACTTGCGGCCCCGGGATTTCATCGCCCGGTTTGGCGGTGAAGAATTTGTCTTGCTGATTCCCGATACGACGCTGGCGTTGGGCCTGCAGCAGCTCGAAAAGCTGCGGGCGGTCATTGCAGCCTGTCCGTTCCACTTCAAGGGAGAGCCGGTGACGATCACGGCTTCCATCGGGCTTTCTGACTTCAGGCCCGGAGACCGCAGCGATCATGTGCTCAAAAGAGCCGATGAAGCGCTGTACCAGGCGAAGCACAATGGGCGTAACCGTGTTGTGCAGGCCGGCCCCTGAATGCAGGCCTGAACGGCAAGAGGTTCAGCTCGCGGACAAGGCCGGTGAGGTATGCTTGCGCATGAATATTGACCAGCGCTGCCATTGCCCATGAAATTTCCTGCTCTGATACTGTCCCTTGCGCTGTTGGCCGGTTGTGCCAGCGGCCCTCGTATGGACACCAACCACCCCTCGGTCAACCACGACAGCCGTGTGCAGTTTGTGGTGCTCCATTACACCTCGACCTCCCTGGAGCGCTCGCTGGAGCTGCTGACCCGCGGGCCTGTCAGCAGTCACTACCTGATTGGCGATAACCCACCCACGATTTATAAATTGGTGGATGAAAATCTGCGCGCCTGGCACGCGGGGGAGAGTGAGTGGAGGGGTCGCACCTGGTTGAATTCCAGCTCCATCGGCATCGAAATCGTCAATCAGGGTTTCCGTGACACGCCGAACGGCCGAGTCTGGTATCCCTATACCGAAGGTCAGATCCAGGCTTTGATCGTCCTGCTCAAGGATATTTCGACACGCTACAAGATCGATCCCCACAACATCATTGGTCACAGCGACATTGCGCCCCTGCGCAAGCTCGATCCGGGTCCGCTGTTTCCGTGGAAGCGTCTGGCCGATGCCGGCTTCGGCGTGTGGCCAAATGCTCAGGCCGTCGCCCGTGAACAGGCACTTTTTGCGATCACAATGCCGAGCATTACCTGGTTCCAGCAGCAGTTGGCGCAGTTGGGTTACGAAACTCCGCAAACCGGCGAGCTGGATGTTGCCACCCGCCACGTGCTGGCGGCGTTTCAAATGCACTTCCGGCCCTCTCGCCATGATGGAACGCCGGATGCCGAGAGCGCGGCGATCCTGAGCGTGTTGAACGCCCAAAAGAACTGATTGCGCAGGGTGTCGTCTACAAGGGCAGCGCCATGTAGAACTGTGTGCCTTGCCCTGGGCGTGAATACACACCGATGCGCCCGCCATGCAGCTGGACGATTTCCTTGCACAGCGCGAGCCCCAGGCCGGCACCGCCTTTTTTGCGACCCACCTGTACGAAGGGTTCGAAAATACGGCCTTGCTGGCTATAGGCGATACCTTCGCCATTGTCTTCGATGCTGATGATCACCCGTTCGGCGTGACGTCGCGCCTGCAAGCGGATCTGCCCGCCACTGGCGGTGTGGCGCAAGGCATTGTCCAGCAGGTTATCCAGCACGCGCTCCAGTTGGGCCTGGTCGGCGTTCAAACGCGGGAGCGGCTGTTGCAGGTCTAGCAGCAACTCGATGTGTTTGCCCGACGCTGCGTCGGCAAAGCGGGCGCGGGCGTGTTCCAGCATCTCTTCGATATCGCACGGGGCCAGCGTCAGCTTTTGCATGCCGTTCTGGTAGCGAGAGAAGTTCAGCAAGTCGTTGATCAGCTGCATCAACCGCTGCATTTCCTCGTTCACGGTATTGAGCAGGTCAGTTTCCCGTGATTGCGGGTCAAAACGCGCGCGCTCGAGAAATAAACCAAAGGCCATGTGCATTCCCGTTACCGGCGTACGCAACTCATGGGAGGCCCGGAGCACGAACTCGCTGCGGACACGCTCAAAGGCGCGCTGCTCGGTGACGTCGTGCAACACCATCACGGCGCCGAGAATCGGGCCTTTGGGCTGGCTGACCGGCGTCAGGCTATAGGTCAGCAGGCGGTTTTCACCTTCAATGTCGACGCTCAAGTCTTCCGGCAAGCGTTCCAGACTGCCGCCGTGCAGAACCGTCAGCAATTGCTGATCGAGCTCAGGGCGGGACAAGGCTTCGCCCAGTGGCTGGCCCAGACGACTTTCGTCCCAGCCCAGTTGCCGTTGCGCGACGGGGTTTAAATGCTCCAGGCGGCCTTGATGGTCGATCATCAGCAAACCGTCATCAATGCTGTCGAGCACGGCCTGAAACCGCTGCTGGCCGGCTCGCAACTCGTCGATGTTGGTTGCCTGATGCTGGCGCAAGGCTTCCGCCATGATTCCAAAACGTCGCGTCAGCAGGTTCATTTCCGTGGCTGAAGAAAGCGGCAGCACCACTTCAAAGTTGCCCTTGCCTATATTGTCGGCTGCTTTGGCCAGCGCTTCGATCGGCGCGCCAAAACGCTGGGCGATACCATGAGCCGTGATAAAGCCAATGATCAGCACCGTGAGCCCGATGAGGCTCAATAGCGCCGCAATGATGATGGCCCGCTCCTGGGCGGAAGCCTGGGCGGCGTAGATGTTCTCAAGTGCATGGCGATGCTCACCGATCAGGCCATTGCGCAACTGGTTAAAGCGAGTGGTGAGCTCATCGTCGCTGCTCAGATCGATCGGGGAACTGCGGGCCTGGTTGAATACTTTTAAAAAGTCTTCGTAGTCGGCACGGGCTTGCTTGAAGCCGTTTTGCAGGTTGTTCTTGCGTTCATGCTCGATGCCTTCATCGAGCAGCTTCAGGTACTCCTGTGAAGACGCTTGCAACGCTTGGGGGTCTTTGTGGTTGCGCAGCATCAGTATGAGCTGGTCGCCCAGGCTCTGACGCAACTTGAGCCCCAGGTCGAGGGTGATGAAGTTATTGCTGATCAGCGCTTCTTGAGTCTTGGCCATCTGCATCACGCTGACGACGCCGAGTAACAGCCCCAGCAACGCCACGGTGATGAGCGCCGAAATGCTTAAAAAAAGCCGGGTGCGCAGTTTGATCGCGAGTTTCATCGGCGGCTCACAGGTTGTACTGCTTGCGTTTTCGATAAAGTGTCGAGGCGTCAATGCCCAGGGTCTTCGCCGCTTGGTCGAGGGTTTCGCTGGTCGCCAGTACCGCTCCGATATGCGCCTTCTCCAGCTGGTCGAGGCTTAGCGCCGCACCAATGCGCGGGGCATTTGGGGTGGTTTGCTCGGCCATGCCCAAATGACCGATTTCGACGACTTCCTGGGGGCAGATAATGCTCGCGCGCTCAACCACATTGCGTAGTTCGCGAATGTTGCCGGGCCACCGGTAATTGGCCAATGCCTCGCGTGCTTCTGCACTGAAGCCCCGGGCAGGGCGGGCATATTCCACGACGAACCGGGCCAGAAAACGATCGGCGAGGGTCAGAATGTCTTCGCTGCGCTCACGCAGGGGAGGTAGATGCAAGGTGATGACATTCAGGCGGTAGAGCAAGTCTTCGCGAAAGCGCCCGTCACGGACCATGTCTTCCAGATTGAGGTTGGTCGCGGCCAGAATTCGCACATCCGCGCGACGGGTAACCGGGTCGCCGACGCGTTCGTATTCCTTGTCTTGAATGAAACGCAGCAGTTTTGGCTGCAGAGCCAGCGGGAAATCACCGATTTCATCCAGAAACAGCGTCCCGGCATCGGCCTGGTTAACCCGGCCCAGCGTGCTTTCACTGGCGCCGGTAAAGGCGCCGCGGGTATGACCGAACAGCTCGCTCTCCATCAGTTCCGCGGTAAGTGAAGGGCAGTTGATCGTGACGCAGGATTTCTTGGCGCGCTTGCTCCAGCCATGGATTGCCCGCGCCAGTTCGCCTTTACCGGTACCGGACTCTCCCAGAATCAAGATGTTGGCATCGGTGCCAGCCACCTGGCGAGCGGTTTCCAGCACCGACATCATGGCCGGACTGTGGGAGTCGAGGCCGTCCTTGGGTTTGCGGACTTCACCTTCGAGGGCTTCGAGGCGGGCGGACAACTGACGCACTTCCAGTTGTTTGGCGGTTGCCAGGCGCAACTGGTCAGGGCTGCAGGGCTTGACCAGATAGTCGGCTGCGCCTGCTTGGATGGCATCCACGGCGGTGTCGACGGCGGAGTGTGCCGTGACGATCACGACCCGCATCCACGGCGCTTGAATACGCATCTGGGCCAACACATCCAGGCCGTTGTCTTCGCCCAGGCGCAGATCCAGAAAACACAGGTCGAACACTTGGCGCTGAAGTAAAGAATCAGCCTGCGCCGCACTGTTGGCAGTGGCGACGGTATAGCCCTCATCTTCAAGGCAGTAGCGGAACGTGCGCAGGATGGCGGATTCATCGTCGACCAGCAGAATGCGGCCCTGGTGCTCTTTGACTGACTCCATATCCTGTGTTCCTTAATGAGTGATCTTGGTTAGTGTCGTAATAATCGGGCAAGTTGCATGATTTTTTCAGGAATGATTCTGAGGCTAGCAGGGAAGCGGTTTGCCTGCATGCTGTAACTATTTGATTTGTTTTATTTTTAAAGCACTTTCGGAGCTTTCTGCCGAGCAAAAGAATGTCCGGGCGGACGTTTTTGGTGGGTAACCGGACGGCGTCTGGTACGGGGATCGTCGCGGTGTCGTGCAGAACGCACGACCTGCAGAACGGGCATCGTGCAGGATGCGCGCAAGAGTGTTTTTTATAATAAGTTAACTTGTTGATTTATAAGGCTTTTATCTGAAATGTAAAGCTGGCACGCCCCCTGCACTCTCTCTTGCATAGGGAGGCCGCCCGGCGCCAGCGTGACGGGCGGCCTTAACTTCACAAGATTGACCACCGAGTGGCAGGAGTTTGAGCATGAATCGCCAAGGTTTCCCCTACATCCGCCTTTCGTCGCTTCATGTGCAGCAAGGCTTGTGCGCCAGCCTGGCTGTGTTGGTGACGCTGATCGGTGGTCAACAACTGGCAACGCGGGATCAGTCATCTCAGGCTGAGGCCACTGCCCACGTCGTTTTGCAGCCTGCAGCCACACAGCGACATTTTAGTGCGGCCAGCTCCAGTGTTGGTTTCACCCTGGCCGAGGTCGATGAGACGGAAATTGCGAAATCTGAACGGCCGCCGGAACGTTGGGTGTTTTAAGTGTTCACAACCTTGAGGCCCCCGCAGGGCGTTGAGGCACAGCATTGGCATCACCAGGCTTTCCCACAGTTATAAGGAGAATCACCATGTTAAGTTGGGCAATTACCTTCCTGATTATCGCCATCATCGCTGCTGTTCTGGGCTTCGGTGGTATCGCGGGCACCGCAACCGGTATCGCCAAAATCCTGTTTGTAGTGTTCCTGGTGATGTTCGTGGTGTCGTTTATCTTTGGCCGTCGCGGTCGAGGCTAACCATGTTCAGCCGATCCTTTAAGGCAATGGCTGCTGCCCTGTTGATGGGCAGCAGTGCCATGGCGCTGGCCGGTAATGACGGTCAGGTACGTGCCAACGAACTGCTGAACGATCCCGACTATCGGCAAACCTGGCAACAGGTGGTGCAAAAGGAGGAGCGTTTGCCCGAGTGGGTGATCAATCTTTCCGGCAGCGCCGAGCAGATGAATGCGGTCACCGAGGATGGCGATCCGTACGTGGTCGGGCCGTTGTGTGAAACCGCCAAGACGTGCCTCAACAAGCGTTTGATCGTTGCCTTCAGCCTCGATAAAAAAGACGCTTATGCCATGTTGGTCGACGTTCCCGCTGGCTTGCCAGCTGACAAGTCTCCGACACGTCATGCCGATTATCGTTTTTTGGGCGAACCTGATGAAGGCATGCAAGCCTTGCTGAAAGAACAATTGAAGAAAGATCCAAATTGGTACTGATGCGTGCTGAACATTCGGTGTTAAAGGTTCAGATTTTCAACACAAAAAAACCAAGGAAATCCCTTGGTTTTTTTGTGTCTGGCACATCGACCTTTCGTCTGTAAAACCTTATCCCGGCTCATTTTTTTCGAAAGTAATGTGGCTTGGGAGGGGGCTCGGAACGTCGACCGTATATCGACTAATATCAAAATGATTGGCTCACTGTTTCCGATTTATGTTGTCGGATATTTCTGATCTTTTAGTCGGTTCGTCACTGCCAACTCTTGGCAAAGATAACCTTGAAACAGCCGGTGCACGGCACTTATGCCGTCTGTTCTGTCCTTTCAGCTGCCCGTATTTTTGAGGTCTTGTCGGACAATACTCATGCCGATTCGGCATAGGGTAGGCGTTTACGGCATTAGACGGCTTCCTCTGGCATGGGAATAGTTGCGCCTTTTTTCGCCTGCCAAAGAGCGTGTTCGGCTCGATTTGGGCGACCTTCTACGGGGGTAGAGGTGTGTGACTTGTGCGCTTTTCAGTGCTCTGGTCTCGACCTCTGCCCGAGTCCACTTGAAGTAAGGGTAATGACATGAAGAAGGCAAAACTTAGCCTCGCCTGGCAGATCCTAATCGGTCTGGTCCTCGGGATTGCAATCGGGGCGCTGCTAAACCATTTCAGTGCTGAAAAGGCATGGTGGATCAGTAACGTTCTGCAACCTGCAGGCGATATCTTTATCCGTCTGATCAAGATGATCGTAATCCCAATCGTGATCTCCTCACTGGTTGTCGGGATTGCAGGCGTGGGGGATGCGAAGAAGCTGGGTCGCATCGGTCTGAAAACGATCATTTACTTCGAGGTGGTGACGACCATCGCGATTTTGGTCGGCCTGGTGCTGGCCAACGTGTTCCACCCGGGCGCCGGGATCGACATGAGTACCCTGGGTACCGTCGATATTTCCAAATACGCAGCCACCGCTGCCGAGGTTACTCATGAACATGCGTTCATCGAGACCATCCTCAACCTGATCCCGTCGAACATCTTCGCAGCCATGGCTCGCGGTGAGATGCTGCCGATCATCTTCTTCTCGGTGCTCTTCGGTCTTGGTCTGTCGAGCTTGAATGCCGAACTGCGCGACCCGCTGGTGAAAACCTTCCAGGGCGTGTCCGAGTCGATGTTCAAAGTGACTCACATGATCATGAACTACGCACCTATCGGTGTGTTTGCGTTGATCGCCGTCACCGTGGCCAACTTCGGTTTTGCCTCGCTGGTGCCACTGGCCAAGCTGGTCGTGCTGGTTTACGCCGCCATCCTGTTCTTCGCCTTTGCGGTACTGGGCCTGATCGCCAAGCTGTTCGGTTTCTCGGTGCTCAAGCTGATGCGCATCTTCAAGGATGAGCTGGTACTGGCTTATTCCACCGCCAGTTCCGAAACCGTGTTGCCGCGCGTCATCGAGAAAATGGAAGCCTACGGCGCGCCGAAAGCTATCTGCAGCTTTGTGGTACCGACGGGCTACTCGTTCAACCTTGATGGTTCGACCCTGTACCAAAGCATCGCGGCCATCTTTATTGCCCAGCTGTACGGCATCGACCTGTCGATCAGCCAGCA
Organism: Pseudomonas sp. D1HM; assembly: GCF_019266105.1. Lineage (NCBI taxonomy): Bacteria > Pseudomonadati > Pseudomonadota > Gammaproteobacteria > Pseudomonadales > Pseudomonadaceae > Pseudomonas > Pseudomonas sp. D1HM. The sequence continues at coordinate 216,028 of NZ_LRMN01000002.1, read as the reverse complement.
ATTGCTGTTGGTCTTGACCCTCATGGTCACCTCCAAAGGTATCGCCGGTGTTCCGGGCGTGTCCTTCGTGGTGTTGTTGGCGACCTTGGGCAGCGTGGGTATTCCGCTGGAAGGCCTGGCCTTCATCGCCGGTGTCGACCGTGTGATGGATATGGCGCGTACTGCACTGAACGTGATTGGCAACGCCTTGGCGGTGCTGGTGATTTCCCGTTGGGAAGGCATGTACGACGACGCCAAGGGCGAGCGTTACTGGAACTCGCTGCCGCACTGGCGCAGCAAGGAAGCCCTGCCAAAAGGCGAATAATCGCCTTAGGCATCTTCACTCCCCAAACCCCGGACTTGTCCGGGGTTTGTTGTTTCTGGCGTCTGACCGCTATCATTCGCCGCATCTTCCAGGAGTTCTTTGAATGCTTAACGGCCTATGGCTCAGCTTTTTCGTTGTCGCTACGGTGTCGGCACTCGCCCAATGGCTGGTGGGAGGCAATGCCGGGATCTTCTCCGCGATCGTTGAAAGCATCTTCGCCATGGCCAAGTTGTCGGTTGAAGTGATGATCCTGCTGTTCGGCACCCTGACCTTATGGCTGGGTTTTTTGCGAATTGCGGAAAAAGCCGGGATCGTCGACTGGTTGGGCAGGGCGCTGGGGCCTCTGTTCAAGCGCCTGATGCCGGAAGTGCCGCCGGGCCACCCGGCGCTGGGGTTTATCACCCTGAACTTCGCGGCCAATGGCCTGGGGCTGGACAATGCCGCCACACCGATTGGCCTCAAGGCCATGCGTGCGCTGCAAGAACTCAACCCGAATCCCGCCAGTGCAACCAATGCGCAAATCCTGTTTCTGGTGCTCAATGCGTCGTCCCTGACGTTACTGCCGGTGACGATCTTTATGTATCGCGCCCAGCAAGGCGCTGCAGACCCGACGCTGGTGTTCCTGCCTATCCTGCTGGCGACCAGCGCCTCGACGCTGGCAGGCCTGCTCTCAGTGGCCTTCATGCAGCGTTTGCGGTTATGGGACCCGGTGGTGCTGGCGTATCTGTTGCCCGGCGCATTGATCCTTGCCAGCTTCATGGCGTTACTGGCGACCTTGTCGGCCACGGCGCTGGCCAGTTTGTCCTCGATCCTTGGCAACCTGACGCTGTTCGGGCTGATCATGCTGTTTCTGGTGATAGGCGCGTTGCGCAAGGTCAAGGTTTACGAAGCATTCGTCGAAGGCGCCAAAGAAGGCTTCGACGTGGCCAAGAACCTGCTGCCGTATCTGGTGGCCATGTTGTGCGCGGTAGGGGTGTTGCGCGCATCCGGGGCGCTGGACTTTGGCCTGGACGGTATCCGTCATGCCGTGGAGTGGCTGGGCTGGGACACGCGTTTTGTGGATGCCTTGCCCACGGCCATGGTCAAACCCTTCTCAGGCAGTGCGGCCCGGGCCTTGCTGATTGAAACCATGCAGACTCAGGGCGTGGACAGCTTTGCGGCGTTGGTGGCCGCGACAGTGCAGGGCAGCACAGAAACCACCTTTTACGTGCTGGCGGTGTACTTCGGTGCCGTCGGGATTCAGCGCGCTCGCCATGCCGTTGGCTGCGCCTTGCTGGCCGAGCTGTCGGGTGTCGTGGCGGCGATTGGCGTGTGCTACTGGTTCTTCGGCTGAAGCGGCTTTAAGCCGTACGTTGATGTGTAGCCGCTGACTCGCATTGCGAGGCAAGCATCTCTGGCCGCTGCCGCAGGCTGCGATGGGCGCGCAACCGCCCGAGAAGGGCCTTCGGCCCTTTTCGCAGCTTTTGGCAGCGGCTACACAAGTACCCGCCTTTTCAGCGTTGCGCTTGCCCTTGTTGCAGCACCCATTGCACCACCTGCGGCATCAACTGGTCGGTGGCCTGTCCAAAACCTGCCACAACGCCCGGTACCATTGGATTGGTCAGCGGCTGTCGCGTTTCGAAGCGCTTGGAGCCGATCACCCGTTGGTCACGGCTGCGCACCAAGCGTGCGTTGTACTGAATCAGTACTTCGGGGCTTTTGCCGTTGTAGCGGGTCTGAAACGCCAGCAACTCTCCGCCCAGCTCGAAATCGGACTGCAGATTGCTGTCGTCGGTGCTCAACCCCTGGATCCGGCCATCCTGCAAGAATGCGTCAAGCAGCCGGTTGCGCAGCAGCACGGGCGCCGGATCGCTCCAGCGCGCGCCCTTGTAGTTACTGATGAGGTTACCCTCGGGCACCACCGCAATGTTTTGACTGTTCAGCGCATTACTGGCCATCGGTTTGTCGAGCTTGAGCGACCAGCTCACAGGAGCACTGGGGCTGGTGGCAATCGGCGTTTGTGCGTACGGCAGCCAATACACATCGACTTGCTCGGGTTTGGGCAGGATTGAACAGGCGCTGAGCAGGCTCAGACTCGTCGCCAGAACGACGGCCCCTGCCAGACGATAAGTGCGGCTCATGGCGTGAATTCCTTGTTTTGCTCGCGGCCCAGCAAGTAACCGCTTGGATTGGCTTCCAGACGTCGCGAAATCGAGCGCAACGTACTGAGGGTTTCGCGCAGTTCGTTGACCGCAGGGCCGAGCTGATTGAGGCCTTGCAACCCGCTGTTGAGCGACTCTTCATTGTTGTTGAGCAAGCTGTTGATGGTGGCGCTGCTTTTTTCAAGGGACTGCATTGCCTGTTCGGCGCTGCTGAACATTTGTTTACCCTGGTTGCTCAGCATGCCATTGGCGTTGCGCATCAGCGTGGTGGTCTGCTCAAGCGTGATGCTGGCCTCTTTGCCGACTTGCGACAGTTGCTTCAGGGTCTGGCTGATATCACCCCGTTGGCCTGCAATGGCCTCAGTGGTGAGTTCCAGGTTATCGAGGGTCTTGCCAACGCGTGCAACGTTGTCGGGTGAGAACAGCTGATTGGCGTTGTGCAGCAGCATGTTGATGTTGGCCATCATGTCCGTGCCATCGGTGAGCAGACGGGCAATCGGAGAAGGCGAGGCTACGATCACGGGCAGTTTTCCGGCTTTGCCCTTGAGGTCCGGACTGTCGGGATTGCCACCGGAGAGCTGGATAATGGACGTGCCGGTGACCCCTGTCAGCGCCAGTTTGGCCTTGGTGTCGACCTTGACCGGGGTGCCCGCCGTCAGGCGTATGCGTGCCAGCACCCGGCGCGGATCCTTTTCGTCCAGCCGCAGCTCTATGACGTCGCCTACCTTGATCCCGTTGTATTGCACCGAACTGCCTTTGGAGAGGCCGCTGACGGCTTCGTTGAACACCACTTCGTAGTCCGTGAAGGCATTGTCCATGCTCGCCTTGGCCAGCCACAGGCCAAACAGCATGGCCCCGACAACGACCAGCACGCTGAACAAGCCGATCAATACATGATGGGCACGGGTTTCCATGTCATTGCTCCTTAAGCTGGGTTGCCGCTTCATAGGCGGCGCGGCCACGGGGGCCATGGAAATATTCATGAATCCACGGGTCGTCGAAATCTTCGACCTGGGCAATCGGCGCGGCCACCAGCACCCTTTTCTGCGACAGCACCGCCACCCGGTCAGTGATGGTGTACAGGGTGTCGAGGTCGTGGGTGACGATAAACACACTCAACCCCAGGGCATCGCGCAAAGTCAGAATCAGTTGGTCAAAGGCCGCGGCCCCGATGGGATCGAGTCCGGCGGTAGGCTCATCAAGAAACAGAATGTCCGGGTCCAGCGCCAGCGCCCGGGCCAGTGCGGCGCGCTTGACCATCCCGCCCGAGAGGGCCGAAGGGTATTTGTCGGCAGCCGACAACGGCAGCCCGGCCAGGGCGAGCTTGACGCAAGCCAGGTGCTCGGCGTCGGGGCGGCTCAGCCCGGCGTGTTCAATTAAGGGCAGGGCGATGTTTTCGGTCACGGTCAGCGAGGAAAACAGTGCGCCACGCTGAAACAGCACGCCAAAGCGTCTCTCGATCAAGGATCGCTGGTCTTCCGGCAGGTTCATCAGGTCTTTGCCAAACACCCGGACCTGCCCTTCGGTAGGCCTGCGCAGCCCGACAATGCTGCGCAACAGCACCGACTTGCCGGTCCCGGAACCGCCGACCACGCCCAGGATCTCACCGCGATACACATCCAGATCAAGGTTCTCGTGCACGCTTTGGCTGCCAAAGCGGTTGCACAGGCCGCGCACTTCAATCACCGCCTCGCTGGGCGCACGTGTTGGACGACTCACCAGCCCATCTCCATAAAGAACAGTGCTGCCACGGCATCGAGGACAATCACGATAAAGATCGACTGCACCACGCTGGAGGTGGTGTGGGCCCCGACCGACTCGGCGCTGCCACTGACTTTAAAGCCTTCAAGGCAGCCCACCGCAGCGATCAGAAAGGCAAAAAACGGTGCTTTGACCATGCCCACCAAAAAGTGCTGAACGCCGATATCGGAATGCAGCAGCGAAATAAACATGTCTGGCGAAATGCCCAGCGAAACGACGCACACCAGTGCGCCGCCCAGGATCCCGGCCATCATGGCCAAAAATGTCAGTAACGGCAGGGCGATCAGCAGGGCCAAAACCCGCGGCAGCACCAGCAAATCCATGGGGTCGAGACCCAGGGTGCGGATGGCGTCGATTTCTTCATTGGCTTTCATCGAGCCGATTTGCGCAGTAAAGGCACTGGCTGTGCGCCCGGCCAGCAGAATGGCGGTCAGCAAGACACCAAATTCACGCAGGAATGAAAACGCCACCAGATCGACGGTAAAGATCCCGGCCCCGAAGTTGGCCAGCACCGTGGCCCCGAGAAAGGCCACCACCGCGCCCACCATAAAGGTCAGCAGTATCACGATGGGTGCTGCATCGAGGCCGACCTGCTCGATATGAGCCACCATTGGCGTGATCCGCCACTGCTTGGGACGAAACAGGTTGCGGGTGAGTGTCTGCAGAATCAGGCCGATAAAGCCCAGCAATTGCAGTGAGTCTTGCCAGAGCTTGTCCACCGCGCAGCCAATCCGGCTCAGCAACTGGATACCGATGTTGTGCTCGGGGGTCTTTACCGGCACACAGAAATCACGCATCGACGAATAGACGGTTTGCAGCAAGGCGCGATCGGCGGCGGGGAGCTTTTGTGCGGTGTCGGTCAGCTGGCTGACGCGCTCGGCTCCCAGCAGTTCAACCAACAGCGAAGCGCCAGCGGTATCGAGGCTGGAAACCTCATCAAGGTCGATCGCGGTCCGGGCATCGTATTGATCGCGCAGTTGCTCCGTCTGTTGTTTGAGACGTGCGTAATGGGCGAGCGTCCAGTCGCCGCTGATTCGCAGCCGCGCCGGAGTGCTTGATGTGTCTAGTCGGGCATTGCCAGCCATAGCAGTGATGATCGTTAGCTCCGTGCTCGGTACGCTAGAACGCAGACCTTATGTAATAGCACAATCCTGCAAAAGTGCTTCAGTTTGCCTGAACGCCGGCTGGCGCAGACTGATCTGGATTAACCAGGAAGCGCAAAACACCGATCATTTGTCCATCTTCGGTCAAGACCCGCACTTGCCAGCGACCCACAGAGTCCGGCGGGAAGTTTTGTTTGTGGGTCCAGGCACGGTAGCCCTCTTTGCGACCGCCATGGATATCCAGGGCAATGCGGTCCACTTCTTTACCGTTGTGCTTCCAGACGTGATAAATCCGCTCATTCAGCCCGCGCGGAGCATTGATCGAAGTGTAGGCGTACAAGCCACGGCTGCGCAGCTCACTGGCGCTGATGGTCTTGAGGCTCTCGCCCGGCGTACGGTCTTGTAGCTGAGTGGTGACGGCGACTTCGGTCATCCACAGCGTTGCCGGTGGTACCCAGGAGCGCAACAGCCAGCCGGTGCCGCCCAGTGTCAGTACGATCAAGGGCAACACCAGCCAGCCGCGCCAGGTTTTTAGCGGTAGGCTGACGGCCAGGCTCGGAATGGAAAGCAGCACAGCGGTGCCCAGCGCCAATTTGTAGCTCTCGGCGGTGGTCAGGTTGAGAATGATGGGTAATGCCGTCAGCAGCGCTGCAAACAGGGTGAGGGTGTGCAACCCCAAAAACAGCCAGCGTTTGGGCGCGAGCCATTTGTAGTACAGCGGATCAGTGATGGAGACCAGTGCAGCCGCGCCCAGCAGCCCGGTGAACACCAGTTGGCCGCTGTTCCAGGTGGTGGTGATAAAGAAGAACGGCAGGACAAAGAACAGGCTTTCCTGATGAATCATCTGGGTTGCGTAACGCAGCAGAGGCGGGGGGATTTCGCGCTTGAACACCCGAGCGAACAGCTGGGTAAAGGTGTTTTCCAGCATTAGCCAGAGCCAGCTCACCAGCATGATGACGGCGATCCAGCGGGCCATGCCTTGTTGACGGTCAACCAGCATGAAACTGCCGACCCCGGAGCAAAAACCGAAGAGTGCGATCAACCCTGGATAGCGCTTCATCAACTCAAGGATGCGCTGTAAATAGAGGTTCCAGTTAGGCATTCGGCGATTCACATTTTTGGTGTGGTTCAAAAAAACTGTAGGAGCGAGCTTGCGCGCGATGGCATCACCGCGGTTTATTTTCAAAACCGCGCTGTCTGCATCGCGAGCAAGCTCGCTCCTACATGATGGTAGTCTGCTGTGATTAACGCACGCTGCTTTCGAAGCGGCTCACACCCGGCAGCTCCAGCACCAGTTCGTCGCCCGCATTCAAAGGGCCTACACCCACTGGCGTGCCCGTCATGATCACGTCGCCGGCCTGCAGCGAGAAGCATGCGGCCATGTGCTGAATCATCGGCACGATCGGGTTGAGCATCAGGGCGCTGTTGCCGTCCTGGCGCACTTCACCGTTGATGGTCAGGCGAATGCCAATATCCGTCAGGTCCGCAAACGCGCTGCTCTGGACGAACGGCGCCAGCACGCAGGCCCCGTCGAATGACTTGGCGATTTCCCATGGCAAGCCTTTGCTCTTGAGTTCGGCCTGCTTGTCGCGCAGTGTCAGGTCCAGCCCGGGTGCGAAGCCGGAGATGGCGTCCAGGACTTCTTCGGCACTCGGGTTGTTTGACAGGGATTTGCCAATCAGAACCGAAATTTCGGCTTCGTAGTGCACGGAGCCGCGCTCGGCCGGAATCGTGAAACCACCTTCCAGCGCCACCACACAACTGCCTGGTTTGATAAACAGCAGAGGCTCAGTGGGGATCGGGTTATCCAGCTCCTTCGCGTGTTCGGCGTAATTACGTCCGATGCAGACCACTTTGCCCAGGGGGAAGTGGATCCGGGTGCCGTCGACATACTGGTGCTGATAGCTCATGACTGACTCCGATGAGAGGGTGACTGTGTAGCCGCCGCGCAGCTTGCGGCAGCGGCTACGGGTGTTATGCGTGAGTTAAACCGCAAAAATCTTGCCCGGGTTCATGATGCCGTTCGGGTCGAACACGGCCTTGAGCGCTTTCATGTATTCGATCTCAACCGGTGAGCGGCTGTAAGTCAGGTAGTCACGTTTGGTCATGCCCACGCCATGTTCGGCAGAGATAGAGCCGTTGTACTTTTCGACCGTCTCGAATACCCACTTGTTCACGGTCGCGCACTTGGCGAAGAACTCATCCTTGCTCAGGTTTTCGGGCTTGAGGATGTTCAAGTGCAGGTTGCCGTCGCCAATGTGGCCGAACCAGACGATTTCGAAGTCCGGGTAGTGTTTGCCGACGATCGCGTCAATTTCTTTAAGGAACCCCGGTACTTTCGACACAGTGACCGAGATGTCATTTTTGTACGGCGTCCAGTGGGAAATGGTCTCGGAGATGTACTCACGCAGCTTCCACAGGTTTTGCAGCTGGGTTTCGCTCTGGCTCATGACGCCATCCAGCACCCAGCCTTCTTCCATGCAGTGTTCAAACGTTTCGAGGGCCGCGTTCGCGACTTCTTCGGTGGTTGCTTCGAATTCCAGCAACGCATAGAACGGGCAATCCGTCTCGAACGGCGACGGGACATCGCCACGGTCCATGACTTTGGCCAGCGCCTTATCGGAGAAGAACTCAAACGCCGTCAGATCCAGTTTGCTCTGGAAGGCATGCAGCACCGGCATGATCGAGTCGAAGTCGGCGGTGCCGAGCACCATGGCCGTCAGGTTTTTTGGCGCCCGGTCCAGGCGCATGGTGGCTTCTACGACAAAACCCAAGGTGCCTTCCGCGCCGATGAACAGCTGGCGCATGTCATAGCCGGTGGCGTTTTTGATCAGGTCTTTGTTCAGCTCCAGGATGTCGCCTTTACCGGTGACGACTTTCATGCCGGCCACCCAGTTGCGGGTCATGCCGTAACGAATAACCTTGATCCCGCCGGCATTGGTGCCGATATTGCCGCCAATCTGGCTGGAACCTGCCGAGGCGAAATCCACCGGGTAATACAGGCCATTTTCTTCGGCCAGGTTTTGCAGGTGTTCGGTGACAACGCCTGGCTGGCAGACCACGGTGCGGTCGGTCAGGTTGATGTCCAGCACTTGATTCATGTAGTCGAACGACACAACGACTTCGCCGTTGGCTGCCACGGCGGCGGCCGACAGGCCTGTGCGACCGCCGGAAGGCACCAGCGCCACCTTGTTCTTGTTGGCCCACAGGACGATCGCCTGCACCTGTTCGGTGGTTTTCGGGAACACGATAGCCACTGGGGCGGGGGCGAAATGCTTGGTCCAATCCTTGCCATAAGCATTAAGGGAGTCGGCATCGGTCAAAACCTTGCCAGGCTCTACCAGGGTCTTTAGCTCATCAATCAAGGCAGGATGGGTCATCAACAGAACTCTCGAACAATTCATGGTCATCCTGAGAACGCTTCACGTCGCAGGAATGGGTGTTTAGCGGGGCGCTTATGCTAGCATACGACCCCCCCGCAGAATCGAGCCGTAGGACGATTCTCGGTGCCGGTCTTCACGCCGGCCAGGTCAGCTCGCGCTGTCCATTCCCTGCCATTTTTTCTCTGGGACACAGGTTTACGCAGATGAGCAAGACTTCTCTCGATAAGAGCAAGATCAAGTTCCTTCTTTTGGAAGGCGTCCACCAATCCGCTGTTGAAGTACTCAAGGCTGCCGGTTACACCAGCATTGAATACATCACCAGTTCCTTGCCTGAAGCCCAGCTGAAGGAAAAGATCGCTGATGCCCATTTCATTGGCATCCGTTCTCGTACCCAGCTGACCGAAGAAGTGTTCGACTGCGCCAAGAAACTGGTTGCTGTTGGTTGTTTCTGCATCGGCACCAACCAGGTCGATCTCAACGCTGCTCGCGAACGCGGTATCGCTGTTTTCAACGCACCTTACTCCAACACCCGTTCGGTGGCTGAGTTGGTGCTGGCGGAAGCGATTCTGTTGTTGCGTGGCATCCCTGAGAAAAACGCTTCCTGCCACCGTGGTGGCTGGATCAAAAGCGCGGCAAATTCCTTCGAGATCCGCGGTAAAAAGCTGGGTATCGTTGGTTATGGTTCGATCGGTACTCAATTGTCGGTACTGGCTGAAGGTCTGGGCATGCAGGTGTTCTTCTACGACACCGTGACCAAGCTGCCATTGGGCAACGCCACTCAGGTCGGCAACCTGCACGAACTGCTGGGCATGTCCGATATCGTGACCCTGCACGTGCCGGAAACCGCCGCCACTCAGTGGATGATCGGTGAGAAGGAAATCCGCGCCATCAAAAAGGGCGGCATTCTGATCAACGCTGCACGTGGCACCGTGGTTGAGCTGGACGCCCTGGCTGATGCGATCAAGGACAAGCACCTGATCGGCGCCGCCATCGATGTGTTCCCGGTTGAGCCGCGCTCCAACGACGACGTGTTCGAAAGCCCGCTGCGTGGCCTGGACAACGTGATCCTGACCCCGCATATCGGCGGTTCTACCGCTGAAGCCCAGGCCAACATTGGTCTGGAAGTGGCAGAAAAACTGGTCAAGTACAGCGATAACGGTACTTCGGTATCGTCCGTGAACTTCCCTGAAGTGGCCCTGCCGGCTCACCCTGGCAAGCACCGTTTGCTGCACATCCACGAAAACATCCCGGGTGTGATGAGCGAGATCAACAAGGTCTTCGCTGAAAACGGTATCAACATCTCCGGTCAGTTCCTGCAAACCAACGAGAAAGTGGGTTATGTGGTGATCGACGTTGATGCTGAGTCTTCGGACCTGGCGCAAGAGAAGCTGCAAAAGATCAACGGCACTATCCGTTGCCGCGTTTTGTTCTAAAACGCGCTTCATAAAAAAGGGAGACCCGAGGGTCTCCTTTTTTTGTGTCGCGCAAAAGGTTACTTCACATTGACGGTGATTTTTTCCGACACGACAGCGGGCTTGAACGGTACGTGATACTTGTCGCCCAGCTCCAGTTGCAGGGTGTGTTTGCCCGGCGTCAGGGTCACTTCGGTTTCGGTCTGAGCCTTGCCGAAGTGGACATGGTTGGCATCGGCCGGAATCGGTGCATTCTCGGCAGGCAGGGTGTCGACATCGATCAGCAGGTGATGGTGACCGGTGTGTGGCGTCGGGTCGCCTGCGGGTTTGAGGTCCATGCCTTCGATGCCGAATTTCACGGTGAAGGTTTTATCCACTGTGGCGCCGTCCGCAGGGGAAAGAATGGTCACTTTGGCGCCTGCCGGAGCTTCAACAGATTCCAGGCCGGCGGCAGTCGCCATGACCGAAGCCCCCATCAACACAGAAGCCAGCGCAACACGAGACAGTAGAGCTTTCATTTATTTCTCCGTTTTTTCTCAATATTCAGCAGGTTGAAACAACTTTGAGCGGATCTGCTGTCCAACCTCGCAAGCTACCAACATAAAGCAAAGCGGACGCTTATTGCGAATCGCTTGCATCCCATTCAAAGGAGTGACCATGCGTTTTCTGTCGGGCCTGATGCTTTTATTGCCATTGGCGAGTCCATTTGCTCAAGCCGACCTGATCGACGATGTGAACGACCGGGGCGAGTTGCGCATTGCCCTGGAAGCCGACCAACCGCCGTTCAGCTTCAGGCAGGACGGTCGTTTGACCGGATTTGACGTTGAGCTTGGCGAACTGCTGGCCAAGGAGCTGGAGGTCAATCCGTCGATTATCGTCACGCAGGGCAGCGACCTGCTGTCGGGGGTCGAGAGCGGTAAATACGATGTGGCCATCAACCATGTCGCTATGACTCCCGACCTTCAGAATCGTTTCGATTTCAGCGAGCCTTATGGCTACACCCGCACGCCATTGCAGACGGGGCCAGTGGTGACGCTGGCGATACCCTTCCAGAAAAGTAACCCGGCTTTTCAGACTAGCTTGGATAACGCATTGCAGCGAACCAGGGTGGATGGCCGGTTGGCCGCCTTGTCGCAGAAATGGCTGGGGATGGATGCTACAAAACCGTAAGACTGGATGCACAAACGCTGTAGGCACGGATTCGCACCTACAGCGTTATGCCTTTGATTACTCGCGTAGCTTCTTCACATCCTCAGGCTTCACATCGCCACCTTTGTTACCCCAGCTGGTGCGGATGAAGTTGACCACATCAGCCACTTCTTGATCTGACAAACGCCAGTCGAATGCAGGCATGGTGAAGGTCGACGGTGCCGTATGGGTCGCAGGCAGTGTTCCGCCCTTGAGTACGATATGGATCAGCGACGTCGGATCGTTTGACTGCAGCACCGGGTTCCCTGCCAGCGCAGGGAATACGCGGGTGTAGCCGTGGCCGTCAGTGCGATGGCAGGCCGCGCAGTTGTCGATATACACCGCTGCACCGCGCTTGCTGTCGTCACCTTTCCACAAAGCATCGGCTACTGAAGCGTCGTATTGGTGCGGGGTGTCTGCGGGATCGACCGCCGGCAGCGACTTCAGGTAGCGGGCAATGGCCGTCAGATCAGACTCGGACATGTACTGCATGCTGTGTACGATCACATCGCTCATGCCGCCAAACACGGCGCTGCGATCACTGCGACCGGTTTTCAGGAACTGCACCAGCTGTTCTTCGTCCCAGCTGCCCAGGCCATCTTTGTGGTCGCCACGCAGGTTTTTCGCGATCCAGCCTTCAAGCGGCGCACTGCCCGACAAGAACGTGCTGCCGTCGGTCGCACTCAGCGCTTTTTCCTGCATGGTCAGCGCCCGTGGCGTGTGGCAAGCGCCACAGTGCCCAAGGCCTTCAACCAGGTACGCGCCGCGGCTGACCACCGGGTCTTGCCCGGCCACCGGTGTGAAGTCTGCCACTGCCGGCGCAAATAGCTCGCGCCACATTGCCAGCGGCCAGCGCATGCTCAGCGGCCATGGAATATCGACCGCTTTGTTCTCTTGTGCGACGGGTTCAACGCCTTTCATGAAGTACGCATACAGCGCCTGCATGTCGGCCTGGTTGACCCGCGCGTAGGAAGGGTAAGGCATGGCCGGGTACAGCGTGCTGCCGTTCTGCGCGATGCCATGACGTACCGCTTTGTCAAAATCGTCAAAGCTGTACGTGCCGATACCGCTTTTGTCCGGCGTGATGTTGGTCGAGTAAATGACGCCGATCGGCGTTTCCATCGGCAGGCCACCGGCAAACGGCTTGCCGCCTTTGGCCGTGTGGCAGGCAACGCAGTCGCCGGCGCGGGCCAGATACTCACCTTGCTTGATCAGTGCCGGTTGCGGCTCGTTCTGCGCAGCGACGGCCGAGAAGCTGCCCAGCAGGGCCAGGGTGGCGATAACAAGTGCTTTCATGGTCATCGCTCCTTATGCCTGAACCAGTGGGCCGGGGTTTTTCAGGTACTGCTCGCGGATCGCCCGGGCAGACCAGTAGGTCAGCGCAGCGACCAGGCCAGTCGGGTTGTAGCCCAGGCCCTGCGGGAAGGCGGAGGCGCCCGGTACGAATACGTTGTGCACGTCCCAGCACTGCAGGTAGCGGTTAATCGCACTGGTTTTCGGGTCGGTGCCCATGATCGCGCCACCATTGAGGTGGGTGGTCTGGTAGGACGCGGTGTTGAAGTGATCGCCGACTTTTTTGCCGATCATGGCGATGGCCTTCGGGTTCATCGCCTCGGCGATCTTGCCCATTTTTTCCATCATGAAACGGTTCATCTTGATGTCGTTTTCTTGCCAGTCAAACGTCATGCGCAACAGCGGTTGGCCGTAGGCATCGCGGTATACAGGGTCAAGATCAAGGTAGTTGCCACGGTAGGATTGATGCGCGCCATGAGCGTCCATCGATACTTGGTGGGTGTAGTAATCCGCTGTTGCACGCTTCCAGGCGCTGCCCCAGGCCGGAGTGCCGGGTGGATTGGACGTGCCTGCAATCGGACGGCTGCCCGCCTGGTTGACCCACATCGGCGAACCGCCGACAAAACCGTGTGGCCCGTGGTCAAAGTTGTCCGCGTTGAAGTCATCCACCGCCACGCCATTGCCGCCTGCGCCGATGAAGTTGTTGGTGTGTACGTCCTTGTCGAAGTAGGCCTTGATCGTGCCCATGTTCTGGTACGCGAAGTTCTTGCCGACCACACCTTCCCCGGTTTTAGGGTCATAGGGCTTGCCGATCCCCGACAGCAGCATCAGGCGCACATTGTGGAACTGGAACGCCCCGAGGATGACCAGATCGGCCTGTTGCTCGATTTCTCGGCCCAGGGCGTCGATGTAGGTCACGCCGGTGGCCTTGGTTTTGGTGCTGTCCAGGTTGACCCGGATCACGTGCGCATCAGGCCGCAACTCAAAGTTAGGCACCTGCTTGAGCGCGGGCAGGATGTTGACGTTAGGCGATGCCTTGGAATACATGTAGCAAACATAGCCACTGCAAAAACCGCAGAAGTTGCACGGCCCCATCTGCGCGCCATACGGGTTGGTGTAAGGCCCGGAGGTGTTGGCCGAGGGCAGGTTGTAAGGCTTGTAGCCGACGTCGCTGGCCGCTTTCTGAAACAGCTGGGCCGAATAGGTGTTCTTCTGGGACACCAGCGGGAAATGATCCGAGCGATCCGGTGCGTAAGGGTTGCCACCCTTGCCCTCGCCCACCACTTTGCCGTTGACGGTCCAGGCCTGGCCCGAGGTGCCAAAAACCTTTTCGGCGTAGTCGAAGAACGGTTCCAGCTCTTCATAGCTGACGCCGAAGTCCTGGATGGTCATGTCTTTGGGGATGAAATGCTTGCCGTAGCGCTCTTCGTAATGGCTGCGCATCCGCAGTTCCATCGGATCGACCCGAAAGTGCACGCCCGACCAGTGCAAACCGGCGCCGCCAACGCCATTACCGGGAAGGAAAGCACCCAGTTGGCGGTTGGGCAGGGCCACGTCATTAACGCTATGGCGGATGGTCACGGTTTCTTTCGATACATCCTGGAACAGCTTCTTGCGCACGCTGTAAGTCAGTTCGTCGATCACCTGCGGGTAATTACCGTCGGGATAGGTGTCCTGCATCGGGCCGCGTTCAAGGGCCACTACATTCAGGCCCGCTTCTGTCAGCTCTTTGGCCATGATCGCGCCGGTCCAGCCGAAGCCGACGATTACCGCATCAACTTTTTTCATTACGGTCGTCATGCTCAAGCCCTCTCGCCGCGAATGGATACTGCCGGGAAAGGGTATTGCTCGTTACGTTCAACCCAGTCCATGAAATCAGCGCGTGCGCCGGGGAAGCCGATCATGGTCCAGCCGACCATGCCTTTGTTGCCGCCGTGAATCGGGTCGCAAAAGAAGCCTTCCCGGGTGTTTTGCAGCAAAAGGCTGAAAAAAATCTTCGGCGGTACGCTGTCGAATTTAGCGTTGCCCGCCTCCAGCTGCTTAAGCACTTCGTCTCGGGTAGCGCTGTCTAGGCCAGCAAATACTGAACCGTAGGTCTTTTTGCAGAGATCATCCGTAGCGGCGATGCCCAGGCGATAGATCTGTTTGGGCACCAATTTGCTTTGCCAGCCCATCTCGGCTGGTGCGTCGGCATTGAACGGCCCTTGCATGAACCACAGTGCGCCGCTGGCGTAAGGGGTGTTCATCTGGCGGTCAATGTATTCCGGAGCACCGGCTTCCACAGCCCCCGGGCCCTGTTCATCGCTCGGGATCAAACGGGCGACGGCAGCGTTCACAAAGGCCCATTCTTCTGCGGTGAAGTAGGTCGGCTCATAGGTTTCGCCAGAGGGCGCAGGAGCGGGTGCCGATGCGGGCGATGCGGCAGGCGCGGCCATCAGCACAGTGCCTCCCAGGCCGGTACTGGCGACCGTTACCACAGGAATCAGTGTGAGGGTTTTGCGCAGAAACTCACGCCGCGGATTGTCTTGTTCAGACATGAAGGGGCACCTCGTCAGGCAGTCACGGTTCACAGCCGCTCAGTGGCGGCTTTTCGTTTTGGCAGCGAGACGTGAAGGGTTGAGCACCTCAACACGCCTGCAAAGATTGGTAACAAATACTAACAGGCCAGGCCGTCAGATGAATCGTTTCATGCGTAAATTTGCCGCACCTTCAGCGAAAAAACACGGGTTCAGGCAGCTGCCCAGCGCCGCAAAGCCGCTTTGCGCCGGGCTGCGGGCAGCTTTGCGAGCCGTTCAACTTCGGCATAAAACGCTTGCCAATTTCCGTCGACATGCTTGAACAGAGCGCTGAATGCGGGCACCCATTGGTCGTAAAGGCCGAAAGGCAAGAGCTTAGCGTTGTTCATGGGGGCGTTGATCCAGGCGTCGTAGCGTGTGTTGCCCGGCCAGTGTTGATCCCGCAATCGCCGGTACTCCTGCCGCATATGCTCGAACTCGGCGTCTTTGTGTTCCTGCATCTGCGCCTCGGGCAGCGGCTGCCCGTACAGTGTTTGCAGGCGCTGCCGCGTCGTGAGGACTAAGCCTGTAAACGCCTCACGCTGTTGCTCGCTCCGGGTGTCGGGGGCCGGCAAACCTTGATGGGCGCGCCATTGGCGACTGCCTTCCTGTTCGACAAAGCTGGCGAAAGACTCATTGAATTCGGTGTCGTCCTTCACATAGAGACGCTGATGGGCGAGTTCGTGAAATATCAGGCTGGCGAGTCGCTCATCGCCCCAGCTCAGCATGCTGTTGAGGATCGGGTCATCGAACCAGCCCAGGGTGGAATAGGCCTCGACACCGCTGACATACACATCCAGGCCTTGTTGACGCTGCAACGCGGCCTCGCCACGTGCTGCGCCCTGTTCGTAGTACCCGCGATAGGCCACGCAGCCGGCGATGGGGAAGCAATGGGTGACGGGGTCGAGGGAGAACGCCGGAGTGGCGAAGACGTTCCACACCACATAGGGCCGCTTGAGGTCGGCATACACGCGATAGCTTTGATTGTCCGGCAGGTGCAATTGCTTGCTGGCGAAGGTTCTGGCGGCCTGAGCGCCCGCCAGGCGTTCGCGCAGGTGCGGATCGCGCTGCGGGTCTGCAATGACCCGGGCCACGGGTTCACGGGCTTTGAGCAACTGCCATTGGCCGGCGGCCAGTTGCGGGTAATAACCAGGGCTGGAACATCCCGTGAGCAAGGCCAGCAAGGTGAAGGGGAGCAAGCAACGGGCGGGGGAGGTCATAAAGCGATCCACTGGGTGACTGGCGCAAGACTAGCTTCAGCGTAGGCCGAAGTGCCACAGTCCGGGCGATCAGCGCTATGCTGAAAACATTGCTTTTTTCATTGCGACCGCCACTACCGGCCCCCACAAGGTATGACTCCAACCGTGAAAACAATCATGCGCAGGTCTGTGCTAATGCTGATGACGGGGCTATTAAGCGCATGCGCCAGCACACCCGTACCCAACGCTGACCCGGCACGTGCCTGGATCGATCTTGAAACCCAGACCGGCAAGCTGGTGATGGCCGAGCGCCTGGACAATCAACGATTGCAGGACGGTCGCTACTTTCAGGTCACGCCCGGCAGCCATGAATTGATGGTGCGCTTCGATTACGAGGTGTTTATCGGCGGCATGGGGCAGTTCAGCGACCCACAGGAACGCTTGTGCTATCTGTCGGTTCGTTACGATGACTTCCAGCCCGGGCAGCATTACCGACTGCAAGCCCGCTCGGTGGGGTTCAACGCCTACGCCCGGTTATATAACGCCGCGGGCGAGGTGGTGGCCGAAGAACGACTGGTCAACTGCTTGCCCTGAGGCTTAGTTGTCGTTCTTTTGGTAGATGATCTTTTTGGTGCCGTTTTCGCACGTACCCACCACCATGCTTTGGTCGTGGACTTCATCGTTGGTCACGATTTCGAGCGTATAGGACGACACATTGTTGGCCTGGATCTTGGCTTCGATCTCGGCTTTCAATTCGTCACAGGGTTTGGGGGCGGCCATGGCCGAGGTGGCCAGAGCGCAGCAGATAACAGCCAGAGCGAAACGTTTCATGGTGGGACTCCCTTGATGCAGTACGCAACATCATGGTCTGACGCCGTGAGTGACCAATCGATCACATGTGGCGCAACACTGTACGAACTGTCCGGGCCAGCGATGCCCCATTCATGGCGAATGGGGCATTGCGTGTCATCAGTACAGCGACTTAGCTCAGCAGTGTGGCGTCGAGGGTGATTTTTGCATTCAGCACCTTGGACACCGGGCAGCCTTCTTTGGCTTTGGTGGTCAGTTCGTCAAATTGCTGTTGGGTGGCACCCGGCACCTTGGCCTTGAGCACCAGATGCACAGCCGTGATTGCAAAGCCGCCGTCTACCTGGTCCAGGTTGACTTCGGCGGTGGTGTCGATGCTGTCGGCCTTGAGCCCGGCATCGCCAAGGATCATCGACAGTGCCATTGAGAAGCAGCCGGCATGGGCTGCGCCGATCAGCTCCTCGGGGTTAGTGCCTTTGCCGCCCTCGAACCGCGCCTTGAAACCATAAGGTGCGTCGCGCAGCACGCCGGTTTCGGTCGAAATGGAACCGATGCCGGTTTTAAGGTCGCCTGCCCAATGAGCCGATGCTTTCTTCTTGATACTCATGCGTGCCTCCTGAAAAGCAGCGTGAAGGTTTCACGCCTGACTGGACTTGTGAGGGTAGACGTCATTACAAAGTTCATCCTGTCGGACCAATCGTCTTTTTTAGTGGCTCATTTACAGCGCTACCATTGAAACTCGGGTATATGCCCATATTGCTTAGAACACTGGCAGGTTTTGGCGAGCGTCATGGCCTGCATCCCATCAGGAGGCGCCCGCTCATGACACGTTTGTCCGATATCAAATTCTCTACCCTCGACCTGGTACCCGTGCGCGAAAATGGCAGCGCCGCTCAGTCGTTGCGCAATTCGCTGGATCTGGCCCAGCACGTGGAAAAATTTGGCTACAACCGTTTCTGGGTGGCTGAACACCACAACATGGATGGCATTGCCAGTTCGGCCACCTCGGTGTTGATTGGCTATCTGGCAGGTGGCACGTCGACTATTCGCGTCGGCTCGGGCGGGGTCATGCTGCCCAACCATGCGCCGCTGGTCATCGCCGAGCAGTTTGGCACCCTCGAAAGCCTGTACCCCGGGCGCATTGATCTGGGCTTGGGGCGTGCGCCCGGCTCGGACCAGATGACCGCGCGCGCCTTGCGCCGCGAACGCTCCGGCAGCGCGGACGATTTCCCGCAGGATGTGGCCGAACTGATGCGTTATTTGGGCCCGCGCACTCCCGATCAGCGCGTGATTGCCATGCCGGGTACCGGAACCCATGTGCCGGTCTGGTTGCTCGGCTCCAGTCTGTTCAGTGCGCAACTGGCGGGTGAGCAGGGGCTGCCTTATGCCTTTGCCTCACATTTCGCGCCACGTTTGATGCATGAAGCCATTCGCGTGTACCGCAATCACTTCAAACCGTCGGCAGTCCTCGACAAGCCTTATGTGATGCTCGGCGTGCCGTTGGTCGCGGCGGATACCGATGAGCAGGCGGATTATCTGGCGACGTCGGTCTATCAACGGATTCTGGCGCTGATGCGCGGGCAGAGCCTGGTGCAGCGGCCACCGGTAGAAACGATGGATGGCTTGTGGCTGCCCCATGAAAAAGATGCGGTGATGAGTTTTCTGGGGCTGGCAATGGTCGGTAGCCCGGGGAAAATCAGGGCCAGGCTGGAAATGCTGGTGGATCAGACCCAGGCCGACGAGCTGATTTTCACCAGTGACCTGTATGAGCACGCTGACCGTATTCGTTCGTACGAATTGCTGGCTCAGGTGATGAAGCAGGCTTAACGCAGCCACTGCAGGAGCATGTGTGCTCCTGCAGTGCTTTTGGTGATTAACCGCGCTTGTAAACGATCTCTTTGGTGCCGGCTTCGCAGGAGCCCACGACCTTTCCGTCCGCTGCAGTGCCTTTGTCCACGACTTCCAGCGAGTAGTGCGAGGCGCCTTTGGCCTCAATTTTTGCAGCGATCTCGCTTTTCAGTTCTTCGCACGGTTTGCCCGCGGCGAACGCTGTGCCCGCCAAACTGAGCAAGCCTAGAGCTAACAGGCTTTTTTTCATCGGTCACATTCCTCAAGTCAACATTAAAAGGGTGCGACATGCGTGTGGCATGTCGCACCCGGACGGTGTAGCCGAGGTTATGGCAAACGGCCAGCCTGGAAGTTCAAAAGGCTGTCGTTTTAGCTGGTGGCAATCCTGAAACCTACCTTGAGCGTGACTTGGTAGTGCGCCACTTTGCCGTCCTTGATATGCCCCCGGGTGTCGACTACCTCGAACCACTCCAGGTGTTTGATGCTTTTGTGGGCTTCTGCGAGTGCATTACTGATGGCGTCTTCTATGCTGCTCGGGGACGAGCCTACCAGTTCGATTTTTTTGTAGGTGTGGTGGTCAGACATAACGTTCTCCTTTGTCGTAGATCAAAGCCTAGCAGCGATTTCGCTCAATACTTCGTGGGCTGATTGAAAGGAAAAGTTCAGGTTTACTGCACTTTCTGAAAACGCTGGAGTCGGACTTAACACATACCTCACTCACCAATGCAGGAGAGCCCTAATGGCTAGCAATTCTTTACGTAAAGCCTCATTGCAAAGCATGGAAGCTGAGATCGAGAGCCTGCTTAAGTCCCTGGAAAGCCTTAAGGACGACGCTTCAGACGAGTCCAAAAAAACGCTCAAAGCGTTGAAAGGCAATGCCGAGAACGCGCTTAAGCATTCGCGCCACCTGCTCAGCGATGCTTATGAAGAAGTGAAGGCCAAAACGCGCGAAACCGGGATTGCCACTCGCGAATACGCCCAAGAACATCCGTATGCCACCGCGGGTGTTGCGATTGGTGCGTTGGGTCTGCTGGCCGCTTTTCTGCTGTGCAAGCGCGGTCACTGATCGGCGTCGCGCGCAAGCTCAGCCTTGAGCCATTGCGCCAGTTGCCGGGCGCGCCCATCTGCGGCGCGCTTGGGCAACCATAACGCTAGCTGCGCCGAGGTTTCCTTGAAGCCCCACGGTGCAGCCAGGCGTCCTGCCCGAACGTCCTCGGCTACCAGCGGTTCAGGGGCAATCGCGACCCCCAGACCAGCCACGGCGGCTTCCAGCAAATAATACAAATGTTCAAACCCTTGCCCGTACTTCAAGTCTTTCGGCTCGAGTGCCTGTTGCCGTGCCCAGCTTGGCCACGCCTGAGGGCGTGAGGTGGTGTGCAAGAGCGATTCACCCAACAGGGCACTGGCGGGCGCTCCGGCCAGTTGCGCATAGCGGGCCGAGCGTGGGCTGAGCACCGGCCCGATACGTTCGCTGGCCAGCTCATACACCTGCATGTCAGCCGGCCATGGGGGCTCGGCAAAGACCAGCAAGGCATCCAGCCCCGGGCGGCGAGGGTCCAGATCGCCTTCACCGGCTGACAAGTGCAAGCGCAAATCCGGCAGGTCGGCATTCAGGCGTCCTAGCCGGGGGATAAACCAGCGTGCCAGCAAACTGCCCGAACAGCCGAGTACAAAGGGCGCGTCGATATGGCTTTGCGTGAGTTCAGTGCACACGTTACGCAGGCGGTCAAAGGCTTCGCTGCTGGCGTCGCGCAAGCGCATACCGGCCTCGGTGAGCTTCAGCCCACGGCCCTCCTTGATAAACAGGCTGATCCCAAGGTGCTCTTCGAGCACTTTGAGTTGCCGGCTGACGGCGCCGTGAGTGACGTTCAACTGCTCGGCGGCGAGGCTCACGCTGTTCAGGCGGGCAGTGGCCTCGAAGGCGCGCAAGGCATTCAGGGGGGGAAGGTCGCGGCTCATGGTATCTGTGAGTTTTCCTGACAGGTTGCAGCGATCTTATCGGTTTTCATCCTGCGCTGTCGCGGGTAAAGTCAGGCCCATCGACCTTCTTACCTTTCCAGCTGGAGCGTCACATGACTCAATCCACTTTGCGTACCGGCCCTGATGCCAATGGCCTGTTTGGCTCATTTGGCGGCCGCTACGTAGCCGAAACCCTGATGCCGCTGATCCTTGATCTGGACCGCGAGTATGAGCTGGCCAAGACCGATCCGGAATTCATCAAAGAGTTGGCGTACTTCCAGCGCGACTACGTGGGACGCCCGAGCCCGCTGTACTTCGCCGAACGCCTGACCGAGTTTTGTGGCGGCGCCAAGATTTACCTCAAGCGCGAAGAGCTGAACCACACCGGCGCGCACAAGATCAACAACTGCATCGGCCAGATCCTGCTGGCGCGACGCATGGGCAAAAAACGCATCATCGCCGAGACCGGCGCCGGCATGCACGGCGTGGCCACCGCCACCGTGGCAGCCCGCTTTGGCCTGCAGTGCGTGATCTACATGGGCACTACCGATATCGAGCGTCAGCAGGCCAACGTGTTTCGCATGAAGCTGTTGGGAGCCGAGGTGATTCCGGTCGTGGCCGGCACCGGGACCCTCAAGGATGCGATGAACGAAGCCCTGCGCGACTGGGTGACCAATGTCGACAGCACTTTCTACCTGATTGGCACAGTGGCAGGTCCGCACCCGTATCCCGCAATGGTGCGCGACTTCCAGGCCGTGATCGGCAAGGAAACCCGCGATCAGATGCAAGCCCAGGAAGGCCGCCTGCCGGACAGCCTGGTGGCCTGCATCGGTGGCGGCTCGAACGCGATGGGCCTGTTTCACCCGTTTCTGGACGACACCAGCGTCGAAATCATCGGTGTTGAAGCTGCAGGCTATGGCATTGAAACCGGCAAGCACGCCGCCAGTCTCAACGGTGGCGAGCCAGGCGTGTTGCACGGTAACCGTACCTTTCTGTTGCAGGATGACGATGGTCAGATCATCGACGCCCATTCGATTTCCGCCGGGCTCGACTACCCGGGTATCGGGCCGGAACATGCGTGGTTGCACGACATTGGCCGCGTTGAATACACCTCGGTAACCGATGCCGAAGCCCTGGAGGCATTCCATAAATGCTGCCGCCTTGAAGGCATCATTCCGGCACTGGAAAGCGCCCACGCCCTGGCCGAAGTGTTCAAGCGCGCCCCGACCCTGCCGTCGGATCACCTGATGGTGGTCAACCTGTCCGGTCGAGGCGACAAAGACATGCAAACCGTGATGCACCATATGGAACAGTCCCAGCAGGAGAAACACTCATGAGCCGCCTGCAAACACGTTTTGCCGAACTCAAGGAACAAAACCGTGCCGCCCTGGTGACGTTCGTCACGGCTGGTGATCCGACTTACGACACGTCGTTGGCCATCCTCAAGGGCTTGCCTGCTGCGGGAGCTGATGTGATCGAGCTGGGGATGCCCTTCACCGATCCGATGGCGGATGGCCCGGCGATTCAGCTGGCCAATATCCGTGCATTGGGTGCGAAGCAGAACCTGGCAAAAACCCTGCAAATGGTTCGCGAATTCCGTGAAGGCAACAACGATACGCCGCTGGTGCTGATGGGCTACTTCAACCCGATCCACCATTACGGCGTGCCGGCCTTTATTGCCGAGGCCAAGGCGGCAGGTGTCGATGGCCTGATCGTGGTCGACATGCCACCGGAGCACAACAGCGAGCTGTGTGATCCGGCGCAGGCGGCAGGCCTGGACTTCATTCGCCTGACGACTCCTACCACCGACGATGTGCGCCTGCCAAAAGTGCTGACGGGCAGCTCGGGCTTTGTGTACTACGTGTCGGTGGCGGGTGTAACCGGTGCAGGTTCAGCCACAACTGAGCAAGTGAGCACGGCCATTGAACGCCTGCGTCGGCACACCGATTTGCCGATCAGCGTGGGCTTCGGCATTCGTACTCCTGAGCAGGCAGCCGCGATTGCCCGCCTGGCGGATGGCGTGGTGGTGGGTTCGGCACTGATCGACAAGATCGAAAATGCCGCAACGCCTGAGCATGCGGTCGATGGCGTGTTGAGCCTGTGTGCGGCGCTGGCAGAGGGCGTGCGCAAGGCACGGCACTAAGGACACTGCAGGAGCAGCCGCGCGACGGCTCGCTCCTGCCCGTGTTACCGGGTTTCTATTTTTGTGTCCCGTCGTCGTGCAGCAAATTGGCCTGGGTCAGGTTGCAACCGGCGGGCACGCTGCGGGTCAGCCACACATTGCCGCCAATGGTCGATCCCTGGCCAATCGTGATTCGCCCCAGAATCGTGGCCCCGGCATAGATCACCACATCGTCTTCCACAATCGGATGACGCGGATGCCCCTTCTGCAACTGCCCCGATTCATCTGCCGGGAAGCGCTTGGCACCCAAGGTCACAGCCTGATAAATCCGCACACGTTCGCCGATGATCGCGGTTTCTCCGATGACCACGCCTGTCCCGTGGTCAATAAAGAAGCTTCGGCCGATCTGCGCGCCGGGGTGAATGTCGATACCGGTGGCCGAGTGGGCGATTTCTGCGCTGATCCGCGCGAGCAAGGGCAATCCGGCTCGGTACAGATGATGGGCGAGTCGATGGTGAATCACCGCCAGAATCCCCGGATAGCACAACAGCACTTCATCCACACTGCGGGCCGCCGGGTCGCCGTGGTACGCGGCCAGCACGTCGGTATCCAGAATGCTGCGCAGGCCCGGCAACGCCAGGGCAAAATCCTGGATCAACAAGGTTGCGGTGGCCGAGACGCTGTCATCGGGCTGGCCGGATTGCCGAGCGGCATAGCGCAATTCCAGCTTGGCTTGAGCCAGCAAGGCATTGAGGGCAACGTCCAGAGTGTGTCCGACGTAAAAGTCTTCACTCTCTTCGCGCAGATCAACCGGCCCCAAACGCATCGGAAACAAGGCGCCGCACAGGGCTTCAAGAATATCGGCCATGGCCGCTCTTGAGGGCAGCTCTCGCCCGCCGAGTTCGCCACTGACACGCCCGTTTTGTGTGCGCCACTGATTGCGCGCTGTCCGCAGCTGGCTGACGATGCTTTGCAGTTGCCAAGGATTGGAACGATCAATCACGATAATTCTCCGCACGCTGGCGGCTGATTTGATCAGCCGCGA
Source organism: Pseudomonas sp. D1HM (assembly GCF_019266105.1). Lineage (NCBI taxonomy): Bacteria > Pseudomonadati > Pseudomonadota > Gammaproteobacteria > Pseudomonadales > Pseudomonadaceae > Pseudomonas > Pseudomonas sp. D1HM. Next base: position 191,908 of record NZ_LRMN01000002.1, on the reverse strand, counting down.
ATGGGCAATGATTTTACGGTATCAAAGCGTTTCGGATTGAATCATTTATTCGAGTGTCGACGCTGACGCCAGCGTCTCCAGCCGACCGCCAGGATAATCAGCAGCCCCAGCAGGCCCAGGATGATCAGGCTCAAGCTGTTGTAACTGAACAGGGGTTTTTCGATACGCACATACCCGGGTTCAGCAAATAACTCGCGCATGGCCACGTTGGCCTGCTTGAGGCTGATGCTCTGCAGTTGTCTGGCCGGATCGGCAAAACGCCCGTCGTCATATTCACCCAGTGAAGCCCAGTAATAATCAGCCAGCGCACTGTTGCCTTGCACTGCCCAGGCCTGTCGGGCAATGGCCGCCTGCTTGAGGCGGGCGAAGCGCTGGGGGTCGAGTCCATCCTTGAGCAATTGAGCTTTGAGGTTCGCCATGACCTCCTGCGCTTTGGGCACATCATCGCGGGCGAGATCAGCATTCAGGCTTAAAAAGCCGACACCGCCGAACACTTCGCGCTCCGCCCATGGCCCGTAAGACAGCCCATGTTTGAGCCTCAGCTCGCTGTACAAGGCCCATTCCAGATAATCCCTGAGCAGGTTCCAGGTTTGGTCGCCTTGCTTGTCCAGCACCGGTTCCGGTAATAGCCAGTGCAGCTTGGCCGTGTCGCCCACGGTGCCACGTACCAGCACGCGCTCGGCATCGGCCCTGGATTCGATGGCAGCCAAAGGCTTGTGCTCACTGGGCTCTACCGGGTCGAGCGCGCCATAGGTGCGTTCCAGGTAGGCCGGCAGCAGGCGGTCCAGATCCCCCACGACAATCAGTGTCATGTTGTTCGGGGCGTACCAGTTTTGCCGTACGGTTTCGAGTTGCTGGCGCGTCAGGTCATGCACTTCTGCCCGTTCCGCGCATTTAAGGCCCAGCTCAACGGCCAGTTGATTGCTGGCGCTATGTCCCAGGTCCTGACGGTCGAGCCAGCGTTGCAAATGCGAATAGTGGCCACCGTCTTCACGTTCGACCACCTCTTTGGCGTCATCGATGCGTTGTTCGGTCAGCTGGGTCTGGGTGAGCAGGCTCAGCAGAAGATCGAGGATTTTGCGCTGATTTTTAGCCGGCGCTTCAATCACGAACGTTGTGTCGGCATGGCTGGTGAAGGCATTCCATTCACCGCCCAGGGCTTGCATGCGCTCTTCAAGGCCCCCTTCGCCCGTGTCATCGATACCACTGAACAGCAGGTGCTCCAGCAGGTGAGGCAGCTGTTGATTGGCACAGCTGAAATCATCCAGCCCGACGCCGACCACCAGGCGAATGGCCACATGTCCACGATCGTTACCGGGCTTTAGGATCAGTTGCAGGCCATTGGGGAGCTGGTAGCCCTCCACGTTGGATCGATCGAGTGCGAAGCTCTGGGTGGCACCCAGCAGCAGGCAGAGGAATAGCAGGCAACGCATAAAAAATCCCTGAGTCCGTATTGGGTCAACCTGTGCAGGTTAGTCGGTACTGAGAGACTGACAACAGCCCGCTGAGCAACGTTCAAGGTGAATGATGGGTATCGACGGCGTCATCGAGTTGCAGGGCGCCGATTTCCGAGGTTTCCAGTACGACGTAGGCGCTGCTGCAAAAGAGCGAGTTAAGGCGCTTCATGTCGGCAATCAGCTCCAGGTGCAGTGAGCTGGTTTCGATGCTTTGTAGTACTTTACGTTGCAGGCGGCTGACGTGAGCGTGAGCCAGGCGCCGTTCCTGGGCGCGAAAACGGCGTTTTTCCCGCAGCAACTGACGGGCGCTCTGCGGGTCGGCACTGAGAAATACGGTCAGGCCCAGGCGCAGGTTATCGATCAGTTGGCTGTGCAAACCGGACAGCTCCTCAAGGCCATCTTCGGAAAATGAGCGCCGCATCGCGGTTTTTTGCTGCTGCACTTTGCGCAGCATGCGCTCGATCAGATCGCTGGCGAGCTTGAGGTTAATCGCCAGCTCAATGATTTCCGCCCAGCGCCGACTGTCCTGCTCGCTCAAGTCTTCGCGGGGCATTTGTGCCAGGTACAGCTTGACCGAGCTGTACAGCACTTCAACGTCATCGCTGAGGGTGCGCATCTCTTGGGTCATCGCAGTTTGTTTACCGTGCAACACGTCGCGCATGTTGACCAGCATGTTGTCGATCAGGTCGCCGATGCGCAGGGTTTCGCGCACCGCATTGGCCAGTGCCAGGCCAGGTGTTTGCAGTGCCGTCGGGTCCAGGTGGCGCGGTTTGATTGCCCCGTTGAGGTGTTCGCGTTCGGGCAGTAACCAGGCGCAGAGCCGCGCCATAATGCCCACCGTGGGCAAAAGCACAAAGCAGCGCAGGGTGTTGTAGAGCAGATGAAAGCCGATCACCAGCTCCTGTGCGCTGTAATTCAGGCTGTCCATCCAGGCCACGAGCGGGTCGAGAACGGGAATGACCAGCAGCAGGCCGATCAATTTGTACAGCAGGCTGCCCAGCGCCACTTGGCGTCCGGCGGCGTTTTGCATGCTGGTGCTGAGGAACGCCAGCACGCCGCTGCCAATGTTGGCGCCAATCACCAGCCCCACGGCCACCGGCAAACTGATCATTCCGGCACCGGCCAGCGTGGCGGTCAGGAGTACCGCCGCCAGGCTTGAATACGACACCATCGCGAACACGGCACCGATCAGGGCATCGAGCAGGAGGTCACCGGTCAATGAGGCGAATATCACCTTCACGCCTTGGGCATGAGTGATGGGCGCGGCGGCTTCGACAATCAATTGCAGCGCCAGAATGATCAGGCCCAGACCGATGCCGACCCGGCCAAGTTGCCCGGCGCGGGTCTGCTTGCGTGACAGAAAGAAGATCACCCCGAGAAAAATCAGCAGCGGTGACAGCCACGACAGGTCGAAGGTCAGTACCCGGGCCATCAAAGCGGTCCCGACATCGGCGCCGAGCATGGTGGCCAGCGCGGGCGTGAGCGTCATCAGGCCCTGGCCCACAAACGAAGTGACCAGCATGGCGGTGGCGTTACTGCTCTGAACCATGGCCGTGACCACGATGCCGGCGACAAATGCAAACATGCGCCGGGACACGTTTTGTCCAATCACATGGCGCAGGTTTGAACCGTACACCCGCAAGATGCCGGTTCGGACAATGTGCGTACCCCAGATCAACAGGGCTACGGCGGAAAGCAGGTTGAGCAGGGTCAGCATGCTGGCTCCCTGTGCGATGGATGCGCTGAGGTATCAGATAGCTGCAAGCCTTTTCTACGGGCCTTTCTTAAGCTGTAGACGGCATTCGAGCAGAGCGCCAGCATCGCACAGGTTGAAACATTTCTGAAATATTTGCCGTGTTCTCCAACCTGCAGAAGCGAGCGTGCTCGCGATCAAATCCCTGCGGTATCTCAGATAAACCGCGTTGACTGGACCGCGAGCACGCTCGCGCCTGCACAGCAGGGGTTACAGCGTGCTGAACAGCGGGAACGTGCCCAGCAACAAGGCCGCTACCAAGATGCACACACAGACCAGAACCGCCCATTTGAGGGTGAAGCGCTGGTGATCGCCAAACTCGATACCGGCCAGGGCCACAAGCAAATAGGTTGAAGGTACGAGCGGGCTGAGCAAATGCACCGGCTGGCCAACAATCGAGGCACGGGCCATTTCTACTGCGGTAATGCCATAGTGGCTGGCGGCTTCTGCCAGGACCGGCAATACGCCGTAGTAGAACGCATCGTTGGACATGAAGAAGGTGAAGGGCATGCTCACCAGCGCAGTAATCACCGCCAGGTAAGGTCCGAGCGCCGGCGGGATGACGCCCAGCAGGCTTTTCGACATGGCATCGACCATGCCGGTGCCCGACAGGATGCCGGTAAAGATACCCGCTGCGAAAATCAGCCCGACCACCGCCAATACGCTGCCGGCATGAGCCGCGACGCGGTCTTTCTGTTGTTGCAGGCAAGGGTAGTTGACGACCATTGCGATACTGAACGCGACCATGAACAGCACGGGCAGGGGCAGCAGCCCCGCGATCAGTGTCACCATCAGCGCCAGGGTCAGCAGGCCGTTGAACCAGATCAGTTTGGGGCGACGGGCATCAGGGAACTGCGACACGCTGATTTCGCTGTGATCGATTTCGTCACCGTGCAGGTGCAGTTCACCCAGGCGTGCGCGTTCACGTTTACCGTAGAACCAGGCAATGGCCAGAATGGCGACTACCCCGGCCAGCATGGCGGGAATCATGGGCACAAAGATATCGGAAGGGTCTACATGCAGCGCACTGGCAGCGCGCGCAGTCGGGCCACCCCACGGGGTCATGTTCATTACGCCACCGGCCAGAATGATCAGGCCGGCCATGATCCGCGGGCTCATGCCGATGCGGCTGTAGAGCGGCAGCATCGCGGCCACGCAAATCATGTACGTGGTTGCGCCGTCGCCGTCGAGTGACACCACCAGGGCGAGCACTGCGGTCCCGACCGAGACTTTGAGCGGATCACCTTTGACCAGCTTGAGGATCTTGCGCACCGCCGGGTCAAACAGGCCGGAGTCGATCATCAGTGCGAAGTAGAGGATGGCGAACATCAACATCACGCCGGTCGGAGCGAGTTTGCTGATGCCTTCGAGCATCATCGGGCCGATCTTCGGTGCAAAACCACCAAATACCGCGAACAGGATAGGGATCAGGATCAAGGCGATCAGCGCGGACAGGCGCTTGGTCATGATCAGGTACATGAACGTAATGACCATGGCAAAGCCAAGGAAAGTCAGCATAGGAACACTCCAGGCGCAACGAGGGCAGGCAAGGGCAAACCGTAGAGGTCAGCGCAGGACGGGAAGCTCGAAAGGGAGAGGCGCGGGGAGGGAATACGGGCGGGTATCGACAAACATCAGCATCACCATTTTTGTTGTTAGTTGGGCGTTGACCCTGTGTCAGGACACTGGCCAGGCCGACCGGTCTTTTGCCGGTGGTGACGGGATGCTAAAGATGAATTCTTTCAACCAGCTTTCGATGGCGAAAAAACTGCTCTGTGGGTCTTACGACGGCTTGGCGCCACTCGGCCGCTGCCACGGATGGATTCAGCGGTCGAGTAAAACGAGGCGGTGTTTCTGTCGGGCGCGCTGTCAGTCCAGCTTCAGGACTTTGGCCAGCACGATTTTCGGGCCTTTCATCTTTTTGATGATGATGCGCAAGCCTTCGACTTCCAGTTGCTCTTCTTCTTCCGGCACCCGCTTGAGGGTGTCGTAGATCAGGCCGGCGACCGTTTCGGCTTCGATATGGTCCAGGTCAACCCCCAGCAATCGCTCGATCTTGAACAGCGGCGTGTCGCCCCGCACCAGCAGTTTGCCTGGCTGATAGGACAGGATGCCGCGTTCGGTCTTGCGGTGTTCGTCCTGAATATCGCCCACCAGCACTTCGAGCACGTCCTCCATGGTCAGGTAGCCGACGACCTTGCCGTCTGCTTCTTCGACCAACGCAAAGTGAGCACCGCCCTTGCGGAACTGTTCGAGCAACTGCGACAGCGGCATGTGCCGCGATACGCGCTCCAGCGGGCGGGTCAGCTCATCGAGATTGAACGTCTCGGGCAAGTGGTCCAGATCTGCCAGCTCCAGCAGCAGGTCCTTGATGTGCAGCAGACCAACGAATGTGTTGGTTTCTGCATCGTAGACCGGGTAACGGCTGAACTTGTGACGGCGGAACAGCGCCAGGATCTCTTTGAGCGGAGCCTTGGAGTCGAGAGTGACGAGGTCTTCGCGGGAGTTGGCCCAGTCGACCACTTCCAGTTCGCCCATTTCCACGGCGGAGGCCAGTACACGCATGCCCTGATCGCTCGGGTCCTGACCGCGGCTGGAGTGCAGGATCAGTTTGAGTTCTTCACGGCTGTAGGCGTGATCGTGATGCGCACCGGGTTCACCTTGGCCCGCAATGCGCAAAATGGCGTTGGCGCTGGCGTTAAGCAGGTAAATCGCCGGGTACATGGCCCAGTAAAACAGGTAAAGCGGCACGGCTGTCCACAACGACAGGGCCTCGGGTTTGCGAATGGCCCACGACTTGGGTGCCAGTTCACCGACCACGATGTGCAGATACGAAATGATGAAGAACGCGGCAAAGAACGACACACCTTTGACCACTTCGGGGGAGTCGACGCCCAGGGCGCCCAGCAGCGGCTCCAGCAAGTGGGCAAACGCCGGCTCGCCGACCCAGCCCAGGCCCAGCGACGCCAGGGTGATACCCAGCTGGCATGCGGAAAGGTACGCGTCGAGCTGGTTGTGAACGGTGCGCAGGATCTGGCCGCGCCAGCCGTTCAGCTCTGCAATGGCTTCGACCCGGGTCGAGCGCAGTTTGACCATGGCAAATTCCGCCGCAACGAAAAAGCCGTTGAGCAAAACCAGGATCAGTGCAAAAAGAATCATGCCGAAGTCGGCGAAGAGTGTGGCGAGGGTAAAGCCAGGGGAAGGGTCCATGATGGAGTTTTAATGGTTCCGTTGTTTCAAGTGGGGAGGTTAGGGCCTGAAAGCTTGGCCTCGGCCGAGCAATGTAGCGGCTGAGGTGGCCTTTGCCTAGTGGTCAAAGGCCACATGGACTAGTCGACGATAGTCTGGAGGCTGGGTTTTGCAATCTGCGTCGCAGCGAAATGGCAGGTGAATGTGCTGCCATGCCCCGGCACGCTGCTGATCTCAAGGGTCGCCCGATGGCGTAACAGCACATGCTTGACGATGGCTAGCCCCAGTCCGGTCCCGCCAGTGCTGGCATTACGGCTGGAATCGACGCGGTAGAAACGCTCGGTCAGGCGCGGCAGGTGTTTGTTATCAATCCCGACGCCCGAATCCTGAACCCCCAGGTGTGCCCCCAGGGCGTCTGTCCACCAGCGAATACGGATGCTGCCACCGTCCGGGGTGTATTTGACGGCGTTGAACACCAGATTTGAAAAGGCGCTGCGCAACTCGGCTTCACTGCCTTTGAGGGCGATTCCGGCTTCGATATCCAGCGTAATGGTCTGGTTACGCTCGCCGGACAATGCTTGTGCGTCGTTCTTGATGGTGCGCAGCAGCGCATCTATCGCTACCGGCTGGTTATCCGAGGGATAGTCGGTGGCTTCAAGTTTGGCCAGCAACAGCAGGTCGTTGAGCAAGGTTTGCATGCGCTCGCCCTGTTGCTGCATTTGCGATAACGGCCGCTTCCAGCGCGGGTTGATGTCGTCAACGTTGTCGAGCAGGGTTTCCAGATAACCACAGATAACAGTCAACGGTGTGCGCAGCTCATGGGAGACGTTGGCGATAAAGTCTTTGCGCATTTGCTCAAGCTGATGAAGACGGGTGACGTCGCGCACCAGCATCAGGTGCTCGTTGTTGCCATAACGGGTGATATAGAGCTGGATACGCAAGTGATCATTGACCGGTGAGGGGATATCCAGCGGTTCGGCGTAGTTGCCCTGCTCGAAGTACTCCTTGAAGCGCGGGTGACGAACCAGGTTGCTGACCGGCTGGCCGCCATCCTGAGGAGTCTTGAGCCCGAGCAAGGTTTCGGCAGCGCGGTTCCACCACTCCAGATTGCCTTCGCTGTCGAGCATCACCACCGCGTCCTTGAGCGCCGCGGTGGATTCTTGCACCCGGTCGATCACCGCTTGCAGGCGTCCACGCACCCGTTGATCGCGGCGTTGCAGATGGTAAATGCTGTCGAACACTTCGCCCCACATGCCATAACCGTCGGGTGGCGCTTCGTCCGGTTGGTGATGACGCAACCAGTCGTGCAGACGCAACAACTGTTTGAGCGTCCAGCCCAGATAGACCGCCAGGCCAAGTGCCAGGCTCCAGCCATAGTAGCCACTGATCAACCCGACCAGCAGGCAACCGGTGACCAGCAGCAGCAAATGACGAACAAGAGTGCCATGCCAGTTTTGATTCACGTCGCGCGGGTCCTTGCATGCCGTTGGATCAGAAAGAGGGGGTATCAGTTCTTGGTCGAGAACCGATAACCGGTGCCGCGCACGGTTTGTACCAGATTTTCGTAAGCCTCGCCGAGCGCCTTGCGTAGCCGACGGATATGCACGTCCACGGTGCGTTCCTCGACGTAGACGTTGCCCCCCCAGACTTGATCAAGCAATTGGCCGCGGGTGTAGGCGCGCTCCTGGTGGGTCATGAAAAACTGTAGCAGGCGATATTCGGTGGGGCCCATTTCGGCAGGCGTGCCGTCGATGGTCACACGATGGCTGATGGGATCAAGCAGCAAGCCGCCAATTTCGATCGGGGCCTCGGCGTCAGCCGGGCCGGCCCGGCGCAGCACCGCTTTGAGGCGGGCCACCAGTTCACGCGGGGAAAACGGTTTGGTGATGTAGTCATCAGCGCCGACTTCCAGGCCCTGGATCTTGTTGTCCTCTTCACCCTTGGCCGTCAGCATGATGATCGGGATGTCGTTGGTCAGCTCTTCACGCTTGAGGCGGCGGGCCAGCTCGATACCCGAAGTGCCGCCGGGCAGCATCCAGTCCAGCAGGACCAGATCAGGTTTACGGTCAACGATGATGGCGTGAGCGTCCTGAGCATTGTCGGCTTCGAGGCAGTCATAGCCTGCCATTTCCAAGGCCACCGCGATCATTTCGCGGATCGGTGCCTCGTCATCTACGATCAGAATGCTCCTGCCTGCCATGCCGTACTCCTAGTGTCATTTAACTGTCTTGTGGCGCATTAGATAACGGAATTATTGCAGTCGTGTGACAGTCCTGGGGGGTAAACGCGTGCGCTAGGTTAATGGACTACGCTTTGGGTTCAAATCGTACAACCACAAAGAGGACGATTCCGATGATTTCCAGCACTTTTTCTTTGAAGACCCTCCTGCTCGCGACGGTCATGGCCTTGCCCGGGATGGCGCTTGCAGCGGATCCGGCCATGACCAAGGACGGCATGCTGGTGGATCACAATGGAATGACGCTGTACACCTTCGCCAAGGATGCAGGCGGCAAGTCGATGTGCAACGACAAGTGCGCCACCAACTGGCCGCCCCTGAAGGCCGACAGCACGGATGAAAGCATGGGCAAATGGACGGTAATCAGCCGCGACGATGATCAGATGCAATGGGCCTATGACGGCAAGCCGTTGTACACCTTTGTCATGGACAAGAAAGCAGGTGATGTAACAGGCGACGGCAAGATGGACGGTGCCTGGAAAGTAGCCAAGCCTTAACACCCCGCCTCCCGTGCTCGGCAACGGCTATTTTTTGGTTGCCCATAAAAAAACCTCGCCTCCTGATGCAGGAAGGCGAGGTTTTTTATGACGCTGTCTTAAACCGCGCCGGGCGATTTTGGACGGCGGATGTCAGGTTGTTTCCAGGACTCGGCAGTTGATTCATCGATGGCTTGCTGAATGGCCTTTTTGCGGTGTTCTTCAGCTCGACGGCTGAAGAACCACACCAGGAAGGTCACCAGTGACACCGCCAGCAGAATCAGGCTGGCCACGGCGTTGATCTCGGGTTTTACCCCTAGACGCACGGCCGAGAATACTTCCATCGGCAACGTCGTGGATCCCGGGCCGGAGACGAAGCTGGCCAGTACCAGGTCATCCAGCGACAGGGCAAAGGACATCATGGCGCCCGCCGCCAGTGAAGGCGCAATCATCGGGATAGTGATCAAAAAGAATACTTTCCAGGGTTTTGCACCCAGGTCCATTGCCGCCTCTTCGATCGACAGGTCCAGTTCGCGCAGTCGGGACGACACCACCACCGCCACATACGCGGCGCAGAACGTGGTGTGGGCGATCCAGATGGTGACGATCCCGCGTTCTTGCGGCCAGCCAATCATCTGCGCCATGGCCACGAACAGCAGCAGCAGCGACAGACCGGTGATCACCTCCGGCATGACCAGCGGTGCCGTCACCAGGCCGCCAAACAGCGTGCGGCCTTTGAAGTGACTGATGCGGGTCAGGACGAACGCGGCCAGTGTGCCCAACGCCACGGCTGCAATCGCGGTGTAAAACGCGATTTCCAGCGAGCGCATCACCGAACCCATCAGTTGGGTGTTGTCCAGCAGGCCCACGTACCACTTCAGCGACCAGCCGCCCCACACCGTCACCAGTTTGGAGGCGTTGAACGAGTAGATGACCAGAATCAGCATCGGCAGGTAGATGAAGGTCAGTCCGGCGACCAACATAAAGCTAGAAAAACGGAAGCGATTCATATCTTGCCCTCCAGTTCTTTAGCCTGGCTGCGGTTGAACAGAATGATAGGCACGATGAGGATCGCCAGCATGACCACGGCAAGTGCAGACGCCACCGGCCAGTCACGGTTGTTGAAGAACTCTTGCCACAAGACTTTACCAATCATGAGGGTTTCAGGGCCGCCCAGCAGTTCCGGAATCACGAACTCGCCCACGACCGGGATGAACACCAGCATGCAGCCGGCGATAATGCCGTTCTTGGACAAGGGGACGGTGATTTTCCAGAAACTGTTGAAAGTGCTGGAACCCAGGTCAGACGCTGCTTCCAGCAGGCTGTTGTCGTGTTTGACCAGGTTGGCATACAGCGGCAGGATCATGAACGGCAGGTACGAGTAGACGATACCGATGTACACCGCGATGTTGGTGTTGAGGATCTGCAACGGTTCGTTGATCCAGCCCATCGACATCAAGAAGCCGTTGAGCAGGCCGTTGTTGCTCAGGATGCCCATCCACGCATAAACGCGGATCAGGATCGCTGTCCAGGTCGGCATCATGATCAGCAGCACCAGCACGGTCTGCATCTCTTTGCGCGCATTGGCGATGGCGTAGGCCATCGGATAGCCGATCACCAGGCACAACAGCGTGCTGAAAAAAGCCATCTTCAGCGAGCCCAGATAGGCGGCGATGTACAACTCGTCGTCGCCCAGCATGGCGTAGTTGCCCAGGTTCAGCAGCAGCTGGATTTTCTGGTCAACGTAGCTGTAGATCTCGGTGTACGGCGGAATGGCGACGTCGGCTTCGGCAAAGCTGATCTTCAGCACAATGAAGAACGGCAGCATGAAGAACAGGAACAGCCACAGGAATGGAATCCCGATGACCACATGACGGCCACCGGGGGTTATTCGTTGCAATCGGCGTTTGAGCTTTCGCATGTTCATGAGCGCAGTACCACGCCGCTGTCGTCTTCCCACCACACGTAGACTTCGTCGTCCCAGGTCGGGCGAGCGCCACGGCGTTCGGCGTTGGCGACAAACGATTGCACCAGCTTGCCGCCGGGCAGCTCAACGTAGAACACCGAATGACCGCCCAGGTAGGCGATGTCATGCACCTTGCCACGCGACCAGTTGTATTCGCACGACGGTTTTTCAGTGGTGACCAGCATCTTCTCCGGACGAATCGCGTAGGTGATGTGCTTGTCTTCCACCGAGGTGCTGACGCCGTGGCCCACGTAAATGTCGTTCTCCAGCTCAGGGCAGTTGATGCGGGCATAACCCTCGGCATCGTCCACCACTTCACCGTCGAACAGGTTCACGTTGCCGATGAACTCGCACACCAGCCGGCTGACCGGGGTTTCATAGATGTCGATCGGGCTGCCGATCTGGGCAATCCAGCCCAGGTGCATGATGGCGATGCGCTGGGCCATGGTCATGGCCTCTTCCTGGTCGTGGGTCACCATGACGCAGGTCACGCCGACGCGCTCGATGATCTCAACCAGCTCGAGTTGCATCTGTGAGCGCAGTTTTTTATCCAGTGCCCCCATCGGCTCATCCAGCAACAGCAGCTTGGGACGCTTGGCCAGCGAACGGGCCAGGGCCACACGCTGGCGCTGGCCACCGGACAGCTGATGAGGTTTGCGCTTGGCGTACTGGCTCATGTGTACCAGCTTGAGCATCTCTCCTACGCGGGCGTCGATCTCGGCGCTGGACATGTTGTCCTGCTTGAGGCCGAAGGCGATGTTCTGCGCCACCGTCATGTGCGGGAACAGAGCGTAGGACTGGAACATCATGTTGATGGGCCGCTCATAGGGCGGCATGTCGGTGATATCGACACCATCGAGGAAAATACGGCCTTCTGTTGGGCGCTCGAAACCGGCGAGCATACGCAGCAAGGTGGATTTGCCTGATCCTGATCCGCCGAGAAGGGCGAAAATTTCGCCTTTGTTGATTTCCAGGGACACATCGTCCACCGCAATCGTCTCGTCGAACTTTTTCGTGACCCGGTCGATTTTGACCAACACCTGCTTAGGTGTGTGGTCGCCCTCGAGGGCTTTCTTATAGGCGCCGGAGGCAACAGCCATTTACGAAACTCCCAACAAATTTAGCAGCCTGACCTAGATGATCAGGCCTTGGATAGGTGGTCTTGCGAGCTATTTACCCGTCTTGACCTTGGTCCATGTGCGCGTCATGAGGCGCTGGATTTTGGGTGGTAGCTCGGTTGAAACGTAAGTCTTGTCCAGTACTGCCTGGGTTGGATAAACCGCTTCATCGCTGCGAATGGACTCATCCATCACCTTGTCGGCCGCTGGATTGGGATTGGCATAGCCGACATAGTCGCTGACCTGAGCGATCACTTCAGGCTTGAGCAGGTAGTTGATGAATGTGTGGGCTTCCTTGACGTTGCTGGAATCCTTGGGGATGGCCAGCATGTCAAACCACAGGGCGCCGCCCTCTTTGGGCACGATGTAGGCAATGTTCACGCCCTTTTTGGCCTCGTCGGCTCGCGCCTTGGCCTGGAACACATCCCCGGAGAAACCAATGGCGACACAGATGTTGCCGTTCGCCAGATCGGAGATGTATTTGGAAGAGTGGAAGTAGGTGACGTAAGGTCGAACCGACATCAGTGTTGCTTCAGCTTTTTTATAATCCTTGGGGTTGGTGCTGTTGGCATCCAGGCCCAGGTAATTGAGCACCGTCGGCATCATCTCATCGGCCGAATCCAGGAAGGCCACGCCACAGCTTTGCAGCTTCTTCATGTTTTCGGGCTTGAACACGGCGTCCCAGGAATCGATGCTGTCGACACCCAGCACTTCCTTGACCTTGTCGACGTTGTAACCGATGCCGTTGGTGCCCCACAGATAAGGCACGGCATACAGGTTGCCCGGATCGTTTTGCTCAAGGCGCTTGAGCAAGGCCGGATCAAGGTTGGAATAATTGGGCAGCTGCGACTTGTCGAGCTTCTGGAATGCCCCTGCCTTGATCTGTTTGCCCAGGAAGTGGTTAGACGGAACGACCACGTCATAACCGGTGCGTCCAGCCAGCAGTTTGCCTTCCAGGGTTTCGTTGGAATCGAATACGTCATACACCGGTTTAATGCCGGTGCTCTTCTCGAAATCGGCCAGCGTGGTCGGTGCTATGTAATCCGACCAGTTATATATATGCACGGCGGGTGCCGCTTGAACGCTGACAGCAATCGTCAAACCCGCTCCGACCAGCAGGGTCTTGCGAAACAAAGATATAGACACGTGGTGGTCCTCTAAATAGTTGGGCCTGAGTTGCCCGCGTCACACAGCAGCAAAGCCGCCAAAGACAAAACCGGCGCGCAACTTACCCTCGATAAACCGACACAGCAAAGTTTTCTGCGATTTGTTGCTGTAAAGCACTGATTTAAAGCGTATTTAGATCCGGTCTGCAGGCCCGGGCTTGCTCGCGGTAGCCGCACCGCGAACACACTCGGCTCCTGCAGGTCTCACCGGGTCCGGTTATCGACCGGATTTGATCTTGGTCCAGCTGCGAGTCAGCAGGCGCAGCGTTGCAGGAGGCAAATCACTGATCGCATAGAGCTTGGCTTTTACGGCGTCTGGCGGGTAGATGCCCGGATCGCCAGAGATATCCTTGCTTACCAGCGGCGTTGAGGCTTTGTTGCCATTCGGGAAGCGAACGTTGTTGGTGATCTCAGCCATGATTTCAGGCTGCATCAGGAAGTTCATCCAGGCGTAAGCAGCCTCGACGTTCTCGGCATCCTTGGGGATGGCGACCATGTCATAGAAGCTGCCAGCGCCTTCTTTAGGAATGCTGTAAGCCACTTTGATCTTGCCACCGGCTTCGGCTGCACGGGTCTTGGACTGCTCCAGGTCGCCCGAATAGCCTACAGCGACACAAATGTTGCCGTTGGCCAGGTCCGAGATGTACTTGGAGGAGTGGAAGTAACCTACCGAAGGGCGAATCTTGAGGAACAGGGCTTCGGCTTCAGCCAGTTGCTTCTTGTCGGTCGAGTCGGTCGGGTAGCCCAGGTAGTGCAGGGCAGCCGGAATCATTTCGGTCGGCGAATCGAGGAAGCTTATGCCACAGCTTTTGAGCTTGGCCGCATTCTCGGGCTTGAACAGCACATCCCAGGAGTCGATGGTATCGACGCCCAGAGCAGCCTTGACCTTTTCCGGGTTGTAGCCGATACCGATGGTGCCCCACATGTACGGGAATGCATGTTTGTTGTCTTTGTCGCTGGCATCGCCCACGGCCTTGAGCAGCGCCGGGTCAAGGTTTTTCCAGCCAGGCAGCTTGGACTTGTCCAGCTCCTGGTAAACGCCGGCCTTGATTTGCTTGGCCAGGAAATTGTTGGACGGCACGACGATGTCGTAGCCGGATTTGCCCGCCAGCAACTTGGCCTCAAGGGTTTCGTTACTGTCGAACACGTCGTAAACCACTTTGATACCGGTCTGGTCTTCAAATTTCTTTACGGTGTCGGGGGCGATGTAGTCGGACCAGTTGTAGATATGCAGAACTTTGTCCGCTGCCTGAGCCGCCCCAGCCATTACGCCCATCAAGGAGAGGGCGAGAAGGGTCTTGCCAGCTTTTTTAAAACCTGATGCCTTCATCTTTAATGCTCCAATTATTCTTTTTTAACCACCGATTCAGCGACCTGAGCCCAGGGCAACCAAAGCCGGTGGCTAGTCTGGCAAGATCGTGGGCAGGCTTTCAAGGGAAGGCCCTTGTTTCTTAAGGTTCAGAGCGAAAGTACCTACTTTAAAATCGTAGTTGTCTTGCGCTCTGAGCCTAGCAGTCAACTTTGCAATGCACTCAAGGTCAGATCCAGGCACTTACGCGCCTTGGTGACCAGCTCATCGATCTCGTCTTTGCTGATCACCAGCGGTGGCGCGATGATCATGGTGTCGCCCACGGCGCGCATGATCAGGCCGTTATCGAAGCAGAACTGCCGGCATATCATGCCCGCCCCTTTGCCTTGATAACGTTTGCGGGTGGCTTTGTCCTGAACCAGTTCAATGGCTCCCAACAGACCCACGCCACGCACTTCGCCAACCAACGGATGATCGTTCAGCTCACGCAAACGCTTTTGCAAATACGGTGCCGTATCGGCGTGAGCCTTCTCGATGATTTTTTCTTCGCGCAAGATCCGGATGTTTTCCAGCGCCACGGCAGCAGCGACCGGGTGACCGGAGTAGGTGAAACCGTGGTTGAAATCGCCCCCTTCGTTGAGCACGGCGACCACTTCGTCGCGCACGATCAGGCCACCCATGGGGATGTAACCTGAAGTCAGGCCCTTGGCGATGGTCATCATGTCGGGCTTGAGGTCGTAGAAATCGCTACCGAACCACTCGCCGGTACGGCCAAAGCCGCAGATCACTTCGTCGGCGACGAACAGAATGTCGTACTTGGCCAGGATTTCCTTGATGCGCGGCCAGTAGCTTTCGGGCGGCACAATGACGCCGCCGGCACCCTGAATCGGCTCGGCAATAAAGGCGCCGACATTGTCCACGCCCAGTTCGAGAATTTTTTCTTCCAGCTGATTGGCCGCCCAGATGCCGAACTCTTCCGGGGACATGTCGCCCCCTTCACCGAACCAATAAGGCTGCGGGATGTGGGTAATGCCCGGGATCGGCAAATCGCCTTGTTCGTGCATGTAGGTCATGCCGCCCAGGCTGGCGCCCGCAACGGTCGAACCGTGGTAGCCGTTTTTGCGGCTGATGATGACCTTCTTGTCGGGCTGGCCCTTGATCGCCCAGTAATGGCGAACCATGCGCAGCATGGTGTCGTTGCCTTCAGAGCCGGAACCGGTGAAGAACACATGGTTCATGCCTTCAGGCGCGATATCGGCGATGGCTTTCGAAAGTTCGAGCACGGGAGGGTGGGCGGTCATGAAAAACAGGTTGTAGTACGGCAGTTCACGCATTTGCTTGCTGGCGGCGTCCGCCAGCTCGTCACGTCCGTAGCCAATGGCAACACACCACAGGCCGGCCATGCCGTCGAGAATTTTGTGACCTTCGCTGTCCCACAGGTACACGCCTTTAGCGTGAGTGATGATGCGAGGGCCGACGGCTTTCAATTGCTTGAAGTCGCTGAAAGGCGCCAGGTGGTGATCGTTGCTCAGGTTTTGCCAGGCCAGGGTTTGCGGGTTCTTATTCGTCATGCAACTCTCCTTTATTCAGTGTGGGTGCTGCCCCTTCCTGGCGCAGCGCTCCCATGCCAGACGGGCGTGTCAGACAGCGAACAGCAGGAACTCCCGCTCCCACGAACTGATGACGCGCTTGAAGTTTTCATGCTCGGCACGTTTGACCGCCACGTAGCCGGCAATGAACTTGGTCCCCAGGTACTTCTCGATGGTCTTGCTGTTTTCCATGCGCTCCAGTGCGTCTTCAATCGTCAGAGGCAAGCGCAGGTTGCGACGCTCATAGCCCCGGCCCACGACAGGCGCGCTCGGATTGAGGCCTTCGACCATGCCGATATAGCCGCACAGCAAGCTGGCAGCAATGGCCAGGTACGGGTTGGCATCGGCGCCCGGCAGGCGGTTTTCTACCCGACGGTTTTGTGGGCCCGCATCCGGTACCCGCAGACCCACGGTGCGGTTCTCTTCACCCCACTCCACGTTGACCGGTGCCGAGGTATCCGGCAGGAAGCGACGGAAAGAGTTCACGTTCGGAGCAAACAGCGGCAGCAATTCCGGGATGTACTTTTGCAAGCCACCGATATGGTTGAGGAACAGCTGGCTCATGCTTCCGTCTTCGTTGGAGAAAACGTTTTTACCGGTGTTGATATCAATGATGCTCTGGTGCAAGTGCATCGCGCTGCCCGGTTCGCCGGTCATGGGTTTGGCCATGAAGGTCGCCGCCACATCGTGCTTGAGCGCGGCTTCGCGCATGGTGCGCTTGAACACCAGGATCTGGTCGGCCAGTGACAGTGCATCGCCGTGACGGAAGTTGATTTCCATCTGCGCCGTACCGTCTTCATGGATCAGCGTGTCCAGGTCCAGCTCTTGCAGTTCGCACCAGTCGTACACGTCTTCGAACAACGGATCGAATTCGTTGGCCGCTTCGATAGAGAAGGACTGGCGGCCGGTTTCAGGACGTCCGGAGCGACCTATCGGTGGCTGCAGCGGATAATCGGGGTCGTCACTGCGCTTGGTCAGGTAAAACTCCATTTCCGGCGCCACGATGGGCTGCCAGCCGTGGTCGGCATAGAGTTTCAATACCTTTTTAAGCACGTTGCGCGGCGACAACTCGATCGGGTTGCCCTGTTTGTCGTAGGTGTCGTGGATCACCTGTGCCGTGGGCTCAATGGCCCAGGGCACGAGAAATACTGCGTTCTCGTCAGGACGGCAGACCATGTCGATGTCGGCCGGATCGAGGAGTTCGTAATAGATGTCGTCTTCGACATAGTCGCCCGTAACGGTTTGCAGCAATACGCTCTCGGGCAGGCGCATGCCTTTTTCGGCAATGAACTTGTTGGTCGGCGATATCTTCCCGCGAGTAATCCCGGTGAGGTCGGCGATCATGCATTCGACTTCTGTGATCTTATGGTCTTTCAACCAATCGGTGAGCTGGTCGAGGTTGTTACTCATAAATGCCTCTGGGCTGAGTTTCCTGACTTGAATAAGTCAGGCGTTTACTGACGCATCGGCGTCGCGTTGTTGTGCGCGCCTTCTGCAGGCATCGCCAAATGCCTGGAAGATGGCGAGGTAAATCGGATTAGAGCTTACCTGCCATTCAGGGTGCCATTGAACTGCTAAAGCAAAAGCCTTGCCGTCCTGCACAGAGACGGCTTCAACCAGCCCGTCCGGGGCTCGCGCCTCGACCCTTAAGCCGGGTGCCAGTCGCTGTATGCCCTGGGTGTGAATCGAGTTGACATCGAACTCGCTTGGCAGACCGAGGCTGGCCAGGACCCCACCGGGTTCAACGTGCATGCTGTGGCTGGGGGCGTACTGGATTTCAACCGGGGCGCTGGGGTCTTCACGGTGCTCCATGAAGCCGTCGACTTCATGTAATTTCTGGTGAAGTGAGCCACCCAGGGCTACATTCAACTCTTGAAAGCCTCGGCAAATACCGAGCACGGGAACACCTGCGGCCAGGGCTGCGCGAATCAGGGGAAGGGTGGTTTGATCACGGTCAGGGTCGTGAAGCGTGCCATGCGCGCTGTCAGGGCCTTGATACCAATGGGGTTCGACGTTGGACGGGGAGCCGGTAAAGAGTAAACCGTCCAGGCTGTCCAGAATATCGTTCGGATCGATCACTTGCGCCAATGACGGAAGGATCAGAGGCAAGCCTTTGGCGGCCACCGCAACGGCCCTTACATACTTGTCGCCAGTGACATGATAGGGATGAAGACCTATCTGTTTGGTGCAAGCGGTGACGCCGATTAACGGCAGGCGTGACATGTAACACCCCGGTATTATTGCTGTTATGGGTTTGAATCGAGCTTAGCCTTGTTCATTTTTTTACACAACACCCCCGTAAAAAATACAACACGGCCCGCTCAAGCCTGCGGGCGGCAAGGATTTAAAATCCCAAAAGCTGCCCTAAAAAGCACCAAAAATGGCCTTGTGGCGCTTTTTTAGGGCAAAAAACAGGCTGCTTGACTTCGGTATGCCGTTCGGGTTGACTGAAACCCGTAGCGCTCAATGATTGATATTTTTAACAACAAAGGTGTTGCATCATGTCGGTACCCCCGCGTGCCGTTCAGCTGAATGAAGCGAACGCGTTCCTTAAGGAACATCCTGAGGTTCTGTACGTTGACCTTCTAATTGCGGATATGAATGGTGTAGTGCGCGGCAAGCGCATTGAACGCACCAGCCTCCACAAGGTTTACGAGAAAGGCATCAACCTGCCAGCCTCCCTTTTTGCTCTGGATATCAATGGCTCAACGGTGGAAAGCACCGGTCTGGGTCTGGATATCGGTGATGCAGACCGAATCTGTTATCCAATTCCTGACACCCTGTGCAACGAGCCTTGGCAAAAGCGCCCAACCGCGCAATTGCTGATGACCATGCACGAACTTGAAGGTGAACCTTTCTTCGCCGATCCGCGCGAAGTGTTGCGCCAGGTAGTCACCAAGTTTGATGAGTTGGGCCTGACCATCTGTGCTGCTTTCGAGCTTGAGTTCTACCTGATCGATCAGGAGAACGTGAACGGCCGTCCACAACCGCCGCGCTCGCCGATTTCCGGCAAGCGTCCGCACTCGACTCAGGTTTACCTGATCGACGACCTCGACGAATACGTCGACTGCCTCCAGGACATTCTGGAAGGTGCCAAAGAGCAAGGCATCCCGGCTGACGCCATCGTTAAAGAAAGTGCCCCGGCGCAGTTCGAAGTGAACCTGCACCACGTTGCCGACCCGATCAAGGCCTGCGACTACGCGGTACTGCTCAAGCGTTTGATCAAGAACATCGCCTACGACCATGAAATGGACACCACCTTCATGGCCAAGCCTTATCCGGGCCAGGCGGGCAACGGGCTACACGTTCATATTTCGATTCTGGACAAAGAAGGCAAAAATATTTTTGCCAGCGAGGATCCCGAGCAGAACGCCGCATTGCGCCACGCAATCGGCGGTGTGCTGGAGACCCTACCGGCGCAGATGGCGTTCCTTTGCCCTAACGTCAACTCGTACCGCCGTTTTGGTGCACAGTTCTACGTGCCCAACTCGCCTTGCTGGGGCCTGGACAACCGTACGGTAGCCATTCGCGTGCCGACCGGTTCCTCCGATGCCGTGCGTATCGAACACCGTGTGGCCGGCGCCGATGCCAACCCTTACTTGCTGATGGCTTCAGTCCTGGCCGGCGTGCATCACGGCCTGACCAACAAGATCGAGCCGGGTGCGCCAGTCGAAGGCAACAGCTACGAGCAGAACGAACAAAGCCTGCCGAATAACCTGCGTGATGCCCTGCGCGAGCTGGACGACAGTGAAGTCATGGCCAAATATATCGATCCTAAATACATCGATATCTTTGTGGCCTGTAAAGAGAGCGAGCTGGAGGAGTTTGAACACTCCATCTCCGATCTCGAATACAACTGGTACCTGCATACCGTGTAAGCGCTTGCAGTCACTGAAAACGCCGCCGGCTCCCCAGCCCGCGGCGTTTTTTTATGGGCATTGACCTGCGAACAGATCAGCAAATCGTCATGGAATATGGGAAAAGTCCTACATAAATATTTTACCCAAGCTCTCAAGATGTCCGGCTTATTGAGCGGCCATTCATGTTTTGAAAAGGAGTTGTCGCGCGTTCTTTACATCCTTTTTTCACGAAGAATTCATCATGAAACTCCGCATCTTCAGCGCGGTCATTCTGGTCATGGGCCTGTTTGTCTGGAACTCGGCACTTGCAAACAGTCAGCCCTGGAACTATGCCGAAGCGTCCGGCTCCGCTCACTGGAGCACGCCTGCTCCGGATGATGACGCCTGCAACGCTGACTGCGTGCAGTCGCCAGTCAACATGAACAGTGCCTCCCTTGCCGGTTTACCTGACCTGGATATTCACTATTTGGTGGGTCCGGCCACAGTCGAGCACATGGGGCATACCCTGGAAGTCAGGTC
This sequence comes from Pseudomonas sp. D1HM, assembly GCF_019266105.1. Lineage (NCBI taxonomy): Bacteria > Pseudomonadati > Pseudomonadota > Gammaproteobacteria > Pseudomonadales > Pseudomonadaceae > Pseudomonas > Pseudomonas sp. D1HM. The sequence goes on along the minus strand of NZ_LRMN01000002.1, from coordinate 171,270 downwards.
TGATACTGAGGGCCGGATCATCATGGGCGAGGACTTTTACGAATTCGTCCAACTGCACGTGCACACGCTCAGCGAAAAACAGAGCAAAGCCGGTCTTTACCCCATCGTTGCCCACCTGGTGCACCGCAATCAAAACGGTGAGTGGGCAGTGGTTGTCATGCAGTTCAAGGAAGGTGCCGAAAACCCGGTGCTGGCCCAATTGTTTGCAGCGGCGCCCGCGCGTAAAGGTGAAACGCTGACACTGGGGTATCTGGACATTTCTCAGCTGTTTCCTGCGCAGCGCGATTACTACACGCATAAGGGGTCGCTGAAAGCGCCGTCATGTATCGATTGTGTACGTTGGCACGTGCTGAAAACCCCGGTTGAGATGTCCAAAGCACAGTTGCATACCTTTCAATTATTGTTCCCGGCGAACACGCATCCAGTGCAGCCGGGTGATGAGCGCACGGCGCAGGTCAGTGACTAACACCTGAGCCGGCTCGTACAATGCCTGCTGCCCCGCAGGAGACACCCATGACGCGCCCCGCCCCGCCACGCGCTACACCTCGCAAGTCCCGCGCACGCAGTCAGGCCCGGATCGACTCGATTCTCGACGCCGCGCGAACGTTGCTTGCCGCTGAAGGCGTGGCCAGCCTTTCTATCTATAGCGTGGCCGAGCGCGCCGAGATTCCGCCCTCGTCGGTCTATCACTTTTTTGCGGGGGTGCCAGCGCTGCTCGAAGCCCTGACCGGTGATGTACACGCCGCGTTTCGCGCGTGTTTGCAAACACCGATCGAGCATGAAACGTTGAGCACCTGGCGCGATTTGTCACAACGGATTGAGCAGCGCATGTTGGCCATTTACAGCGAAGATGCGGCGGCCCGACAGCTGATTCTGGCTCAGCATGGCCTCACTGAAGTCACCCGGGCCGACCGCCAGCACGATCTTGAGCTGGGCCAACTGATGCACGCGCTGTTTATGCGTCATTTCGAGTTGCCGGTTTTGCCGCAGGATGTGGATGTATTTGCGCTGGCGATGGAGCTGGGTGATCGCGTTTATGCGCGCTCCATCCAGTTGCATGACTGCATCACCCCGCGTATGGCCGAAGAAGGCCTGCGCGTAGTGGATGCTTATTTGGGGTTGTACCTGCCGCCGTTTTTGCCGAAACGCCAGGCACCCATGAACGAACCCGACCTGTAGGCGCGAGCCCGCTCGCGCCTACGGGTTTTTTGCGCCGCCGTTAAAACGGTGCATCACCCAAAATAGTCGCACGGTGCATTACGCGGCGATTGGGGCGGTAATCATCCACGGCGTAATGCTGGGTCACGCGGTTGTCCCAGAAGGCCACGTCATTTTCCTGCCAGCGCCAGCGAAGGGTGTATTCCGGCCGTGTCGCATGGGCGAACAGCAGTTTCAAAATGGCTTCGCTTTCCGCTTCGGACAGTTCATTGATGCGGGTGGTGAAGCCTTCGTTGACGAACAGCGATTTGCGCCCGCTCACCGGGTGTGTGCGAATCACCGGGTGTGACAGCGGCGGGTTGTTCTTGCGGGTTTGCTCCCAGCGCGCCAGGTCTTCTGGCGTTGAGCCAAAACGCTCCAGCGGGAATGACTTGGTGAAGTCGTGAGTGGCCGTCAGTCCATCCAGCAGGACTTGCAGCGGTCTGGATAGCCCTTCAAACGCTGCAATGCCGGCGGCCCACAAGGTATCGCCGCCGAAAGCAGGCAATTGTTTGGCACTCAGCACCGCCCCCATTGCCGGTGTCGGCAAGAAGGTGACATCGGTATGCCAGACTGCGTTGTCGCGCACGTCGGTGACGGCCGTGTCCAGCACCAGTACTTGCGGTTGCTCGGGCACATTGGGATAGATGGGATGGATATGCAGGTCGCCAAAATGGGCTGCAAAGCGTGCTTGCTGCTGTGGCGTGACGGGCTGGTTTCTGAAGAACACAACGTGATGCCGGAGCAGTGCCTGCTCGATGGCATCACGGTGTTCGGCGCTCAGCGGCAGGCTCAGGTCAACGCCGTCAATCTGGGCACCCAGGGCAGCGCTAATCGGGGTAATGGTCAGGCTCATGATCGTCTCTTTTATCAGCGCGCCGATTGATCAGCGTCGAGTTCTGTTCAATATGCTTAGTGAGCCTGGCCATGCCATGGCACCAGCTTGCGTTGCAGGGCGCGCAGGCCCATCTCCATCGCGAAGGCGATAATGGCAATCACCAGAATCCCCAGCACCACCACGTCGGTGACCAGAAACTGTGCGGCCGATTGCACCATGAAACCCAGGCCGCTGGTGGCCGCAATCAGCTCCGCAGCCACCAGCGTTGACCAGCCCACACCCAGGCCGATACGTACGCCGGTCAAAATGTCCGGCAGAGCGCTGGGCAGAATTACATGACGGATCAGCTGCCAGCGGGTCGCTCCCAGGGATTGCGCTGCGCGGACTTTTGCCGGGTCCACCGTGCGCACACCGGTCGCGGTTGCGATGGCAATCGGCGCAAAAATCGCCAGATAAATCAGCAGCACTTTCGACAGTTCGCCAATCCCGCACCAGATCACGATCAGCGGCAAATACGCCAGCGGCGGAATCGGGCGGTAGAACTCAATCAGCGGATCGAAAATCCCTCGCGCGATGCGGTTGTAGCCAATGGCGATGCCCACAGGGACGGCAGTCAAAATAGCAAAGCCCAGGCCCAGGCCGATCCGGCTCAGGCTCGCGCCCAAGTGCTGCCACAAGGTCGAGTCCATGTAGCCCTTGGTGGCCAGTAACCAGCCTTTCTCCAGCACGGCGGACGGTGGCGGCAAGAACAGTGGCTCGATCAGTTCGCCAGCGGTGACGGCCCACCACAGAGCAATCAGGGTCAGCAGTGTCAACACGCTGATCCAGCGCGTGCTCAGGCTGCGTTTTACCGGACGCGACGCTGGGGGCGCGGCAACGGATGGTGTGATTGCTGCAAGTTCATAGCTGCTCATGCGCGCTCCTGCCGCTGAGCGGCGCCGCGTTGTGAAAATACGCGCTCAAGCACGTGCTCACGGGTTTCAATAAAACGAGGATCCGACTTGATCGACCGTGCCGATTCACCGGCGTTGTAGCGCTGGCCGAAATCCAGGGTCAGGCGCTCGACGATTCGACCCGGCTCAGGGGCCAACAAAATCAGGTCAGTGGCCAGAAACACGGCCTCTTCAATGTCATGGGTGATCAGGAAGACCGGCTTGTCGGTGCGTTTGCACACCTGCAGCAACAGCTCTTGCATCTGTTCACGGGTGAAGGCATCCAGGGCGCCGAACGGTTCATCCATCAGCAGCACGCGAGGATCGGCCGCCAAGGCTCGCGCCAGACCTACTCGCTGTCTTTGCCCTCCGGACAGTTCCCAGATCCGGCGCTGTTCAAAGCCTGACAAATCAACCAGCGTGAGCATTTCACGGGCGCGGGTTTCGCGTTTGTTACGCGGCACACCGGCCAGCTCAAGGCCAAAGGCTACGTTCGCCAGCACGTCTTGCCAGGGCAATAACACATCGTCCTGGAATACCACGCCACGCTCGGCGCCAGGGCCTTTGACCGGGGCACCATCAAGGGTGATGCGCCCGGCGCTGGGCTCGACAAAACCGGCGATCAGGTTCAGCAATGACGTTTTGCCGCTGCCCGATGGGCCGAGTGCGACTAGCAGTTGCTGAGGGCCGAGGCTCAGGGAAATATCCGACAGCACAGGCTCGGCAGCGCCTGGGTACTGTGCGCTGATGCGCTCCAGTGATAACAAGGCCATGGCAGTCGACTCCTCAGCGGGCGTTGATTATTGAGTGATGAAGCGGGCGTTAACCGACGGCGCGTAGTCCGGCAGCACAGCATCCACCTTGCCTTGCTCTTTAAGGAACGCGGCGGTGTCCGCCAGGGCCTTGGTGGTGGGCGCACCGAGCAACTGCGCCTGGTCAGTGGCCAGCGGGTACACATTGCCTTGCAGCAGCAGTGGAATGTCAGTGGCCTTGGCACCCGACAGCTTCACCAGCTTGTCGACATTGCTCTGATTGGCCAGCCAAGCTTTTGGGTCCTTGTGGTAATCGGCATAGGCGTCCAGGGTCACTTTGGCGAATGCTGTGACGATCTCTGGGTGCTTGGCGGCGAAATCCTTGCGCACGATCCAGGCATCAAAAGTGGGTGCACCGAACTGGCTGAGTTCGCCCGAGGTGATCAGCACTTTGCCGTTCTCTTTGGCCGTGCCGAGCGCAGGGTCCCAGACATAGGTCGCGTCAATATCGCCACGCTTCCAGGCGGCCACGATTGCGGGCGGGGCAAGGTTCAGAATCGTGACTTTCGCAGGGTCGATCTTCCAGTGTTTCAACGCTGCCAGCAGGCTGTAGTGCCCGGTGGACACAAACGGCACGGCCACTTTTTTACCGATCAGGTCCTGGGGACTGTTGATGCCGGAACCCTCACGGGCCACCAGCGCTTCGGCAGCGCCGATCTGGGTCGCGATCAAAAAGGTTTCAACCGGGACTTTTCGGGTGATTGCCGCCGTTAGCGGGCTAGACCCCAGGTAGCCGATTTGCACATCGCCGGAGGCGATCGCGGCAATGATATCGGCGCCATTATCAAATTTTCTCCAGCGGATGTTGGCGTCGATGGCGCGTTCGTAAGCGCCATCGGCCTGGGCCACTTTGGCCGGGTCGACAGTGGTTTGATAGGCCACGGTGACTTCGGTGGCCGCCTGTGCGAAAAAACTGGCACCTGCCAGAGACAAAGCTGCCAAAAGGCGTAGGGGGGAGTGCAGTTTCATCAGGATGGCTCCTCGGCAGGCGGCCGGATATCGGCAGAAAGCGAGGTTAAATGATCTAAGAATGCACAAATAAATAACTTTTTAGCATTAGCTTATGTAGTTCCGATGCCTCCTGACCCTTTGCCCCAAGCCTTTGGATGTTCTGACCTGAAGCCGGTGGCTTCCCGGAATAAAGAACAAAATGAGCTAAAAAAATAAATTAAATTCCGTTCAGGCATTAGACGAAGGCCCGATAGCATTCCTTCGAATGCCTTTGGGAATAAGCTTCTATATAATTATTCGGTCTGAAAATTTCTTAAATAATTCTTTTTGGGTTTATCAAAAAGCCATTAATCTTCTCGCAAGCAGTCAATGACTAGACAAAGGTCGTAGACATGAATAGTTACGATTGACTTGATGGTCACGGTCTGGCGCTAATCGCGCATCTATAGCACCGAAGCGTCAGATTTCGGGCTAAAGACCTACAAAAATTAGAAACGTAAAGGAGCAACACAATGAACAAGTCCACCTTGGCCGTGGCTGTGGCCATCGGTTTGTTGGCACAGCAAGCCAGTGCTGCCGGCTTTATCGAAGACAGCAAGGCAACGCTGAAGCTGCGCAACTTCTATATCAACAACGATAACCGCGACTCGGGCACACCCAAGAACGCCAGCTATCAGGAAGAATGGGGCCAAGGCTTCCAGCTTGATTACACCTCGGGCTTTACCCAAGGCACCGTAGGTTTTGGTGTTGATGCCATCGGCTTGCTGGGTGTGCGTCTGGATTCGGGCAAAGGCCGCCATGGCAACCCGACCAGCGCCAACTACGGCGGCACCGTATTCCCTACCGATAGCGATGGCCGTGCAGTCAGCGACTTCTCTAGCCTGGGCCTGACCGCCAAGGCCAAGATCTCCCAGACCGAACTGCGCTACGGCACCCTGATGCCGAAGCTGCCGGTGATCGTTTCCAACGATGGCCGCATGTTGCCTCAGACTTTTGAAGGGGGCCAAATCACCTCCAACGAATTCAAGGACCTGACGTTTGTCGGCGGTCAGATCGAACACGCCAAGGGCCGTAACTCCAGCAACACCGAGGGGTTGTCGATCGCGGGCGCCAACAACGCGCGTACGGGCGAGTTCAGCAATAAATTCCTGTACGGCGGTGTGGACTACAAACTCAACAAAGACCTGTTGCTGCAGTACTACTACGGCAACCTGGAAGACTTCTACAAGCAGCACTTCCTGGGCTTGACCCACAACTGGTCCATCGGTCCGGGTGTGTTGAAATCTGATGTGCGTTACTTCAACAGCCGTGACGACGGCAAGAACGGCAGCGACCCAGCCTACTTCACCACAGGTGACTACCGCAGCAACGCTACCGGTAAAGGCAAAGTCGACAACAACCTGTACAGCGCCTTGTTCCTGTACACCGTTGAAGGTCACACCTTCGGTGGCGGCTATCAGGTCAGCAATGGCAGCAGCGATTTCCCTTGGTTGAACCAGGGTGACGGTTCGTCGGCTTACCTGACCACTGACATGCAGATCTCGAAGTTCGCCCGCGCCGGCGAGCGTACCTGGCAAGCACGCTACTCCTATGACTTCGCCAAAGTGGGCGTTCCAGGCCTGACAGCGGGCGCGGTTTATCTGCGTGGCGATAACATCGACACCATCAGCGGCGGCAAAGTGGCCACCAATGGCGGCTCGGAGTGGGAACGCGACCTGACCCTGGCGTATGTGGTTCAGGACGGTGCGTTGAAAAACCTGGGTGTGATGTGGAAAAACGCCATGTGGCGTAACGACATCGCGGGCCAGCGCGACCAGGACGAAAACCGTCTGATCGTCAGCTACTCGATTCCGTTGCTGTAAGTTTTCTTTAGCGTAAAAGCAAGAAAAGTCCTGCCCGGCGCAATGCCGGGCAGGGTGTTTACCGAAGCCCCCTGGCGGGTGCGTTCGCAACACATTGAATGGCGCAGCTCCCTGCCGCTCCCTTGCCTAAACCTGAGTCCAGAGTGACCTCGGGGCATTGTTGCGTCCAATGAAACAGTTTTTAATATTCCTTTTTAGTCTAATTAAATTGATATTTATTCTTTTTAATTAAATTCCGGTGCAGGCAGAGTAAGCCCATCACGCCCTGCCATTGCCTATAAAAAGGAGCTGCACCATGAGCCTCAGACTCGGCGACATCGCCCCCGATTTTGAACAGGATTCCAGCGCCGGCCCGATCCGTTTTCATGAGTGGCTGGGCGACAGTTGGGGGGTATTGTTTTCGCATCCGGCAGACTTCACTCCCGTCTGCACCACCGAGCTGGGCTTCACGGCCAAACTCAAGGATGACTTTGCCAAGCGCGGCGTCAAAGCCATTGCATTGTCCGTTGACCCGGTGGACTCGCACCGCGCCTGGATCGAAGACATCAACGAAACCCAGAACACGGTGGTCAACTTTCCGATCCTGGCGGATGCGGATCGCAAGGTCAGCGATCTCTACGACCTGATTCACCCCAATGCCAGCGACACCCTGACTGTTCGTTCGTTGTTCGTGATTGATCCGAACAAAAAAATTCGCCTGACCATTACGTACCCTGCCAGTACAGGACGTAATTTCAACGAGATCCTGCGAGTGATCGACTCACTGCAACTGACCGATCACTACAAAGTTGCTACGCCGGCCAACTGGCAAGACGGGGAGGAGGTCGTGATCGTGCCCTCGCTCAAGGACGAAGAAGAGCTCGCGCGCCGCTTCCCCAAAGGTTACCGCGCTGTGAAGCCCTACCTGCGGCTGACGCCACAGCCAAACAAATAACCACTGATTGCTGTAGCAGCTGCCGAAGGGACGAGGCAGCGTCTACCGGTATAGCGTGTCTTCAACAGGGTTTAAGGCCGTTTCGACGGCCTTTTTTTTGCGCTTTATTTAACAAAAACGCATATGCATTTTAAGAATAAACAAATGAATAAATATGATTTATAGATATATAAAACACCTGCTAATGTCACCTCACTCAAGCGAAAACGCTGATAAAGAATTCCCCCCATTCATTCAAGGAAAGCCTAGATGCTGGTCGTGACACTCGGAGGAAGCCCCAGCCAACGATCCCGCTCCGGGGTGTTGCTGGATCGCGCCAAACACTGGCTAAACCAGAAAGGCGTTGAAGTGGTGAGTTATCAGGTACGTGACTTTCCGGCCGAAGACTTGCTGCATGCGCGCTTTGATAGCCCGAAAATTATCGACTTGCTGCAACAGATTGAAAATGCTGACGGCTTGATCATTGCGACACCGGTCTACAAAGCCTCGTTCAGCGGCGCATTGAAAACCGTACTCGATCTCCTGCCCGAGCGTGCCTTGAGCCACAAGGTGGTTTTGCCCATCGCAACCGGTGGCAGCATCGCCCATATGCTGGCGGTGGATTACGCGCTCAAGCCGGTGTTGTCGGCACTCAAGGCCCAAGAAATGCTGCACGGCATTTTTGCCGAAGACAGCCAGATTGCTTACGGCGAAGGCAGCGCACAAGCGCAGTTGGTGCCGGTACTGGAACAACGTTTGAGCGAGTCTCTGGAGCACTTTTACAGTGCCCTGGCCCGTCGTCCGAAACCGCTGGATCCGGGCATCCTCAACGAGCGGCTTCGCACCGCGCGCTGGAGTATCTGACCGTATTTTCCCTGCAGGAACAGCTGGTCGAGCGCCTCCAGGTTTGTAATTAGCATCACCCACCTTACTGATCCGCTAACGGCTCGGCAGGTGCACCCGAATCTCGAACTGCAAATAGGAGAGCGCCATGCGCCCTGTCATTTTGCGTCGTGGTCTGGTCGCACTGTTCGCTGCGGCTGTGTCCTTCGGCGCGGTTACACAAGCCCAAGCTGATGCTCTGCGCATCGGTTATCAAAAATACGGCACGCTGATGTTGCTCAAGGCCAAAGGCACGCTGGAAAAACGTCTGGCCGAACAAGGCGTCGACGTGCAATGGACTGAGTTTCCGGGCGGCCCGCAATTACTGGAAGGCCTGAACGTCGGTTCGATCGACTTCGGCGTGACGGGCGAAACCCCGCCCGTGTTCGCCCAAGCGGCAGGTGCCGATCTGCTGTACGTCGCTTATGAGCCGCCTGCTCCGACCAGTGAAGCCATCCTGGTGCCCAAGGACTCGCCGATCACCTCGGTCAACGATCTCAAGGGGAAAAAGGTCGTCCTCAATAAAGGCTCCAACGTTCATTACTTGTTGGTGCGTGCTCTGGAAGACGCCGGGTTGAAGTACACCGATATCCAGACGGTTTTCCTGCCGCCTGCAGATGCCCGGGCCGCCTTTGAGCGTGGCAGCGTCGATGCCTGGGTGATTTGGGACCCGTACCAGGCTGCCGCCGAGCAACAGCTGCAAGCGCGAACCTTGCGTGATGCCAGTGGCATCGCTGACAACCATCAATTCTATCTGGCGACCAAACCCTACGCCGAGCAGCATCCCGAGGTGATCGAAACCCTCGTGGATGAAGTGCGAAATATTGGTGACTGGGCCAAGGCCAACCCTGAAGAAGTGACGCGACAAGTTGCGCCGCTGTTGGGCTTGTCGCCCGAGATCACCCTGACCGCCGTCAAACGCCAGGGCTACGGTGCGCAGTTCTTGACCCCTGAAGTGGTCAATGCCCAGCAAAAGATCGCTGACACCTTTCACCAACTCAAGCTGATTCCCAAGCCGCTGATTGTTAAAGACGTGATCTGGACGCCGCCGGCCAATCTGGCCAAAGCCCCTTAACGCTTGCCGTACCTACTTAGGAGACGACTCCATGAGCCTCAATATTTTCTGGTTCCTGCCCACCCACGGGGATGGCCATTACCTTGGCACCTCAGAGGGCGCCCGTGCCGTTGACCACGGTTACTTGCAACAGGTCGCACAAGCGGCAGACCGTTTGGGTTTTGGCGGGGTACTGATTCCAACGGGGCGTTCGTGTGAAGACTCGTGGTTGGTGGCGGCATCGCTGATTCCTGTGACTCAGCGCCTGAAATTTCTGGTGGCTCTGCGTCCGGGTATCGTTTCGCCGACTGTGGCCGCGCGTCAGGCGGCGACCCTCGACCGGCTGTCCGGCGGGCGTGCCCTGTTCAACCTGGTGACGGGCGGTGACCCTGAAGAATTGGCCGGAGACGGTTTGTTCCTGAGCCACGAAGAGCGCTATCAAGCCTCGGTGGAGTTCACGCGCATCTGGCGACGGGTGCTGGAAGGCGAGACGGTGGACTACGACGGTCAGCACATCAAAGTCAAAGGTGCCAAGTTGCTCTACCCCCCGGTCCAGCAACCGCGTCCAGCGCTGTACTTCGGCGGCTCCTCGGAAGCTGCGCAGGATCTGGCGGCTGAGCAAGTCGAAATGGTGCTGACCTGGGGCGAGCCTCCGGCGGCGGTTGCCGAAAAAATCGCCCAGGTGCGGGCCAAGGCTGCGAAGCTCGGGCGTACCGTGCGTTTCGGCATTCGTTTGCATGTAATCGTGCGTGAAACCAACGACGAGGCCTGGAAAGCCGCCGACAAACTGATCTCGCACCTGGATGACGACACCATCGCCCGTGCCCAGGCGTCCCTGTCGCGCTTCGACTCCGTGGGTCAGCAACGCATGGCCGCGCTGCATGGCGGTAGCCGTGACAACCTTGAGGTCAGCCCTAATCTGTGGGCCGGCGTGGGCCTGGTGCGTGGCGGTGCCGGGACGGCGCTGGTCGGTGACGGCCCGACAGTGGCCGCACGGGTCAAGGAGTACGCGGACCTGGGCATTGATACCTTTATTTTCTCGGGTTACCCGCATCTGGAGGAGTCATACCGCGTGGCCGAACTGCTGTTTCCGCACCTGGATATCGAGCGTCCGGAGTTGCCGAAAAGCAGCGGTTACGTGAGCCCGTTCGGCGAAATGGTCGCCAACGACATCATTCCTAAAGCCGCGTCGCAGAGCTGAGGCGGCCATGGGGACGGCAAAGGCATCAAGCCTCAACAGTATTGGCCAGCGGCTGGCACCCTGGGCCTTGCCCGTGTTGCTGCTAGCGGTCTGGCAGCTATCGGTGTCTGCGGGCTGGTTGTCGACGCGTATCTTGCCTGCCCCCAGCGCAGTGATCGCAGCCGGGGTCGAGCTGGTGCGCAGTGGCGAGATCTGGAAGCATTTAGCTATCAGCGGCTGGCGTGCCGGCCTGGGGTTTTTGATCGGTGGCAGCATCGGGTTGGTACTGGGATTCATTACCGGCCTGTCGACGTGGGGAGAACGGCTGCTCGACAGTTCGGTGCAAATGATCCGTAACGTGCCGCACCTGGCGCTGATCCCGCTGGTCATCCTGTGGTTCGGAATCGACGAGTCAGCGAAGATTTTTCTGGTGGCACTGGGGACCCTGTTCCCGATCTACCTCAACACCTATCACGGCATCCGTAACGTTGACCCGGCGCTGGTGGAAATGGCTCGCAGCTACGGCTTGTCCGGTTTCAGCCTGTTTCGCCAGGTGATCCTGCCGGGTGCCCTGCCTTCGATTCTGGTGGGGGTGCGTTTTGCCCTGGGCTTTATGTGGTTGACCCTGATCGTGGCTGAAACCATCTCTGCCAGCTCCGGCATTGGCTATCTGGCGATGAACGCCCGAGAGTTCCTGCAAACCGATGTCGTGGTACTGGCAATTGTTTTGTACGCGGTGCTCGGCAAGTTGGCTGACAGCGCGGCGCGAGGTCTGGAGCGCGTGTGGTTGCGCTGGCATCCGGCCTATCAAGTGGCTAAAGGCGGTGCAGCATGACGGCTCAACAACCCCCGCGTTTGCGCCCGGGCATTCCTCTGGGGATCAACGGCCTGCAGAAGTCTTTTGGCGCGCGTCAGGTACTGCGCGACATCGATCTGCACATCCCGGCCGGGCAATTCGTAGCGATAGTAGGCCGCAGTGGTTGTGGCAAGAGCACCCTGATGCGCTTGCTGGCCGGGCTCGACCAGCCCACGGGCGGCGCACTGCTGGCAGGCAGCGCACCCCTGCAGGATGCCCATGACGACACGCGGCTGATGTTTCAGGAAGCCCGCCTGCTGCCCTGGAAAAAGGTGATCGACAACGTGGGGCTGGGGCTCACAGGTGATTGGCGGCCGAAGGCGCTCAAGGCGCTGGAAGAAGTCGGATTGTCCGAACGTGCCAATGAATGGCCCGCGGCCTTATCGGGAGGCCAAAAGCAGCGTGTGGCCCTGGCCCGCGCCCTGATTCATCAACCCCGTTTGCTGCTGCTGGACGAGCCGCTGGGTGCACTGGATGCGCTGACCCGCATCGAGATGCAGCACCTGATCGAACGCCTGTGGCGTCAACACGGTTTCACGGTGTTGCTGGTGACCCACGATGTCAGCGAAGCCGTTGCCATTGCCGACCGGGTGATCCTGATCGAAGACGGCCAGGTGGGGCTCGACCTCACTGTCGAACTGCCACGGCCCCGTGTCCGTGGCTCCCACCGGCTGGCGGCACTGGAAACCGAAGTATTGAACCGAGTACTCGCCTTGCCTGGCTCGCCCCCTGAGCCAGAACCCGTTGCACCTTTGCCTACGCAATTGCGTTGGGCGCAATAACCTCACTTTCTATCCCAAGACAGGAATCGACATCATGACCATCAAAGCCATTAACGTTCGCAACCAGTTCAAAGGCCACATCAAGGAAATCGTGCTGGGCGACGTGCTCTCTGAAATTGACGTACAAACCGCATCGGGCATCGTCACCTCCGTCATCACCACCCGCTCGGTCAAAGAGCTGGAACTGGTCGTCGGCAGCGAAGTCATCGCCTTTGTAAAATCCACCGAAGTGTCCATCGCCAAGCTGTAACCCATGGAAAACCCACAACCCCGAAAGGCGTGAGCCCTTCGGGGTTTTTTGTGGACTGACTGGGCGCGATGATTCAGCTAGACCGCAGAGATGCCATCGCGAGCCAACGTACGGGTCGATAATCCTCGCAGCCTGCACCAAACCTGTAGGAGCGAGCTTGCTCGCGATCCCGACGACGCGGTGATTCAGATAAACCGCAGAGATGCCATCGCGAGCCAACGTACGGGTCGATAATCCTCGCAGCCTGCACCAAACCTGTAGGAGCGAGCTTGCTCGCGATCCCGACGACGCGATGTTTCAGATAAACCGCAGGGATGCCATCGCGAGCCAACGTACGGATCGATGACCCTCCCGAAAATCAAACCTGTAGGAGCGAGCTTGGTCGCGATCCCGACGACGCGATGTTTCAGATAAACCGCAGAGATGCCATCGCGAGCAAGCTCGCTCCTGTAGAAAGGGGCATGTTTGGAATCACTGGGGTACTCCTGCCTTTCTGCCCGGCGCTAAGCTTTCCCTTTGAAACTTATTTTAGAGGGCAAAGGAATGTCCGTGTTTCCTCATGGGTGTCGGCTGCGTACCGGCAGGTATTCCGAGACGGGTCGTATTTACTTGATGACTGCTGTCGTGATGAATCGTGAACCAATTTTTCATGACTTTTTTTTAGCCCGTCTCTTGATCAATGAGCTAAGGCGAACTCATTCGCAAGGTGCTGTGAATTCCCTCGCGTGGGTTGTGATGCCCGATCACTTTCATTGGTTAATCGAGCTTCAACACAGCGCTCTTTCGAGTGTCATGCAGCGCACAAAATCACTCAGCGCCCGGATGATCAACGCGCGTCAGAAAAGCCAGGCACCACTTTGGCAAAAGGGGTATCACGACCGGGCACTGCGCTATGACGAGGATCTGAAAAAAACGGCCCGCTATGTCGTTGCCAACCCGATACGCGCTGGCTTGGTCAAGCGTCTGGGTGATTACCCGCACTGGGACGCTCTATGGCTATAACCAATCGCCCGGGAAGGGATTCATGCCCCTGCTTTGCGCCACACGCTCACCAGCCAGGGCTGTTGATCTCGGGGCAGGCCGGCCGGGCGGTAGTAGTGCTCCAGCTCGGTAAAACCCGCCGCCGTGAGCATCGCCTGCCAGTTTTCCAGGTCGTGGTATGCGCCATAACGCTGGCCATTCCAGCCTTCGCGGTTATCGCCACGGGGGTTCGAGCTGAGCAGAACACCGTCGGCTTTCAGGGTGGCGTGCAGTTTGCCCAGGACTTGTGCCAGTTCCTGGGTGGGAACGTGGAACAGTGAGGCGTTGGCGAAGATGCCGTCGAAGCGTTCGGCCGGTAAATCGAGCTTGAGAAAATCCTGATGCCAGACTTCACAGCCGCTGTCTTCGCGGGCCATTTGCGTGAAGCGCTCTGTACCGTCCAGCCCGATGGCCTCATGGCCCAGGCGAGTGAAGGTTTGCAGATCGCGGCCCGGGCCGCAGCCGAAGTCGAGAATCGAAAACGGGGACGTGCCCCGGATATGCCGCAACAAGGCGTCGATGTTTTGGCTGACATCGTGATCACGGGTGCCTTCACGGAACCCCTCGGCACTCTGTTGATAGTGGTCCAGGGTGGTGGCAGCAATCTGTTCGAGGGTTTTTGGATCGAGGGTCATCTCAGGCTCAGTCGGCGGCACGTCAGGCCACCGACTATACCTCAGCGTTTGTTCAGAACACGGGCCAAACGGTCGCCGCCGAGCTGAATCACGGCAACCAGAACCACCAGCAGCACAATCACGGTGAGCATCACTTGTGTGTCGAAGCGCTGGTAACCATAGCGATAGGCGATGTCTCCCAGGCCGCCCGCGCCAATGGCACCGGCCATGGCCGAAGAGTTGATCATCGTGACCAGGGTGATGGTGAAACCGCCGACAATACCCGGCAATGCCTCAGGCAACAGCACGTGCCAGATGATGTGATGACGCTTGCAACCCATGGCCTGGGCGGCTTCGATCAAGCCGTGATCGACCTCACGCAGGCTGACTTCGGCGATACGGGCAAAGAACGGTGTGGCCGCGATGGTCAGCGGTACGACGGCTGCCCACACCCCATAGGTGGTGCCCACAATCAGGCGGGTAAACGGAATCAGCGCCACCATCAAAATCAGAAACGGAATAGAACGGAACAGGTTGACGAACGCGCCCAGCGCTTTGTTCAGCGCTGGCGCTTCATAAATCCCGCCCTTGTTGCTGGTGACCAAAATTACCGCCAGCGGGATCCCCAGCACCAGCGCGATCAGTGACGACACCCCCACCATCAAAAAAGTGTCGATGACACCCTGCCATAAACGCTCAAACCCCATAGCCCACGACCTCGACCTGTTGTGCCCATTGTTCGGCGCGCTTGCGCAGTTCTTCTGCGCCCAGCGACGCGCTGGTTACGCTGAGCAAAAGTTGCCCCAGGGCATGCCCCTGAATCTGTTCGACGCCGCCATGCAACAGGCGCACCTGGCCGCCCAGTGCGCTGAACACGGCGCCAAGATCAGGCTCGCAGGCCTGGCTACCGGTAAACCGCAGGCGCAGGATCACACTGGAACTGGCCGCGGTCGGTTGCTGTGAAATGCGCTGTTGCAGTGCCTCGGGCAAAGCGTCCTGCAAGGGGGCGAGCAAGGTTTTGCTGACCTCATGTTGCGGGTCGCCGAACACTTGCCACACCGGACCTTGCTCGACCACCCGGCCTTGCTCCAGTACCACCACGCGGTGACAAATATCGCGAATCACGGCCATCTCGTGGGTGATCAAAATGATCGTCAGCCCCAACCGCTGATTGATCTCGCGCAGCAAGCCGAGGATCGAATGTGTGGTTTCAGGATCGAGGGCCGAGGTGGCTTCGTCGCAGAGCAAAATCGCCGGATCATGCACCAGCGCCCGGGCAATGCCCACGCGCTGCTTTTGCCCGCCCGAGAGTTGTGCCGGATAGGCGGTGTGCTTGCCTTGCAGGCCCACCAGCTCAAGCAGCTCCCGGACTTTCTGCTCACGCTGCGGCTTGGGTACACCCGCGACCTTGAGCGGCAGCTCGACGTTTTGCCATACGGTTTTGGCTGACATCAGGTTGAAGTGCTGAAAGATCATGCCAATCTGGCGACGCAGAGCCACCAGCGCATTTTCATTGAAGTCGCCGATGTCGACCTGATCAATCAAGACCCGCCCGCTGCTGGGTTGTTCGAGGCGGTTGATGGTACGTATCAGTGACGACTTGCCAGCGCCGCTGCGCCCGATAATGCCAAAAATTTCCCCGCGCTGAATCGCCAGATCGATGCCCTTGAGTGCATCCACCGGGCCCTGGCGGCCGTCATAGGTCTTGCCGACGCCGATAAAACGCACATGGGCGCGACTCAGCTCGGGGTGCAGCTCTGTTCGGGAGGCGCTGGGCGGTGGCTCATCAAGCGGCACGCGGGCAGTGGCAATGCTCATGTTCAGCCTCCCCAGCCAGCTTGGTAGAGCGTGCCGTAGGTTTTATCCAGCGAAGCCTTTACCACGGGTGAGTGTTGATAAATATCGACGAACTTGGCCAGGCGCGGGTCGTCCTTGCTTTTGGGCTGGATGACAAATTGAATCACGTACTCGGGGTGGTCGATGCCGTCGAACAGCAGGGCGGATTCGGCATCGAAGGTTTTACCCAGGCGAATGTAAGCCGGATAACCCTGCACCAGATCGGCATCATCGTAGGCACGGACCAGTTGCACGGCTTCGACCTGAAGGATGTTGATCTTCTTCGGGTTGGTGAGAATGTCCTCTTCGGTGGCTTTGTAGCCGACACCCGGCTTGAGGGTGATCAGTCCGGCCTTGGCCAGCAGCTGCAGGCCGCGGCCGCTGTTGATCGGGTCGTTGGCGATGGCCACGGTGGCCCCTTCAGGCAATGCGTCGAGACTGCGGTATTTTTTTGAATACAACCCGACATTGTTGATCACGCCCCGGGCATAAGGCTCCAGATGAAAGCCGCCCGCTGCGTTGGCGTTTTCCAGAAAGGGGATGTGCTGGAAGTAATTCACATCGATATCGCCGCTGGCCAGGCTGACGTTGGGGGCGATCCAGTCCGTAAACTCCACCAGCTCGACTTTCAGCCCTTGCTTGTCGGCTTCTGCCACCGCGGCTTCCAGCGGGATGGCAAAGGCGGCGGTGGTGCCGACCTTGAGCGGTTTTTCGCCTGCGAAGAGCATGCCGCTGAACAGCCCGAGGGCCAGAATTAGTGTGTGTTTTTTGTTCATAAGTTAATTCCAGTCAACGAGTCAGAGTTCGAACTTTGCAGGAGCGAGCGTGCTCGCCATCCCGGTGATGCGGTGTGTCAGGCAGACCGCAGTGATGCCATCGCGAGCACGCTCGCTCCTGCGGGTTATGTTGTGTGTCTAAAAGCCGCGCCGGTATGTCGATCGGGCAGATGCGCACTGCCATCGGTAAACAGTTTTTGTCGCAGGCTGCCGTTGTCATACGCCGTTTTGTAGGAGCCCCGGCGCTGCAGTTCCGGGATGACCAGATCGATAAAGTCGACATAGCTTTCGGGGGTGACAATTCGCGTCAGGTTGAAACCGTCGAGGCCGGTTTCTTCGATCCATGACTCCAGCTCATCGGCAACCTGTGCTGGCGAGCCCACCAGCGTCATGTAACGCCCGCCAAGGGCGTGTTGTTCGAGCAGCTTGCGTCGGGTCCAGTCGTTGTTCTGCAACACATTGGTTGCCGACTGAATGGCGTTGCTCTTCACGTACTGGATGGGTTCATCCAGTTCATAGTCAGCAAAATCGATGCCGGTGGAACTGGCGAAATGCGCTACTCCGGCCTCGGCACTGGCATGGCTCAAGTAGTCATCGCGCTTGGCAAGTGCCTGGGCTTCAGTCGGCGCAACGATGACGTTGAGGCCCATGAACAGTTTGATGTCATCTGCGTTGCGCCCTGCCGCCAGGGCGCTGGCGCGTACTTTGTCGACCTGGCGTTTGGTGGCGGCCTTGGTTTGCCCGCTGATAAACACGCACTCGGCATGGCGCCCGGAAAACACCAGACCGCGATCCGAGCTGCCGGCCTGGAACAGCACGGGCGTGCGTTGTGGTGACGGTTCGCAGAGGTGGTAACCCTCGACCTGATAAAACTCGCCGGCGTGTTTCACCTTGTGCACTTTTTCTGGCCGGGCGTAGATGCGTTGTGCCGGGTCATTGATGACTGCATCGTTTTCCCAGCTGCCTTCCCACAGCTTGTAGAGCACCTCGAGGTATTCGTCGGCCTGGTCATAACGGCGGTCATGTTCGACCTGCCCGGTCAGGCCCATGGCCTTGGCAGCGCTATCGAGGTAGCCCGTGACAATGTTCCAGCCCACGCGTCCACGGGTCAGGTGATCAAGCGTCGACATGCGACGTGCGAACAGATACGGCGGTTCGTAGGTCAGGTTCGCAGTTAAACCAAAGCCAAGGTTTTTGGTGACGGCGGCCATGGCGGATACGAGCAGCAGCGGGTCATTGACCGGCAATTGAATCGACTCTTTGAGCGGCACGTCGACCGACTGCTGGTACACGTTGTACACGCCCACGATGTCGGCGATAAACAATCCGTCAAACAGCCCGCGTTCCAGCAGCTGTGCCAGTTCGGTCCAGTACTCCAGAGTGTTGAAGCGGGTGGACGTGTCCCGCCGATGTGTCCACAGGCCGTGATTGATGTGGCCAATGCAGTTCATGTTGAAGGCATTCAACAGAATTTTCTTTTTGCTCATCAGATGGTGCCCCGCAGTGGCGGATTTTCATCGTTGAGGTAGTAATTGCCGATGGCGTGGTACTTCCAGCGCACCGGGTCGTGCAACGTATGGACCCGGGCATTGCGCCAGTGGCGATCGAGGCCGTGTTCGGCCAGGGTGGCCTGGCTGCCGGCCAGTTCAAACAGGGTGCTGCCAGCGGCCAGTGAGACCTCGGTGCTGATGGCGCGGGCTTGCGCGACGGCAACCGAAGCGGCAGCTACGGTCGTGGCGTTGGTGTCGATCTGGGCCTGGTCGAGAAATTCGCCGGCGCGGTCCAGCAAGGCTTCGGCCGCATGCAAGCGGGCGCTGAGCTGGCCGAAGCTTTTGAGGGTCAGAGGATCTTCACTGGCTACATCACTTGTAGCGTCGATCCATGGGCGGGTTTTGGTGCGTACAAAGTGCAAAGCCTCTTCAAAGGCCGCGCGGGCGATGCCAGTGTCGATGGCTGCGTGCAGAATCTGCGCCAGTGGCCCCACGGGTGTCGGGCGCTCGAAGGCACTTTGAAACGGGATCACGTCCTCTGCGCCGACAAAGACGTTGTCGAAGATGACCGAGCCGCTGCCAGTGGTGCGTTGACCAAAACCGCTCCAGTCATCGATGACCTTTAGCCCGTCGCTGTCGCGAGGCACAAACGCCAGCTGCTGAATGCCGTCGTCATCCACCACGGAAGTCGGAATGCGCTGGGCGTAAAGTGCGCCGGTTGCATAAAACTTGCGGCCGGTAATGCGATAGCCGTGCTCGGCCCTGGCCAGATGCGTGGTGCGGTCGTGGGCGGTTTTTGTGCCGATTTCAGCCAGGGCATTGCCAAAGCGCTGACCGGCCAGGACTTCGGCATACAGCCGCGCCTGTTGCTGGGGACTGCCGTTTACCCGCAGTACTTCAAGTGCGTAGAAATGGTTTTGCGGAATTTGCCCCAGCGAGCCGTCTGCTGCTGCAATCAGTGCGACCACTTGTGCCAGGGTGACGTTGGACACACCGGCACCGCCGTAAGCCTTGGGCACAGTAATGCCCCACAGGCCTGTATGGGAAAACAGTTCGAGTTCGTCATGGGGCAGGCGGCGTTCACGGTCGCGCAGGGCGCTGTCGCGTTTGAAATGGGCGGCGAGTTCACGCGCTACGCTCAAGGCCTCGGCATCGCTGCGCAATACCGGGACCTGTTTGGATATCAGTGACATGGGTGTCTCCGGGTCAGATCCAGGAATGCCGTGCAGGCAATGTGCCGTTGAGGCGATACGCACCAATGGCGTGGTACTTCCAGCGCACCGGGTCGTGCAGGGTATGAACCCGCGCGTTGCGCCAGTGCCGGTCGAGGTTGAATTCGGCGAGGGTGGCGCGGCTGCCGGCCAGTTCGAAGAGTTTTTCGCTGGCCAGCAGTGAGACTTCGGTGCTCAGCACTTTGGCTTCAGCTACTGCAATCGACGCCCGGGCGGCGGCCTGGGCATCAATCGGCGCGGCGCTGACTTCGTCCAGTATCCGTCCGGCCTTACGCAGTAACGCTTCAGCGGCGTGCAGCTCGACTTTCAGTTTGCCGATATCGGCAATCACATACGGGTCATGGCTATTGCGTTCGACCTTGGCGTCCACCCAGGGGCGGGAGCGTTCGCGTACAAAACTGATGGTGTCAGTGATCGCGCCGCGGGCGATGCCCACATCGATGGCGGCCTGGATCAGTTGTGACACGGCGCCTTGAATATTCGGGGTCTCGTTGAGGCGCCAGTTCTCCACTACCCATTGGGCTTCAACCGGCACGTTATTGAGCAACACGGTACCGCTGGCGGTGGTGCGCTGGCCAAAGCCCGACCAGTCATCGACGACGCGCAGGCCGGGTGTACCACGACGTACAAAGGCGATCACTTGCTTGCCGTCTTCGTTGAGCGCCTTGACGGCAATCCAGTGGGCGAACAAAGCACCTGTGGAATAGAACTTTTGGCCGTTGATAACGAACTCATCGCCTTCAGCGGTGATACGTGCTTTTAAATCGAGGGTATTTTTGCTGCCGCGTTCAGGCCCTGCATTGCCGATGCGCCAACCTTGCAACACGCTGCTGAACAGTTGCTCTTTTTGCGCCTGAGTTGCGGTATTCAAAATCAGGTGCAGGATACCCACCTGATTTTGCGGAATTTGCCCCAATGCCGGGTCGGCTGCCGAGATGATCGCGAACACTTCGGCCAGGGTCACGAATGACACCTGAGGCCCGCCAAATTCCCGCGGGATGGAAATGCTGCCCAGGCCGCTGCGGGTAAACGCTTCGACCTGCGACCACGGCAGGCTTCGCTGCTGGTCGCGCCTTGCGGCGTGTTCAAGCGCGCTGGCAGCCAGGGTGCGGGCGGCTTCAAGGGCTTCGTTATCGGTGCGCAGGACATGTGCGTCGAGCAACGGGGGCGCGACATCCAGGTCGCTTTGCAGGTGTGCATTCGCCAAGTTGGACATTAGTGCTGCTCCTTGGCTGCACGCAATGCCCTGGCGATCTGCACAAGGGTAATTGTGTTACTGACCATACCTACCTCGCATCTCATCATTAGAGCGCCGCATGAGCGGCGCGAATAAAAACCAGAGAGTCCGGTGGTCCGGTCCATATACCCTAATCGAGTATAAAAATTAAAAGAACTAACTTTTAGGAATATGAATAGACGATTGTTTGACCCTGTTCCGATCAGTTGCGCCAATTGGGGCGAGGCTCGGCAGCGTGCAGTACTTCCCGGGGGGCGGGGTTCAAATAAAGCTTGTGGGCACCGACCTTGAGGGTGCGTGCGGGTGCCCAGCGAGAGTTGTTGCCCACGTGATCAATCACGCAGTAGGTGACTTCCAGCTTGGGGTCTTCACCGGCCTCTTGAATGATCTCGGGCGGGACGAACACGCTGACGGGTTTGTTGATGTCTACCTTGCGCAGCTTGGGCAGATCCATACGCACGTCCCCCCACAGCAAGGTGATTGCATCTTCACCGGCCATGTTGCGATAGGGCTCGATGGTCACCGGCACGCCGCGCTTCATCTGGCTGGGGTTGACCCCGTAACGCTGTATCGGCTCCGGGATCATCAGCGGTGCGAGCCCCTGGTTTTCCTCGCCGATGGCGTCTCCGCCCGGACAATCAAGTTTGATCAGGACTTTGAGTTGTGCTGAAAGTGCGGGGCTGCTGCCAATATGCATGACGCGATAATAGAGGCGTGCGGTTCCATTCTGGATGAAACTTTCGGGCACCCTGAGTGACACGGACTGGCCAATGTCGGCCTTGCATAGTTGCCGTGAGGTGACATAACAACCGTCCCAGAACAATTCGATAAGATCGCCTTCTTCCATGTTTGTATAAGGCGCTATTGTGACAAGTAAGTGCTCGGCAGCGCGGGCGCAAATAGTATGTTTGCTGGTGTCATAAAGTGTCGGCGCTGCCAGCTTGTCAGCGTGTGAAGTGAAGGGCATGGGTAAGTTTCCTTTCTAACGTGTAATGGGTGACGAAACACATCGGTACAGGCCGTACGGGTGCCGGCATGGCTTGAAGATCCTTGCTTGAGAACCATGAGCACTGTGATGGAGTATTGAGCGGGTACTTCAGGGTACGGGCTGGACCGGCTGGTTACTTATTAGATAAGAGGCTCGGCGCATGAGTGTCAAGGTACAAGAGGATGAATATAGACACCTTCAACTTATTCGGAATGCTCCTACTGGCATAATGCTTTAATTGTGTCGCGCAGAAAAATGCAGGGCGTTTGTTTACAGCTCAAACACTTGTCGACTTGTTGAAGTGCGGGGGTGAGTGAAGTTGTAGTTGTGGGTGGAAGTTATAAGTATTTTTATTTGATGCTGGCAGTGTTGTTAATAATAAAAGAACTTTCCTACCCCTGTTTCTATGCTTTCGGAGTGTGTTGTATCGCGTCGCTCGACAGGTGTCCGTTGACACTGTCCGGGCTGTGCTTTTGCACCGTCTGTGCGACATGAGGCCGGATCGGTCATTGACGTTTTTCCCATTTCTTTCACACGCGATCGGGATAATAAGTCTGGACGAAGCAATCGGTTTGCCTGCTTTGTGATATTTAGACGTAGCCAAATTTACTGGAAGAGCACTCAAATGGCCCACACGCCTCAAACGCCCCCTGTACGCCGAGTTTCCCGTTTTAACCTGCGCTGGTATCACTGGCTGTTGCTGCTGGGTGCAGTGTTTTATGGGGTGGCTTCAGTCATGCACTGGGATGACCGGGGCGTGTTATGGGTGCTGGAGGGCTTCGAGAGCCCGACAGAACAGAGTGAAAGCGTTTGGTTGCCCGACTACACGGCAGTCATCGATGCCAAGCTTTTGCCGGGCCTGGAAGATGACGAAGCCTCGGACCTTGCTTACAACCCCGCCACCAAAACGCTGTTTTCAGTGATGGGCAAAAATCCGTTTCTGGTTGAGCTGTCACTCGAGGGTGACGTGCTGCGCAAGATTCCACTCCAGGGCTGGAGCAATCCGGAAGGCGTGACCGTGATGGAGAATGGCCTGCTGGCCATTGTCGATGAGCGTGATCACATGCTGACCGTGGTGAAAGTCGATGCCGAGACTCAAAACCTGAACATGGCTGACTTTCCGAGTTACGACCTGGGCGTTTCCAAGGACCAGAACAAAGCCTTTGAAGCCATTGCCTGGGATCCGCGTCGCCAGCAATTACTGCTGGGAGAGGAGCGTCCACCCGCCTTGTATGTGTGGAAAAGCAATGGCAGCCAGACCCTCACCGGCAACAAGCAAAAATTATCCAGCGATGAGCTGGACCTGCGAAACCTGTCGGCCTTGAGCATTGATCCGCGTACCGGGCATACGCTGGTGCTGTCGGCAGATTCGCACATGCTTCTCGAACTCGATGAGTTGGGCGAACAAGTGAGCTTCATGACGTTGTTGCGAGGCTTCAATGGTCTTAAAAACACCATCCCGCGTGCTGAGGGGGTGGCAACTGACGAACACGGCACGCTCTACATGGTGAGCGAGCCCAACCTGTTTTATCGCTTCGAGAAGGCCGCCAAGTAATGCGTCAGCTAGTGTTGAGGTAGTCGCGGGCACCCAGGTGCATGGCAGATTAAGTTTGAATTCATGCAGTCGTGGTATTTCATTCGCCTGATCTGTAGAGAGTCCGTCCCATGCACCGTGTCAGTCGCCTCACCGTTTTTCTTGTTTGCGTGATTCTTGCGGCCTTGGTCGCTGCAGGAATGGCGGCCCAGCACTACCGCTTCTTCGAGCGGACGTGGTTCAACATCAACCAGCAATGGCAATCCATCGACCCGGCAGCGATCAACCTCGGCGAATATCAGGTCGTGGTACAGGGTCGCGCCATTGAGGGTCTGGAAGACGATGTGTCGGCGCTGACCTACGACCCGCTGCGCAAAAGCCTGTTTACCGTCACCAATAAAAAAGCCGAGCTGATCGAACTGTCACTCGACGGGAAAATTCTGCGGCGTATCCCGCTGGTCGGATTTGGCGATGCTGAAGCCGTGGAGTTCATTGGCGAGAACACTTATGTGATCACCGATGAACGCCAGCAGCGGCTGATTAAAGTGCGGGTCGATGACAGCACGCGGTTTCTCGATGCGATTGAGGCCGAGCAACTGACGCTGGGGCTCAATTTGGCGGGCAACAAAGGCTTCGAAGGTCTGGCCTATGATTCGGCCGGCAAACGCCTGTTTGTGGCCAAAGAGCGCGATCCGATGCTGATTTACGAAGTGCGCGGCTTCCCCCACGACAACCCGCAAGAGCCCTACGCCACCCATGTGGTGACGAACCCCCGGCGCGATGCCCGATTGTTTGTACGTGATTTGTCGAGCTTGCAGTTCGACGAGCGCAGCGGCCATTTGCTGGCGCTGTCGGATGAGTCGAAGCTGTTACTGGAGCTGAATGTAGAGGGGCGCCCCATCAGCACGCTGTCGCTGAAAAAAGGCCGGCACGGTTTGACGAAATCAGTGCCGCAAGCGGAAGGCATCGCGATGGACGATGAGGGAACGATTTACGTGGTGAGTGAGCCGAATCTGTTCTACGTATTCAAAAAACCCTAAGGCCTGACCTGAGGCCGGGTTTACGACTGCTGTGCAGCCGGACGCGGCCTCGCGCTGCTCGACCGCTGCTACGGATGGTTGTTGTAGCAGTGGTCGAGTGTTCAGCGTCGGGTTACTTGGTCAGGGTTTTTACGCCTTCAGCCGTGCCCAGCAACAGCAGGTCAGCCGGGCGTGCGGCGAACAAGCCGTTGGTCACGACGCCGACGATGGCGTTGATTTGACGCTCCAGTTCAACCGGGTTGGTGATCTGCATGTTGAATACGTCAATGATGATGTTGCCGTTGTCAGTCACGACGCCTTCGCGGTAAACCGGGTCGCCGCCCAGCTTCACCAGCTCGCGGGCTACGTGGCTGCGGGCCATCGGGATCACTTCAACAGGCAGCGGAAACGCCCCCAGCACCGGCACCAGTTTGCTGCCGTCGGCGATGCAGATAAAGGTTTTGGCCACGGCCGCGACGATCTTCTCGCGGGTCAGGGCTGCGCCACCGCCTTTGATCAGGTTCAGGTTTTCGTCGCTTTCATCGGCGCCATCCACATAGAACTCCAGGTCGCTGACGGTGTTCAGCTCATACACTGGAATGCCGTGACCCTTGAGACGGGCAGCGGTGGCTTCGGAGCTCGCCACAGCGCCGTCGAATGCGCCTTTGTGCAACGCCAGCGCGTCGATGAAGCAGTTGGCTGTGGAGCCGGTACCGACCCCGACGATGCTCTTGTCATCCAGCTTTGGAAGGATGAAGTCGACAGCAGCCTGGGCTACGGCCTGTTTGAGTTGATCCTGGGTCATGCGGGCTCCGGGGCGGGAAGGGTATCAGAGGGCGGCAAGTATACCCCAAGCATCTAAAACCTTTGGATTCGTATGGTCGCCCGCGTAAACGCTGGGGTAGACTCCTTGGTCCCTGCCAACCCGCCCAGTGAAGCTTTCCGATGCTCGAACAGTACGTTAAGAAGATCCTCACCTCGCGCGTTTATGACGTAGCCGTTGAAACCCCTCTGCAAACTGCCAATCAGCTCACGCAGCGATTGGGCAACCAGATTCTGCTCAAGCGCGAAGATCTGCAGCCGGTGTACTCGTTCAAGATTCGCGGCGCTTACAACAAACTGATGCACTTGAGCGATGCCGAACGGGCCTGCGGTGTTGTCACGGCATCGGCCGGCAACCATGCACAGGGCCTGGCCCTGGCGGCCAAGAAGCTGGGGGTCAAGGCCACCATCGTCATGCCCAAGACCACGCCCGAGATCAAGGTAGAAGGCGTACGTTCCCGCGGCGGCATTGTGGTGCTGCACGGCGACACGTTCCCCGAAGCCCTGGCCTACTCGCTGCAACTGGTCGAGAAAGAAGGCTACGTATACGTTCACCCGTACGATGACCCGCACACCATTGCCGGGCAGGGCACGGTCGCGATGGAAATTCTGCGCCAGCACCCGGCTCCGCTGGATGCGATTTTCGTCCCGGTGGGCGGTGGTGGCCTGATCGCCGGGATTGCCGCCTATGTGAAATACCTGCGCCCTGACATCAAGGTCATTGGTGTTGAACCGGATGACTCCAACTGCCTGCAAGCCGCGATGGCTGCTGGCGAACGGGTGGTGTTGCCGACCGTGGGGATTTTTGCCGACGGTGTGGCCGTGGCACAGATTGGCCAGCACACCTTTGATATCTGCAAAAACTACGTGGACGAAGTCATCACGGTCAGCACTGACGAGATCTGTGCGGCGATCAAGGATATTTTCGACGACACGCGTTCGATCACTGAGCCGGCCGGCGCTCTGGGTGTGGCCGGAATCAAGAAGTATGTCGAGCAACGCGGTGTACGTGGCCAGACACTGGTGGCTATCGACTCGGGGGCTAACGTCAACTTCGATCGCTTGCGTCATGTGGCCGAGCGTGCCGAGCTGGGTGAAGGCCGTGAAGCGATCATCGCCGTGACCATCCCTGAAGAGGCGGGCAGCTTCAAGGCGTTCTGCCAGGCCATCGGCAAGCGTCAGATCACTGAGTTCAACTATCGCTACCACACCGGCAGCGAAGCCCACATTTTTGTCGGTGTGCAAACCCATCCCGAGAATGACCCGCGTCGCGCGCTGCTCGCCAGCCTGGCGGAACAAGGCTTCCCGGTGGTCGACCTGACCGAGAACGAACTGGCCAAGTTGCATATCCGGCATATGGTCGGTGGGCACGCGGCGAAGGTCAGCGATGAGCTGCTGTTCCGTTTCGAGTTCCCTGAGCGCCCGGGCGCACTGTTCAACTTCCTCAACAAGCTGGGAGGACGCTGGAATATTTCAATGTTCCATTACCGTAACCATGGTGCGGCCGACGGTCGTGTGATGGCCGGCTTGCAGGTACCTGCAGAAGAACGCCATCTGGTGCCGGCGGCGCTGGCTGAAATTGGCTACCCGTACTGGGATGAAACCGATAACCCGGCTTATCAGCTGTTTCTTGGTTGATAGGCGCTACGCTGTTTGAACGGCGCAAGGAATTTATAAAATGGAAACGTTCACAGCATTAAAGCTGGTTCATGGCGTATCGACACTGCTGCTGTTTGTCAGCGCCATCGTCTTGCTTGTCTGGGTAATTCGCCGCTGGCGTGCCGGCGATAAAGACCTGTCGGGCGGGGTGGTGCGGCGTCCGTGGGGATTTGTCTGGGCGCTGATGGGGCTGTGCCTGTTGGTGTTGCCGGTGAGTGGCTGGTTTCTGGTGCATATGGCGGGCTGGCCATTGAGCCAGTTGTGGCTGCTGGCGGGCAGCAGTTTGTATCTGCTGGGCGGCCTGAGCTGGCTGTGGCTGGTGGTGCGTCTTAATCGGCTGCGGCTGGGGCGTGTGGCCAAACACCCGCGCTTTACCTGGGTGCTGGTGGTTTTTTGCGCCATTTGCTTTATCGCCATTGCCGGGCTGATGGGCGCCAAACCGGTGTAGCTTCAAATGGCCCCTCCCCGGCTGGAGAGGGGCAGGGGCTTTAGTCGCGCAGTGAAATCACCGGCCAGCCGCGCTTCACGGCCTCGGCCCGCAGATTCTCGTCAGGGTCTACCGCCACCGCATGGGTCACTTGCTCCAGCAGCGGCAGATCGTTCATTGAGTCGCTGTAGAAGTAGCTGTCAGCGAGGCTGTAGCCGGTTTCTTCGAGCCAGCGGTTCAGGCGTGTCACCTTGCCTTCACGGAAGCACGGTATGTCTGTGCTGCGCCCGGTATAGCGGCCGTCGACGACTTCGCATTCCGTGGCAATCAGGTGTTCCACGCCCAGGCGTTTGGCGATCGGGCCGGTGACTACGCGGTTGGTGGCGGTGATAATCACCAGCAGGTCGCCGGCTTCACGGTGCTGAGTCAGCAATGCCAGTGCTTTGGGCAACATGATGGGCTCGATGCAATCGCGCATGAATTCGCGGTGCCACTGATCCAGTTGAGCCATGTCATGGCGGCCAAAGATTTCCATGCTGAAATTAAGATACGCCGCGTTGTCCAGCTTTCCGGCCAGGTAATCCTGGTAAAAGGCATCGTTGCGGGCCTTGTAGGCGTCGCCATCGAGAATGCCCCGCTGGCACAGGTAATCGCCCCATGCGTGATCGCTGTCGCCGCCCAGAAGGGTGTTGTCCAAGTCGAATAAAGCCAGACGCATAGAAGTTACCTGCTGAAATGTCTGTAAAAAAGGCCCTAAGAATACGGTCTTTTCATAAGAGTGCACATAAGGCGGGAAGGCGCGTTGCTGCTTTCACAACCTTTGTGGAACAATGCGGCGACATGCGTTTGCGAGGTTGTTGCCGTGATCGACCCCGATGGTTTCCGTCCTAATGTCGGGATTATTCTGACAAATGATGCTGGTCAGGTACTTTGGGCTCGCCGTATCAATCAAGAAGCGTGGCAGTTTCCACAGGGCGGTATCAACCCTGATGAGACGCCGGAAGACGCCTTGTACCGTGAGCTGAACGAAGAAGTTGGCCTTGAACGCGAAGATGTGGAAATACTCGCCTGCACGCGAGGCTGGTTGCGTTATCGTTTGCCGCAACGGCTGGTCCGTACCCACAGTCAACCGCTGTGCATCGGCCAGAAGCAAAAGTGGTTTTTGCTGCGCCTGATCTCTAACGAGCAGCGGGTGCGGATGGATTTGACCGGTAAACCGGAATTCGATGGCTGGCGTTGGGTCAGCTATTGGTATCCGTTGGGCCAGGTGGTGACATTCAAGCGCGAGGTCTATCGTCGCGCTCTCAAAGAGCTTGCCCCGCGCCTTTTAACGCGCGCCTGACACGGAGTTCGACCCCGAGCCATGCTCAATACGCTGCGCAAGATCGTCCAGGAAGTTAACGCCGCCAAGGATCTCAAGGCGGCGTTGGGGATTATTGTGTTGCGCGTCAAAGAGGCTATGAGCAGCCAGGTCTGCTCGGTCTATTTGCTTGATCCAGAGACCAACCGTTTTGTCCTGATGGCCACCGAGGGCTTGAACAAGCGCTCGATCGGTAAAGTCAGCATGGCGCCCAACGAAGGCCTGGTCGGCCTTGTGGGCACGCGTGAAGAACCTCTGAACCTCGAAAACGCCGCCGATCACCCGCGTTATCGTTACTTCGCCGAAACCGGTGAGGAGCGTTATGCCTCATTCCTAGGCGCGCCGATCATCCACCACCGCCGTGTGGTCGGGGTATTGGTCATCCAGCAAAAGGAACGCCGTCAGTTCGATGAGGGTGAAGAAGCCTTCCTGGTGACCATGAGCGCCCAGTTGGCAGGGGTTATCGCCCACGCCGAAGCCACGGGCTCGATTCGCGGCCTGGGGCGTCAGGGCAAGGGCATCCAGGAGGCCAAGTTCGTCGGCGTACCCGGTTCACCCGGTGCTGCGGTGGGTACGGCGGTGGTCATGTTGCCCCCGGCCGATCTGGACGTTGTTCCCGATAAAACCATCACTGACATTCCCGCCGAGCTGAAACTGTTCAAAACGGCCCTCGAAGGCGTGCGCAATGACATGCGTGCCCTGTCGACCAAGCTCGCGTCCCAGTTGCGGCCCGAAGAGCAGGCGCTGTTCGATGTCTACCTGATGATGCTCGATGACGCATCGCTGGGCAGCGAAGTCAAAAATGTCATCAAGACCGGCCAGTGGGCCCAGGGCGCGCTGCGGCAGGTGGTGACGGACCACGTCAATCGTTTTGAGCTGATGGACGATGCCTACCTGCGTGAGCGGGCCTCGGATGTTCGTGACCTCGGGCGGCGTCTGCTGGCGTATTTGCAGCATGACCGCCAGCAAACCATGGTCTATCCCGACAACACCATTCTGATCAGCGAGGAGCTGACGGCGACCATGCTGGGTGAGGTGCCTGAAGGCAAGCTCGCGGGCCTGGTGTCGGTATTGGGGTCGGGTAACTCCCACGTGGCGATTCTGGCCCGTGCCATGGGCATCCCGACGGTGATGGGCCTGGTCGACCTGCCGTACTCCAAGGTCGACGGCATCCAGATGATCGTCGACGGTTATCACGGTGAGGTCTACACCAACCCCAGCGAAGTGTTGCGCAAGCAATACGCTGAAGTCGTCGAAGAAGAACGCCAGCTGTCCCAGGGTCTTGATGCCTTGCGTGAGCTGCCGTGCATCACCCCTGACGGGCATCGTATGCCGCTGTGGGTCAACACCGGCCTGCTGGCCGATGTAGCGCGTGCGCAACAGCGCGGCGCAGAAGGCGTGGGTCTGTACCGCACTGAAGTGCCGTTCATGATCAACCAGCGCTTTCCGAGCGAAAAGGAGCAGCTGGCGATTTATCGCGAGCAACTCGCCGCCTTCCATCCGCAACCGGTGACGATGCGCAGCCTGGACATTGGCGGCGACAAGTCACTGTCGTATTTCCCGATCAAAGAAGACAACCCGTTCCTCGGCTGGCGCGGGATCCGCGTCACCCTCGACCACCCCGAAATTTTTCTGGTTCAGGCCCGGGCCATGCTCAAGGCCAGCGAAGGCCTGAACAACCTGCGTATTTTGCTGCCGATGATCTCCGGCACCCACGAACTCGAAGAAGCGCTGCACCTGCTGCACCGCGCCTGGGGTGAAGTGCGTGACGAAGGAACCGATGTGCCGATGCCTCCGATCGGGGTGATGATCGAAATTCCGGCAGCGGTGTACCAGACCAAGGAACTGGCGCGGCAGGTGGACTTCCTGTCTGTGGGGTCCAACGACTTGACGCAATACCTGTTGGCCGTCGACCGCAACAACCCGCGGGTTGCCGATTTGTACGACTACCTGCACCCGGCCGTGCTGCAAGCCTTGCAATCGGTGGTGCGCGATGCCCATGCCGAAGGCAAGCCTGCGAGTATCTGCGGGGAGATGGCGGGTGATCCGGCCGCTGCGATCCTGCTGATGGCCATGGGATTCGACAGCCTGTCGATGAACGCCACCAACTTGCCAAAAGTGAAATGGATGCTGCGCCAGGTCAGCCTGAGCCGTGCGAAGGAAATCCTGGCCGAAGTCATGACCATCGATAACCCGCAGGTGATTCGCAGTACCGTGCAACTGGCCCTGAAAAACATGGGCCTGACCCGGATGATGAATCCGGCGGCAATCAAGCCGTATTAGCCACAAAGACGCCCCTCTGCAGGCGAGCGGACTCGCTTCTGCAGAGGGGGCTTCAATCTTCGATTCTGACCTCCCCCAAACGCCCGCCCAGTGGCCCGAAGCTGTATTCCACCATCAGCCTTGAACCGTCAGCCTTGACGATCAATGCCGTGCTGGCGCGGGTGCCGTAGCTGGTGCTGGTGATAAATACGCTCGACAACAAACTTTCGGTTGCCAGCCCTACGCCCGTATCCGGCAACTCGCTGAATGGCGCTGTTTGCGTATCTTTGAGCAAGGCCAGCAAGGACTGCGGCTGCGGGTCGCCCAGCACTTCGGCCAACGCTGCCTTGGCTTTCAGCAGCTTGGGCCACGGGGTATCCAGCCCGGCATTCGACAACCCATAAATACCTGCACTCAACGGCTGCGCAGCCAGCTCCCTGGAGTTGAAATGCCAGAGTTGGTCGCGGGTGCCCAGCAGCAGGTTGAAGCCGGCATATTCCACCGAACGTCGACCAACGTCGGCAAAGTACTCGCCAATTGACTGGTTTCCGATCAGAAATTCAGAGACCAGCTCGCCGCGGGAGCGCCGTGAAGGCGGGCGATGGGGCTCGCGAATATTGGTCAGTGCTGCAAAGCGGCCATCGGCGCCGATGCCCAGCCAGGTGCCCCCAGCTTCGATATCGCGCCCTGCATACACATGGGGCGCTTCGGCCCACTGCGCCAAAGGCTTGGCGGGGCGGGCATAAAATTCATCGCGGTTGGCAGCAACCACCAGCGGTTGTGCGTGGCCGGGGCGCCAGGCAAAGACAATCAGGCACATGGGCAATCCTTAATGATTTTTTAACCCCTCTAGTTATAGATTGCCTTGGCCCGTCGCGCCATGAGTGGAGCCCAAGCCCTTGCTCCGTTACCATGCGGATCAAAATCGAAGGGGGCGTTATGGAATTTCTGCTCTATCTGGTGCTGGGAGGCTTTGCCGGTGTTCTCGCCGGGCTGTTTGGTGTCGGTGGCGGACTTATCATCGTGCCGGTGCTGGTGTTCAGTTTCACCCTGCAGGGCTTCAATACCGAGGTGCTGACGCATTTGGCCGTCGGCACGTCATTGGCTACGATCATCTTTACTTCGATCAATTCGATTCGTGAGCACCATCGCAAGGGTGCCGTGCGCTGGCCGTTGGTTATCTGGATGACGCTGGGCATTTTGATCGGTGCCGGGCTCGGTGCGCTGACCGCTGAAGCCATCGCGGGGCCGCATCTGCAAAAGATCATTGGGGTGTTCGCGGTGCTGATTGCCGTGCAAATGGCCTTCGGGCTGCAGCCCAAGGCCAGTCGAACGGTTCCGGGAAAGCCGGGGTTGACCCTGGCAGGCACGGTGATTGGCTGGGCGTCGGCCATTTTCGGGATCGGCGGTGGTTCGTTGACCGTCCCGTTCCTGAGCTGGCGCAGTGTGCCCATGCAGCAGGCTGTGGCGACCTCGGCAGCCTGTGGATTGCCGATAGCGGTGGCAGGTGCATTAAGTTTCATGATCATTGGCTGGCACAACCCGGACTTGCCCGCGCATAGTCTCGGGTTTATTTACTTGCCGGCGCTGCTGGGCATTGCCCTGACCAGCATGTTTTTCGCCCGTTTCGGTGCGCGTTTGGCTCACAAGCTTTCGCCACGCCTGCTGAAACGGCTGTTTGCCGCACTGTTGTTCTGTGTCGGCTTGAGTTTCCTGATCTAACGAGGAGTCGCAATGCTGCCTTACCCGCAGATTGACCCGGTGGCATTGGCCATCGGCCCGCTGAAAATCCATTGGTACGGTTTGATGTACCTGATCGGCATTGGCGCAGCCTGGCTGATCCTGTCCCGTCGCCTCAACCGTTTCGACCCGACCTGGACCAAGGAAAAATTGTCTGACCTGGTGTTCTGGGTGGCGATGGGGGTGATCGTCGGTGGCCGTTTGGGTTATGTGCTGTTTTACGACCTGAGTGCCTACATCGCCAATCCGTTGCTGATTTTCGAAGTCTGGAAAGGCGGCATGGCGTTCCACGGTGGACTGATTGGCGTGATGCTGGCCACGTGGTGGTTCGGCAAGCGCAACAACAAGTCGTTTTTCCAGATCATGGATTTTATTGCCCCTGTGGTGCCGATCGGCCTGGGTGCGGGGCGCATTGGCAACTTCATCAACGCCGAGTTGTGGGGCAAGGCCACCGATGTGCCCTGGGCGATGATTTTTCCGACCGATCCGCAGCAATTGGCACGTCATCCGTCGCAGCTGTATCAGTTTGCGCTGGAAGGTGTGGCATTGTTCCTGATTCTTTGGCTGTATTCGCGTAAACCCCGTCCAACCATGGCGGTTTCCGGGATGTTCGCCCTGTTCTACGGCATCTTCCGCTTTATCGTCGAGTTCGTCCGGGTGCCGGATGCTCAATTGGGCTATCTGGCGTTTGGCTGGGTCACCATGGGGCAAATCCTTTGCATTCCGATGATCGCCGGCGGTCTGTTACTGATCTGGTGGGCTTACCATCGTGATCCAGCGGCTCAAAAAGCTGCGTCATAAATTCGAATTGCAGGGCTCATAAAGCCCTGCATTCAAACGGTAGGAAATCCATGAAGCAATACCTCGAACTCGTTGCCAACGTCATCAAGAATGGCACCTTGCAAGCCAACCGCACCGGCGTGAAGACCATCAGCCTGCCTGGCGCGATGTTGCGTTACGACCTCAAAGAAGGCTTTCCGGCTATCACCACCCGACGCATGGCATTCAAGTCCGCGATCGGTGAAATGTGCGGCTTCTTGCGTCCAGTGAACAGCGCTGCCGACTTCCGCGCCCTGGGATGCAAGGTGTGGGACCAGAACGCCAACGAAAACGCCCAGTGGCTGGCCAATCCGTTCCGTCAGGGCGAGGACGACCTCGGCGAGATCTATGGCGTGCAATGGCGCAAGTGGCCTGCCTACAAGCAGATCGGGCGCAGCAATCAGGCCGCCATCGAGCTGGCGCTGAGCCAGGGTTATCGCCAGATTGCCGAAGGTGAAGAAGACGGCCAGCCCTACGTAGTGCTGTACAAGGCTATCGATCAGGTGCGCCAGTGTGTCGACACCATCATCAATGATCCGGGCAGCCGCCGTATTCTGTTCCATGGCTGGAACTGCGCCCAGCTGGACGAAATGGCTCTGCCGCCGTGCCACCTGCTGTACCAGTTCCACCCGAATGTCGAGACCAGGGAGATTTCCCTGACGCTCTACATTCGCTCCAACGATCTGGGCCTGGGCACGCCGTTCAACCTGACCGAAGGCGCAGCGCTGTTGAGCCTGATCGGCCGTCTGACCGGCTACACGCCGCGCTGGTTCACCTATTTCATCGGTGATGCCCACGTGTATGAAAACCACCTGGACATGCTCAACGAACAGCTGACCCGCGAGCCGTTCCCGATGCCAAAACTGGTGATCTCGGACCGCGTTCCGGAATTCGCCAAGACGGGTGTCTACCAGCCGGAGTGGCTGGGGCTGATCGAGCCGGGCGACTTCAGCCTCGAAGGCTATCAGCACCATGCTCCCATGACCGCGCCGATGGCGGTGTAACGCCCAGCACCCGGTCGCCCCGGCCTGTGGCAGCGGCTACCGGGTGTTTAAGTTTGAAGACGTTGAGAGCGCCGGCTATTCAGCCCCGGCGCTGGCGGCACGCCTGAGCACCAGGTGTTCAGACGGGCGGTCACACGTCACGCGTGATGACCCGCCGATAACTGTCTGCCGGGGTCAACGCCTTGCCCGCCCTGGAGCGCACGGTGATGGTCTCAACCGGCTCCGACCGTTCTTTGTCCAGCAATATCGAATAACTCTCACCTTTGCTGAACATAAACCGCTCGCCCCATTGGCGCATGCTGACGACCACGGGAAACACCGCGCGGCCCATTTCGGTCAACACGTATTCCTTGTAGGCGCTGCCATCGGATGCCGGCTGGATTTCGAACAGGCCCAGTTCGACCAGCATTTTGAGCTTCACCGTCAGGATGTTTTTCGCAAGACCGAGACGTTTCTGGAACTCACTGAAGCGGCGAACATCGTCGAACGCTTCGCGCAAGATCATCAAGACCCAGCGGTCGCCGATCGCCTCAAGTGTCCGGGCTACCGGGCATTCGCTTTGAGCCAGTATTTGCTGTTTGGCCATGACTCACCAGGGTGCGGAAAATGGATCGGGAAGGATCAAACGGCAGAGGGGTGCCTTTGACAAACTGGTTGTATTTAACAACTTGATTTGATAAAAAACAACGATCCGGTTTCTTTTAGCAACCAAGATCCAAGGACAGGTGATGGCCTATAAATCTCTTGCACCAGCCAAAATGGACGCCGAAACCGAGACGGCTGCCGGCGGCTACCCCGAGTCTGCTCAAGGTGCTGCACCCGCCACCCTGAGCCGTTACCAGACCTTTCTCTTTGCGGTGACCTGCGCACTGGCGGTGGCAAACGTCTATTTTGCACAGCCTCTGCTGGAGTCCATGGCCGCCAGCCTGTCGGTTTCGCCCGGCGCTATCGGTATCGTCGTGACCGCTACCCAGGCCGGTTACGTGCTGGGCTTGCTGTTCATTGTTCCGCTAGGTGATCTGCTGAACCGCAAAAAACTCATCCTTACCCAATTGCTTCTGTCGGCTTTGGCCTTGTGCGCTGTGGGACTGGCTCAGGACTGGGGCATGCTGCTCGGTGCAATGATGCTGGTGGGCCTGATGGCCGTTGTGGTCCAGGTGGTGGTCGCCTATGTGGCTACCCTGGCGCTCCCCGAACAGCGCGGCGAGGTCGTGGGCACCGTGACCAGTGGCGTCGTGCTGGGGATTCTCCTCGCCCGCTTCGTGTCGGGAGCGGTGGCCGATCTGGCGGGCTGGCGCGGTGTTTATTTTGTGTCGGCGGCATTGATGATCGGCATGGCGCTGGTGTTGTTGCGCACCATGCCCGCCTCCCCGGCAGCACCTGCCAAAGGCGGTTACCTGGCGTTGCTGCGGTCGGTGTTTCAACTGTATCTGACCGAGCGCACGTTGCGCGTCCGGGGCACCTTTGCCCTGCTCATCTTTGCCGCCTTCAGCGTGTTGTGGACATCGATGGTGCTGCCGCTCAGCGCGCCTGCGCTGTCGCTGTCACACACCCAAATAGGCCTTTTCGGCCTGGCCGGAGTGGCTGGCGCACTGGCTGCGGCACGGGCAGGGCGACTGGCCGACCGAGGGCTCGGCAACCGCACGACCGGCGTGGCCTTGCTGCTGTTGACCGTGTCCTGGTTGCCCACCGCGTTTGTCGAAAGCTCATTGCTGGCCATGGTCGTGGGCATTGTGTTGCTGGACTTCGCCGTTCAAGCGGTGCATGTCACCAACCAGAGCCTGATTTTTGCCGCGCGCCCCGATGCACAGAGCCGTCTCGTCGGTGCCTATATGTGCTTCTACTCGATCGGCAGCGGACTGGGCGCCATTGCGGCAACTTATGTATATGCACACTTTGGCTGGGGGGCGGTTTGCATGTTGGGGGCTGCCATCAGTGCAAGTGCCCTGTTGTACTGGATCTACCTGGAGCTCACCTCCCGATAATGCCCAGAACGTGAGAGACGTACACCCGACCGTCGGGATCCTTCTCAATGCCCGTGGCTTCTGCCCACATGGCTCGACTCACCTTCAGGCGGTGACACCGAGCCACTGACTTCCAGACGCTGCAAAATCCCGCAATGATCCTTGTCCAGTCCTTGGCTGCAGCGTTGGCGCAGGTCGAGCAGTTGTACCTGCAACGCCAGCAAGCCATCGATCCGCGCCTTGACGTGGTGGATATGTTCGTCGATCAGCGCATTGACACTCTGGCACTGGTCTTGCGGGCTGTCGCGCAGATTGAGCAGGCTGCGGATCTCTTCGAGTGTCATGTCCAGGCTGCGGCAATTGCGGATAAAGGTCAGCCGTTCGACATGGGCCTGGGTGTACAAACGGTAATTGCCGTCACTGCGGGCCGGCTCTGGCAGCAGCTTTTCGCGCTCGTAATAACGGATGGTTTCGACCTGACAGTCGGTCAGTTTTGCCAGCTCACCAATTTTCATCAGTCTTGTCTCCGAAAGGTTGCTTGACCCTATAGTGGCTACAGGGTCTTTACTTGGCAACAGGCACCTTCTAATGGACACAACCTGATGAGCGATTCCATTCACACTCCGCACAAGCACGAACACGATAGCGGGCACAGCCACGATCACGCGCCCCATGCGCACAGCTGCTGTTCGTCTGCGTCAGCCCCGAGCGTGGTGAAGCTGAGCGCTGCCCCGACGGCGGGTTCGCGCCTGAGCACTTTTCGCATCGAGGCCATGGACTGTCCGACTGAGCAGAGTCTGATCCAGAACAAACTGGGCAAGCTGGCGGGTGTGCAGCAACTGGAATTCAACCTGATCAACCGGGTGCTGGGTGTCACCCATGACCTGCCGTCGACCGATCCGATTGTGGCAGCGATCAAATCCCTTGGCATGCAGGCTGAACCCCTGGAACAGGGCGCCGATGCCAGTCCCCCGGCAGCACCTGCGCCGAAGAAGCACTGGTGGCCGCTGGCCGTGGCCGGTGTCGGCGCGTTGGCCGCCGAGGTGCTGCACTTTACCGACGCGGCACCCACTTGGGTGATCGCGCTGGTGGCGCTGGCGTCGATCCTTAGCGGTGGTCTGACCACCTACAAAAAGGGCTGGATCGCCCTGAAAAACCTCAACCTGAATATCAACGCGCTGATGAGCATCGCGGTGACGGGCGCGATTTTGATCGGCCAATGGCCTGAAGCGGCGATGGTGATGTTCCTGTTTACCGTGGCCGAACTGATCGAAGCCAAATCCCTCGACCGCGCCCGCAACGCGATCAGCGGCTTGATGCAAATGGCACCGGACAAAGCCACCGTGCAACAGGCCGATGGCAGCTGGGTTGAGCGTGAGGTGAAAGACATTGAACTCGGCGCGGTGGTGCGCGTGCGCCCCGGCGAGCGTATCGGCCTGGATGGCGAAGTGGTATCGGGCAACTCGACCATCGATCAGGCACCGATCACCGGCGAAAGCCTGCCGATTGAGAAAACCGTGGGTGACAAAGTGTTTGCCGGCACCATCAACCAGGCCGGTTCGCTGGAATATCGGGTAACGGCTGCCGCCAACCACTCGACACTGGCCCGTATCATCCACGCGGTGGAACAAGCCCAGGGTGCGCGGGCGCCGACCCAGCGCTTTGTGGACAGTTTCGCCAAAATCTACACCCCGGTGGTGTTTCTGTTTGCGTTGGCGGTGGCGGTGATCCCGCCGCTGTTGATGGACGGCGTGTGGTTCGATTGGGTTTACCGCGCGTTGGTATTGCTGGTGGTGGCATGCCCGTGCGCGCTGGTGATCTCGACCCCGGTGACCATCGTCAGTGGTCTGGCAGCAGCGGCGCGCAAAGGGATTCTGGTCAAGGGCGGGGTGTACCTCGAAAGCGGACATAAACTCGACTATCTGGCCCTCGACAAGACCGGCACCATCACCCACGGCAAACCGGTGCAAACCGACTACCTGCCGCTTGATCCGCTGGTAACCGAAAGCGCCGTGTTGCTGGCCGCCAGTTTGGCCACCCGCTCCGATCACCCGGTTTCATTGGCGGTGGCCAATGCGGTTGTGGATAAAAATCTGGTGTTGCGCGCTGTGGATAACTTCACGGCCCTGAGCGGGCGCGGTGTTCGCGGTGAAATCGACGGTGAGTTGTACCACTTGGGCAACCATCGTCTGGTTGAGGAGCTGGGCCTTTGCTCGCCTGCGCTCGAGCAAAAGCTCGATGCCCTGGAGCAACAAGGCAAGACCGTGATCCTGCTGTGCGACCGCTCTGGCCCGCTGGCGCTGTTCGCCGTGGCCGATACCGTCAAGGAATCCAGTCGCGAAGCGATCCGCGAGTTGCATGAACTGGGGATCAAGACCCTGATGCTGACCGGTGACAATCCCCACACGGCCAGTGCCATTGCCGCACAGGTGGGCATCGATCAATCCCAGGGCAATTTACTGCCGGACGATAAGCTAAAAGCCATTGAGGCGCTGTCGGCCCAAGGGCATCACGTTGGCATGGTCGGTGACGGCATCAACGATGCCCCGGCCCTGGCTCGCGCCGAAATCGGTTTTGCGATGGCGGCGGCGGGCACCGATACCGCGATAGAGACTGCCGATGTAGCCCTGATGGACGACGATCTGCGCAAAATACCCGCATTCATCCGCTTGTCACGGCAGACCTCCAGCATCCTCAAACAGAACATTGCCCTGGCATTGGTCATTAAAGGGATCTTTCTTGCGGTAACCTTCCTCGGTTTGGCCACCATGTGGATGGCCGTGTTTGCCGACATGGGCGTGAGCCTGTTGGTGGTGTTCAATGGCTTGCGCCTGTTGCGCAAGTAGATCAAGAGAGGCCGCAGTGCTGAGTGCAGAGCTGAAAGCGTTTTACCGGGTGGCCCAATTGGGCAGCATTACTCAGGCCGCGAAAAAGCTCGGTCTCAGCCAGCCGACCGTGACCACACAGATCCGGCACCTTGAAAGCCAGTACGCGGTAGAGCTGTTCTATCGCGGCGGACGGCGCCTGACCCTCAGTGATGAAGGCGTGCGCCTGCTGCCGATGGTCAAGTTGCTGTTGCAGCAAGAGGCCGACATTGAGTTCTTCTTGCGCAATAGCGGCCAGGGCGCCGGCACGTTGCGCATCGCCGCGACCGCACCGTATTACATCCTCGATCTGGTCAAAGCCTTTCGCGCCCGGCTGCCGCAGATTCAGGTATCGGTGGATATTGGCAACTCCCAGCAAGTGCTGGAGGCACTGGAGGAATACCGGGTTGATGTGGCCGCTTCATCGCAGTTGCTTGAGGATTCGCGCTTGATTCGCCGGGTACTTGGCAGCGACCCACTGGTGCTGGCGGTGCACCGCAATCATCCCTTGGCCGCATTTGAGCATGTGCCGCTCAGTGCCTTGGCCGGACATTGCCTGTTGATGCGTGAAGAGGGCTCGACCACACGCCAGTTGACCGAAACGCTGCTTGGAGCAGCAGGCGTGGGATTTGGTCCGTTGCTGGAAATTGGCAGTCGAGAGTCGATTCGCGAAGCGGTATTGCGCAACATCGGGATCAGTATCATCGCCCGCCAGGAAGTCCCCCATGATCCGCAGCTGCGCGTACTGACCCTGGAAAATGCCCCAGTGATCCATGAGTACCTCTACTGCCTCAAAGAGCGTAAATCCGCACGCTTGCCGGCCGCGTTTCTTGGATTGGCGCAGGAAATGGCCCCGGCTTGATTCTGGCTGTGGCTATCCAAAATCCGCCAATACGACTATCGGCAGCTTTTGCCTTGTTGCCACATCTTGTACGCATTGCCTCTCTAGGATGACCTCCATCTGCTTGATGAGGTGCATCCATGAACCGTTCGAACACCACCGCTTTGACCCAACCCGGCGCACCGATGAAAGTGCGCAATGTAAGCAAGCGCTTTGGCGCCTTTACTGCGCTGGATGATGTGTCGCTGGATGTCGCTGCCGGCGAGCTGGTGTGTTTGCTGGGGCCGTCCGGCTGTGGCAAGACCACTTTGCTGCGCTGCATTGCCGGGCTGGAGCGGCAGGACAGCGGCGTGCTGTACCTGGGTGATCGCGATGTGTCCGACCTGGCGCCACAAGCGCGGGATTACGGGATCCTGTTCCAGTCCTACGCGCTGTTTCCCAACCTGAGCGTCGAAGCCAATATCGCATACGGCCTGGCCGGCAGTCATCGTGACGTGGTGCGCAAGCGGGTTGGCGAGATGCTGGACCTGGTTGGCCTCAGCGGCAGTGAAAAGAAATTCCCCGGCCAGCTCTCGGGTGGTCAGCAGCAGCGGGTGGCCCTGGCTCGTGCCTTGGCGCCAGCGCCTTCCTTGTTACTGCTCGACGAACCGATGTCGGCTCTCGACGCCCGGGTTCGCGAGCATCTGTGCACTGAGTTGCGACAGCTGCAACGTCAGCTGGGTATCACCACCTTGATGGTGACCCATAACCAGGATGAGGCCATGTTGATGGCTGATCGCATTGCCGTGATGAATAACGGCAAGGTCGAGCAGTACGCGACACCACAAGACATCTACGACAAGCCGGCCACCCCGTTTGTCGCCGAATTCGTCGGGCAAGGTAACTGGCTGCCTTTTCAGCGCAGCAGCGATAGTCACGCCAACGTTGGCGGCATGAGCATGCGTCTGGCCGCCGGTGCCGGGCAGGCTGCCTCGGGGCGATTGTTCTGTCGTCCGGAGGCCATCAGCGTCAATCCGCTGCTGCATGAGGAAAACCTGTTTCCGGCACGGGTTCGCGAGATCACTTTTCTCGGTAATCGTTGCCGCATGAGCTTTGAACTGAACCAGTTGCCCGGCCATGCGCTGACTGCTGAAGTCGGTAGCCAGGACCTGCCGCGCCTGGGCGCACAAGAGATTTTTGTGGCCTTGCCGCCAGAAAGCCTTCAGGTGTTTGCCTGAGATGGCTGCTGAAATGGCCCTGCCTTTGCCCGGCAAACTGACAACCCGAACGCCATTCGGCGATACGATTTTCGTACTCGGCGGCAAGCTTCTGCTGCTGTTACTGCTGGGTGTCGCGGTGTTGATGCCGCTGCTGGCGATCTTCTGGCGCGGCTTCAGTGCTGAAGACGGTCAGGGTGGTGGCTGGGTGGCCGCACGTGAGCTGGTCACCAGCGATAACTTTCACTGGTTGCTCGGTAACAGCCTTAAGGTTTCGCTCAGCGTAGCGGCGATTGTCGTACCGCTTGCCTACCTGTTTGCCTATGCGCTGCAGCGCACCATGATCCCCGGAAAACGCATCTGGCGCGGGTTGTCGTTGCTGCCGCTGATGGCGCCCTCGATGTTGCCCGGCATTGCGCTGGTGTACCTGTTCGGTAATCAGGGCATGTTGCGCGGGCTGGTCTCGGACAACATTTACGGCTTCTGGGGCATTGTTCTGGGCGAAGTGATTTATACCTTCCCCCATGCGCTGATGATTTTGCTTTCGGCGTTGTCGCTGGCCGATGCGCGCTTGTTTGACGCCGCCTCAAGCATGGGCGCGGGACCGTTCAAGGCGTTTCGCAGCATCACCTGGCCGGGCACCAGGCAGGCTGTGTTTGCAGCGTTCTGTCTGGTGTTCACGCTGACCATTACCGATTTCGGTGTGCCGGTGGTGGTGGGTGGCGATTATCAAGTGCTGGCGCTGGAAGCCTACAAAGCCGTGGTCGGCCAACAACAGTTTGGTCGCGGTGCATTGATTGGCATGGTGCTGCTGTTGCCAGCGCTGTTCAGCTTCGGGGTCGATGCCTGGTTGCGTCGTCAACACGGCGACTCGATGAGCGGCCGTGCGCAAGTGTTCAAACCGGTCCCGTCGGAAGTCCGTGACCGCTGCTACCTGGCCATCGTGATGCTGATTTGTGCCGCCTTGCTGCTGGTGTTCGGGATGGCGGTGTACTCGTCGCTGGTGAAGTTCTGGCCTTACAACCTGTCGCTGTCGCTCAGTCACTACCAGTTCAACGACACCGCTGGCGGCGGCTGGCTGGCCTACCGCAATAGCGTGACTATGGCAGTGTGCGCTGCCCTGATCGGCACGGTGGTGATCTTTACCGGCGCTTATCTGATGGAAAAAACCACCGGTCAAAAGGGTCTTAATCTGGCGCTGCGCATGCTCAGTTTTGTCCCGATGGCGGTGCCGGGCCTGGTGCTGGGCTTGGGCTACGTGTTCTTTTTCAACATGAGCGGCAACCCGCTGCATGTGTTCTACGGAACCATGACGCTGCTGGTGGTGTGCACCATTGCTCACTATCTGACCACTGCACAAATGACCGCGACCACGGCCTTGCGCCAGCTCGATGGTGAATTCGAAGCGGCTGCGCTGTCCCTCAAGGCGCCGCTGTATCGCCACTACTGGCGCGTCACCGTGCCGATTTGCCTGCCCGCATTGCTGGATATCGTGCGCTACCTGTTTGTCTCGGCGATGACCACCGTTTCGGCGGCCATCTTCCTCTACAGCCCTGACACCATCCTCGCGGCCGTGGCGGTGCTGAACATGGACGACGCCGGAAACGTCGGCGGCGCGGCGGCGATGTCGACCCTGATCCTGTTCACCTCGGCGGGCGTCTCCCTGCTGCTGGCCTGGGCTTCGCGCGGCTTGCTGCGACGCTCCCAAGCCTGGCGGCAAGGCGTACCTGCGCAATGATTCGTGGCTCAACCTACGCTCCCACACCCTCAAGGAACCGCACCATGTTCAAGCCTCTTGCTCTTGCCGCTGCTGTCCTCACCGCTTTTAGCCTTAACGCTTTTGCCGCCAAAACCGAATTGACGGTCTACACCGCGCTCGAGGCCGAGCAGCTGAAAACCTATAAGCAAGCCTTCGAGAAGGCATATCCGGACGTGGGCATCAAATGGGTGCGTGACTCCACCGGCATCATCACCGCCAAACTGCTGGCCGAAAAAGCCCGGCCGCAGGCTGATGCGGTCTGGGGGCTGGCGGCATCAAGCTTGGCGATTCTCGACCAGCAAGGCCTGTTGCAAAACTATGCCCCCCATGACCTGGACAAGATCGGTGCCAACTACCGTGATGCAGCCAACCCTCCGGCATGGGTGGGCATGGACGTATGGGCCGCGACCATTTGCTTCAACACCATCGAGGCTGAAAAACAGGGCCTGAGCAAACCAGTGAGCTGGCAGGACCTGACCAAGCCTGAGTACAAGGGCAAGATCGTGATGCCCAACCCTGCCTCTTCGGGCACCGGCTTTCTGGATGTGAGTGCGTGGTTGCAAACCTTCGGTGAGAAGCAGGGCTGGCAGTTCATGGATGACCTGCACCAGAACATCGGGCAGTACGTTCACTCTGGCTCCAAGCCCTGCAAACTGGCGGCGGCAGGCGAATTCCCGATCGGGATATCGTTTGAATACCCGGCGGTGCAGCTCAAGCGCCAGGGGGCACCGCTGGACATCGTGCTGCCAAAAGAAGGCCTGGGCTGGGAGATCGAAGCCACGGCTGTGATCAAAGGCACGCCACACGAAGACGCAGCGAAGAAGCTGGCTGACTTCTCTGCCAGCCCGGCAGCGATGGAGCTGTACAAGGAAAACTTCGCCGTACTGGCGCAACCGGGGATCGCCAAGCCGCAAACCGAATTGCCGGCGGACTACGAACAGCGCTTGATCAAAAATGACTTCGCTTGGGCTTCGCAAAACCGCGACAGCATCCTCGCTGAATGGCGCAAGCGCTACGACGGCAAGTCCGAGAAAGCGGCGCAGTAATTTCGCGGCTACGTAAATCCTGTAGGGGCGAGCTTGCTCGCGATGCGGTGTCACTGATTCATCGCAGGGAGCCCATCGCGAGCAAGCTCGCTCCTGCAGGGGTTTTGCCCTTCAGGATGTGATCATGACTCAACAGATTCTTATCGTAGGCGCCGGTATTCTCGGGTTGTCCCATGCCTA
This sequence comes from Pseudomonas sp. D1HM, assembly GCF_019266105.1. Taxonomy (NCBI): domain Bacteria; kingdom Pseudomonadati; phylum Pseudomonadota; class Gammaproteobacteria; order Pseudomonadales; family Pseudomonadaceae; genus Pseudomonas; species Pseudomonas sp. D1HM. The sequence continues at coordinate 127,072 of NZ_LRMN01000002.1, read as the reverse complement.
TGCCGCCGCAAAGCGCGGGTTAAAAGTCCGGGTCTTCGAGCGCACCGGCACGCCGCTGGGCGCCTCGGTTCGCAACTTTGGCCAAGCGCTGGTAACCGGCCAGCCGCCAGGTGTCATGCTCGATCTGGCGCGTGCCAGCCGGTCCATTTGGGGTGACTGGGCGCAGCACGCCGGGTTCGGGCTCAAGCGCAATGGTTCATTCCTGTTTGCCCGCACCGAGGCCGAAGAACATCTGCTGGAAGCCTTTTGCCAAGGTCGGGCGCAAGCGCACGGCTATCGTGCCGAATTGCTGCGCGGAGCTGATCTGCGGGGGCTGTATGACGGCCAGTTCAGCCATCACCGTGCGGCCTTGCACGGGCTGGACGATCAGCAAGTGTATTCGCGTGAAGCCATTCCGGCGTTGATCAACTATTTGCACCGTGCGTTGGGGGTCGAATTTCACTTCTCGACACTGGTACGGGAAGTTGAACCAGGTTGCGTCCACACCACGGCGGGCAGCTTCAAGGGCTCACAGGTGATTGTGTGTTCGGGGCATGATTACCAAACCCTGCTGGCCGAGCCTTTGGCCCGACTCAATCCGCGCATCTGCCGCCTGCAAATGCTCCGTGTACGCCCACAGGTGGATTTGAAGTTGCAGCACGCATTGCTGACCGGTCTGAGCTGTGTGCATTACGGCGCTTTTGCCGATCTGCCGCAAGCGGCGGCGGTTCAGGCTGAAATTCTGCGGGACAGCCCGCATCTGGACAGTCACGGCATCCATCTGCTGATCAGTCCCATGCCTTACGGTGAACTGATCATCGGCGATTCTCACGACTACAGCGGCGATCCTTCGCCCTTCAATGGCGAACAGGTCGACAACTGGCTTTTGCAGCTGTGTGAAGAAACGCTGGATTGCCGGGTGCAAGTCGTCGAGCGCTGGCAGGGGGTCTATGGTGCAAAAGGGGCCAGCCCCTTCACGTGGCTGGAGGTGGCCCCCGGCTTGAATGCGGCGCTGATGCACACTGGTGTGGGCATGAGCGTGGGACCGGCGATGGCAGAGAGCAATATCGCCAGGCTATTGGGGGAAAAGTGATGGCGCAGGCTCAGCAACGCAGCCTGCGGCAGCGGCGACCGGGGAGGGTTCAGATCTGCTCCGTCAGCGCTTCGATCTGTTCCTGGCGTTCGGTCTGGCTCAGCTTGGGGTGCGGGTTGAGCGACGACCATTGCGGGTGGGCGCGGGCTTTATTCAGAGCCTCTGGCAGTTTGCCTTCGCGCCAGGTTTTATCCTGAGGCATGGCAACCTTGATACTGTCGACTGCCGCATGCCCACGGGCATTCAAAGCGTGGACCAATTGACGTTGGCGCAAGGCGAGCAAGCGCAAAACGCTGTCATCCACGGTCAGCTCACGCTGACCCTTGAACTTGCCCAGCAAGCGGCTGCCATAGCTGCGGGCCGTTTGCAGCGCGCCCCCGGCGATGGCCCCGGCCAGCGCTGCAGCGCCCAGTGTCAGACCGCCCACCATCAAATCCACCCCTGCACCGGCGGCGGCACCCGCCGCAATACCACTGCCCACCCGCACCCCCAATTGCTTGAGGGTTTCGGGATTGAACAGGTCATCGCCCCAGCGTCCGTCCAATAGCGGCAAGTCACCGGCGGCGGCATCACTGGTCCGGAATCCATACAGTTTGAGCAGGGCTTCGACACAACGCTGCTCACGCTGGCGAACGGCCTGGCGCAGCTCACCGATGGCCTGTTGCTCGACGGCTTTGTCGTTGACCACGCTGCGCCGGCAGGCGGCGCAGTCGATCAAAAGTTCTGCGATAAGGCGCAAGGCACTCTGTTGCCGGGCCTGGCGTTGCGCTTCTTGATCCGTAATCAGCCGCTGCAGGGCGTCACGCGAATGTTCCAGCAATAACGCCAGGCTTTCGTACAGGCGACGTTCGCCATCTTCAGGAGGTGCCACGCTGTCAAAGCGCACCAGCGCATGCAGGCCCAACCGGGCCAGCGCGTCGCGCCATTCGGGTTCGCGGTGCTGCGGGCTGCTGACAAAATTGAGCACCGGCAACAGCGGCTTGCCGCAACTGGCCAGGACGCTGAGCTCGTCACGGTATTTGGCCAGCACCGGTTCGCGGGCATCGATCACGTACAGCCCGGCATCCGAAGCCAGCAGTTGGCGCAGGACTTTGGCTTCTTGTTCAAACCGCTGCCGGGCCTCGCTGCCGTCCAGAAAGCGTGCCACCCGGGCCGGGCCATCCAGGCGTTCGCCGGGACGGTCAAGGCGCTCCAGGTAGTCGAGCAGGGCAATGGCGTCTTCCAGCCCCGGCGTGTCGTACAGCTCCAGCAGCGGGGTACCGTCCACTGACAGGCGTGCGCCTTCGACATGGCGTGTGGTACTGGGGCGATGGGACACCTCGCCAAACCCGACATCGCGGGTCAGCGTGCGCAGCAATGAGGTTTTACCGACATTGGTGTGGCCGACCACGGCCAGCGTCAATGGCTTAGTCATGGCCTGTCTCCAGCCAGTTCAAGGGAAGGCTGGCGGCAAAGGGCAACCCCAGTTGTTTCAGTGCGGCGTGCCAGTCACCCAGGCGGTCAGCGTCGAGCGCTTGGCCTGGCGGGGCTTGCAACAGCCATACACGGGTGTCCGCCGCACTGCGCGACAGCTCGCCAATTAATGCCAGGCTGCCGCGATCCGGCGAGCGGCGCGGGTCGCAGGCGATCACCAGGCGGGCCGGGGGAAAACGGGTCATTTGCTCCAGCAGCTTTTGCCGGGATTCGCGGCTGTCGAGAATGCCGGCGTCCATGATCGTGTCAGGCAGCTTCGGCGGCCAAGGGTGTTGATCATCCAGCTCGATGGCCACGATCAAGGCGCCATTGGCGTGCAAGTCGGTGTGCCCGGCCTGCACGTCGTGCAATTGCTCGGGGGCGATGTCATTGACGCCCAGGCGTTCGCTGCTGGGCATCAAGCGCTCGCGCAATGGGCTATAGCCGGGAAGACTCAGGTCCAGTTGCAGCGCATTGCGCCCGGTTATCCAGCGCCACGCGCAAAAAGCGCAGAGCAGCAGGCGCGGGATCACGCCATAGATGAGCAGTACGCCCACCAGCCAGATCGCCCAGGCCTGACGCAACAGTTCGGAGTTGTAGCTGGTGTCATTGCTGACGCGGATCATCTCCGCGGTGGGCACGTTGAAGCCCAGTAAACCGGGCAGGGCGCCAAGGGCACGGGTTACGGTGACGAACACGTCGGCGCCGAGAATCGTGGTTTCCCAGATGAAGCCGTAGCGGCGGGTGGCCATGAGCAACAGCATCATCACCAGCGCGCTGAGCATCGCCAGCAGCCACAGGCCATTGATCAGCGTGCCGAGCGCCCAGCGGTTGAGCTTGCGCCGTTGCAGCAACAGCAGCAGGGCGGGCGCCAATTGCGCGGCTTTAGCATCGCGCGCGAGTTTTTCGCTGAGCCACAACCACACGCGACCGAGGCTGGCGCCCTGTTCACCGGCGAACAGCAGGCTCAGGCCCCAACTCACGAGTAATACCAGATTGAGCCCGAGCAAGCTGCCCAGCGCCCAGAACACATTGACCGGGCCCTGGCCGTCACCCAGCGCGGCGAAGGCCAGCCCGGCACCGCTGAGTACGGCGAGGACAACCAGAACCAGCAGCGCCAGGCGTGCGCCCCGCAGCCAATGCTGCAGGGCGCCGAGCAAACCATCACGCTCGGCCAGCCACAAGGCTCGGGTTTGCAGGCGCGCGGCGAGGTCGCCGCCAGTGCTGCGGGCATGACGGTTGGCTTCAAGGTCATCCAGCGGGCCGGCATGTTCTTCGCGCAAGCGCACGGTTTCGGTCAGCCAGAGGCGTTGCAGTGGGGAAAGTTGAGTCACGCGACATTCCATTCAAATGAGCCGTGAGCATAACCGCTGTTACGTCGGGCAGGGTACTGTCTGCAGGGATGGCTCTGGTATCCTCGCCGACATGAAAAAAACTCTCCCCCTCAGCCTGATCGCAGCCCTCGGTGAAAACCGCGTGATCGGCGTCGACAACAGCATGCCGTGGCATTTGCCGGCGGATTTCAAATATTTCAAGGCCACCACCTTGGGCAAGCCGATCATCATGGGTCGCAAAACCTGGGATTCCCTGGGGCGCCCGTTGCCCGGTCGACTGAACCTTGTGGTCAGTCGTCAGACCGACTTGCAGCTCGAAGGTGCCGAAGTGTTTGCCACACTTGAGGCCGCCGTTGAGCGCGCGCAAGCGTGGGCACACGAGCAGGGGGTGAGCGAGGTAATGCTGATTGGCGGTGCGCAGCTGTACACCCAGGGCCTGGCAGATGCCGACCGGTTGTATCTGACGCGGGTGGGCCTGAGCCCGGAAGGCGACGCATGGTTCCCTGAGTTTGATCAGGCGCAGTGGACGCTGGTATCGCAGGAGCAGCATGCAGCGGCGGATGACAAGCCGGCATTCAGCTTTGAGGTCTGGGAAAGGGCTTGATGAAGTAGCCACATACCCTGCAGGAGCGAGCAAGCCCGCTCCTGCAGGGGCATAGGCGTGCAGGGCTTAGGCGTGCGCCAGGTCCCCATGATCGTCTTCGGCCAGAATGGCCTTGTCGGTCTGGTTCATGATCTGGCTGGTCACCGTGCCCGCCACCATCGCACCGCTGACGTTCAATGCGGTACGACCCATGTCGATCAACGGTTCGACCGAGATCAACAGCGCGACCAGCGACACCGGCAAGCCCATGGCTGGCAGCACGATCAGTGCGGCGAAGGTCGCCCCCCCCCCCCCCCCCGCCACACCGGCCGAACTCAGGGTCACAATCGCCACCAGTGTCGCGATCCACAGCGGATCCAGCGGGTTGATGCCCACGGTAGGCGCTACCATCACCGCCAGCATTGCCGGGTACAGGCCTGCGCAGCCGTTCTGGCCAATGGTCGCGCCAAAGGAGGCGGCGAAGCTGGCGATGGACGCCGGAATGCCCAGGCGGCTGGTTTGCGCCTCAATGCTCAGCGGGATGCTGGCTGCGCTCGAACGGCTGGTGAATGCAAACGTCAGAACCGGCCACACCTTGCGGAAGAATCGCAGCGGGCTGATACCGGACAGCGACACGATCAAGGCGTGAACCATGAACATCAACGCCAGGCCGATATAAGACACCACCACAAAACTGCCCAGCTTGATGATGTCCTGCAGGTTGGACGTGGCGACCACTTTGGTCATCAAGGCCAGCACGCCGTACGGGGTCAGTTTCATGACCAGACGCACCAGACGCATCACCCAGCCTTGCAGGGTGTCGATCGCGTTCAGCACCTTGCTGCCTTTTTCCGGTTCATCCTTGAGCAATTGCAGGGCGGCGACGCCCAGGAACGCTGCGAAAATCACCACGCTGATGATCGACGTAGGCTTGGCCCGTGCCAGATCGGCAAAGGGGTTCTGGGGGATGAACGACAGCAGCAATTGCGGCACATTCAGGTCTGCGACCTTGCCGGCGTAATCGCTCTGGATAACTTGCAGGCGGCTCATTTCAGCTGCGCCCGCCACCAGCCCGTCAGCGGTCAGACCGAACAGGTTGGTCAGGCCGATGCCCACCAGCGCTGCGATCATGGTGGTGAACAGCAGCGTACCGATGGTCAAGAAGCTGATTTTACCCAGCGACGAAGCGTTGTGCAGACGCGCCACGGCACTCAGGATCGAAGCGAAAACCAACGGGATCACGATCATTTGCAGCAGTTGCACGTAGCCACTGCCGACCAGATCGAACCAGCCAATGGAGGTTTTCAAGGTCGGGTTATCGGCACCATAGATCAGGTGCAGGCCCAGGCCAAAGACGACACCGACGACCAGCGCCAGCAGGACTTTTTTCGCCAGGCTCCACGCGGTGTGGCGGGTCAGCGACAAGCCGAACAGCAACGCGAGGAACACCAGCAGATTGAGGATCAGCGGGAAATTCATGAAAGCTCCGAGGGGCGACTTGTACCAGTCTTTGGCAGCAACAATAGCGAACCGGAAATCCTAACAGGTTGATATATCTACAAATATACCGATGTGGAATGAAGACCTAGGTTTTTGGAATAAGACATTGGCGCAGACAAGACGATAGCGGTCGTGTCCGAGTTTAAAAATGTCATGCCGGTTTGTTAGCGTCGATGCCTTTAACGAGGAGCATAGCTGATGAAACTGACTGCCAAGTTGATCGCTGTAACCCTTTGTCTGGGCCTTACGGGCCAGGCGTTGGCCACCGAGCTCAAGCACTGGCCCGCCGACCAGGCGAAACAATTGGAGGCCGTGATTGCTGCCAACGCGAACAAAGGTAACTTCGCGGTCTTTGACATGGACAACACCAGCTATCGCAACGATCTCGAAGAAGCGTTGCTGCCTTATATGGAAAACAAGGGCCTGATCACCCGAGAAAGTCTCGACCCGTCACTCAAACTGATCCCGTTCAAAGATACCGCCGACCATAAAGAAAGCCTGTTCAGTTACTACTACCGCCTGTGCGAAGTGGACGACATGGTGTGCTACCCGTGGGTGGCGCAGGTGTTTTCCGGTTTCACCCTGCAGGAACTCAAAGGCTACGTGGATGAGCTGATGGCCTCGGGCAAGCCGGTGCCGGTGACGTACTTTGAGGGTGATGCGCTCAAGACCTCCGAAATCCAGCCACCCAAGGTGTTTACCGGTCAGGTCGAGCTGTTCAACAAACTCATGGAAAACGGCATTGAGGTCTACGTGATGACCGCCGCCTCGGAAGAGCTGGTGCGCATGGTCGCGGCTGATCCCAAGTACGGCTACAACGTCAAACCGCAGAATGTGATTGGCGTGAGCACGCTGCTCAAGGACCGTAAAACTGGCGAATTGACCACCGCTCGCAAACAGATCAGCGCCGGTACATACAACGAAAAGGCCAACCTGGGACTGGAACTGACCCCGTACCTGTGGACCCCGGCGACTTGGATGGCGGGCAAGCAGGCCGCCATCCTGACCTACATCGACCAATGGAAAAAACCGGTGTTGGTGGGCGGCGATACGCCGGCCAGTGATGGCTACATGCTGTTTCACGGCGTTGACGTGGCCAAGGGCGGGGTGCATTTGTGGATCAACCGCAAAGACAAATACATGGCGCAACTGGAAGGCATGATGGCCAAAAACGCGGCGGCGCAGGCCAAGGAAGGGCTGCCGGTGACGGCAGACAAGAACTGGGTGATCGTCAAGCCTGACCAGATCCAGTAGCTGACAGTACTGCAGGGCGAGTCATAAAAAATCCCGGCACATGGCCGGGATTTTTGGGTTAACGCACTGGTTTATGGCACCAGTTTGTCCAGCAATGCCTTGTCACGTACAGCGCCCTTGTCAGCGCTGGTGGCCAGCAAGGCGTAAGCCTTGAGAGCAGTGGTGACTTTACGTGGACGCACTTCGACCGGCTTCCAGCCTTTCTTGTCTTGTGCGACGCGACGAGCCGCCAGTTCTTCGTCACTGACCAACAGATTGATCGAGCGGTTCGGAATGTCGATCAGCACTTTGTCGCCGTCTTGCACCAGGCCAATGGCCCCACCGGCTGCGGCCTCTGGAGAGGCGTGACCAATGGACAGGCCCGAGGTACCACCCGAGAAACGGCCATCGGTCAGCAAGGCGCAGGCTTTACCCAGGCCTTTGGACTTCAGATACGAGGTCGGGTAGAGCATTTCTTGCATGCCCGGGCCGCCTTTCGGTCCTTCGTAACGAATGATCACGATGTCGCCTGCCTTGACCTCGTCGGCCAAAATGCCGCGCACGGCGCTGTCCTGGCTTTCGAAAATCTTGGCGTTGCCTTCAAACACGTGGATCGACTCATCGACGCCCGCGGTTTTCACCACGCAGCCATCCAGGGCGATGTTGCCGTAAAGCACTGCCAGGCCGCCTTCTTGCGAATAAGCATGCTCGACACTGCGGATGCAGCCGTTTTCACGGTCGTCGTCCAGGGTTTCCCAGCGAGTCGACTGGCTGAACGCGGTTTGCGTCGGGATACCGGCCGGGCCTGCCTTGAAGAAGGTGTGCACGGCTTCGTCGTCAGTCTGGGTGATGTCCCACTTGGCGATGCCTTCCGCCAGTGTCTTGCTGTGTACGGTCGGCAGGTCGGTGTGCAACAAGCCGCCACGGGCCAGCGAACCGAGGATGGAGAAGATGCCGCCAGCGCGGTGCACGTCTTCCATGTGGTACTTCTGGATGTTTGGCGCCACTTTGCACAGCTGGGGTACATGACGGGACAGACGGTCGATGTCTTTGAGGTCGAAATCGATCTCGGCTTCCTGGGCAGCCGCCAGCAAATGCAGGATGGTGTTGGTCGAGCCACCCATGGCGATGTCCAGCGTCATGGCGTTTTCAAAGGCCTTGAAGTTGGCAATGTTGCGCGGCAGTACCGAGTCGTCATTTTCGACGTAGTACTGGCGGCACAGGTCAACGATGGTGCGGCCAGCCTGCAGGAACAGCTGTTCGCGGTCGCTGTGGGTAGCCAGGGCCGAACCGTTGCCCGGCAACGCCAGGCCGAGGGCTTCGGTCAGGCAGTTCATCGAGTTGGCGGTGAACATGCCGGAGCACGAACCGCAGGTAGGGCAAGCGCTACGCTCGTACTCGGCAACCTTCTCGTCAGAAGCGCTGGAGTCGGCGGCGATGACCATGGCATCGACCAGGTCGAGGCCGTGGCTGGCGAGCTTGGTCTTGCCCGCTTCCATTGGCCCGCCCGAAACGAAAATCACCGGGATGTTGAGGCGCAACGACGCCATCAGCATGCCCGGGGTGATCTTGTCGCAGTTGGAGATGCACACAATGGCGTCGGCGCAGTGGGCATTGACCATGTACTCGACGGAGTCGGCAATGATCTCGCGGCTCGGCAGCGAGTACAGCATGCCGTCGTGGCCCATGGCGATGCCATCATCTACGGCAATGGTGTTGAATTCTTTGGCAACGCCACCCGCGCGTTCGATCTCGCGGGCAACCAGTTGGCCCATGTCCTTGAGGTGGACGTGTCCGGGTACGAACTGGGTAAAGGAGTTGGCAATAGCGATGATCGGCTTCTTGAAGTCGGCATCTTTCATCCCCGTGGCGCGCCACAAAGCGCGGGCACCGGCCATGTTGCGGCCGTGGGTGGAGGTTTTCGAACGATAGTCAGGCATGGAACAACTCCGGGCGGCTAATCAGATAACAAACAGGGAAGTGAGCTTCTACTGACTCGAGGACCACACAGAAAATGACTACGTGTCCGCAAGCTGCCGTTAACGGTGCGGGATCGCCGCGCGTCTGGGCCTGAGCTCATAAACCCGCCGGGGATGATTGGCGATGAATACGTCGATTCTACACGGCTGGAGGCGGGAGGGAATGGGGGATGGGTCCGGTCTGCAGGCGAAATGACTTACTCAACCCGCCGCCTGGTTTGCCGACGGTTGATCAGGGCATGCAGGCCCAGCATTGCAGTGCCCAGCACCATGAAACAGACCGCCAGGGTGGTTTGCAGGTCGAACCGGCTGAGGTTGACCAGCGCACTGATGCCCCCGCCGCAAACAAAAACCAGCATGCCTCCGATGGAGGCGGCGGTGCCGGCATATTCGGGGAAAACGTCCATTGCCCTGGAGGTTGCGATGGGGCGAGCAACGGTCGTCCCCGCCGTACAGACAATCATCGGCAATAACACGCCCAGTATCGACAGCCCCAGAAGGTTCGAAAACAGCAGCATCAACACCCCAGCGAAAACAATCATCAGCGTGCCGACATTGATTTGGGCGCGCGCCTGAATCCGGCGGCTTAACATTTGCGCCACGACACCCCCGCATAGATAAGCCAGGCCATACAGCAACAGAACCAGGGAGAAGGCATAAGGCGAAAGCTGCAAATGCTGCAAAAACAGCAACGGAGACATCACGATAAAAGAGAAGTGACAGGCGAAGGCCAAGCCTGAAATCAGCCAGTAGCCGATAAAGATCGAGTCGCGACATACGAGTCGATACGACTGCACAAGCGTGCGCGACGGGTGTGGGAGGGGAAGTGAGTTTTCAAGGAAGAACAGCGCCTTGATAAACACCATCGTGGCCAGGGCGACAAAGACCCAAAAACTGCCCGGCCAATCGAAAGCCTGTTGCAGCAAGGTGCCTGCCAAGGGGGAGACCGAAATGAATACCCCGCTGGCGGTGATCATCACAATACGCAGCTGGTCGCGCGCCTTGCCGGCAAACAGATCCTGTACCAGCGCCTGGGCGAGGACGAATGAACCGCAGCCTATGGCCTGAATACATCTGAAAAACAAAAACCAGGTGAAGTCCGATACCAGTACACACCCGATTCCCCCCAGTATTGAAATGAGCATCCCGGCAAGCAGTAGCCCCTTGCGCCCAAGATTGTCTGACAGTGGACCAATCAACAGTTGAGAGAGGGATATACCCACTGCAAACAGGCTCACAGAGAACGCGATGTCGGAGGTCGAGCGGTTGAAATGGTTAGACAGCGCGGGGAAAGAGGGCAACACAACATCCAGCGGGAATACCCCGAGCAGCACCATCGCCAGCAACAGGGCCACTGCTGCCCGGCGCTTTGCAGTACCGGACTCAGTCATTGATATAGCCGGCTTCACGCATCAGCAAGAGGTTTTCATCGTCGTCAAAAAAACCGCCGCGGCTCATGGCAAGCAGTGTCGCGCTGGCGCCTGATCGCACCCGTTTACGATGCGCGTCGGGGTGTGCGAGGGCCGCCACAATGCCCTCGATGGTTGTTTCGTCCAGATCCACTGCGCCGAAGCTCTCGCGCAGCCACTGTGAATCCGTTTCAAAGAAGATGCCGATGATCGCGACCAACGATCGGGCTGCCCGCGAGCGTTGCTCTTGCTCCAGTTGCATCCAGACATAGGCGAAAACATCAGAGAAGTAGCGACTATGCCGGGCCTCGTCTTCAAGGTGGCTTTTGAGCATCCTGAACACCGTGGAGACGACGGTGTTGCGTGCGGCGCCCAGCAACTCCTTGGCGATCACGGTTTCAGACACGAACCCCACGAGAAACCAGGTCAGCGCCTGGTGCTCAGCGGGCGTTTTCTCAATAAGCCCCTGCAGGCGTGTGACACGCAGCGGGAGTGCAGAGCGGTTCTGGATGTCATAAAGCTGCGCTACCTGCTCTGCTACTTGATTAGAGAACAGCGCGTGATAACCCTCATCGGTATAGAGCTGTAGCGCGGCATTTTTCATGTGCCCTGGTATGGGTATGCCAAGTTCGTTGTGGATGAGTGTTTCGACGGCGCGATTTACAATTTTATGCTCGAGCAGCGTGGTGTAGTCGAGAAAGTACACCAGTTGATTGGCCTCCAGCCGTAAGCTCATGGAGCGGTCTGCCTGCACAATCTTCGGGTGTGCGAGGTAGGGCATGAAGGCGGGGACAAACCAGTGCCGGTTCTCCAGTTCGTGCTCCAGCTCTGCCGGAAGCAGGTAATCGCGCCGATCTATCCTCACACAGGCTGTGCTGTCCCAGTCACCCAGGGTGCAGTGCTGCTCGCTCAGGCCAAGCCCTGCAGGTTGCGAGGCCGGGTTGTTCATGGGTTTTTTTCTTGTGCATTGATCAAGGCAACCAGCGCCTCGCACTGAACGCGCCCGTCGCCGTATCCACAGCCAACAAAGAACAACGGTTGTTCTGTGGTGTTATCCAAACCTAACAGGGTTTCAACACAGTCATCCGTTAACGCCCCGGTCAGCCACGTGTTGAGTCCCAGGTGTGTGGCAACCAGTTGAAAGGTCTGTGAAATATGCCCGGCCTCGACAAATGCCATGCGGTAGGCGCGTGAATGCTCGTATTTCCACCACAGTTTGTCGAAACGCGACGTGATAAAGAGCCCCGCGGGCAGGTTGTTGATGAAGTGCTGGCCACTGAGTAATTGACCCAAGGGGGCGGGCGGCAGGTCACTGACATGGCTCAGTGCGTGAAGCGCGCAATGGTAGGCGTAGATCCCTGGCTTTAGACCGTCAACCCGGGAGGCATACAGAAAACCTTCACTGGCATTGAGGCCACCGCCCGAAGGGCTGCTTCGCCTGGCTTCCAGCCCTTCGGGCAGGGAGGGATCGACATCGCCCTTACGCTCATTGAGATAGCCCAGTGACAGGTAAAGCAAGGTACTTATATGGCTCAGGGAAATATTTTTATCAGTAAACGAACGGCAGGTTTTGCGGCTGACAAGCGAATCGATCAGTGAGCCCTGCGCTTCCAACGGAGGCATGCAGGCAGGTAACCGGATCAACTCTTCGGGCAAGCACTCAAGTCGGGAAGAGGACGGCGCCGGGGTCGCGAGTACGTCCTCGCAATGGGCAAGGTACTGTGCCGACCACTCATGAACATCGTGTGGTATCTGTTCTTGCGGTAAATTTTTTGTGCCGATATGAAATATTTTCGACAGCTCATCCCACTGCCACTCAACAGGTGCAATGGGTGTGTCGGTGAAGAGTTTGGCGTTATAGAAGTCTCGATCTATGGGATGGTTTTTGTCGAGCAGTGCAGGATTGTTAATTAACTGAGTCAGTCGTTGGCAGTACTCAATATCGAGTTCAAATTGAGTGTGATTCAAATAATCCCAAACAATTTGATGGGGTGGGCGAGCCAGCATGAATAAGTAAGGATTTATATGAAATGGCATATCAGTGCGCCGAATGTTGGTGTCGGCGTCTATGTAAATAACGCCGAGGTGCCGGCGTCCCTCGGCGTTGCGTTTTTATAGATCAGGCCCGCTTGGACACGGCCAGGCATGCCAGGTTGGCGATTTTTCCAGATTCCAGAATGATTGCTTTCATGACAGTGTTCCTCAGGTGGTTGCCAAGTTGCGCGTGGCATTTTGTTGGATGGGTAAGTCGCCACTTTGAACAAGAGGCTAGAGACACCATAGTTGCTCGATATTAATTTTCAATGTTGTGCGCTGTAGGTCTGAGCGTTCTTTCATGTAGGAAAAATCAATACTGTTGATAGGTGTCAGTATTTATTTGTTTTTCTGGATTTCATGCGCGGTGTTTTTATTGACGGCGGGTGTGAGGTAGGCAGCTATGGCGAATAAGTATTAGAGTGCAGGATTCACTTATTCAGCAGGGATTCCGAATGCTAACCCTCAACCGATCTGTCAAAGCCTGTCTGGCCATCGGCCTGGTGCAAGGGCTGCTGCTGTGGCTGGCGAGTTCTCTGAGCGAGCCGGGCATCAAGTTTGCCCTGGCGACGGCAGCACTGGTTGGCGGGATCAATCTGTTGCTGCTGGGCGAAAACATCCGTTTGCGCGGAACTGCCTGGCTGGTGCTCGGATTGACCGCGGTGATGACGGCGACCAGTGCCTGGGTGTATTGGGAGGGCGATGAAGTATGGCGCTCCAGCAGCTGGCTGACGGGCAGCTGGACGTTTTTTGCGGTGGTGATTACTTATATCTGCACTGTTTTCATATTGAGTTGGCCGACCCGCGAAGGGCGCTTCCCGCGTTATGAAGATCTGTTCCGCCACGCCTGGGACACGGTGTTTATCGTATTGCTGGGGTTGTTGCTGAATGCCGTGTTTTGGGCGTTGCTGTTGTTGTGGGGCAGCCTGTTCAAAATGCTCGGGGTCGTTGCGCTGAACCAGCTGTTTACCACCGATGGATTTATGTATGTGAGTTCGGCGATGGTGTTTGCCCTGGGTGTGCACATGGGGCGCGAGAAGGATCGGGTCATCGGCCTTTTGCGAGGGATTTTGCTGACGCTGTGCCGCTTCCTGCTACCGCTCAGCTCGCTGATTGCCATCGTATTCACCTTGGCCTTGCCATTCAGCGGGCTGGAGCCGATCTGGGATACCGGTTATTCCACGCCGATCATGTTGTGGCTGGTGGCGGCCAATCTGTTTTTGCTCAACGGGGTGTTCCAGGACGGTTCGCAAGGCAGTGGTTATCCCAAATGGCTGCTGCGCATGGTTGATGTGTGTTTGCTGTGCTTACCCGTTCTGGTGGTGCTGGCGGGGTATTCGAGCTGGTTGCGCATTGAGCAGTACGGCCTCATGCCGACGCGCATTCTGGCGATGCTGTTGGTGCTGGTGGTTTTTGCCCACAGCGTGGCGGCGGTTTGGGCGGCGCTTGTGCCTCAGGCGAGCTGGCTGGGCAGCCTGCGCATCAGCAACCCGCTGATTGCGTTGTTGTGCGTGGTGTTATTGCTGGCGATTCACACGCCCTGGTTCAGCCCGTTGCAGTTCAGTGCAAAGAATCAAGTGCAACGCGTGCTGAGTGGCAAGGCATCGGTCGAGACGTTTGACGCGGATACCTTGCGCTACCGCCTTGGGCCGCAGGGCAAGCAGGCGTATGACGCCTTGTTGGCGCAAGTCGAGCAGGGCCAGGTGCTGGCGGAACCTGCGCGGCAAATCTTGCTGAAGCGCCTTAAGGATGCAGACACCGGCCAGGGTGCGCGAGGACCCAATGACAGGCTGCTGGAATGGATGGGTCCGCCCGTCGAGGGCAGTGAGCAGTTCGACGATCCGAAAATTGGCGGGCAGCCATGCTGGCCTCCGGGGTGCGTGCTGTGGTCAGTCGATCTGGATCAGGACGGGCAAAACGAGGTGCTGCAGTTGCCCAAGCAGAAGTGGTTCGATCCGTTGTATTTCTTTAAGCGCGACGCGCAGGGGAAGTGGCAGCGCACAGGCGCTTATGACGGTGGGGAAAACCCGCTGGAGCTGATTGAACGCATACGTGAGGGCAAGGTAAAGGTGGTGAAGCCGCGTTATCAATCGCTGCTGATCGAGGACGTGGAGCTGAGCCCGAAGCTCGATAAAGTCCCTCAGCCGTGAGGCGCTTTCAAGCATCGCAGCCTTTGGCAGCGGCTACAGAGTAAGGGGCGCCCTGTAGCCGCTGCCAAGGATCGACACCGGTCTTAGCTGTTAGGCAGCAAGCGGCAGGTGATGCTCTTGATGTAGCGTGTTTCGTTGATTGCCGGGTGTACCGGATGATCCGGGCCCTGGCCGCCGCGTTCCAGCAGCTGGATGTTGCGGTCCAGATGGCGGGCGCTGGTCAGCAGGATGTTCTGCAGGTCGTCTTCCGGCAGGTGCATCGAGCACGATGCACTGACCAGAATCCCGTCCTTGGTGAGCAGGCGCATGGCTTGCTCGTTCAGGCGGCGGTAGGCACCTTCACCGTTTTTCAGGTCTTTTTTACGTTTGATGAAGGCCGGAGGATCCGCCACGATCACGTCGAAACGTTCTTCGTTGGCTTTCAGCTCTTTCAGGGCTTCAAACACATCACCTTCCATGCAGGTGACTCTCTCGGCAAAACCGTTCAGCGCGGCGTTGCGCTCAACACCGTCCAGGGCGAACGACGAAGCGTCGACACAGGTCACTTCGCTGGCGCCGAAAGCGGCCGCCTGAATGCCCCAACCGCCGATGTAGCTGAACAGGTCCAGAACCTTCTTGCCTTTGACATATGGGGCCAGGCGGGCGCGGTTCATGCGGTGGTCGTAGAACCAGCCGGTTTTTTGACCGGCCATGACCGGAGCTTCGAACTTCACGCCGTTCTCTTCCAGGGCCACCCACTCAGGCACCAGGCCGAAGACGGTTTCAACGTAACGCTCCAGGCCTTCTGCATCGCGGGCAGCCGAGTCGTTCTTGAACAGGATGCCGGTTGGCTTAAGGACTTGAACCAGGGCAGCGATCACGTCCTCTTTATGCTGTTCCATGGTTGCCGAAGCCAGTTGAACCACCAGGATGTCGCCGAAACGATCCACCACCAGGCCCGGCAGCAAGTCGGAATCGCCGTACACCAAGCGGTAGTAAGGCTTGTCGAACAGGCGATCACGCAGGGACAGCGCCATGTTCAGACGGTGTACCAGCAGCGACTTGTCCAGCGGCAGCTTGATGTCGCGTGACAGCAGGCGGGCGCAGATCAGGTTGTTCGGGCTAATGGCAACGATGCCCAGCGGCTTGCCGCCGGCGGTTTCGAGAATGGCTTGGTCGCCAGCCTTGAAGCCATTGAGGGGGGTGGTGGCTACATCGATTTCGTTGCTGTAGACCCACAAGTGGCCGGCGCGCAGGCGTCGATCGGCATTGGCTTTAAGGCGCAGGCTTGGCAGGGACATGACGTCGCTCCGGGTATTGAAAAGGGCGCGATTATAGCCCTAGACGCTACCCGCAGGCTTGGCTGATTCAGCGCATTGCGTCGGACGATGGACCCAGCCTGCCAGAAAATTCCGCTAGAATCGGCCGCTATTGCAGAGTGCGGAGAGCCCATGCCTGAATTACCTGAAGTTGAAACCACCCGCCGTGGCATCGCCCCGCACCTTGAGGGGCAGCGGGTGAGTCGGGTGATCGTGCGCGACCGGCGCTTGCGCTGGCCGATCCCCGAGGACCTCGATGTGCGCCTGTCCGGGCAGCGCATCGTGCTGGTGGAGCGGCGTGCCAAATACTTGCTGATCAACGCCGAAGTCGGAACCTTGATCAGCCATTTGGGAATGTCGGGCAACTTGCGGTTGGTCGAAGCCGGGTTGCCGGCCGCCAAGCACGAGCATGTGGACATTGAACTGGAGTCTGGACTGGCCTTGCGCTACACCGACCCCCGTCGATTCGGCGCGATGCTGTGGAGCCTGGACCCGCTCAACCACGAGTTGCTGGTGCGTCTGGGGCCAGAGCCGCTGACCGATCTGTTTGATGGTGATCGCTTGTTCCAGCTGTCGCGTAACCGTTCGATGGCAGTCAAGCCGTTCATCATGGACAACGCGGTGGTGGTGGGTGTGGGAAATATTTACGCCACGGAAGCCCTGTTTGCTGCCGGGATCGATCCGCGTCGCGAAGCGCGGGGGATTTCCAGGGCGCGCTATTTAAAGCTGGCGATCGAGATCAAGCGAATTCTGGCCGCAGCCATTGAGCGCGGCGGTACCACCCTGCGCGATTTCATCGGCGGCGATGGCCAGCCTGGCTACTTCCAGCAGGAGCTGTTCGTGTACGGGCGGGGTTATGAGGCTTGCAAGGTTTGCGGCAGCGAACTGCGCGAGGTCAAGCTGGGGCAGCGTGCCAGCGTATTCTGCCCGCGCTGCCAGACATAGGATTGAACTCATGACCTGGCAGAGGCGAGCGTGCTCGCTCCTGCAGGGTATGCGGGGTTCAAGCCTTGCCGGTGATTGCCCGGTACTTTGTCATCAGCTCTTCTTCGGTTTCCGGGTGGGCTTCATCCAGAGGGATGCAGTCAACCGGGCAAACCTGCTGGCATTGCGGCTCATCGTAATGACCCACGCACTGTGTGCACAGGTTAGGGTCGATCACGTAGATCTCTTCGCCTTGCGAGATGGCAGCGTTCGGACACTCGGGTTCGCAGACGTCGCAGTTAATGCAATCGTCGGTGATGATCAGGGACATGGGTACTCCGGCCGGGGCAGTCAGCCCGGGCAACTGAAATCGAATGCGGCAATTGTGCCGCATTGGCGCCCGCAGTGCACGCGGGCGCCGCTTCAGCGGTCACTTCTTGCGAAAACGCTCGGTCAGGGCTTCGGCCACTACCGGATGAACGAATTTGGTGATATCGCCACCGAGTGCAGCAATTTCGCGCACTAATGTCGACGATATGAACGAATAACGCTCTGACGGCGTGAGGAACAGACTCTCGACATCGGGGGCCAGTTGGCGGTTCATGTTCGCCAGCTGGAACTCGTATTCGAAGTCCGACACGGCACGCAGGCCACGCAGGAACACATTGGCATTCTGTTCTTTGGCGAAATGCGCGAGCAGCGTCGAGAAGCCGACTACCTCAACATTGGGCAGGTGCTTGGTGACTTCACGAGCCAGCTCCACTCGCTGTTCCAGAGGGAATAGCGGGTTTTTCTTGGTGCTGGCAGCGACAGCAATGATCACGTGATCGAACAGGCGCGAAGCGCGTTCGACCAGATCGCCATGGCCCTTGGTAATAGGGTCGAATGTACCTGGGTACAACACTCGGTTCATCGCGTCGTCCTGGCGGGAATCCGTTGGGGAGTCGGATGGTATCGCAGCATTCCCGGTCGGCCAAGTCGCCATTCTAAGAAGAAAGCACTATAGACGCGTCCAGATAAGTCCTTTTTCATGGATTTTTCAGGCGCTCGGCCAGCTGCGACGCCAGTTTTGCGGTGAGCCCGTACACCGACAATTGTGGGTTGGCCCCAATGCTGGTGGGGAAAAGAGAGCCGTCGTGGATCGATAAATTACGCAATTGATGATGACGGCCGAGACTGTCGGTGACGGCCATTCGAGTATTTTCACCCATCGCGCACCCGCCCATCACATGGGCGCTGGCCAGGCGTGTTCGATACAACTCAAGGCTCAAACTGTCGATTCGGTCACGTGTTTCACGCAGGCTGTTCATGTAGCGCGCATCGCTGTGCAACGGCATGACCGCCGTGGCGCCCGCTGCAAACTGAATCTCGGCCATGCTGTGGAAGGCTCGCTTCAATCCCTCCCAGCCGTAAGGCGTGAGGGTGTAATCGAGTGTCGGGCTGCCGTCCGAGCGCAATTCGACATGCCCGCCGGGACTGTCGGGATGAAAACCGTCGCGCATCAACGCCAGCATCATGTGCGTGTTGGGCAGTTGCGCCATGTGCAGGGCGTTGGTTTGCCCATAGCTGGAAAATAATGTGGCGGCCAAAGCCGGGTGCAGCGGCGGTACTTCGAGTTTGTAGCCCATGGGGCCGGTGGTGCCGTCTTTCCATTGAAAGTGATCGGAGTAGATCGACTGAGGCGCACCATAAAACGGGTTGATCGCCTCGGGGAACAGACCCGCAGAGAAGTTCACCAGGTGCAGAAACGTGCGTTTACCGAGTCGATTGTGAGGGTCGGGTGCGTCGGAGCGCATCAGCAGGCAGGGAGTGTTGATGCCGCCTCCCGCCAGCACGTAATGCCGCGCCTTGACCGTAATCGTGCGCCCGTTGGCGGCTACGCAGCGACTGTCCATGCCCTGGCATTCCAGGCCGTTGACCTGATCCCCCGTGATCAATAATCGCTGGGCGCGGGCCATGTACAACAACTCTCCGCCTTTTTCGAGCATGGCCGGGATGGTGGTCACCAGCATCGATTGTTTGGCGTTGGTCGGACAGCCCATGCCGCAGTACCCCAGGTTCCAGCAGCCGCGGACGTTGCGTGGAATCACATGCCAGCTGTAGCCGAGCTTTTCACAGCCGTTGCGGATCACTTCATTGTTGGCATTGGGCGGGATCACCCAGGGGGCGATGCCCAAGCGCTGCTCCATCTGTTCAAACCAGGGCGCCATCTGTTCGCTGCTGTGGCCGATGACCTGATGCTCACGGGCCCAATGCTCCAGGGTAGGCCCCGGGGTGCGGAAGCTGGATGCCCAGTTGACCAGGGTCGTGCCCCCCACGGCACGCCCCTGAAGGATGCTGATGGCGCCGTCTTTGCTCATGCGGCCGATACCTTCCTGATAGAGGCTGGCATACGCTTCGTTTTCGAGCAGCGTGAAATCGCGGCTGGTTTTGAGCGGGCCTTCTTCGATCAGTAGAACCTTGTAACCCGCTGCACTGAGGATTTCGGCCGTGGTGCCGCCCCCGGCGCCACTGCCGATGATGGCAACGTCGGCTTCGAGCGTAAGGTCGCTGTCGAGTTGTGAGCCATCATGGGTTTTCCAGCCTCGGGCCAGGCCTTCACGGAATGGATCGGGTACGGGCATAAGTAGTTTCTCAGGCTGAAATTATTATTATTTGAGCGCGCTGCACAGGTCATCATGGGCGCCGGGCCATTCAGACCGCAGGCGGTCCCGGGTACCCGCAATGGGCCCATGATTCGGAGCATTCGTACCGGCTCATCATCACCAATTGCAGCAGCGAACCATGGCCCATGCGCAGCAGATCGATGCGGCTGTTTGCCCAGCGCTGCAAAAAATGCTGGATGTGCTCGGCGCTGGCGTTTTCCCAGCGCCCCCAAACGCCGGTCAACGGGCCGCGGGTCACGGGCATGGCGAGGACGTCGAACAATTGCTGGGTAAGGGTCAGGAGTGCGGGCGACAAGTGATTCAGGTTGTTGTCCAGCATCAACAGCGTGGCGTCGTTTGCGCCGGGCTGGTCCGGTGCGTCGACGCTGCCGGCCAGCATGACCGGGATCACCGCTCGCAGAAAAACCACGTCGCTGCTGCGCAATATGGCAAAGCCACTGGCACGGGGGCTGGCCGAGCAACCGCTGAGGCTGGCACCCAAGCCGGCAGTTGCCAAAAACGCACTGGCGCACAGGCCGATTTTCAGCGCACCACGACGGGAAAGCAGGGCAGTTTCAACGCACGATTCAGGCATGGGCAGGCCTCGCCATCAAATGGGACACTCAGGGCAGGCCTTGAGCCTATCGGACAAACAACTTTTGAATCAGGCGCACCAGTTGTCGCCCGTAAGGCGGGTAGATCATCTGCGAACCGTTCCAGCGCTGCTTGCTCAGCACGCCTTTGGCGTTGCTGAAGGTCAAGAAGCCTTCGTGGCCATGGTAATGGCCCATTCCCGATTGCCCGACGCCGCCAAAGGGCAAGTCGTCGATGGCGACGTGCAGCAGTGTTTCGTTGATGCACACGCCGCCTGAATGGGTGAGCTGGATCACGCGGTCCTGTTCACGCTTGTCGTAACCGAAGTAATAAAGGGCCAGCGGGCGAGGTCGGGCGTTGATGTAAGCCAGTGCCTGATCCAGATCGCTGTATGCCACGACCGGCAGTAGCGGGCCGAAGATTTCATCCTGCATCACCTGCATGTCGTCAGTGACATTCAACAACAGGCTGTGGGGCATGCGTCGTCCCTGACCTTGTTCATACAGTGAAATCAGGCGCGCACCTTTGAGTGTCGCATCGGTTTTCAGCTGCTCAAGTCTTGCGACCTGACGTTGGTTGATAATTGCACTGTAGTCCGGGTTGTCGATCAAGGTCGGGTAAAAGCTGTGGATGGCCTGGCGATAGGCCTCAACGAAAGCCTCGACCCGCGCCTGTGGCACCAGTACGTAATCCGGTGCGATACAGGTTTGCCCGGCGTTCAGGGATTTGCCCCAGGCAATACGCTGGGCCGCATCTTTCAGCGGCACATCACGGGAGACGATAGCCGGTGATTTGCCACCCAGTTCCAGGGTTACCGGGGTCAGGTTCTCGGACGCCGCTTTCATCACTTGCCTGCCGACATGGGTGGAGCCGGTGAACAACAGGTGATCGAACGCCAGTCCGGAAAATGCCACGGCCACATCCGCTTCACCCAGTACGATGGCGACCATCTCTTCAGGGAAAATGCGTCCCAGCAGCTCCTTGAGCAAACGCCCGGTGGCCGGCGTGAACTCGCTGAGCTTGAGCATGATCCGATTACCGGCGGCCAGTGCGCCGACCAGAGGGCCTATCGCCAGATATAACGGGTAGTTCCACGGCACGATAATCCCCACGACACCCAGCGGTTGATAGACCACCTTGGCGCTGGCGGGCTGGAACATCATGCCCACGCGGCGAGATGACGGCTTCATCCAGCGCTTGAGGTGTTTCAGGGTGTCGTCAATGCTGTGAAGGCTGGGCATCAACTCGGCAAACAGGGTTTCATCAGGGCTTCGGTGGCTGAAATCCTGACTGATGGCGTCGATCAGAACCTCACGTTCATCACTTAACAGACGCCGCAGGCTCTTTAGCCATTGCTGGCGTTGCGCAAACGGCGGGAATGGATGAGCCGCGTAGGCCTGCCGTTGATGGTCGAGCAGGGTATGGAGATCTTCCTGCATGGCTGAAGCGTCTTGAAGAGAGGCACTGTCGGCAGGCATGGTTCGCTCCAGGCGGATTCTGTAGGCGTTGTCTTTATAAGCGTAGCGCGATTTTTAGAGTCTATACTCTAAATTGTCAATCGGGGCCTGCATGCCGTGTTGTTTATCGATCCGGAGTTAGGCCGTAAGATGCCATTCGTATTCACTAAAGCCCAAGCTCATGGTCACACGAATAAAAACCAGCCAGCGCATCGTAAATAGCAGCCTGGAGTTGTTTAACCAGCTGGGTGAGCGCAGTGTCACCACCAATCATATTGCGGCCCATATGGAGATCTCTCCGGGCAATCTGTATTACCACTTCCCCAATAAGCAGGCGATCATCTCGGTGCTGTTCAGCGAGTACGAGACGCTGGTATTGAGCTTTTTACGCCCGCTCGAAGGGCGTGCATTCAACGTTGATGACAAGCGCTTTTATTTGCAAAAACTGCTCGATGCCATGTGGCGCTATCGGTTTCTGTATCGCGACACGGAGCACTTTCTGCACAGTGACAATGAGCTGGCCGCCCGCTACCGGCAGTTTTCCCGGCAATGCCTGGTTCAGGCGCAGATGATCTATGCCGGGTTTGTCGATGCCGGGATCCTGCGCATGACGCCTCTGCAAATCGAGTCGTTGACCCTTAATGCCTGGATTATCCTCACCTCATGGGTCAGCTTTCTGTGTACCACCCGCGAATCCGGTGAACAGCTCAGTGAGCGCGCGATCAAGCGCGGGGTGTACCAACTGCTGGTGCTGGAATCGGGTTTTGTCACGGAAGAGGCCCGCGAGGCGGTCGATATCCTGATCAACGAATACTACGTTCCTCTGGAAGACGCGCTGCACGATCACTAACCGCATTTCACCCCTTTACAGGAGTTCACTATGCCCGTTGCGCAATTGATCAGCCCCCAAGCCCTGCTGGAACGCCAGGAGCGGCCCGGCCTGATTATTCTGGATTGCCGTTTTGCCCTTGAAGACCCGGACTACGGCCTTTGCAGCTATGCCGAAGGGCATATCGCCGGTGCGCAGTTTGCCGACCTTGAGCGGGATTTGAGCGGGCCGGTCATCAAGGGCGTGACCGGGCGTCATCCGCTACCCGATCCTGCGGTATTGCTTGAGCGACTGCGCGCCTGGGGCATTGGCGCCGAAAGCGACGTGGTGCTCTACGACGATGGCCCTGGTGCCTTTGCGGCACGGGCGTGGTGGTTGCTGACCTGGCTGGGCAAGCGCGATGGCGTGTTTATCCTGGATGGTGGCCTCAAGGCCTGGCATGGCGCGGGGTTGCCGCTCAGCCTGGATGCAGTGGTGGTCCCGCGGGGTGACTTCAATGGCAAGCCTGACCCCCGTTTGCTACTGGACGCGGAGCACTTGCAAAAACGTCTGGGTGATCCGGCGCTGACCTTGATCGATGCCCGTGCCCAGCCGCGCTTTCGCGGTGAAGTCGAGCCTATCGATCCTGTTGCCGGGCATATCCCTGGCGCGCAATGTGCGGCGTTCAGTGAAAACCTTGATAGCACGGGGCGCTTCTTGCCTGCCGCGCAGCTCAAGCAACGCTTTGCTGAAAAGCTCGCTGGCCGCCCCCCCGAGTCGCTGGTCGCTTATTGCGGTTCCGGCGTGACGGCCTGCCACAACCTGTTTGCCCTGGGGCTGGCGGGGTATCCGTTGGGCAAGCTCTACGCGGGCTCGTGGAGTGAATGGATCAATGTTCCGGCGCGCGGGATAGCCACGGGCGATTGAAGCCGGTAGCTAGGCGTCCGGGAGCTGGGCACTGGCCGTTCGATACGCGCCGGGGCCCACGCCGTAGACCTTCTTGAACTGCCGGCTCAGATGACTTTGATCGGCAAATCCCAACTGCATCGCAACGTGCAGCGGCAAGCAGCCTTTCTGCAGCAAGGCCCGGGCATGGGCAATGCGCTGCTGCATCAACCACGTGTGCGGTGGCATGCCTGTCGCGCGCTGGAACACGCGGGCAAAGTGGAAGGGCGAAAGATTGACCGCAGCCGCCAGCTCTTCCAGCGAAGGTGGCTGTGCCAGTCGCGCCTGCAACAGTTCTTTGGCCTGATTCACTGCCCGGTGTTCGACCCCGGGTTTGGCCGGCAGCGGCAGTCGTGCATGGCGAGTGAGCAGCGCGAGCATCATTTGGCGCCACAATGTTTGCTGCTGCAATGCAGATTCAGGCTCTTCAAGCACTTGATGCAACTGGCACAAGCCGCTGAATAATGCGGGGTCATGCAGCAGCGTGTCATTGAATGTTGGCAAGTGGGTCGCGGGCAGCCCAAGCTCTTCCAGCAGACGGTGCATTTGCACGTTGTCGGGGTAAAACGCCCGATAGCGCCAGCCAGCCTCATGGCCTTTGTGGCCGTTGTGAACTTCGTCCGGGTTGATCAATACCAGGGTGCCGGTGGCCGCGAGATGTTCAGCGCCCCGATAGCGATAACGCTGGGCACCGGCCATGATCATGCCGATGACAAAACCATCATGTACATGCGGCACAAAGCGGTGCTCGATGTAGCGTGCCGTGAGCAACTCGACGCCCGTCAGCGGGGGCGTTTGCCAGAAGCGGATCGACTCACCCGGTTCGGTGTTCATGACACAGACGTGGGTCCGAGCGAGGTCAGCCATTGGGGGATCCGTCGTTCGAGGTAATACCCCGGCTTACGGAATGAGCCCTCCAGAAATCCGACATGTCCACCCTGTGCATGCAACTCCAGTTGCGTGGAGGACGACAGTTCGCAAGCTTCGGGAATGCTGTGCTTGAACACGAACGGATCATCCTCGGACTGGATAATCAGCGTCGGGGTGTCGATGCTGCCCAGGAAATAGCGGCTGGAGGCTCGGCGGTAGTAATCCTGCACGCTTAGATAGCCGTTAAGCGGCGCCGTGACGCGATCATCGAACTCCCAGAAAGTACGCATTTTGCTGAGGGACTTCACTGTGCCCAATTTGGCCAGGGTCGCCAGGCCGTCGTGCTTGTCGTCGAGTTGAAACTGGCGTTGCTTGTTTTTCACGTAGGCCAGCATCTCGCGCATGAAATGCGCTTGATATACGCGGGAAAACCCCTGGCCAATGCGGTCAGCACACTGATCCAGCCGAAAAGGCACCGACACCGCCACTGCACCTTGCAGGCCACTGTTGCTGCCACTTTCACCCAGGTATTTGAGCAATACATTGCCCCCCAGGGAATAACCCACCGCATACAACGGGGCCAGCGGATGCCGGTCACGCAGATGAGCCACGGCCGCGGCCAGGTCTTCGCTGGCACCGGAGTGATAACTGCGTGTCAGCAGGTTCGGCTCGCCTGAGCAACCGCGCCAGTTCAAGGCGACGCTGGTCCAGCCCTGGGAGGCGAGGGCGCTTTGCATGCCCAGCACATAGTGCGAGCACGATGAGCCGGTCAGGCCATGCAGTACCAGCACCACCGGGGCATGGGCCGACGGTGTGCCGTGCCAGTCCAGATCCAGAAAATCGCCGTCTTCCAGCCACAACCGCTCACGCTGATGGTCGAGTACCGGCTTGGTGCGCCACAGCGGCCCCCAGAGTGTTTGGATATGAGGGTTGCTGAGTCGTGAAGCCGGTGCAAACGGTTCTGGAGGCAAAGCTGTAGCGGTGAAAGGGGGCACTGTAGTTCTCATCGGATGACTGATACGGCGGTCTGTCTACGTTGCCACAACCGAGGCATGGCGCCCAAGTGTTACATGCAGGTGCAGGCTACTCCATTAGTCGACTGACAGGCGTCTTCAGTCACGGCAGTCGCGCTTTTGATTGCTGGAGGACGGGGGGAAGCAGAAGGGGGGATTCAGCACTGCGCCCTTGGGGGAGCACGCGTAGACAGGACATGGGTGGCGCACCTCAGGGTGCGCCACGCTCATGGTTACTGCGCGGCAGGCGCCGGCGCCGCTTCTCGTTGCCACAGGGCGTAGTTCACCCCCCCGGCTTTTTGTTCGCGGTGCAGGCGCCAGTTGGCTGGCAGACCCAGTTCCGAAGGGCGGCGTTCGCTTTCGGTGTAGACCCAGGCCTCATCTGCCAGCCAGCCATTCTGTTCCAGCAAATCACAGGCAGGCTTGAGCAGATCCAGGTTGAACGGCGGATCGAGGAACACCACGTCAAAGACTTCCGTTGGCGCGGTAGCCAGGTAGTTCAGGGCGTTGGTCTGCTGCACTTCACCCGTGGTGCAACGCAAGGTGCCCATGTGCTCGCGCAGGCTGGAGATCGCGTCGCGGTTGCTGTCCAGGGCTACGCCCTTGGCGGCGCCACGTGACAAGGCCTCGAGGAACAGCGCACCGCTGCCGGTGAAGACGTCCAGTACCTTGGCCCCGCCGATGTACGGCGCCAGCCAGTTGAACAGGGTTTCACGCACGCGGTCCGGCGTTGGACGCAGGCCCTCGGCGTTGGGGAAACTCAGCTTGCGGCTGCCCCATTCGCCACCAATGATGCGCAATTGGCCTGCGCCAGTGTGCGATGTGTATTTTTGCTTTGCCATTAATGCTCCGGAACCCCAAGAGGTTGCTCTGAAGGTTTATCGGTTGGAGGTGGCAGTGGTTTTTGCGGCACGGTTGGGCCAGCGGTCACTACGACCATTTTGTCGGCGCTCAGGTGCTTGTTCATGGCGTCCTTGACCTGCTCGATGGTCAGGTCCTGGGACTGCTGCATGAAGGTTTCCAGATAGTCCAAAGGCAAATCGTAGAAGCCCATTGCGCCCAGTTGGCCGACGATGGCTGCGTTACTGGCAGTCGACAGCGGAAAGCTGCCCGCCAGTTCACGCTTGGCATCGTCGAGTTCTTTTTGCGTCGGACCATTTTTCAGGTAGTCAGCCAAAATGTCTTGCACCAGTTTGAGGGTTCCTTCACTCAATTCGGCACGGGTTTGCAGGTTGATCAGGAACGGGCCACGCGCTTGCATCGGGCTGAAGTTGGAGTACACGCCGTAGGTCAGGCCACGTTTTTCACGGACTTCGGTCATCAAGCGCGTACCAAAACCACCGCCTCCCAGGATCTGATTGCCCAGCGACAGGGCCGCGTAATCGGGGTCGTCCCGATCAATGCCCAGTTGGGCCAGCAGCAAATGGGTTTGCTTGGACGGGAATTCGATGTGATGGGCGCCTGCCTTCGGGTCAACCGGTTGCACTGCCTTGGCCACTGCCGGGCCTTTTGGCAGCGCGGCTGAGACCTGGGCCGCTATGGACTCGGCTTCGGCGCGGGACAAGTCCCCGACGATGGCAATGACGGCGTTGCCAGCGGTGTAGGCTTTGTTGTGAAAGGCCTTGAGCTGGTCGATGGTGACCGAGGTGATGCTTTGAGCCGTGCCGTCGCTGGCGTGGGCGTACGGGTGGTTGCCGTACAGGCGTTCGAACAGTTCGTTACTGGCCAGTTTGCCGGGGTTCTGTTTTTGGAACTCAAGGCTGGCCAGCATCTGGTTTTTGATCCGTGCCAACGAGTCGGCCGGGAACGCAGGCTTGCCCACGACTTCAGCAAACAGGTTGAGCGCAGGTGTGCGCTTGTCGACGTCGCTCAGGCTGCGCAAAGAGGCAACAGCCATGTCGCGATAAGCACCGTTGCTGAATTCTGCCCCCAACCCTTCAAAACCCTGGGCGATGTCGCCGACATCCTTGCCCGCCACACCTTCGTTGAGCATGGCGTTGGTCAGCAGCGCCAGCCCCGGTGTGTTGTCGTCCTGGCTGCTGCCGGCCGCGAAGGTCAGGCGCAGATCGAACATGGGCAATTGCCGGGCTTCAACGAACAGCACCCTGGAGCCTTCGGCGGTTTTCCAGGTTTGAACGTTTAGCGCCCGATGGCTGGGGGCCTTGCCGTCGAGCTCTGCCAGGGATTCGAGCTTGCGCTCGGCCTTGGCGCTCTCCAGAGCGGGGCTGGCCACCGTCTCGACAGGATTGGCGAAATAGTAGCCGAGTGCACCGACCAGTACGGCGGCGCTCAGACCGAGCAGGGCGTAGCGGGGACCTTTACGCTCACTCATGGGTTTTCTCCTCGGGCAATACATGCGCAACGCTGAGGCGGTCGCGAGTGAAGTAAGTACGGGCGGCTTGCTGGATATCGGCAGGAGTGACCTTCTGCAGGTCGTCCAGCTCGGTGTCCATCAGTTTCCAGGACAGGCCGACGGTTTCCAGCTGGCCGATCGAAGTGGCCTGGCTGGTGATCGAGTCGCGCTCGTAGACCAGACCGGCAATCACTTGAGCGCGGACGCGTTCCAGCTCTTCTGCGGAGGGAGGGGTCTTTTTCAGCTCATCGAGCAAACGCCACAGACCGGCTTCAGTCTGGGCCAGGGTGACTTTTTTCTGGCTGTTGGGCATTGCCGAAAGCATGAACAGGCTGTCGCCACGGGTAAATGCGTTGTAGTCGGATGAGGCTCCGGATACCAGCTCTTCGCCGCGCTCCAGCTGTGTCGGCATGCGTGCGCTGTAACCACCGTCCAGCAGGGCTGAAATCAGACGCAGGGCGTTGGCCGTGACCGGATCTTTGGCGGTTGCAATGCTGGGTACGTTAAAGCCCAGCATCAGGCTCG
The DNA here is from genome assembly GCF_019266105.1 of Pseudomonas sp. D1HM. Classification (NCBI taxonomy): domain Bacteria; kingdom Pseudomonadati; phylum Pseudomonadota; class Gammaproteobacteria; order Pseudomonadales; family Pseudomonadaceae; genus Pseudomonas; species Pseudomonas sp. D1HM. The sequence goes on along the minus strand of NZ_LRMN01000002.1, from coordinate 98,894 downwards.
GCAGTTGGGTCTGGACATGGATCTTGAGCAGGCGCTCGCCAGGTGTTGCCAGCTCCAGAGGGGCTTTGGCAATCGGTACCTCACGCTTGGGCACGGGGCCGAAGTAACGTGTGGCCAGGGCTTTGACTTCATCCGGGGTCACGTCGCCCACCACCACCAGCGTGGCGTTATTGGGGGCGTACCACTCTTCGTACCAGGCGCGCAGTTCGCCAACGCTCATGCGGTCCAGGTCAACCATCCAGCCGATGGTCGGCGTGTGATAACCACTGGACGGGTAGGCCATGGCGCTGAACAATTCAAAAGCCTTGCTCATCGGTTGGTCATCGGTGCGCAGGCGACGCTCTTCCTTGATGACTTCGATCTCGCGCTTGAACTCTTCAGGGGGCAGGCGAAGGCTGCCCATGCGGTCGGCTTCAAGTTCGAAGGCCACGGGCAGGCGGTCGCGTGCCAGTACCTGGTAATAGGCGGTGTAGTCATCGCTGGTGAACGCGTTTTCCTGAGCGCCGAGATCGCGCAGGATCAACGAGGCCTCACCGGGGCCGACTTTGTTACTGCCCTTGAACATCATGTGTTCAAGGGCATGGGACAAACCGGTCTTGCCGGGAGTCTCATAACTTGAGCCGACTTTGTACCAGACCTGAGAAACCACGACAGGCGCACGGTGGTCTTCGCGCACGATGACTTTAAGGCCATTGTCCAGGCGGAACTCATGGGTAGGCTGTGGTTCGGCCGCGAGGACCGAAAATGGAAGGAAAACTGTGCTGAGCAACAGGCCAGCAGCGCGGCGGGCTAGAGCATTCATTCGTTTTTAAACCTGTTGGGCTGCCCGCTTGGCCTTAGCGTCGGCGGGTGAGGAGGTGCTAGGATACTGATCCGTTTTACTGGCGGCCACGCCTATCAGGCTTCTGACGATCAGACAACGTTTGGTCGGGCAGTATAGGAGCCCGTTGTGAAGTGTGGACATATCCCGGTAAATTTCGCTTTTTTGCCGATTTTTCCGTCTTGGATCCGAGTTAAGACGAAGTTTCAGAGGTGTTTTTTACCCTCTGAATTAAGTTGCGTGCGAACAAGCTGACAAAAAAACAGTCTTTTTCACACTGAATATTATTTGTCGGGGCGCCACAGTGGCGCGTCGCTACCATGAGATAGCCGTCCTCCATGTTTGGTTCCAACGACGACAAGAAGAACCCAGCTGCTGCTGGCGAGAAAAAAGGCCTGTTCGGATGGCTGCGCAGAAAGCCGCAGGAAACCGTCGTCGAACAGCCCGCGCCTGCACCCGAAATCGCCCCGGAGCCGTTGATCGAAGCCGCCCCGGTGGTCATTGAGCCAACCCCTGAAGAGGTTGTGGTCGCAGCGCCTGCCGAAGCACCTCAGGTCACCGCGCAACCTGCGCCATGGCCGCCCTTGCCGGTCCCGGAAGAACCGGTCGCACTGGTTGAAGACGTGCAGGCGCCGCACTTCGTGCCGCCGATCCCACCCATGGTCGAGGTTGCCACTGTCCCGGTGGTCGCTGTCGAACCTGTGGTTGAAGTGCTGGAAGTGGTCGAAACTTTTGTTGAGCCAGAGCCAGAGCCAGAGCCAGAGCCAGAGCCAGAGCCAGAACCAGAACCAGAACCGCAAGCCGTTGCCGTTGTGGAACCTGTTGTGGCACCGGCTCCTGCCCCTGAGGTCAAAACCGGTTTCTTTGCCCGTCTCAAGCAAGGCCTGTCCAAAACCAGCGCCAGCATTGGCGAAGGCATGGCCAGCCTGTTTCTGGGCAAAAAGATCATCGATGACGACCTGCTCGACGAAATCGAAACCCGTCTGCTGACTGCTGACGTGGGCGTTGAAGCCACTTCGGTGATCATCAAGAACCTGACGCAAAAAGTTGCGCGCAAGCAACTGACCGATGCGGATGCCTTGTACAAATCCCTGCAGGCCGAGCTGGCTGCCATGCTCAAACCGGTTGAGCAGCCGCTGAAAATCGACGCGCAGAACAAGCCGTTCGTGATCCTGGTCGTGGGCGTCAATGGTGCAGGCAAAACCACCACCATCGGCAAACTGGCGAAGAAACTGCAGCTTGAAGGCAAGAAAGTCATGCTTGCCGCGGGGGATACATTCCGCGCTGCAGCCGTTGAACAGCTGCAGGTGTGGGGCGAGCGCAACAATATTCCGGTCATTGCCCAGCATACGGGCGCGGATTCGGCCTCGGTGATCTTTGACGCGGTACAGGCGGCCAAGGCCCGTGGCATTGATGTGTTGATCGCGGATACCGCAGGTCGCCTGCACACCAAAGACAACCTGATGGAAGAGCTGAAAAAAGTCAGCCGTGTGATGGGCAAGCTCGATGAAGCCGCTCCGCACGAAGTATTGCTGGTGCTCGATGCAGGTACCGGCCAGAACGCAATCAGCCAGACCAAGCAATTCAATCAAACCGTCCCTCTTTCCGGGCTGGCGCTGACTAAGCTGGACGGTACGGCCAAAGGCGGTGTGATTTTCGCCCTGGCCAAGCAGTTCAATATTCCGATCCGTTTTATCGGTGTCGGTGAAGGCATTGATGACTTGCGTGATTTTGAGTCCGAACCTTTTGTCCAGGCTCTTTTTGCGGAGCGGGAGCGTCCATGATTCGTTTCGAGCAGGTCGGTAAACGCTATCCAAATGGACACGTGGGCCTGCACGAGCTGAGCTTTCGGGTTCGTCGGGGCGAGTTCCTTTTTGTCACCGGTCACTCTGGCGCGGGTAAAAGCACCCTGCTGAGGCTACTGCTGGCAATGGAGCGCCCAACCACCGGCAAGTTGTTGCTGGCTGGTCAGGACCTGGGGCAGATCAGTAACGCGCAGATCCCATTCTTGCGTCGCCAGATCGGCGTGGTGTTCCAGAACCACCAGCTGTTGTTTGATCGTACGGTGTTTAACAACGTCGCCTTGCCGCTGCAGATTCTTGGCCTGTCCAAGGCTGAAATCATCAAGCGTGTCGATTCGGCGCTGGAGCGTGTGGCGTTGTCGGACAAAACCGATCTGTACCCCGGCGACTTGTCCACAGGCCAGCAACAACGTGTCGGTATTGCCCGGGCCATCGTTCATCGTCCAGCCTTGTTGCTGGCCGATGAACCTACCGGCAACCTCGATCCTCGTCTGGCGGCTGAAATCATGGGCGTATTTGAAGACATCAATCGGTTGGGCACCAGCGTTCTGATTGCCAGCCATGACCTGGCACTGATTGCCCGCATGCGCCATCGCATGCTCACCTTGCAGCGCGGGCGTTTGATCGGCGACGGGGAGGCCGCACAATGAGTGCAGCACGTAGCCCCAAAGTGTCCGAGCGCGTGGCACCCAAAGCCTCCGACCCGCAGCCATCCAGGAAAAAGCAGGATGAAGACGATGGCCCGAGCTTCGGGATGTTGTTCCAAGCCTGGATCGAGGCTCACCGTGCGAGTTTGCTCGACAGTCTGAGGCGCCTCGGCAAACAGCCCATCGGCAGCTTCTTCACGTGCCTGGTGATGGCCGTTGCCTTGAGCCTGCCAATGGGCTTGTCGCTGTTGCTCAACAACGTCGAGCGTCTGGGCGGCTCCTGGCAGCGTGCAGCGCAAATTTCGTTGTATCTGAAACTGGACGCCAGCAGCGATCAGGGCGAGCAACTGAGCAATCAGATCAAAGGTATGGCAGGGGTTGCGGACGCAGAGTTCATCAGCCGTGAAAAAGCCCTTGAGGAGTTCCAGCAGCAGTCAGGGCTGGGCGAAGCGCTCAAGGAGTTGCCCGATAACCCCTTGCCGGGTGTGGTGCTGGTAACCCCCAATGAGGTCGACAAAACTGCCCTCGAAGCCCTTCGCGAACGCCTTGCGGAGTTGCCTAACGTGCAACAGGCGCAACTTGATCTAGTCTGGGTCGAACGTCTGGCGGCGATTTTGAAGCTGGGTGACCGTTTTGTGTTTGGCTTGACGGTGTTGCTGGTGTCAGCTTTGCTGTTGGTTATTGGTAATACGATTCGTTTGCATATTGAAAATCGTCGAATCGAGATTGAAGTCATCAAGCTGGTAGGCGGTACAGACAGCTATGTGCGCAGGCCATTTCTGTATATGGGTGCGCTTTATGGTTTTGGCGCTGGTGTGCTTTCCTGGGGGGTTCTGGCTTTCGGCTTGAACTGGCTCAACGATGCGGTCACGGGACTGGCCGGATTGTATGGCAGCAACTTTGCACTGGCCGGCGTGCCGGTAGCCGATGGTCTGTCTCTCTTGCTTGGCGCGGTGCTGTTAGGGTATATCGGTGCATGGATTGCAGTCGCGCGTCACTTACGTGAGCTTTCGCCTAAGTAGTTTCTTTTCGCCTGTTGACCTTTTCAGCTTTTTAGGGAACTTTTTTTGTGGTTCCCAGTCAACTTTCGCAGTGCTGAACTGCACGAGTTATGTAAGACGGAGGTTTTTTCGTATGACCACTTCTTTGCAACCTGCGTATGCGTTGGTTCCGGGTGCGAACCTGGAGGCCTATGTAAACACGGTGAACAGCATTCCATTGCTGACACCGGAGCAGGAGCGTGAACTGGCCGAGAGTCTCTACTATGAGCAGGATCTTGGGGCGGCTCGGCAGATGGTGCTCGCCCACCTGCGTTTTGTTGTGCACATTGCCCGCAGTTATTCGGGCTATGGCCTGGCTCAGGCAGACCTGATCCAGGAAGGCAATGTTGGCCTGATGAAGGCGGTCAAACGCTTTAACCCTGAAATGGGCGTACGTCTGGTGTCGTTCGCCGTGCATTGGATCAAGGCTGAAATTCACGAGTTTATCCTGCGTAACTGGCGGATCGTGAAAGTGGCCACCACCAAGGCCCAGCGCAAGCTGTTCTTCAACCTGCGCAGCCAGAAAAAACGTTTGGCCTGGCTGAACAACGATGAAGTTCATCGCGTGGCTGAAAGCCTCGGTGTAGAGCCTCGTGAAGTTCGCGAGATGGAAAGCCGGCTCACCGGCCATGACATGGCCTTCGACCCGGCAGCTGAAGCTGACGACGACAGTGCGTTCCAGTCGCCAGCCAACTACTTGGAAGATCACCGGTACGACCCGGCACGCCAACTGGAAGATGCTGACTGGAGCGATAACTCCACCAACAACCTTCACGAAGCGCTGGAAGTGCTGGATGACCGCAGTCGCGACATTCTGTATCAGCGCTGGCTGGCTGAAGAGAAAGCCACGCTGCATGACCTGGCACAGAAGTACAATGTGTCTGCCGAGCGGATTCGTCAGCTGGAAAAAAGCGCGATGAACAAGCTCAAACTGTCGATCGCCGCTTAACCCGGCCCGATAAAAAACGCCCCGATCTGATCGGGGCGTTTTTGTTTGTGCAGGACAAGCTCGTTCCTGCAAATAAGGTAAGGGTTACATACGCGAGGTGTTGAGGGTGTCGAGGTAGCTGTCCCCGCCCAGCTGGCGCATTTGCTGGCTGATCCAGGTTGCGCGGCGACTCACATACGGGCTGGGGTGGCTGGCACTCCAGTTGCGCGGGTTTGGCAGCACGGCTGCCAGGTAGCTGGCCTGACGCCCCGAGAGGTTTTTGGCACTCACGCCAAAGTGATGCTGAGCTGCTGCTTCGGCGCCGAACACCCCGTCATCCCATTCCACGCTGTTGAGGTACACCTCAAGAATCCGCTGCTTGGGCCATAGCACCTCGATGAGTGCGGTGAACCAGGCTTCGAGTCCTTTGCGCAGCCAGCTGCGACCAGACCACAGGAAGAGGTTCTTGGACACTTGCTGGCTGAGGGTACTGGCGCCGCGCAAGGAGCCCCCTTGCTCGTTATGTGCAAACGCTGCGCGAATCGCACTGAAGTCAAAGCCCCAATGTTCAGCGAATTTCTGATCTTCGCCGGCAATGACCGCGACTTTCAGGTCATTGGAGATTTTGTCCCACGGGCGCCAGCTGCGTTGCAGGTCAATGGGCTGGCCATCGAACCACGATTCGACCTTGCGCTCGACCATCAGTGCGGTGCCGGGAGGCGGCACCCAGCGGAAGATCAGTACCAGCAATGCACTGCCCGCAGCGAACCAGAGCAGGGCTTTTAGAAGGCGATGAGCAAGAAAACGCAGCATAGATGGCTTGGCCGAACCCGTTGAGCGCGCCATTATACAGACCCTGTGCCAATCCATGACCCCAGACTGGAGTTCTCTCATGCTGCGTGTTTTTTTGATGCTGGCCGCTTTCTTCGGTTTTACGGGTGTTGCTCTAGGTGCGTTTGCTGCGCATGGCCTTAAAAGTCGATTGAGTGAGCAGTATCTGGCCATTTTTCATACTGGCGTTACCTACCAGTTGGTACACACCCTCGCACTGCTCGGCGTGGCATTGCTGGCGACCCAGCTCCAGAGCCGTCTGGTGACATGGGCAGGTGTTTGCTTCGCAGTGGGCATTGTGCTGTTTTCCGGCAGTTTGTACGTGTTGACGATGACCGGCATCGGCAAGCTGGGGATCATTACACCTTTCGGCGGAGCGGCCTTTTTGGCCGGCTGGCTGTGTCTGGGGCTGGCCGCCTGGCGCTTGAACTGAGCCCGCAAGATGAATGGCTTGGGTCGACCTGACTGATCGGGCTAGAATGCTGACCCCTAAAAATGAAGGCAGCGTCGCGCATGCTCATTCAGTTGAACGGTGAATCCTTTGAACTGCCAGACGGCGAGACCGTCGCGGCCTTGCTTGTCCGCCAGCAACTGACCGGTCGCCGGGTGGCAGTCGAACTTAATCTGGATATCGTCCCGCGCAGTCAACATGCCGAGACGGTGCTCAAGGATGGCGATCAGGTTGAAGTGGTGCATGCCATCGGTGGTGGCTAGGCACTCGCTCCCTGTATCAACCCGTCCCACTGTGCCCACAATCAAAGAGGATTCCCGATGAGCAATGTTCGCAGCGACAAGCCGTTCACCCTTGCCGGCCGTACCTATCAGTCGCGCCTGCTGGTGGGGACTGGCAAGTACCGTGATCTTGAAGAAACCCGCCTCGCCATCGAGGCGTCGGGTGCTGAAATCGTCACTGTTGCCGTGCGCCGTACCAATATCGGTCAGAACCCTGGCGAGCCGAACCTGCTCGACGTGTTGCCGCCGGACCGTTACACCATCCTGCCGAACACGGCCGGATGCTACGACGCCGTTGAAGCGGTACGTACCTGCCGCCTGGCTCGTGAGCTGCTCGATGGTCACAACCTGGTCAAGCTGGAAGTACTGGCAGACCAGAAAACCCTGTTTCCCAATGTCATTGAAACCCTCAAGGCCGCCGAGATTCTGGTCAAGGACGGGTTCGATGTCATGGTGTACACCAGCGATGATCCGATCATTGCCCGCGAGCTTGAAGCCATGGGCTGCATCGCGGTCATGCCGCTGGCCGGCCTGATCGGTACCGGGCTGGGGATCTGCAATCCCTACAACCTGCGGATCATTCTGGAAGAAGCCAAGATTCCGGTGTTGGTCGATGCTGGCGTGGGCACTGCCTCTGACGCCACCATCGCCATGGAAATGGGCTGCGAAGCGGTGTTGATGAACTCTGCGATCGCTAATGCCCAGCACCCGATCATCATGGCCGAAGCCATGAAACACGCCATTGTGGCGGGCCGTCTGGCGTATCTGGCCGGGCGCATGCCGAAAAAACTCTATGCCAGCGCCTCTTCGCCGCTGGATGGTCTGATCAAGTAAGAGCCACTGATGACTGAATCACTAGACACCCCAACCCCGGAAGAAGGCGAAGATCGCCAGCACCGTCGCATCAAGAGTTTTGTGATGCGCGCCGGGCGCATGACCGAAGGCCAGCAACGCGGCCTCGATCAAGGCACGCCGCTGTACGTACTGCCGCTGGCTGATGCGCCGGTCGACTTCGACCAGGTGTTCGGCCGCTCTGCGCCACGCACGCTGGAAATCGGCTTTGGCATGGGTCATTCCTTGCTGGAAATGGCCGCCGCTTCGCCTGAGCAGGATTTCATCGGGGTTGAGGTTCACCGTCCGGGTGTTGGCGCGCTACTCAATGGCGTGCTGACCCAGGGCCTGACCAACCTGCGGGTTTACGATTGCGATGCAATTGAAGTCCTGACCCGTTGCGTGGCAGACAACAGCCTCGATCGTCTGTTGCTGTTCTTCCCGGACCCTTGGCACAAGAGCCGTCACCACAAGCGCCGGATCGTACAGGCCTCTTTCGCTGAGCTGGTACGCTCCAAGCTCAAGACCGGTGGTGTATTGCACATGGCCACCGACTGGGAACCGTATGCTGAATACATGCTGGAAGTGATGAACGTCGCTCCGGGCTACCGCAATTTGGCCGAAGACGGCCTGTGCGTACCCCGGCCACCCGAGCGGCCAATCACCAAGTTCGAACGCCGTGGCGAACGTCTTGGGCATGGCGTGTGGGATCTGAAGTTCGAAAAACTGGCGTAAGCGGTTTTTTCGATCAGATGTCTGTAGGAGCGGGCTTGCTCGCGATTGGATCGCTGCGGTGTTTCAGGTGAACCGTATCGATTGGATCGCGAGCAAGCTCGCTCCTGCTGGTTTAAAGATTCAGCGCCGGTCAGCCACGACCCCGATCAACACCAGCACGACCAGCAGCACCGGCGCGAGGCTGTAGTTGTTGAACTGGCTCAGGCCGCGTTCAATCCAGGGCGTGGCGTAGATCAGGGCGGCACCGCTGCCGATCAGGCAGAGCAGGGCCATCAGGGGGACGCGCAAGGCGCCGGCAATGCTGCCCAGGCGTTGTTCGACCCAACCTTTGAAGTCTGCCCCAAACAGCACCAGCACGCAGCCGATGAGCGCCAGAGAGATCTCTGAGAGATGGCTGCGGCTCCAGCGCGAGACGGTGGCGAGCAGGTCGAGTACCAAGTCCATTCGATTTCCTTAGGTCAAAAAGTGCTGCAGCAAGTCGTTGAGAAACAGCTGGCCTCTGGCAGTCGCCGCCAGACGTGACGGTTCGACCTGCAATAAGCCGCTTTGTTCGGCAGCCTTGCGGCCAATGCTCAGGCTGTCGAGGGGCAGTCCGGTGCGCAGTGGGTAGAGTGCCGAATCGACGCCCTCAGTCAGGCGCAAGGCGTTCATTAGAAACTCAAAGGGTAGCTCTTCTGCTGTCAGTGTTTTCTCGCCAGCCTGGAAGTTTTTCGCTGGATTCAAGTAGTCCTTCGGCAGACGGGTTTTCCAGGTGCGCACGATACGACCATCAGGGTGGCTCAATTTGCCGTGGGCGCCAGCACCGATACCGATAAAGTCGCCAAAGCTCCAGTAGTTGAGGTTGTGCCGTGCCGGGCGCCCCGGTTGGGCATAAGCCGATACTTCGTACTGGGCGTAGCCATGTTCGGCGAGCAGCGCCTGGCCGGCCTCCTGAATGTCCCACAGGGTGTCATCTTCGGGGAGGACCGGAGGCTGGTTCCAGAACACGGTGTTGGGTTCCAGCGTCAACTGGTACCACGACAGGTGCGTTGGCTTCAGGGCAATGGCCTGGCGCAGATCGCTCAGGGCATCGTCCAGCGACTGATCGGGCAAGCCGTGCATCAAGTCCAGGTTGAAGTTGTCAAAGCCCGCCTGGCGCGCCATGTCGGCTGCACGTATGGCTTCGTCTCCGTTGTGGATGCGACCCAGTGCTTCGAGCTTGGCTTGCTGAAAGCTCTGGATGCCAATCGACAGCCGATTGATCCCCAGTGCCCGATAAGCCACGAACTTTTCCTGCTCGAACGTGCCCGGGTTGGCCTCCAGCGTGATTTCGATATCGCTGGCAAACGGGATACGTGCTTCAACGCCTTTTAGCAGGCGCCCCAGGGATTTGGCACTGAACAGGCTGGGCGTTCCGCCGCCGAAGAATATCGAGCTCAGTTCGCGGCCATAGACTGCGTGCAGGTCCTGGTCGAGGTCGGCCAGCAGCGCGTCGACGTACTCGTCTTCAGGCAGCACCGGGCTGGCAGTGTGGGAGTTGAAGTCGCAATACGGACATTTGCGCACGCACCACGGGATATGGATATACAGCGACAGCGGCGGCAGTTGCGTCAACGGTGCCCGGGGCGCCTGCTGAGTAAAGCCGGCCGCGCCGAGGTAGAGCGGTTGGGGCGGTGTGTCGTGGGTCATTTCAGGCCCAGGCGCTGGCGCAGCAAGACCATGGCGCGGGCGCGGTGGCTTAGCTGGTTTTTTTCGCTGGGACTCAGCTCGGCGCTGGAGCAGTTGCGCTCGGGTACCCAGAACAGGGGGTCGTAACCAAAGCCGTGCTCGCCGCTGGCCTCTGTCAGGATGCGGCCGTGCCACAGGCCTTCACAGATGATCGGCAGCGGATCATCCGCATGGCGAACCAGTGCCAGCACACACACAAACTGCGCGCCGCGCTCGGCTTGCGGCACGTCTTTCAAGGCATCGAGCAGTTTGGAGTTGTTCGCGGCATCGCCCTTGCCGTCGGCGTAGCGTGCCGAGTAAATGCCAGGCGCGCCGCCCAGGAAATCCACCGCCAGCCCCGAGTCATCGGCCAGTGCCGGCAGCCCGGAAAGGCGCGCCGCATTGCGGGCCTTGAGAATCGCGTTTTCAACGAACGACAAACCGGTTTCATCCGGTTCGACGTTGCTGAACTCACCAATCGAGCGCAACTGCACCGACTCGCCGAGCATGGCCTGAAGTTCTTTGAGTTTGCCGGCGTTGTGGCTAGCCAGTACCAGTTGCGTAAGGTTCATCATTCGATGGGAGCGACCATTTGAGAAAATTGGATGGTTTCAGACGTTGCACCGCCTGCCTTCACATCGACCTTGAAGGTGAAGGTTTGCGGCCCTGCCAGCGGGAACTGGGCCAGATAGTTGATCTCGCCGCCGGTACCAACCTGACGGAAGGTCAGCGGCGCCGGCTTGGCATCGCCACTCTGTACCGTGCCCTGAACATTGGCCGGGATGTTTTTGGCATTTTTGTTGATGGTGATATTCAACACGCCATTGGTTTTGCTGCGGGAGATTTCAAACTGGTTGGCGATCTCGGGCGTCAGGAACGTTGACGGGAACGCGTTGTAGTACACCGTTGTATCGCCAAATGTCTGCTGACGCTGTACAGCGCTGGCGTCGGCAGCGATAGCGTGTGCACCGAAGCACATTGATAACAGCAGTAATCCAATACGACCCATTGTCTTTCTCCTTGAACGCGCTGAGTTACACCGCGACTTTATGATCCTGCAGACCAGGACTGCTGACACGATAAATGCCGATCTCGCCCAACAGGTTAGGCCATATCTTGCTCGCCCACCCGTGCCTGTGTTGTTGATCTACGGCAAGGCGGTCGAGGACTCGGGCTTCGCGCTCGCGGCACAGGGCCTCAAAGTCTTCAAAGGTGCAGAAGTGAATGTTCGGCGTGTTGTACCAGGTATAAGGCAAAAACTCGGACACAGGCATCCGGCCCTTGCTAGCCAGGTACCAGCGGCAGCGCCAGTGGCCGAAGTTGGGGAAGGTGATGATGCACTGACGGCCGACCCGCAGCATTTCGTCGAGAATCCGGTCGGGATAGTGTACGGCTTGCAGTGCCTGGGTCATGACCACGATATCGAAGCTGTTGCTGGCGAAGTTGCCCAGGCCTTTGTCGAGGTCTTGTTCGATGACGTTAATGCCCTTGGCCACGCACTGGGCAATGTTGTCCGGGTCGTTTTCCAGGCCGTAGCCGGTGACTTGCTTATTGTCGCGCAGCCAGCTGAGCAGTTCGCCATCACCACAACCCAGGTCGAGCACGCGGCTGCCGGCGGGGATCCAGTCTTGGATGATTTCCAGGTCGGCTCTCATGGCGTTCTCACAGTTCAATTCGGTTCATGTAATTGCTGAAGGCTTGCAGGTAACGCGGAATCGGAATCAGGAAGGCGTCATGGCCTTGCGGCGCATCGATTTCCAGATAGCACACGTCTTTTTTGGCAGCCATCAACGCATCCACCAGCTCCCGCGAGCGGGCCGGGGAGAAGCGCCAGTCGGTGGTGAACGACATCACGCAAAAGCGCGCTTTGACGCCGGCAAAGGTTTTGGCCAGGTCATTGTCGAAGTTGGCGGCCGGGTCGAAGTAGTCCAGCGCCTTGGTCATCAGCAAGTAGGTATTGGCATCGAAACGTCCGGAGAACTCTTCACCCTGGTAACGCAGGTAGCTCTCGACCTGGAACTCAACACTGTGGAAGTCGTAGTTGAGGTTTTCGTTCTTCAGGCCACGGCCGAACTTCTCGCCCATCGAGTCATCGGACAGGTACGTAATGTGCCCGACCATGCGCGCCAGCATCAAGCCACGCTTGGGGATGACGCCCTTTTCCTGGAACGAGCCGCCATGGAATTCCGGGTCGGTAAGAATGGCCTGGCGGGCGACCTCGTTGAACGCGATATTCTGCGCGGACAACTTTGGTGCGGAAGCAATTGCCAGGCAATGACGCAAGCGATCCGGGTAGCTGATGCTCCACTGCAACGCCTGCATGCCGCCCAGGCTGCCGCCGATCACCGCAGCCCACTGGTTGATGCCGATCCGGTCGGCCAGGCGTGCCTGGCTGTGGACCCAGTCTTCAACGGTCAATACCGGGAAGTCGGCGCCGAACGGGCGGCCGGTTTCCGGGTTGAGGCTGCTCGGGCCGGTAGAGCCATTGCAGCCGCCCAGGTTGTTCAGGCTGACCACAAAGAACTTGTTGGTGTCGATCGGTTTGCCAGGGCCAATGCAACTGTCCCACCAGCCGGGCTTGCGCTCATCGGCACTGTGGTAGCCCGCTGCATGATGGTGACCGGACAGTGCATGGCAGATCAGCACAGCATTGCTGGCTGAGGCATTGAGCTGGCCGTAGGTTTCGTAAATCAAATCATAGGCAGGCAGTGAGCGGCCGCAGGCTAATGCCAAGGGTTCGCTGAAGTGCGCAATTTGCGGCACGACCAGACCAACGGAATCGGGGGGAAAGGCAGCTGGCATTGACCCTGCTCTCATTTAAATGAGGCGTAAGTCTAATGAGCGGGGGGCGCAGCAGCAAGCAATGGTGCAAAACCCTGTAGCCGCTGCCAAAGGCTGCGATAAGGTCCGCTGGACCTTTGTCATGCTTGATAACAATGGGTCGCGTCGCAACCCATCGCAGTCTTCGGCAGTGGCTACAGCGTCATGGTTTTGAGTCAGCCAGCCCCGGCAAATCCGGCAGCTTTTTCGGACCGTGCAAACGCACGCGTTTCTGCCGGTTGAGCTCGCCGCTGATCAGGCTTACCTGACTTTTGGCGATACCGAATGCCTTGGCCAGAAAGGCCATCAGATGGGCATTGGCCTTGCCTTCCACCGGAGGGGCGGTGAGGCGGATTTTCAGACGGTCACCGTGCAGGCCGGCAAATTCATCGCTGCTGGCCTTGGGTTGCAGGTGACAGTCGAGAATCAGATCCTCGCCGTCCCAACGGAAGTAGCTCATCAGATCAGGCCGAACAGCACGACAGGCATGCCGACATACATGGCCAGAGGCGGGATCGCATAGCTCTGGATCAGCTGAATCACCATGAAGGCGAGGATCGGCGAGATATCCAGGCCACCCATGCTTGGCAGCATGCGGCGGAACGGCGCCAGGGCCGGCTCGGTGATCTGGTTGACCAGCTCAGCGCCAGGGCTGGTGCTGCCCGGTGCGACCCACGACAGGATCACGCTGATGATCAGGGCGAAGAAGAACACCTTCAAGAACAGCGCGGTCACGCCAATCATTGCCCACGCCAGCAGGCCGAGAATGTTGAACGGGATATAGCTGAGGGTCAGCACGACGGCAAACACCACCATTTGCACGATGATTGCCAGAACCAGCGAGGACATGTCCAGGCCGAATACGCTCGGAATCACCCGACGCAAAGGCTTAAGCAAGGGCTGCGTGGCCTTGACCGTGAACTGGCACAGCGGGTTATAGAAGTTGGCCCGCACCAGTTGCAGGATGAAGCGCAACAGAACGATCAGCAGGTAGAGGCTACCCAGGGTTTGAATCACGAAAATGGCAGCGCCATTAAGTCCAGACATCATGTGCTCCTTATTGGCCCAGTTGTTCGGCCATTTCGGCCGAGCGGTGCGCGGCGGCACTCAATGCTGTTTCGACCATGGCTTCAAAGCCGCTGGCCTGGAATGATTTGATTGCAGCTTCAGTGGTGCCCGCCGGCGAGGTCACGCGGCGGCGCAATTCGGCGGCGTCGACATCGCTGCCCACGGCCATGTGCGCAGCGCCGAGCGCCGTTTGTTCGGCCAGCTGTTCTGCCACATCGCGCGACAGACCCAGTTTGACGCCCGCATCGGTCATGGCTTCGATCAGCAGGAAGAAGTACGCCGGGCCGCTGCCGGATACGGCGGTGACCGCGTCGATCTGCGCTTCAGCGTCAACCCACACCACGGTGCCTACGGCGCTGAGCAGTTCATCGGCCTGCTGGCGTTGCTCAGTGGTCACGTCCGGGGTGGCGAACAGGCCGCTGACGCCTTTGCCCAGCAGCGCAGGTGTATTCGGCATGCAGCGCACCAGGGGCTGGCTGCCCAGCCAGTTCAGCAGGCTGGCGCAGGTGATGCCGGCGGCAATCGAGACCAGCAGCTGATGAGGCTTGAGGTGGGGGCGCAGGTCCTGGCACACCGCCTTCATGGCCTGTGGCTTGACCGCGATCACAATCACGTCAGCGTCCTGAGCCGCCTGCGCGTTGTCGGCAAACAGCTCGATGCCGTGTTCGGCGGCTACTTTGGCCCGAGTTTCAGCACCGGGATCGCTGGCGCGGATCTGTGCGGCGTCCAGACCTTTGGCCCGCAGGCCACCGATCAGGCTGGACGCCATGTTACCTGCCCCGATAAAGGCAATACGCATCTTGCTCATAACCGATCCTTCTAAAAGTGAGAGTGGTTTTCTCAGGCCTGGCCATAATCACGGGCGCCAAAGAGTGCAGTGCCGATGCGCACCCAAGTGGCACCTTGGGCGATGGCCGACTCCAGGTCGTGGCTCATGCCCATTGAAAGTGTGTCGAGCCCAAGATTCAGGCTTTCTTGCAGGTGACGTACCGTGGCAAATGCCCGGTCTTGCTCGACGCGGTCTTCGGTCGGCTCCGGGATGGCCATCAGGCCGCGCAATTTCAAGCGTGGCAATGCGCTGATCGCTGTTGCCAGCGCAGGCAAGTCTGCTGGAGTACAGCCCGATTTGCTGGCTTCGCCACTGACATTGACCTGAATGCAGATATTCAGAGGCGCCAGCTCTGCCGGGCGTTGTTCAGACAGGCGCTGAGCAATTTTCAGGCGGTCTACAGAATGCACCCAGTCAAAGTGCTCGGCGATATCACGCGTCTTGTTCGATTGAATGGGGCCAATGAAGTGCCAACTCAAGGGCAGGTCGGCTAACTCAACCTGTTTGGCCCGTGCTTCCTGAAGGTAGTTTTCGCCAAAGTCGCGAATCCCGGCGGCATAGGCTTCACGCAGTGCGGCCGCGGGTTTGGTCTTGCTGACAGCGAGCAGGTGAACGCTCGTTACATCACGTTGCACAGCCAGGGCCGCAGCGCGGATGCGAGCCTCAACCAGCGCAATGTTGCCTGCTATCGTGGACATCGATTAAGCCCGCCGTTGTGAAAGTCTGCGGCATTCTACTGGAATTGGGAGGGGGGATGGATATCGCCGACCTGTTGGCGTTTAGCGTCAGGCATGGGGCTTCGGACTTGCATTTGTCTGCGGGTGTTGCGCCCCTGTTGAGGGTGGACGGCGAGATGATGCGCTGCGAGCTGCCCGCGCTGGCTCCGGCGCAGGCCCGGGCGCTGATCCACAGTGTGATGACGGATGCCCAGCGCATTGCCTTTGAGGCGCACCACGAAGCGGACTTTTCATACGTAGCGCCCGGGCTGGGCCGCTTTCGGGTCAATGTGTTCAAGCAGCAGCGCGGTGACGGTGCGGTGTTTCGCAGCATTGCCGGGACGGTGCCGAGCCTGGAGTCGCTAGGCCTTGGTGAGGTTTTCCGCCAGCTCTGCAATACGCCGCAGGGCCTGGTTCTGGTCACCGGGGCCACCGGCTCGGGCAAGACCACCACCCTGGCGGCAATGATCGACCACCTTAATAGCACTCGCCAGCAGCATATTCTTACCATCGAGGACCCTATCGAGTTCATCCACGCGTCGCGCCAATGCCTGATCAATCAACGCGAGGTACACCGCGACACCCACAGCTTTGCCGCAGCACTGCGTTCGGCTCTGCGCGAGGACCCGGATGTGATCATGCTCGGTGAGATGCGTGATCTCGAGACCATCCGCCTGGCGCTGACAGCCGCGGAAACCGGGCATCTGGTCTTGGCCACGCTGCACACGCCTTCGGCGGCCAAGACCATCGACCGGGTGGTAGACGTGTTTGCGGGGGAAGAAAAGGCGATGGTACGGGCCATGCTGTCCGAGTCATTGCAGGCGGTGATATCTCAGACGCTGGTCAGGAAGCCGGGGGGTGGGCGTGTGGCGGCCCACGAAATCATGTTGGGCACGCCAGCGATCCGCAACCTGATCCGGGAGAACAAGGTGTCGCAGATGGTCACGGCCATCCAGACGGGCGGGGCGCTTGGCATGCAGACGCTGGAGATGAGCCTGAAACGGCTGAGGGATAAAGGCGAACTGTAGGAGCGGGCTTGCTCGCGATACGGTTGACACGGTTTTCAGATACACCGTAGCCATTTCATCGCGAACAAGCTCGTTCCCTGCAGGGGCAGGGTTTTAGCGTTGAACAAGCTGCAGGCTGGTTTGCTGTTTAGGCAAAACGCGCTTGGCGACCACATAGTGGTTCTGCCAGTACGGCTTCTTCAGAGTGTCGATGCTGACCGACTTGCCGCGACGCGGGGCGTGGATGAACCGGTCGTTGCCCAGGTAAATGGCGACATGGTTGACCCTGCGGCTCTTGATGTTGAAGAACAGCAAGTCGCCGGGCTTCAAATCCTTGCGGTCGACTTTTTGTCCATGACCGCTGGCCATGGCGCTTGAGGTGCGTGGCAGATCAACCGCCGCGACGTCGTTAAAGGCGTATTTGACCAGCCCGCTGCAATCAAACCCTTTACTTGGGCTGCTGCCGCCCCAACGATAGGGGGTGCCCAGCACATTGACCGCACGGCTCAATACCGTGCTGCTTTGTTCGTTGGCGGCAATCAGGGCAGCCGAGGCAATTTTGCCTGGAACCTTGTGATGGACTTTACTGGACGCAGAACGAGCGATGGTTTTGCTGTTAGAGGCAACAACACGAGTACCCGCAGATGATTTTGCGGTGTAGCCAGTGAAGCCTGAAGGAAGATGTTGCTCACGATTGGTGGCGTGGGCAGCCAGTGGTATTAACAGGCAAATGGTTAGCCATGTCTTGAAAAAAGGACGCATTCGGCAGGGCTCTATGGTGGTAAGCGCGAAACTTTATAACAGCTTTTTTGTCCTTTCTCAGTCCGTTTGTCGATTGGGCTGAGGAGGGGAAAAGCGTAACCCCGGTGGCAAATTGTCGCATCGCAGCGACGCAGGTCAGGTTCTATAAGGGTTTGCGCTAAATTTTGTAAGACACTTTTACCTGTCGCGTGACAGTAAAAAAGTCACAAAAAAATGAACAATTTTTTTCTATCAGCTCCAAAGGGGACCTATATGAGTGGCTATCGAGACGACATACAGCGTGATACGCACAGTAAAGTGCTGGGTTATTTGCTGTGGATTTTCGGTTTTTTGGGCGCGCACCGCTTTTATTACGGCAAGCCGGTAACCGGGACTATCTGGTTTTTCACCTTGGGTCTGTTGGGCATTGGCTGGCTGATCGACTTGTTCCTGATCCCGAGCATGGACCGGGAAGCCGACTTGCGTTTTACGTCGGGTGATACCGACTACAGCGTTGCCTGGATTCTGCTGACGTTCCTGGGGCTGTTCGGTGTACATCGCATGTACATGGGGAAATGGATCACCGGCATCATCTATCTGTTTACCGGCGGTTTGTTCCTGATCGGTATTCTGTATGACTTCTGGACGCTCAACACTCAGATCTCGATCAAGAACGCCGAGCGTCGTTAAGTCACCGGCGTGTAGCCGCTGTTGCAGGCTGCGATCAGGTCCGGGGGGACCTTTCATTAGTTGAGGGCTGCTTCGCAGCCCATCGCAGCCCGCGGCTACAGCTTCATCAGCCTTCGTAGCTGATTCGGCCATCCACCAGCGTGTAACGCACGGCACTCGGCAGGCAATGGCCGAGGAACGGGCAGTTATCGCCTTTGGAATGCCACTTCTCACCGACCACGGTCGAGGCTGCCGGGTCGAACAGCACCAGATCCGCCGCTGAACCCACCTTCAGGTGTCCGGCCGGCAGGCGCAAGGCGTCAGCCGGGCCGGCGCTGAGACGTGCCAGCAGTGTCGGCAGATCCAGCAAGCCGTCGTCTACCAGCGTCATGGCCAGCGGCAGCAGTACTTCAACGCTGCTGATGCCCGGTTCGGTTGCACCGAAAGGCGCCAGCTTGGCGTCACGCTCGTGGGGCTGGTGATGGCTCGAGATGGCTTGCACCACACCGGACTTCACCGCTTCACGCAGACCATCGCGGTCGGCGCGGGTGCGCAGCGGCGGCTGCACGTGGTACAGGCTGGAGAAATCCACCAACGCTTCGTCGGTCAAAATCAGCTGGTACAGCGCCACGTCAGCGGTAACTTTCAGGCCGCGTGCCTGGGCTTGTGCGATCAGGGCGACACCGCGCGCGCTGGTCAGCTGGCTGAAGTGCGCACGTACGCCGCTTTGCTCAACCAGCAGCAGGTCGCGGGCCAGGGCCACGGTTTCGGCGGTTTCCGGGATCCCGGGCAAGCCGCGGAATGCTGCCATCGGGCCGTCGTGGGCAATGCCGCCTTCAGCCAGGTCACGGTCCTGGGAGTGGAAAATCACTGTCAGGTCGAAAGTCGCAGCGTATTCCAGCGCCCGGCACAAGGTCCGGGTGTTGGTAAAGCTGTTGAGGCCGTTGCCGAAGGCGACACAGCCGGCATCCCGCAGGGCAATCAGCTCGGCCAGCTGTTCGCCGTCCAGGCCTTTGCTCAGGGCACCCACCGGGAACACTTTGCAGTTGCCGGCTTCACGTGCGCGGTCGAGGATCAATTCGGCAACGGCCGAGGTGTCCAGTACCGGTTTGGTGTGGGGCGGGCAGCACAGGCTGGTCACACCACCGGCTGCAGCGGCGCGGGTTTCACTGGCAATCGTGCCTTTACGGCTGTAGCCCGGCTCGCGCAGCGCGACGTTCAGGTCCACCAGCCCCGGTGCCGCGACCAGGCCGGTGGCATCGAGGGTTTGAGTCGGGATAAAACCGGCGGGAGCCGAACCGATGGCAATGATCTTGCCGGCTTCCAGATGCAGATCGGTCACTTGATCCAGTTGGCTGCCGGGGTCAATGACGCGGGCGCCGAGAATGCTGAGCTTCACTGGGCGTTCTCCTGTTCGAATTGGCGCTGGGCTGTTTGTCCGCTCATGGTCATGGACAGCACCGCCATGCGTACGGCGATCCCATAGGTCACCTGGTTGAGAATCACCGAGTGCGGGCCATCGGCCACGGCCGACTCGATCTCGACGCCGCGGTTGATCGGGCCCGGGTGCATCACGATGGCATCCGGCTTGGCGCCGGCCAGGCGTGCAGTGGTCAGGCCGAACAGGCGATAGAACTCGCCCTCGCTCGGCAGCAGGCCACCGGCCATGCGCTCGCGTTGCAGGCGCAACATGATCACCACGTCGACGTCTTTCAACCCTTCGGTCATGTCGGTGTAGACCTTCACTCCGTATTGCTCGATACCGATCGGCAACAGGGTTTTCGGGGCAATCACGCGGATGTCCTGGCAGCCCAGGGTCTTGAGCGCAATCATGTTGGAGCGCGCAACCCGCGAGTGCAGGATGTCGCCGACGATGGCCACCGAAAGATTTTCAAAGCCGCCCTTGTGCCGACGGATTGTCAGCATGTCGAGCATGCCTTGGGTCGGGTGCGCGTGGCGGCCGTCCCCACCGTTGATGATCGCAACTTGCGGGCATACGTGTTCGGCGATGAAGTGGGCGGCACCGGAATCACCGTGGCGCACGACAAACATGTCGGCAGCCATGGCCTCAAGGTTGCGCAATGTGTCGAGCAGGGTTTCACCCTTGCTCGCGGACGAAGTCGACACGTTCAGTGTGATGACGTCGGCAGACAGGCGCTGGGCGGCCATTTCGAACGTGGTACGGGTCCGGGTGGAGTTCTCGAAGAACACGTTGCACACGGTCTTGCCGCGCAGCAGCGGGACTTTTTTCACCGCGCGGGCGCCCACTTCAAGGAACGAGTCGGCGGTGTCGAGAATTTCGGTCAACAACTCGCGGCGCAGGCCGTCGAGTGACAGAAAATGGCGCAGCTGGCCCTGATCATTGAGCTGAAGCGGGCGCTTGGCGTCTATAGGCGTCATCGCAATGGTCTCGTCTCTTAATTGGCAACAGTGGCAAGGTCTTGAAGTTCAAGGGTCAGTGGCGCGGGGCCGGACAATTTTACCCGTTCGGTGGGCTTCAGCGACAAGGTCGCCCCTACCACGTCTGGACGGATCGGCAGCTCCGCAGCATCCAGATCCAGCAGGCTGACCAGGGTCACGCTGGCCGGGCGACCATAGTCGAACAATTCGTTGAGCGCGGCACGAATGGTGCGGCCGCTCATCAGTACGTCATCGATCAATACCAGGTGCTGGCCTTCAATCTCGAAGGGCAGGTCAGACGGGCGCACTTGCGGGTGCAGGCCGTTCTGGCTGAAGTCGTCGCGATAGAACGACACGTCCAGCGTGCCCAGCGGCGCGTCGCTGTCCAGGGCGCGCAGCAATGCCTGGGCAACCCAGATGCCGCCGGAGCGAATACCGATAAAGCGCGGCTCGGTGATGCCGCGGCGGGCCAGATGGGCCTGAAGATCAACGGCCATCTGAGAGATCAATTCAGCAGGAACAGGCAGGATCATGGTGGCTCCTTAAAAGGCCCGCGCAGGAAACAATATACGGCGGGCACAAACAGTGGGCGCGTCAGTCTTTAAACGCAGCGTCAGGCTTGAGGTTCAGCCGGGTTCTCGTCGAGCCAGCCCTGCAGCACCAGTTTGGCGGCGATGGCATCAACGGGGTTGTCGCGGTAACTGCCTCGCTGGCCGCCCTGAGAGCGGCGCTCACCCTTGGCCTCGAAGGTGGTCAGGCGTTCATCGTGGGTAAAAACGGGCAGATTGAAACGGCCATTCAGACGGTTGGCAAACTTTTGCGCCCGGGCGCAGAACTCGCTCGGGGTGCCGTCCATGTTCAGCGGCATGCCTACGACCATTGCGTCGGGCTGCCACTCCTTGATCAGTGCCTCGATCTGCTCCCATTTCGGGATACCGTTCTCGGCTTTCAAGTTGCACAGCTCGCGGGCCTGGCCGGTAATCATCTGGCCAACGGCGACGCCGATGGATTTGGTGCCGTAGTCGAAACCCAGCAGTAAGCGAAGGCTTGCCATCAGGAATGGCCTGCTTGACTGGTTAGCAAATTGAGGTTCACTCCGAGGTGTTTGGCGGCGGCGTCCAGGCGCAGCTCGCTTGAGGTTTCAAACAGGATATGGGCCGAATAAGGGCACGTCAGCCAGGCATTGTCGGCCAGTTCGGCCTCCAGCTGGCCGGGCTCCCATCCGGCATAGCCCAGGCAAATCAGGCTGCGTTGCGGGCCCCGGCCATCGGCAATGCTGAACAGAACATCTGCCGAGGTGCTTAGCGCCAACCCGTCTTCGAGCTGGGCCGTGGCGTCGAAGCTCATGCCACTGGGGTGCAGCACGAAACCGCGGTCAGTCATCACCGGGCCGCCGCCATAAACCGGAACATGCGCACACAAGGCGGCAGAAACCACCTCAGGGCGCAATTGCTCAAGAATGTCCGCCAGACTCAACTCCATCGGCCGGTTGATCACCAGTCCCATGGCCCCATTGGCCGTGTGCTCGACAATGTAGGTCAAGGTTTGCGCAAAGTTCGGGTCGGCCATGTGTGGCATGGCGATCAGGAATTGATGCTTGAGGTAAGTCGGTACGTGGTTTTTCATGAGTCTTAGTGTGGCGCTGGCAACGTGAACTGACAAGTTGGTGGAAGAAGATTGGTTCGAACTCGTAGCAGCTGGCGAAGGCTGCGTCCGTTTGCGAAGCGATCGTAAATCCGGGATACGGGTTTCATCAGGTACACCAGGCAGCCTGCGGCAGCGGCTACGGGTAAGACTCAATTACTCGAAAGCCGGTCACCCGGGGCGAACTTCCAGGTACGGATGATTTCCAGGCGGTCGATATCTGCCAGGTCGCCACTGAACGGGGCGAAGGGTGCAGCCAGGCGCACGATCCGTTGTGCGGCTTGATCCAGCAGCGGTTGACCGGATGACTCGAGCACCAGGACCTCGTGCAGCGATCCGTCACGATTGATCGATACCAGTAGCCGCAGCTTGCCGTAGATTTTTTCGCGACGGGCCTGTTCGGGGTAGTTCAGGTTGCCGATGCGTTCGATTTTCTTGCGCCAGTCTTCCTTGTACCAGGCACCTTTGTCGCGCATGGTCGAGGCCGCGCTCATGCGGTAAATTTTTGGGCGTTTTGCGTACAGTTGCTGCTCGTTGGCCAGCTCGGCTTCCAGGCTGGAGATCTCGCTGGACAACTGCGAGCTGTCAAATGTAGGGATATTGGCCTTGGGGGCCGCTTCGGTCTTGACCTTTTGCGGCTGCACCGGGGCTTTTTTGGGTTTGGGTGCCACCGTGGTCACGGCTGCCTTGGGCTTGGTTTCGACCTGCTCGGGACTGGCGGCGGGTGGAGGCGTGACCTTTTTTACGGTGTTGGCCTGGAACGGTGCGACCTGAGTGGTCTTTGGCACGGCTTTTTTATCCAGCGTACCGCTGCCCTGCTGGTTGTCCTGGGCGAGAAAGTCGGCTTTTTTCGGCGCTTTGTCGCTTTTGAAGGTGGAAAGCGTGATCTCCAGCGTTTTGCTGAGCTGCTTGGGTTCGCTCATGCTGAAGCCCACACCCAGAATCACCGCGATGTGCAGCAGTGCTGCGACAAACAGGGTAAAACCCAGGCGATCAGCCGCTCGTACGCCTGTACGGCGCATTTCGGGTGGCAGGTCGCTGGGAAGTGTCATGGCAAAAAGACCAACATCGCGGGTTTCACAGGCTGGGCATGATAGCGCAATGTGGGTCGTTTTCTGGAGGTTGTGGATCAGCGAGCCGCGAGCTTACGCTCAATGGCGTCCATCAGCAGGGCGCCGATCCGGGTGCCATAGGCGTTGTCGATCTCGCGGATACAGGTCGGGCTGGTGACGTTGATCTCGGTCAGGTGTTCACCGATGACGTCCAGACCTACGAACAGCAAGCCCTTTTCACGCAGGGTTGGGCCCACTTGGGCGGCAATCCAGCGGTCTTTATCGGTCAAGGGGCGGGCTTCTCCACGGCCGCCTGCAGCCAGGTTGCCACGGGTCTCGCCTTGCGCCGGGATACGGGCCAGGCAATACGGCACGGGCTCGCCGTCGATCATCAGGATGCGTTTGTCGCCGTCCTTGATACCTGGCAAGTACGCTTGCGCCATGATTTGCTGGGTGCCGTTGGCCGTCAGGGTTTCGAGAATCACGGACAGGTTCGGATCGCCGACCCGGTGGCGGAAAATCGAGGTGCCGCCCATGCCGTCCAGCGGCTTGAGGATCACGTCACCGTGCAAGGCGGCGAACTCGCGCAGCACGTCGGAGCGGCGGCTGACCACGGTCGGTGGCGTGCACTGGGTGAACTGGGTAGCAAACAGTTTTTCGTTGCAGTCACGCAGGCTCTGCGGCTTGTTGACGATCAACACGCCGTCGCGCTCGGCTTGTTCCAGCAAGTAGGTGGAGTACACGAACTCCATATCGAAGGGCGGGTCCTTGCGCATCAGGATCACGTCCAGATCGCTCAGGGCGGTGTCGGTCTCGGCGTCCAGCTCAAACCATTTTTCAGGGTTGGCGAACACTTTGAGCGGCTTCATCCGGGCCCGCGCCTTGCCTTCATTCAGGTACAGATCCTGCTGCTCCATGTAGAACAGGGTCCAGCCGCGCTCCTGTGCGGCCAGCAGCATGGCCAGCGAGCTGTCCTTTTTATAGGAGATGCCCGCAATGGGGTCCATGACAATCCCGACTCGAACGCTCATGGCGAATTCCTCAAATAAAGTTGGCGAAGATTTCATCATGCAGCAGCGGGTTTTCTCGCGATGCGCAGGGTTCGGTTAATGCCTCAACGAGTGCCGATGCCATCGCGAGCAAGCTCGCTTCTACAGAAAACTGGGTGAAAAGGTACTGAAAAGTGGCGCCAGAGTGGCGCTGAGTGTGGCCCCGGTCAAGGAAAAACCGCCAGCACCAAGTCGCTCGGGGCCGTCGGATAGATTGCAGGTAGAGACTGTGCTAAAAAGGCTCGCATACGCTTGGAGCCCTTGATCCGCAAGGATTCAGGGCCAAGGCCGAACAGTTGTAACCAAACGGGTCGCCGTGGCGATGGTAGAGCAGATATGGAAAAGCATCCCAGCGCCTTGAGAGTAATGGTGATCGATGACTCGAAAACCATTCGCCGTACTGCCGAAATGTTACTGAAAAACGTGGGATGCGAGGTCATTACGGCCATCGACGGTTTTGATGCGCTGGCCAAGATTGTCGACCATCACCCGAACATTATCTTTGTCGACATCATGATGCCGCGGCTCGATGGTTATCAGACCTGCGCGCTGATCAAAAATAACCGGTCGTTCAAGTCGACGCCCGTCATTATGTTGTCGTCCAAGGACGGCTTGTTCGACAAGGCCAAGGGGCGGATTGTGGGTTCTGATCAATTTTTGACCAAGCCTTTCAGCAAAGAAGAACTGCTGAGTGCAATCAAGGCCCACGTACCCGGTTTCAATATTGTCCCAAACGCTCAATGACGCCCGGCCCGCCGGACGATCACCTAAATAAATGGGGAACACCATGGCTCGCATTCTGATCGTCGATGATTCGCCGACTGAAATGTACAAATTGTCCGGCATGCTGGAAAAGCACGGTCATGAAGTGCTCAAGGCTGAAAATGGCGCGGATGGCGTCGCGCTTGCGCGTCAGGAAAAACCCGATGTTGTGTTGATGGACATCGTGATGCCGGGCCTTAACGGCTTTCAGGCCACGCGCCAGTTAACCAAAGATCCGGAAACCCGCCACATTGCCGTGGTTGTGGTGACCACCAAGGACCAGGAAACCGATATGGTCTGGGCCGCCCGTCAGGGGGCTAAGGGCTACCTGACCAAGCCAATCGAGGAAGCGGCCTTGATAAAAGCGGTGACCGACGCACTGTCCGCCCCGTCAGCCGAGTGACGGTCGCCGCATGCCAGGCTCTCTGACCGCCTTCGAACTGTTGCTTGAGATTGACCAGCGCTGTCGTGCGCTGGCGGCGGACCTGGTGCCTGCCCAGGCGCAAGTCGATACCTGGAGCGGCATCGGTTTCCGGATTGGCGAGCATCGTTTTGTGGCGCCGATGGGTGAAATTGCCGAAATCCTGCATGAACCGCGTTTTACCTTGTTGCCGGGGGTGAAATCCTGGGTCAAGGGGGTGGCCAATCTGCGTGGCCAACTGCTGCCGATCATGGACCTCTGCGGTTTTTTCGGGGTCGAGCTGACCCCCTTGCGCAAGCAGCGTCGGGTGCTGGTTCTGGAGTACAAAGAAGTGTTTGTCGGTTTGCAGGTTGATGAAGTGCTGGGCATGCAACACTTTGCCCAGGGCAATCTTGATAGTCGCCTGCTGACGTTGCCCGACCCGTTGTTTGCGCCCTATGTGCAGGGGCATTTTGCCGCTGAGCATCCCTGGTGGGTGTTCAGCCCGTTTGCCTTGGCCCGCGCGCCGCAGTTTTGGGCGGTAGCCGTTTGAAGGGCAACTCCTTTGCCTTGCACCTTGAACCGGGATCTCAGGACCTGATTGATGACCACAGCACATACCGCTAAACCATTGGAAGGGTCGCGCAGTCGTTCGCAGATCATTGTGCTTTTTATCGCCTTGATCGTGTTCATCATGCTGTTGTTCGCCAACTTCGCTTATATCAACACCCAATCCAATTACGACAAGCAGTACATCAGCCACGCGGGCGAGTTGCGCGTCCTGTCCCAGCGTATCGCCAAAAACGCCACTGAAGCCGCTGCCGGCAAAGCGGCTGCCTTCAAGTTGCTCAGCGATGCGCGTAACGATTTCAGCCAGCGCTGGGGGTACTTGAAAAAAGGCGACCCGGCCACTGGACTGCCCGTGGCGCCACACGCAGTCCACCAGGAAATGAAGGCCGTTCAGCGTGACTGGGAACAGCTGCTGAACAGCGTCAATGCCATTCTGGCCAGCGAACAAACCGTGTTGTCGCTGCATCAGGTGGCGGCGACGCTGGCTGAAACCGTGCCTCAGCTGCAAATCGAGTACGAAAAGGTCGTCGAAATACTCTTGCAGCGTGGCGCCCCTGCCGACCAGGTGGCGCTGGCACAGCGTCAGTCACTGTTGGCTGAACGAATACTGGGGGCGGTCAATACGGTACTGGCCGGTGATGAAAATGCGGCACAAGCGGCTGGCACTTTTGGTCGCGACGCCCTGCGCTTCGGGCAAGTGCTCAACGGTATGCTGGAGGGCAATTCCGAGCTGCGTATTCCCCGGGTTGCAGACCAGGATGCCCGGGCCCGGTTGCTGGAGATCTCCGAGCTGTTCCAGTTTGTCTCCGGGTCGGTGGACGAGATCCTTGAAACCTCACCGCAGCTCTTTCAGGTACGGGAAGCCGCCAACACCATTTTCAGTTTGTCGCAAACGCTGCTCGACGAAGCCTCGACACTGGCCAATGGTTTCGAAAACCTTGCCAGCGGGCGTTCGCTGGAAATCATCGGCGGCTATGTGCTGGGTTTGCTGGCGCTGGCGTCCATCATTCTGATTGGGCTGGTAATGGTTCGCGAAACCAATCGTCAGTTGCGTGAGACCGCCGAAAAAAACGAGCGCAATCAGAACGCGATCATGCGCTTGCTGGACGAAATCGAAGACCTGGCGGACGGCGATCTGACAGTCACGGCGTCGGTCACCGAGGACTTCACGGGCACCATTGCCGACTCCATCAACTATTCCATCGACCAACTGCGCGAGCTGGTGGCGACCATCAACCTCACGGCCGGACAAGTGGCCGCTGCGGTGCAGGAGACGCAAGCCACCGCCATGCAACTGGCCGAAGCTTCAGAGCATCAGGCCCAGCAAATTGCCGAGGCCTCCGGCGCTGTTCAGCAAATGGCTGACTCCATCGACCAGGTATCGGCCAACGCCTCCGAGTCGTCGGCGGTGGCGGAGCGTTCCGTGGCCATTGCCAACAAAGGCAACGAAGTGGTGCACAACACCATTCACGGCATGGATAACATTCGAGACCAGATTCAGGACACCGCCAAGCGTATCAAGCGATTGGGCGAGTCTTCGCAGGAGATCGGCGACATAGTAAGTTTGATCGACGATATCGCGGATCAGACCAATATTCTGGCCCTCAACGCGGCGATCCAGGCCTCTATGGCGGGAGATGCCGGGCGCGGTTTTGCGGTGGTGGCCGACGAGGTTCAACGCTTGGCTGAGCGCTCGTCAGCCGCCACGCGGCAAATTGAAACGCTGGTGCGGGCGATCCAGGCTGACACCAACGAGGCGGTTATCTCCATGGAACAGACCACCACCGAAGTGGTGCGCGGTGCCCGCCTGGCCCATGACGCCGGGGTGGCGCTGGAAGAGATCGAAGGCGTGTCGCAGAACCTGGCCGACCTGATCCAGCGCATCTCCAATGCCGCGCAGCAGCAAACGAGTTCGGCGGCGCAGATTTCCCTGACGATGAACGTCATTCAGCAAATCACCACCCAAACATCGTCCGGCTCCACGGCTACCGCAGACAGCATTGGCAACCTGGCCAAAATGGCCAGCCAGCTGCGGCGTTCGGTGTCTGGATTCACCTTGCCTGCCACGCAAAAACCGCGTGAACCTCAGTAGTGCGGCGCAATTCTGACTGGAGTTGTTATGGTTGATCGGCACGACTACGTGGCCCTCGAATGGGTCAAAGGCGAGATTGCCGAAACCCTGATACAGGCGCGTGTGGCGCTGGATGGCTACGCGGTGCAACCTGCGCCCGACGTGTTGGCACAGTGTCTGGCATGCATCCATCAGGTGCATGGCAGTTTGCTGATGGTGGAGTTCTACGGCGCGGCATTGCTGGCTGAAGAAATGGAGCAGTTGGTGATCGCCCTGCAGCAGGGGCGAGTGCCTCATCTCGATGAAGCGTTGCGCTTGTTACAGCAAGCCTTCAGCCAGTTGCCGTTGTACCTCGACCGGGCACACAGCGCGCGTCGGGACTGGCCGCTGGTGGTGCTGCCTTTGCTTAACGACCTGCGCACCGCGCGTGGCGAAGCGCTGCTCTCGGAAACCAGCCTGTTCAGCCCGCCGTTGCAGGTGTTGCCCGAGCTGGATCAGGTTGCTCTGGCTCGCTTGATCATGCCCGAGTTGCCGCGTCATTTGCGTGCCCTGCGCCATACGCTGCACAACGCGTTGCAGGGGTTGCTACAAGACGAAGACGTGCAGGCCAACCTGGAACTGATGGCGGGCGTGTTCGCGCAATTGCAGAGCGTGTGCCAGGGGGCGCCGCTCAATGCCTTGTGGAAAATCGCTTCGGCGCTGGTCGATGGCATGCTCCGGGGGCGGGTGGCCAACAGCCCGGCGCTGCGCAGTTTGTTCAAGGAGTCGGACACCGAACTCAAGCGTCTGCTGGAGCAGGGGATCGATGGCGTAAACCAGCCAGCCCCCGAAGAGTTGCTCACCAGTTTGCTGTTTTATATCGCCAAGGCTGAACAGCCGACTTCAAAGATGCTCACGCTGAAAAACCACTATGAACTGGATGAGGCCATGCCCGACGCGGCGATGGTCGATGAAGAGCGTGCGCGTCTGGCCGGCCCTGATCGGGACGCGATGCGCTCAGTGGTGGCGGCCTTGTGCGAAGAGCTGGTGCGGGTCAAGGAACGTCTCGACCTGTTTGTACGCAGTAACCGCTCCCACGTTTCGCAGCTCAGCAGCCTGATGGCGCCACTGCGTCAAATCGCCGACACCCTGGCCGTTTTGGGATTTGGCCAGCCACGCAAGGTCATCATCGATCAGTTGGCCGTGGTGCAAGGGCTGGCCCAGGGGCAGCGTGAACCCACCGATGCGGTATTGATGGATGTGGCCGCTGCGCTGCTGTACGTCGAGGCGACGCTGGCCGGGATGGTGGGCAGCGTTGAAGCGTCACAGCGAGAAGAGAGCCGGCTGCCTACCACCGACCTGATGCAGATCCATCAATTGGTGATCAAAGAGGCGCGTATCGTCCTCGATGAGGTCAAAGACCTGATCACCGACTACGTTGAGACAGGTTTCGACCGTCAGTTTTTGCAGCCATTACCCGAAATGCTGACGCAAATCCGTGGCGCTCTGGCCATGATCCCGTTGAGTCGTGCCGCCAGTTTGTTGCAAGCCTTCAATGATTACCTCGGTGAGCATGTATTGCCGAGCGTGGAACCGCCCCCGGCGCCGCAACTTGACCACCTCGCGGATGTGCTGATCAGTCTTGAGTACTACTTGGAACGCCTCACGCAGGATCCCGGTGCGGCAGGTGATCGCGTGCTGGATCGGGCCGAAGACAGCCTGATTGAGTTGGGTTATGCCCCGGCCGAGCGTCAGGTGCCGTTGCTGGATGACAGGCTCAGCCCCGTCGAAGTGCAGGCGATGCGGGGCTTGCAGGCGCTGGACGACCCTGAGGTGATGCAAAGTCTGGCCGATGTATTGGCCAGCCCATTGTCGACGCTCAACCCGCCGGCATTGCATCTCCCCAGCAGTTTGTTGCCGCCTCCGGTGGATGAAGAGCCGGTGGATGAAGAGCTGTTGGAGGTCTTTCTGGAAGAGACCGATGAGGTACTGATCGCCTTGCATGACGCCTTGCCGCAATGGATCGCCAACCCGGCCGACAGCGTAGCGCTGGCGCAACTGCGCCGGGGATTTCACACCCTCAAGGGCAGTGGACGTATGGTTCGGGCGCTGGTGTTGGGTGAACTGGCATGGGCCGTCGAGAACCTGTTGAATCGAGTGATTGAGCGCAATGTTGCGCCTGGACCGGAGATGTATCAGTTTCTGGATGACGTACTGGCGAGGCTGCCGGGGCTGATTCAGGAATTTGCCGATCGCTGCCAGCGTCAGCACAAAGACGTCGATCAACTGGCCGCGCTGGCCCACTTGCTGTCCAAGGGCGAGTCCCCGCCGCTCTTGATCGCTCAGGAAAGCCCGGGGCTTGACCCGCAGTTGCTGGAGATCTTCCGTCAGGAGGCGCAAACCCACCTCGAACGCCTAGATCGCTTTCTTGATCAGGCCCGTGAACAACTGCCGCTGTATGCCAGCGATGAGTTGCAGCTTGCCGTGCACACACTCAAAGGCAGTGCCTACATGGCCGGTGTGTTGCGCATGGCCGAACTGGCTGTGCCGCTGGACCTTCTGGTACGGGAATACAAGGCGCACCACCTTGGTCTGGAGCTGGATGAAATCGAGCTGTTGTCTGAGGCCGAGACGTTGCTGCACCGGGGCCTTGAACAGCTCGACAATGATCCGCTGGCTGATATTCACGGCGCTGACGACTTGATCGAACGCCTTGAGCAGCAGGTTGCGCGGCGTCTTGAGACGTTGCTCGATACACCCGGCAGCACGGTTAAACGCCAGCGTGATCCGCAGCGTATTGCCGAGTTCTTGAGCGAAAGCATGGACATCCTGTTTGACGCCGAAGACACCCTGCGCAACTGGCGCCAAAATCCCCACGAGCGGGACGGGCTCGACACCTTGCTCGACCAGTTGACCACCCTGGCCGAGTCTGCGCACCTGCTGGACTTGCAGCCCATCGATAGCCTGTGCGAGGCCTTGCTCGACCTGTATGGCGCCGTTGAAGAAAGCAGCCTGGCGGTCAGCGAGCGGTTCTTCCATCAGGCAGACACCGCTCAGGAAGCGTTGATCAACATGCTCGATCAACTGGCGGCCGGGCAGGAAATCACTGCGCAACCGACGCTTGTCCAGGCCTTGCACGCTCTGTTGCACGAAGGACTGGCACCGGATGCCACGGGCTTGATTCGCCGC
Organism: Pseudomonas sp. D1HM; assembly: GCF_019266105.1. Classification (NCBI taxonomy): domain Bacteria; kingdom Pseudomonadati; phylum Pseudomonadota; class Gammaproteobacteria; order Pseudomonadales; family Pseudomonadaceae; genus Pseudomonas; species Pseudomonas sp. D1HM. The sequence continues at coordinate 67,876 of NZ_LRMN01000002.1, read as the reverse complement.
GAAGGCGGGCAAACCCTCGACATCACCGAATTGGGCAGCGCCACCCGGCAGTTGGGGTCGAGCCTGCCTGGCATCGAGCCGTCGACCATCCCGGGTGCCGATGCCGAGCCGCCAACAGCTCCGGGTGGTGAACAGGAACTGCTGGAAATCTTCCTTGAGGAAGCGTTCGACATCCTCGAAAGCTCGGGCACTGCCTTGTTGCGCTGGCAGGCCGATCCGCAGGGCCATCTTGAAGTCGAGAACCTGCTGCGCGATTTGCACACCCTCAAAGGCAGCGCACGAATGATCGAAGTCGCCGCTATCGGTGATTTTGCCCACGAACTGGAAACCCTCTTCGAGGATATTTCTGTCGGGTTGCTCGCGCCGAGTGCCGAGCTGTTCGCGTTGTTTCAGCGTTGCCATGACCAATTGGCGCAGATGCTCGATGCTTTGCGCAGCGCTCAGCCGGTGCCTGCTCCGCAAGCTCTGATCGAACGCATTCGCCAGATTGAACGCAGTGCCCGCACAACCGTGCAGCCGCCCGCGCCGGCCAAGCCCGAGCTTGTGCTGCCCGAGGCTGAGCGCACGGGGCTGGACACGATCAAGGTGCCGGCCGAGCTGCTGGAAGACCTGGTCAACCTGGCGGGTGAAACGTCGATCACCCGCGGGCGCATTGAACAGCAGGTCAATGACGGCAAGATCGCCCTCAACGAAATGCAGACCACTCTTGAGCGGATGCACGACCAGTTGCGTCGACTCGACACCGAAACCCAGGGCCGAATCCACAGTCGTCAGCATATTGAAGCCGACGGCATGGCCTACGATGAATTTGATCCGCTGGAAATGGACCGCCATTCCCAACTGCAGCAATTGTCCCGCGCACTGTTTGAGTCGGCGTCGGATTTGCTCGACCTCAAGGCCACGCTGGCGGCCCGTAACCGGGACGCACAGAGCCTGCTGCAGAAGCAGGCGCGGGTGAACACCCAGCTGCAAGAAGGCCTGATGGGGACACGCATGGTGCCGTTCGAGCGCGTGCTGCCGCGCTTAAAGCGCACGGTGCGCCAAGTGGCCAGCGAGCTGGGCAAACAGGTCGAGTTCAGCGTCATTAATGCCGAAGCCGAAATTGACCGCAATGTGCTGGAACGCATGGTGGCACCGCTCGAACACATGTTGCGTAATGCCGTTGACCACGGTCTTGAGCCGGCCAGTGTGCGCCAGGCCAGTGGCAAACCCGAGCAAGGGATGATCAGCCTGGAGTTGTCCAACGAAGGCGGCGACGTGGTGTTCGACATGCATGACGATGGCGCCGGCGTGCCGCTTGAAGCGGTGCGGCGCAAAGCCATCTTGCGCGGCCTGCTGAACCCCGATACCCCGATCAGCGACCGCGAAGTCTTGCAGTTCATTCTGCAACCGGGGTTCTCGACAGCAGAAAAAATCACTCAGATTTCCGGGCGAGGGGTCGGCATGGACGTGGTCCATGAAGAGGTGCGGCTGCTGGGCGGCAGCATGACCATCGATTCGGTAGCCGGGCAGGGCGTGCACTTTCAGATCCGCCTGCCGTTCAGTGTTTCGCTCAACCGCGCCCTGATGGTGCAATGCGCTGACGAGCAATACGCCATCGCCCTCAATACCGTCGAAGGCATCGTACGGGTGATGCCCGATGAGCTGGAAGGCTATTACCAGCTCAACCCGCCGCTGTACCACTACGGCGGGCAAGCCTACGAACTGCGCTACCTGGGTGAGCTGCTGCAAACCGTGGGCAAACCCAGGCTGGAGGGCGAAAGCCATTCGCTGCCGGTGCTGCTGGTGCATTGCCAGGATCAGCGTGTGGCGCTGCAGGTCGATGCGCTGGCCGGTTCGCGAGAGATCGTGGTCAAAAGCCTCGGCCCACAATTTGCCGGGGTACAAGGGTTGTCGGGCGCGACCATTCTGGGAGACGGGCGGGTGGTGTTGATCCTCGACCTGCTCGCCTACATTCGTGCCCATCAGGCGCGACAGCCATTACAGAGGGACCGTCATGAAGCCGTCGGCGCGCTGGAGTTCACGCCGGCAGTCCGTCCTTTACTGGTCCTGGTGGTGGACGACTCGGTCACCGTGCGTAAAGTCACCAGCCGCCTGCTGGAGCGCAACGGCATGAACGTCATCACCGCCAAGGATGGCGTCGATGCCATGAGCGTGCTGGACACCCACACCCCGGACCTGATGCTGCTGGATATCGAAATGCCGCGCATGGACGGTTTTGAAGTGGCCACCCGAGTGCGTAACGACCCACGTTTCAAGGATCTGCCGATCATCATGATTACATCGCGTACCGGTCAAAAACACCAAAACCGGGCGATGGCCATCGGTGTCAACGACTACCTGGGCAAGCCCTATCAAGAGTCAGTGTTGCTGGAGCGCATTGCCTACTGGAGCATCTCTCATGCTTGATCATCGCGTGGGCAGCCTGACCGCTTTGTTACTGCCCCTGGCTGACCGCTACTTGCTGCTGCCCAACGTCGCCATCGCGGAATTGATCGACTACCAGCACGGCGAACCGAGCAGCGACTCCCCGCCGTGGCACCTGCGGCAAATCACCTGGCGCGACCACGCACTGCCCCTGATCAGCTTTGAAGCCGCCTGTGGCAGCCCGCTGGTCATCGGTGAGCGGGCACGCATCGTCATCCTCAATACCTTGAGTGGCAACCCGGCACTCAAATACATCGCCATGGTCGTCCAGGGCATCCCGAGTTCCTACAAAGTGGACAGCCAGCTCAGTTTTGTCGACGTGCCGCTAAGCCCCCTGGAACGTGCAGCGGTACAAATAGGCGACCACGTGGCCAAAATCCCGGACTTGCTGGCGTTGGAGAGGTTGGTGTTGGGTGGGAGTGTCAAAATATTTAGCGTCTGAGTGAAAAAATCAGGCCCAAAAGAACAATGAGCAATATCCATAACAGCGTATACAGTGTCGTTATTAAGCGCCTGAGCGAAGGTGGGAAGTTTTTTATATCCTGAATGTCTGCATCTCCGGACAGCACACGACGATTAGGAAATATTATCAAAGAGGAAATTTGCCCCAGTAACATCAGTTTTCCCTGAAGTCCTTCATTTCTTAAACTTGATAGTTTTGTAATGGCACGACAGTTTTTTAAGTGACTCAACAGCTCATCAAGCTTTTTATAGATGATGTAAGAAGCTGCCGATAAAAAAAATAGCAAGCCGCAGATGTCGATAATAAAGACCCAAAACCTGATGCTGTGGGTGGGGTCTGAATTTTCTATCGGAAGGGTAGTGGCGATGCCATATGAGGCTTTACTGGGTTGGCCATGCGCAAGAAACTCAAAAAGATTCAGTTTTTGAGCCACAGTAAGCGCTATTAAACTAACTACAAGCCAGCGGGTCGTTCGTTGTAGAGTAATCAGTGTTTGCTTTAGTTTTTTTGGGAAGTTTTCGATATCCTCTGCATTTGCCTCACCCAAAATTATTTGAATTCGAGGGGACGCAAGCAAGCCCGAAACTGTGCCAATGAATACCATTCTTCCCCAAGGCCCTACACGATTCATAAAGGCCCATCTTTTGACGAGCTTGCAGTTTTCCAAATGGCTAAGGATGAAGTCTTTTTGTGTGTAGGCCAGATAAAGGCTTCGTCCAATATTAATAATCAAGCCTGTAAAAATCAGGGTGATAAAACATAAATACAGGGTGTTTGTACTGACCATTTTCATTTGCTGCTCTCGTAGAAAAGCTCACCCAAAACGTCTCCGCCCATTCCTCCGTAGTAACCTGCACCATAAGCACTGGCCCCCGCCAAGATAAGGCCGCATACCAGAAACGCTGCCCCACCAGTAGGTACGCCAGCGACTGCGCAAATTGCACCGGCTGTACCCTGACTAACAACTACACCTGCTGCGGCACCACCCAAGACCCCACCCGCAAAGGCTCCCGTCTCTGTAAACCTGATCTTTTTACACATCTCTGTATTCCCTGCAGCACACACTTCTTGCACTTTCATATAAGAAACCCCGCCGCCAATGCCTGTGGCTACCCAACCTCCGTATTTGATGTATTTAGCCGCCTTGGACACGCCATTAATATGCGTCGCATACCCCGGAATCTGGTCGGGTCCGCCGGCCAGCGTCCAGCGGTGGACCAGGCTTCTGCTGGAAATACCCAGTGCGTTCTTGAGGTTGGGGTGGTCAGGAAAACCGATGACTTTTTTGGTCAGGGCAGTGAGTTGCAGATTGAGTGAGTTGAACAATGCGCGGCGCTCGGCAAAGAACTCGACGGACTGCAGGTTGCCGTGCCGGTTAAAGCTGGTTTTGTGCAGGTTTTCGATGTCGACCAATACCTTTTTTACATCCTCCAGATGCTTGGCAAACATCGCTTCGCCAATACCTACTGCCGTCACGCCATGGGTAATAAACGATTCAATTTCATCATGGTGCTGCGCCATGAAGTCGGCTTCTTCGGGCGTCAGTGATTCCAGCGCTTCGTTCACCCGTTGTGCCGCTGCCATCAGCTGCGCCTCTTCACGGGTGCAGAGCAAGTTGTTGGGATCGCTGAGAACGATCAACTGGCCGGCTTTGACCTGCTCCCGCCCAGGATTAAGGCTTTTGAATTTGCTCAGTACGTTGAAATCTTTGGTAGTGAACAGGTCGGCTTGCAACTGTTGAAACGTGGTGCTTTTGGGCACCACATAAAAGCCAGGCTCTTGGGGTTTAACCTCTGCGGGCCATTGATCCGGTGTAAGGAGCCGGGTGTTCGCCACGGGTGGTGGCGCGGCATGGGTAGTGCTGCGTACTTGATTGACTTCAACCGCTTGCAGGCGCTCGCGTCGCACATAGCGCAGTAAATCGACGGGGGCGTCTTTGAATGGACGGCGGGGGGGACTCATCAACGTAATCAGTTCAAGCGGATCAACCTCCTCTGTCACCAAGGGACCCAAAGCGTTGTAAGGATTCGGCAGTACAGGCTGATCCAGCCGTTCGCTGTTGAGTTGGAGTACTTGCTTTTGCAGTTGTATATACGCCTGCTGCAGCGCCTCAAGACCATCCTCAAGGGGTAGATGCCCCGTCTCGACATCATCGATGATCTGGTCGGCGTAATCGGTCATGTCCCTGGCAAACGCCAAGCGTGTCACACCATTATTCAAGTGCATGGCACCGGCAAGGCGTGCCCGCATGATCAAACTATTGAAAGCCTCCAGAAGGCCCTGCATTGTGATTTCTTTTGAATCCATGCCGCAGGCCCACCTTTCTGGAAATCCCAAAAGTCTATTGCGAAGGGCGAAAGCTGGATGTAGGACGCGTCCGTAAGGGCTGAGTGCAAGTGCTATGTCTGCGGAGGTCAGGAACTGAGGCGCGCCTGATGTCAATCAGGCGCGTGTCTGGATCAGCGGGCTGTAAAGCCGCTCAGTGTTTTTTCGACCTGGGTTTTGGCCATGTCCACCAGATGCTGTACCGATAACACAAGGTCGCGCTGCGTCGCATCGAGGTGGCTGCTTGCCTCAGCCGCCGACACGCTCGCGACTAAACGAGTGGGTGGCAGCTGTGCGCAGGTTAGTCGACCGGCCGTTAGGACACCGGCGCACCCGAAGGTGCCCTGCGCACAGCCACCATAAAATGCAGGCATTAAAAAACGCCTGTTTTTAAGTGGCGCTGTGCGCCTAACAGTAAGCCGAGCGACTAAACCCGATCGCTGATGTGCAGCGATGGGGCGAGACTAGGCGCGTAAACCGTCAGGCGCAATGCGTGCGGGATTGTCTCGGAAAGTTCTGGTGAGGGAAAGGGATCAGTCCGATAAAAACGGCCAGATCAAAAGATCGCAGCTTTCGTGCCCGTACCCACAGTGGAACTGCATCAAGACAGTTGCTCCGAGATGACTGCACAACAAATTCGCAGCTGTCGCAAGGCTTGGGGAAGGTAGGAAAAGGCAGCCCGCCCTGCAAATTCTGACCTGTTTTATGGGCAGCCAATAGATCGTGGCCTTCCGGGTAATTCCGGGGCATCAGCAAACCCGCGCTCCGGCTCGATCCGGCAGGTCTTTGTTCAGCTGCGTTTGCCAATACCGAACCCGTCAGGGATTCGCGTGTGTGCTCGGTTGACGGCTTTACCGGAGAAGCGCGTTTCAATTGGTCTATCACAGACGGCCTGTATAAGCTGACCCTCGCTGTCACAAAGTGCAATGGCGTGCGGTGTGGTAAACCTTTATATCCAATCAAGTGACACAGTCGCACTATCGGCTATTTGAGGATGTTGCACATGTATCACGGAGAAAAGCTCAATGCCTGGACCCATTTGTTGGGGGCTGTGGCGGCGGCAATTGGCAGTATTTGGTTGTTGGTGATGGCGTGCCTGGACGGCAGCCCGCAGAAGATTGTCAGCGTGGCGATTTATGGCGTTACGCTGGTGGTGCTGTACAGCGTATCGACCGTGTACCACAGCGTGCGCGGGCGCTCCAAGGTGATCATGCAGAAGCTCGATCACCTGTCGATTTACCTGCTGATCGCGGGCAGTTACACCCCGTTTTGTCTGGTCACTTTGCACGGCCCCTGGGGCTGGTCACTGTTCGGAATTGTGTGGGGCATGGCCGTGATCGGCATGTTGCAGGAGATCAAGCCGCGCTCTGAAGCGCGCATTCTGTCGATCGTGATTTACGCGGTCATGGGCTGGATCGTGCTGGTGGCGGTCAAGCCATTGCTGGCGGCGCTGGGCACCGCCGGCTTTATCTGGTTGGCGTCAGGCGGGGTGATGTACACCGTCGGGATTATTTTCTTCGCCCTCGATCATCGTCTGCGCCATGCCCACGGCATTTGGCATCTGTTCGTGATTGCCGGCAGCCTGCTGCATTTTGTGGCCATCGCGCATTACGTGATCTGAGCCGGCTAGGGCGTCTTGGCTGCGGGCTTTTGAGTGTCGCTGCGGACTTGCGCATGGCTGATCAAGGCAAAGATAAAACTGCCACCGATGATATTGCCGGCCAGGGTAGGGCCGGCAAAGATCAGCCAGAAGTCTTTCCACGGCAACTCACCGGCAAACACCAGGTACGACACCTCGGCGGCACCCACCACGATGTGGGTGAAATCCCCCAGTGCCATCAGGTAGGTGATCAGGGTGATGATCCAGATTTTGGCGCTTTCCATGGACGGGATCATCCACACCATGGTGGCGATCATCCAGCCCGAGACAATGCCTTTGGCAAACATCTGCCACGGGCTGTTTTCCATGACCTTGCGCCCGATGTCGAGAAAGGCCATGTCGGTCTTGGTGTCAAAAATCGGCAAGTTCAGCATCACGTACGCCACCAGCAGGGTGCCGCACAGGTTGCCGACCAGAACCACTGACCACAGCCGTAGCAAACGTGCGAAGTTGTTGAGCGTCGGGTTGCTCATGATGGGCAAAACGGCGGTGAGGGTGTTTTCGGTGAACAATTGCTGGCGAGCGAGGATGACGGCCAGAAACCCGGCGCAATAACCAAAACTGGCGATCACTTTGAACCCTTCGGCATCTGGCAGTCGCGAATTGAGCAGCCCCATGGCCATCAGCGACAGGCCCATGGTCAGGCCTGCGGCCAGCGCCGACCACCACAGCGCAGCAACGCTGCGCTCCAGTTCCAGGTCACCCTCGGTACGGATAATTTCATGCAGCACCGCCGCGCGAGGTGGCTGGCTTTTGTCGACATCATGTTGTTCCTGATCCGACAAGTTGGGTGTCTTGCCGGTTTTTTCCGTCGTCATGGTGTGCTCCTGAATCCTGAGGGGGCCTGTAGCTACGACCGGCGGGATTCAGCGCTGTTCAGTGGTCTGGAAATTAAGTCGGGATTCGCCAGGCCCTGGCCATTTCAACCGTTGTAGAGTGCAGGTGTTGTGTCCAGGGTTTATTGCGTGCCACGTAATGCTCAATGATGTCATCGAGTACATGATTGACCTCGGATGCGGTGGTCGCCCGGGCCAGACTGTGCTCGGCACGCCGCAACAGGTTCACATTGGCATCGGGTTGCCCGGGACGAAACAGCGACGGGTAAATCACTTCGCGGGTCAGGTTGTCGGCAATGACGGCAATGTCGCGTTTTTTCATTTCAGCGACAGCACGGGTGATGACTTTTGACAGCCCTTGGGTCGCGTCTGTGGACATGGCTTGCAGCAGCTGCTGGTAGTTGCGGTTATCCGCCGCATTGAGCTTCATGCCCAGCCACTCGATATGCTCCGGGCGACTGGCGAGTGCATCGAGGTTGCGCAGGGCGGCTCCCAGCGACGGCGTCAGCGTCAGCACAGGTGCCTCGCTGGCCTCGGTGAGGAGGGTATCCAGTGCCTGCAGGGCTTGCCCGGCGCTTTGTCGAAAACGCAGCACGTCACGGCTGGCCGGATCCCGCTCCAGTAGTGGCTTCGCGTTGTTGAACATCTCATCGTCCATGGCCAGTACGGCCTCGTCCAGCGAGGCGAAGTGGTGCTGTTCGCGAACCGCAGCCCGGTGCTCCAGGTGCTCGTTCACCACGTGGCGTGACAACGCCTGCAAATGGTTTTTAACGTCCAGGGGCATGGTGAAGTTGATGGTCCCGTTGAGTTTTCCGCGAAAGTCACCTTTGTCGGTGTTCAAGGGCAGGATCACGGTCTGATCGTCCAGCGCTTTGATTCGGGTGGTCTGGAACTGGTGGGCTGCCGTATGGGCCACACCTGTGAAGGCATCGACCAGGCTGCTGCCGATCCCGCCGCGTGCGGGCTGCACAGGGGACTTTGCAGGCTCGAATTTGATGATCAGTTTTTCGGTCGTGCTCAGAGGGCTGTCTGGAAATGTACGTTCGTACAGGTCGTTGTCCGGGATGTTGAGCAGCAGGCCGCCATCCTGGAAGGCGGTTTTCCCCGCACGTTCCTGAAATGCCAGACCTTGCTCGACGGGTTGGCTGAAGACGACGGGCAGCGATCCCGAAATGTGCGCGGCACGGGCGATGTCCATGTCGGGGGTCAGGCTGGCGTTGAACACCACCAATTGCGGGCGGCCGTCGAACATGCCGGTACCGGTGATATTGAGCTGTTTGATCGCAGGAAGATGCTGGCTCAGCAGGTGCAAGTCGGCAAAGGTCGTCGCGCCGCCAGCGCTCAACTTGTCCGCGATCGCCATGAGGGCTGCCGGGCGCGTGTCTCTGGGGAGGTTGGCGATGTGTGTCAGGATCGACTTTCTTGATTCGTTGCGCAGCATCTCCTCAAGGGGCTCGGCCTTGGACTGCAGGCGCGGCAGCAAGGTGAATAACAGTTGGGACAGGTTGCCTGCCTGTCCGGGCACTCGGCCAGCCACTTTGCCAAGGCTGGAGTTGGCCTTTTGGACCCATTCGAGGACGGGATTTTTACTGTTCAGCAGATCCGGCAGGTTAATGCTGTCAGATAAGGTGTCGAAGGCCTTGGCGTCCATACCGCTAGCAATCAGCGCGGCTGAAATCCCGCCTGCCGATGAGCCGGAAATCACTTGAATGCTCTTTAACGCCCCGCTTTCTTCCAGCGCCTGCACGACACCGGGATAAGCAATGCCCTTCGCCCCTCCGCCACTGAGCACCAGGCGAGTCGCCGCAGGCGCCGAAAGTGTCACCTCCACCGTGCCATCGCTGTAGCGGCTGAGGCTCAACTTGCGTTCCCCGGCAGCCTCGACCAGCCGTGTTGCGGTACCTGGTGGCTGAGCCTTGTTGTGGGTCAGGGGCTGGGAACCGCTGAGCGAGACGCTGGCGGGCACGTTTCGGGCAGGTGCCAACAGGTCCAGGGGGATTGGCCGGGGAGGGTGAACGGGTACTTTCATGATGTGCTCTCTGTGTGCGTCAGGGGGATTCCTGACGGGCAGAGAGCCTAGGAAAAAGCCGTAGCGGTTGTCTGCGCGACGAACCATGTTGAAAAACAAAACACCCGCCTGCCGGGCCTGGCGTTTATTGACCCGAAAAGACAGCCGAGAGGCTCTGCAATGAACCTCTCGGGCAATTCGTCATGCGCTGGGGCATGGCCCGGGTGCGGTTCGTACAGCACGCGTTGTCAAAGCGTATGCCGCCGGGTAACAAGTCAGCGAAGGCTTATTCCTGGAACTGGTCTTTGACGTATTTGATTTCGGTGCGCCCGTGCGCTGCGGGCAAGCCGTCTTCGCCCAGATTGACGAACACCATCTTGTCGACTGTCAGGATGCTTTTGCGGGTGATCTTGTTGCGCACTTCGCAGGTCAGGGTGATTGAGGTGCGCCCGAACTCAGTGGCGGTAATACCCAGTTCGATGATGTCGCCCTGGCGCGAGGCGCTGACAAAGTTGATTTCGGAGATGTATTTGGTCACCACGCGCTGGTTGCCCAGCTGGACAATGGCGTAGATCGCGGCTTCTTCGTCGATCCAGCGCAGCAGGCTGCCACCGAACAAAGTGCCGTTAGGATTGAGGTCTTCGGGTTTAACCCATTTGCGGGTGTGAAAATTCATATTCGCTCCTGACCGTCTTGCCTTAGATGCCGGCCATGATGTCAGACCATGGCGCTTAGCTCTATTAAGCTTCGACTATGGTCTCGATTAAGCAAATGCAACGCGGGATAAAAACCTTGGGAAGAAAGGGCGGGATGGCTATAATCACCCCCGCTTCAAAACGGTCATCTTTACCCAGTACCGTTCCCGCCACCTGTCCGAGGGGCGCTGCAGCAGGTTCAGCCTGTCAGGCTCGGATGGGGCGTTGTTTGTTCAGGGCTCCCTGGGCAGGCACTCAACGCACAACGGCGCCCATTCGCGATTAAACGAATGGAGGCTCTTGATGAGCGCTGTAAACACGCCTGCAGGTTTTACCGACTATAAAGTCGCTGATATGTCCCTCGCCCCATGGGGCCGCCGCGAAACCTTTATCGCCGAGTCCGAAATGCCGGCTCTGATGGGTCTGCGCCGCAAGTATGCCGCTGAACAACCGCTCAAGGGCGCGAAGATTCTGGGCTGCATCCACATGACCATCCAGACTGCCGTACTGATCGAAACCCTGGTTGCCCTGGGGGCCGAAGTACGCTGGTCGTCGTGCAACATCTTCTCGACTCAGGATCAGGCTGCCGCCGCCATTGCCGCTGCCGGTATCCCGGTTTTCGCCTGGAAGGGCGAGACTGAAGAAGAGTACGAGTGGTGCCTTGAGCAAACCATCCTTAAGGATGGCGAGCCTTGGGACGCCAACATGATCCTCGACGACGGCGGCGACCTGACCGAGCTGCTGCACAAGAAATACCCGGCCATGCTGAAGAAGATCCACGGCGTGACTGAAGAAACCACCACCGGCGTACACCGTCTGCTGGACATGCTGGCCAAAGGCGAGCTGATGATCCCTGCGATCAACGTCAACGACTCGGTGACCAAAAGCAAAAACGACAACAAGTACGGCTGCCGTCACAGCCTGAACGATGCCATCAAGCGTGGTACCGACCACCTGTTGTCCGGCAAGCAAGCACTGGTGATCGGCTACGGTGACGTGGGCAAGGGCTCGGCCCAGTCCCTGCGTCAGGAAGGCATGATCGTTAAAGTCTCCGAAGTTGACCCGATCTGCGCGATGCAGGCCTGCATGGACGGCTTTGAAGTGGTTTCGCCATTCATCGACGGCCAGAACGACGGCACTGCCGCCAGCATCGATGCTGCGCTGCTGGGCAAGATCGACCTGATCGTGACCACCACCGGTAACGTCAACGTGTGCGACAAAAACATGCTGGCTGCGCTGAAAAAACGCGCCGTGGTGTGCAACATCGGTCACTTCGACAACGAAATCGACACCGCTTTCATGCGCAAGAACTGGGCATGGGAAGAAGTGAAGCCACAGGTGCACAAGGTTCACCGTACTGGCCTGGGCGAATTCGACCCACAGAACGATGACTACCTGATCCTGCTGGCCGAAGGCCGTCTGGTTAACCTGGGCAACGCCACAGGTCACCCGAGCCGCATCATGGATGGCTCGTTCGCCAACCAGGTACTGGCCCAGATCTTCCTGTTCGCACAAAAATACGCTGACCTGCCGGCCGAGCTGCAAGCCGCACGTCTGACCGTAGAAGTGCTGCCGAAGAAGCTGGACGAAGAAGTGGCCCTGGAAATGGTCCGCGGTTTCGGTGGTGTGGTAACGCAACTGACCAAGCAACAGGCTGACTACATCGGCGTCACCGTCGAAGGCCCGTTCAAGCCAGACGCTTACCGTTACTGATTAAAAAGGCGGTCAGGCTTGCACTGACCGCCTTTTTTTTGTGTGAGTTCAGCGTCAGGGGTGTCATTGCTCCTTCGCGTACGCAAGGGTATTCCCATGTCTCAAGATCGTCGTTTCAGCTTCGAGTTCTTCCCGACCAAGACCGATGCTGGACATGAAAAATTGATGAACACGGCTCGCCAATTGGCGGCCTACAACCCGGATTTCTTTTCCTGCACTTATGGTGCCGGTGGCTCGACCCGCGACCGCACGATCAACACCGTGCTGCAGCTGGAGAGCGAAGTAAAAGTACCTGCGGCTCCGCATTTGTCGTGCGTGGGTGACAGCAAGGACGATTTGCGCGGCCTGCTGGCTCAATACCGTGCGGCGGGTATCAAGCGTATTGTTGCGCTGCGTGGCGACCTGCCCTCCGGTATGGGCATGGCCAGTGGCGAGCTGCGTCACGCCAATGACCTGGTGAGCTTCATTCGTGAAGAGACCGGTGACCACTTTCACATCGAAGTGGCCGCTTACCCTGAGATGCACCCGCAAGCGCGCAACTTTGAAGACGATATCAACAATTTCGTCCGCAAGGCCCGTGCCGGTGCCGACAGTGCGATCACCCAGTACTTCTTCAATGCCGACAGCTACTTCCGTTTTGTCGAGCGTGTAGAGCAAGCAGGCGTCACGATTCCCATCGTGCCGGGCATCATGCCGATTACCAACTACAGCAAACTGGCGCGTTTCTCTGACGCCTGTGGCGCTGAAATCCCGCGCTGGATTCGCAAGCAGCTGGAAGCCTACGGTGATGATGTACAAAGCATCCAGGCGTTTGGCGAACAGGTCATCAGCGAAATGTGCGAGCGCCTGCTTGATGGCGGCGCCCCGGGGCTACACTTCTACACCCTGAACCAGGCTGACCCGAGCCTCGCGATCTGGAACAACCTGAAACTGCCGCGTTAAAAGAAGGGTGTGCATTTTCCGTAGCAGCTACCGAAGGCTGCGTCCGATTGCGAAGCGATCGTAAACCTCAGCACGCGGTTCAACTGGAAAACCGTGCGCTCCGGTTTCCGACGACTCTGTCGTCGGACGCAGCCTGCAGCAACTGCTACGGGTGTAATGCTCCGCTCTACAAAACCGTTGAGCAGCATGAAAGCGGCGCGCAGTGATTGCTCTGTTATACTCCGGTTTTTCCGCCAGGCTTACGCCCGGCCGCTCGTCCTTGTACAAGGCATTCAATCCCGCTACTGCGCAGCTTTACAGCCCGCGCGAGCGCTGAGAGTGGACCTTCAGGACCGGAGCAGGACCGGACGGGATTGCGTCACCTTAAACGCCATTCACGCCAGGCAAGACTATCCCTTTGGGCCAAGCCCTAACTAGAACAGGATTACTCATGTCCTTTGCTTCCCTCGGTCTCTCCGAGGCTTTAGTCCGCGCCATTGAAGCAGCGGGCTACACCCAGCCTACTCCGGTGCAACAGCGGGCCATTCCCGCCGTGTTGCAAGGTCGCGACTTGATGGTTGCGGCTCAGACAGGTACTGGTAAAACCGGCGGCTTCGCTCTTCCGATCCTGGAAAAGCTGTTTCCCAATGGCCACCCGGACAAATCCCAGCGCCACGGCCCACGCCAACCGCGTGTACTGGTCCTGACTCCTACTCGCGAACTCGCCGCTCAGGTGCACGAGAGCTTCAAGCTCTATGCCCGCGACTTGAAGTTCGTCAGTGCCTGCATTTTCGGCGGCGTTGGCATGAACCCTCAGGTTCAGGCCATGGCCCGCGGTGTTGATGTGCTGGTAGCGTGCCCGGGTCGCTTGCTCGATCTGTGCGGCCAAGGCAGCGTAGACCTGTCCCACGTTGAAATCCTGGTGCTCGATGAAGCCGACCGGATGCTCGACATGGGCTTCGTCCACGACGTGAAAAAGGTTCTCGCCCGCCTGCCTGCCAGACGTCAAAACCTGCTGTTTTCGGCGACGTTCTCCAAGGACATCACCGACCTGGCCGGCAAGCTGCTGCGCAACCCGGAACGTATTGAAGTCACGCCACCGAACACCACGGTCGAGCGTATCGAACAGCGCGTATTCCGCCTCCCTGCGACCCACAAGCGTGCCTTGCTGGCCCACTTGATCACCGCAGGCGCCTGGGAACAGGTTCTGGTCTTCACCCGTACCAAGCACGGCGCTAACCGTTTGGCCGAATACCTGGACAAACACGGCCTCAGCGCTGTGGCCATCCACGGTAACAAGAGCCAGAACGCGCGGACCAAAGCCCTGGCCGATTTCAAGGCCGGTGCCGTACGCATCCTGGTAGCCACCGATATCGCCGCTCGCGGTCTGGATATCGACCAGCTGCCGCACGTGGTCAACTTCGAGCTGCCAAACGTCGATGAAGATTACGTTCACCGTATCGGCCGTACTGGCCGCGCCGGTCGTTCGGGCGAAGCGATCTCGCTGGTGGCTCCGGACGAAGAAAAACTGCTGAAAAGCATCGAGCGCATGACCAAGCAGAAAATCGCTGATGGCGACCTGATGGGTTTTGACTCCAGCACTGTAGAGGCCGAAAAGCCTGAAGTGCGCGAGCGTCCGGATGTGCGTAACCCGCGCAATTCGCCACGTGGCCCTCGCGGCGACGGCCCGAATGGCGGCGGTGGTGGCGGCGGTCGCAAGGACAAAGGCAAGGACAAGGGTAAAGAGAAGCCAGCCGCCGCTCGCGGCGAGCGTCCTGCCCGTGAGCAAAAGCCTCGCGAAGCTCAACCTGCCCGTGAACAGCGTCAGCCAACACCTCGTGCCGATGCCAACCGTGCGCCGGACGAGTTCCGTGACGACGATGTGGATAACTTTGGTAACCGCGCTGATTACGTCAGTCCGTACCAGAACAAGAACAACCAGAGCCGTGGTCGCCGTCCGGGCGCTCCTGCCCAGGGCACTGGCGCAGCACCCGCCGGCCGTACCGGTGGTCGTCAAAACGCCCCGCGCACGGGCACTGGCGCCACGACTGGCACGCCACCGGCCAAGCGCAGCGGTCCACGCAGCGGCGCTCCGCGTGATGGTCAGGCACGTCGCGACAACCGTCCGGCCCGTGACGATGCCCGTCAAGAGCCAGCCGTAAAAGGCCCACGTGAGAATCAGCCGAAGATCATGCACAAGGAATCGAAAAGCGATCGCTTTTTGACACCTGAGCAGCTTGATCAACTGCCGAACCGCCCTCGCGGTGAAAAACCGGCGCTGCTGACTCGCAACCGCTGAGTTAACACGACGGCACAAAAAAACGCCCCGGCTCGCAAGAGCCGGGGCGTTTTTTATGAGCCGTATGAAAGCGCTATTACTTGACCTTCACACCTTCCAGCGTGATGTCCAGGTCCAGCGTCTGAGAGGTTGGGCCTGGGCCTTTGATGCCGAAGTCGCTCAGGTTCAGGGTTGTGGTTGCGTTGAAGCCAGCGCGTTCGCCGCCCCACGGATCCTTGCCTTCGCCGTTGAAGGTTGCTTTGAACGTGACAGGCTTGGTCACGCCGTGCAGGGTCAGGTCGCCCGTCACGTCAGCTGTTTTCTCGCCGGTAGGCACCACTTTGGTCGACTTGAAGGTCGCTTCCGGGTATTTGCTCACGTCCAGGAAGTCTTTGCTGGCGATGTGCTTGTCACGTTCTGCGTGGTTGGAGAACAGGCTGGCGGTTTTCAGGGTGACGTCAATTTTGCTGTCGGCAGGCTTGGCGGCATCCCACGAGAAAGTGCCTTGCCAGTCCTTGAACGTACCGTGAATGAAGCTGTAACCCAGGTGGCTGATTTTCCAGTCGACAAAGGCGTGCTGGCCTTCTTTATCGATGGTGTAGTCAGCAGCCATGGCCTGACCAGCAGACAACAATGCAGTACCGAGAGCCAAAGCGGCGAGGGTCTTTTTCAACATGCGTTCTATTCCTTTTGAGTTTAGGTTGAACATCAAGCATCGCGCCCCAGCATACGAGTCAGGGTCGCATCACGATCGATAAAGTGGTGCTTCAGGGCAACTAGACCATGCAATCCGGCAAATATCACTACTGCCCAGGCCAGGTATAAATGCACGACGCCGGCCACATCGGCCTGATCGGGCAGGTTGGAAATCAATGCAGGTACTTCAAAGAGCCCGAATACCGGGATGCCCACGCCTTCAGAGGTGGAAATCAGGTAGCCGGCGATCATTACCGCAAACAAACCCAGATACAAAAAACCATGGCCCAGCTTGGCGCCGATGCGCGTTGCACGGCTGTAGCTGGTCAATGCGGGTGGGGCCGGGCTGATCCAGCGCCATACCACGCGCAGGAGCATGACGGCGAGTAATGTCAGGCCGATGCTTTTATGCAGATCGGGGGCTTCTTTGCGCCACGGGTCATAGTAATCCAGGCCAACCATCCACAAACCCAGTGCAAACAAACCGAACACGGCCAGCGCCACTGACCAATGGATGAAAATACTGACCGCACCATAGCGAGACGAAGAATTACGTAGCTGCATAGCCAACATCCTGTAAGAACTTGGACGTAAGATTAATGGTTTACCTATCGAATGAAAGCGCATTTTTTTGCTGCAAGGTATCGATAAATACGATGTGTAGCCTGTGCAACGATCATTAAGCAAGCGTTAACAAGGCCGCAGGCCAATGTTCTGCCGCGCTAAAAGTTCAGAAGAGCGGCCTTGGGTCAGGCGTAATGGGTTGTGGCGTGCCTGCGCTTTGCATAGTCTTGCCCGATTGTTTGCCCGCACACGCCGGGAGCCAGCGCCAGGAGAGTGGAAATGGGTCTGAATAATCAGTGGATGCAGCGCGACCTTGCGGTGCTTTGGCACCCCTGTACCCAAATGAAAGATCACGAGCAACTGCCTTTGATCCCGATCAAGCGCGGCGAGGGTGTGTGGCTGGAAGACTTTGAAGGCAAGCGCTACCTCGATGCCGTGAGTTCGTGGTGGGTCAACGTGTTTGGCCACGCCAATCCGCGCATCAACCAGCGCATCAAGGATCAGGTCGATCAACTGGAGCACGTTATTCTGGCCGGCTTCAGTCACCAGCCGGTGATTGAGCTGTCCGAACGCCTGGTCAACATGACGCCTGAAGGTCTGACCCGTTGTTTCTATGCGGACAACGGCTCGTCATGCATCGAAGTCGCGCTGAAAATGAGCTTTCATTACTGGCTCAATCGCGACCAGCCGAACAAAAAACGCTTCGTCACCCTGACCAACAGCTACCACGGCGAAACCATGGCCGCGATGTCAGTGGGCGATGTTCCGCTGTTCACCGAAACCTACAAGGCGTTGCTGCTCGACACGATCAAAGTCCCGAGCCCTGATTGCTACCTGCGCCCTGAAGGCGTGAGCTGGGAAGCGCACTCGCGCACGATGTTCCTGGCCATGGAGCAAACGCTCGCCGAGCATCACGACACAGTGGCGGCAGTCATCGTCGAGCCGTTGATTCAAGGCGCAGGCGGCATGCGAATGTATCACCCGGTGTACCTCACGCTGCTGCGTGAGGCTTGCGATCGCTATGGCGTGCACCTGATCCTCGACGAAATCGCCGTGGGTTTCGGCCGTACCGGCACGATGTTCGCCTGTGAGCAGGCCGGGATTACCCCGGACTTCCTGTGCCTGTCCAAGGCGTTGACCGGCGGTTACTTGCCCTTGGCAGCCTGCATGACCACCGACGATGTGTACGGTGCGTTCTACGATGACTACCCGACCTTGCGCGCCTTCCTGCATTCCCACAGCTATACGGGGAACCCGTTGGCGTGTGCGGCGGCCCTGGCGACGCTGGATATCTTCGAAGAAGACAATGTCATTGAGAACAACAAGGCGCTTTCTCAACGCATGGCGCGTTCAACCGCACACTTGGTGGATCACCCTCATGTCTCGGAAGTGCGTCAGACCGGTATGGTGCTGGCCATTGAAATGGTTCAGGACAAAGCCAGCAAAACGGCTTATCCATGGCAGGAGCGCCGTGGCCTGAAAGTCTTCCAGCACGCTCTGGAGCGCGGTGCCTTATTGCGCCCGCTGGGCAGCGTGGTGTACTTCTTGCCGCCTTACGTGATTACCCCGGAGCAAATAGACTTTTTGGCTGAGGTGGCCAGTGAAGGGATCGATATCGCCACCCGCACCGATATCAGTGTGTCGGTACCGTCGAACTTCCATCCCGACTTCCGTGATCCAGGTTAAACACGATTTTTTGTAGCCGCTGCATAACCCATCACAGCCTGCGGCAGCGGCCGCATGAATACTTCAATTTTCAGAGAACCTATATGAGATTGTCCCGTTTCTTTATCGATGCCCCGTTGAGCCTTGGCGAGCACGAATTGCCTGAAGCTCAGGCGCATTACATTGGCCGCGTGTTGCGCATGGCCGAGGGCGATGCCCTGCAAGTGTTCGACGGTTCGGGGCACGAGTTTTCGGGGCGTTTGCTGGAGGTCGGCAAAAAGCGAGTGCGCGTGCTGCTGGACGAAACGTTCGCCGGGCAGGTCGAGTCACCGCTGGTCATTCACCTTGGCCAGGGTTTGTCCCGTGGTGAACGCATGGATTGGGCCATTCAGAAGGCCACCGAGTTGGGGGTCAACGAGATCACCCCGATCATGAGCGAGCGCTGCGAGGTGCGGCTCAAGGATGAACGTGCCGACAAGCGTCTGGCACATTGGCGGCAGGTGGCAATCAGCGCCTGTGAACAATGCGGGCGCTCACGGGTGCCGGTGATTCATCCGCCGGTGTTGCTCGGCGACTGGATCAAAACCACCGAGGCGGACCTCAAGCTGGTGTTGCACCCGGTCTCCGAACCGCTTGCCAGCCACGCCAAGCCAGCGCGTCTGGCATTCCTGATCGGTCCCGAAGGCGGCTTGACCGACAATGAAGTCGATCAAGCCCAGGCCGCCGGCTACCAGCCAGCGCGCCTTGGCCCGCGGGTGTTGCGTACTGAAACTGCGCCGGTGGTTGCCTTGGCCGTGGCGCAGCAGTTGTGGGGCGATTTCTAACCCCTGTGTGCCTTTACTGCACCGGGTCGCTTGTTGGGTGGGCGATGATTTGCTTCAGCTCCGCAGTCATCGGGAACTCCAGGTTCAGGCCATTCGGCGGAATCGGTTGTTCGAACCAGCGCTGGTAGATCCCGGTGATCTCGCCCGATTTGTACAAATCGGCCAACGCGGTGTTCACCAGCGTCAACATCTGCGGGTCGTCCTTGCGCAGCATGCAGCTGTAGATTTCCCGCGATTGCTCCTGGCCCACCACGGTCCAGTTATGCGGATCGCGGGCCTTGGCACGCTCGCCATAGAGCAGGGCATCGTCCATGTAAAAAGCCACCGCGCGCCCGGTCTCGAGCATTTTGAAGGCCTCGCCATGATCTTTGGCGCTGATGACATTCATGTCCATCTTGTTGTCGGCACTGTAGCTCTTGATAAAACGCTCATTGGTGGTGCCAGCGGTGGTGACGACGTTTTTGCCTCGCAGATCATCAAAACCCTTGATACCACTGTCTTTGGCGGTCAATAACTGGCCTTTGACGTAAATAAACCCATACGAAAAGGCCACTTGTTTTTGCCGTTCGGCGGTCACGCCGGTAGAGCCGCATTCCAGGTCAACCGTGCCGTTCTGCACCAGCGGAATACGGGTTTGTGAGGTCACCAGGTTGTATTTGACCTTTAACGGCTTGTCGCCCATCTGCTGCTGAATACGTTCGACGATTTTGTTCGCCAGTTCCACGGAATAACCCATCGGTTTGCCGCTGTTGTCGCCCACATAGGAGAACGGTACCGATGCGTCGCGATAACCCAGGGTAATACTTCCCGAGTCGGTGATTTTTTTCAGCGTGCCCTGCAGAGGGGTTTCACTGGCGTGCAGTGAGTGGCTGAGCAAAAGGCCCAGCGTGCAACTGATCAAGGTGAGTTTTTTCATCTTCTTATTCTCCGGTTTCAAGCTGATTAGCGTCGGACAGCAATCACACTGATTTCGACCAACACCTCAGGACGCGCCAGTTCGGCTTGTACGGTGGTGCGGGTCGGTGCCTTGCCGGCCGACAGCCAGGCGGACCATTCGGCGTTCATGGCGGCAAAGTCGCGCTGGATGTTTTGCAAGTAAATCGTGGCATTAAGAATATGGTCTTTGTCGCTGCCAGTTTCGGCCAGCAACGCATCAATCTTGCCGAGCACTTCACGGGTTTGCGCCGAAATATCTTCGCTTTGGGCAGGTACCTGCCCGGACAGGAACACCAGTGCCTCAAACGTTGCCGCAGCGCTCAAGCGATCATTGCTGTTGATACGTTGGATCGTCATCGCAGATTTCCTTTTATTCTGAAGGGGCACACTCAAGCGGCATGGGGCGCGAGGCCCTGCATGTCGATGGCGGTTTTACGGTGTGAAATCAGGTCGCTCAACAAACGTCCGCTGCCGCTGGCAAGGGTGAATCCCAATGCTCCGTGACCCAGATTGAGCCACAGGTTGCGATAGCCGCTGGCACCGAGGATGGGCACGCCGCTTGGTGTAGCAGGACGCATGCCAGCCCATTCGATGGCCTCTTGATAATTGCCGGCTTCGGGGAATGTGCCTTGTGCCAGCTGGCGCATTTGGGCCAGCCGCTTGGGGTCGAGTGCCGAGTCGAAACCGACGATGTCCACCATTGCGGCCACGCGCAATTGCTCACCGATACGGGCGTAGACGATCTTGCGATCGTAGTCGGTGATGCTCACCTGCGGGGCTTTGCCCGAGTCTGCCAATGGTAAGGTCAGGCTATAACCCTTGAGCGGGTACAGCGGCAGACTCAGCCCGGGCAGGCTCAGGGCCGGGCTGTTATGCCCGGCGGCCAGGACCAGTTGATCGACCGGCAACAGCTCATTGCCCATCTCCACGGCATGGACCGCGCCATTGGCGTGATGAATGCGGGTTACGGTCTTGCCCAGCAAAAAGGTACAGCGACCTGATGCTTCAAGGCGGGCCAGCAACTGCTGGCAAAAAGCGTGGCAATCGCCGACTTCTTCATCCGGTGTGTAGATGCCGCCGACAAACGCCGAACCGTGCAGGCCGGGCTCCAGGGTGGTGCACTCGCTGGCCGATAACGCCTGCTGGAATGAACTGTTGGCCACTCTTTGCCGGGCCTTGGCGAATTGTTTCGAATCGCGGAACGCCACCAGCTTGCCGTTGCGCCGCCAGTCGAATCCCTCCAGCTGATCTTCTTCGCGCCATTGCTGCAAGGTGGCCTGGCTGAGCAAGGCCAGGCGCAGCAAGTGAGCACCGTTGCGCTGATTCACCGAACCCCGGCAGGCGGCCATGAAAGACGCCAGCCAGCGCCATTGCGCCGGGTCCATGCGGGGACGCAATTTGAGCGGCGAGTCCCCGCGCAGCATCCAGCCCATGGCTTGCCACGGCACTCCGGCATCGGCCAGCGGCGCCACATAGCGATACGACAGCTGGCCGCCATTGGCGAAGCTGGTCTGGCTGCCGAGGGTGGGTTGGGCTTCGATCACACTCACCTCAAAGCCATCGCGCACCAGCGCATACGCTGTCGCCAGACCAATGACACCTCCGCCGATGATGCAAACCCGCTGTCCCATATCAGTCTTTTCCCAAAGTTGTGCGGGACTCAGGGTAGGGGCAGGTGACAGGCGACGAACAATGAATAAAGATGGCTTACCCATAAACACAGGTTATGGACTGCCCCCATGCGCTTGCGTCATATCGAGATCTTTCAGGCTATTCGTCAAACCGGCTCGGTGAGTGCGGCCGCCCAGTTGCTGCATGTGTCGCAGCCAGCCGTGAGCAAGGTGCTGCAACATGCGGAACTGCAATTGGGCTTTCCACTGTTTTTACGGGTACGCGGCAAACTCCAGCCGACCCCTGAGGCCCTGTTGCTTGAACGGGAAGTCGACAAGGTGACGGAGAGCCTGCAAGGGGTGCAGCGTCTGGCGCAAAGTTTGCGCCGTGAGCCGGGGCATCGGCTGCGCATTGGCAGTACGCCTGCGTTGGCGCTGTCGTTGTTGCCGCCGGTGATCAATGAGTGGACTCAACGCTACCCAGACATCCGCTGTGAGCTGGCCAGCGCCCATAGCCGTGAGTTGGTGCAAAACCTGCTGATGCGCGAGCTGGACGTGGCCTTGACCTTCAAGCGGCCGGATCATCCGGGGCTCAAGGCTCAGGCGTTGGCCCACGGCGTGCTGGTCGCGTTGGCGCCGCGGGGTTATTGGCCGGATGAGGAGGAGGGGCAACCGTTGGCGTTGCATCAGCTGGCTGATGCGCCGCTGATTGGCCTGAGCAGTGCAGACCCGCTGTTTGCCAGGCTGGAAAGTTATCTACAGGCCGTAGAACCGCCGCCGCGGATCAGCATTGCCGTACAGACGTATTCGCTGGCTCGCGCGATGGTGGAGTCGGGGGCCGGTCTGGCGGTGATCGACCCGTTCACCGCTCTGGGCGCTTCACGGGCCAGTACGATCATCCGTCCGTTGTCGCCGGCATTGCCCATCACCCTCTACGCATTGACCCGCGCTGATGAACCGCCGCCCCATACCCTTGAAGGGTTGCTGCAGCTGTTCGCTGACAGGGCCAGCGAACAGCTGCAGCGACTGGACGGTTGATTTCATTGCCGCTGCACCTTGCAGCAGCGGCAATGAAGGGTGGTTACATCACTTGGGCAATGCATACACCACGACTTGATCACCCACCTGGTCCTTCAGGATCGAGTTACCGCCTGCGACAAACGCCACATATTGCCGGCCTTTGTATTCATACACGGCGGGGTTGGCCACCGCAGGCGCCATGACGATGTCTGACCACAGCTCATCACCACTGTCCAGGGCATAGGCGCGGACCTTGGAGTCCATGGATGCGCCAATGAACACCACGCCACCTGCGGTCACCGCTGGCCCGCCGATTGTTGGCGAGCCCATGCTTTCAGGCATGTACCAGCCATACTGCTGCACGGCACCCATCGGGCGACGCCATTTCACATCCCCGGTACGCATGTCGAGTGCGACGATCTCACCAAAAGGCGGTGCCCAGCACGGCATGCCAGCCCAGTTCTGGGCATTCAGCAACGACATGCCAAACGGTGAGCCGAGCTGCGGGTAGAACCCGTTCTCATTGCCCGCGGTTTTGGGTTGTTTGTCGTAAGACGCACGATCCCAGAGCTTGATCATTTGCACCACGTGCGAGGTATTTACCACGGCGACCTGGCTGACCGGGTCAAACGCGACCCCGCCCCATTGCACACCTCCGGCGCTGTCCGGATAGGCCAGAGCTCCGGCGCCCTTGGTGGAGGGCGGCGTGTACATGCCGTTGTATTCCAGGTCATCCCACATTTTCGAGCACTGACCGAAGCCGACGATATCGGCGATTTTCCAGATGGCCGGCTTTTTCGATTGGTCCATCAATGGCGCAGGTTTGGTCGGGAACGGTTGGGTCGGGGAGTAGACCTCGCCTGCCACATCGCCTTGAGGTACCGGGCGCTCCTCAATGGGCCACACGTCTTCGCCGGTTCGACGATCGACGGTGAACAGAAAGCCCATTTTGGTGGCTTGCACCAGTGCGGCCACCGGTTTGCCATCAACGGTGATATCCATCAGCGTCGGGGCGGAGTTGATGTCGTAGTCCCACACATCATGGTGAACCCACTGACGAGACCAGACGACCTTGCCCGTATTGATATCCAGAGCGGTGGTTGAAGTACCCAATGGGATCGGCTGGGTCCGATTGCCGCCCCAGTAGTTCGGCGAAGGGGAAGAGACCGGGATGTACAACAGTCCCAGTGCCGGGTCATAGGACATGGCGGTCCAGATATTGGCCGTGCCGGTTTTTTTGGCTTCCTCATCCGGAATCGGCTTGAACTCCCATTCCAGCTCACCGGTGCGGGCGTTCAAGGCAAACAGTGACCCGGGCGACTCGACTTCATACTCCCAATCCTTGCCGGCCCAGCCGACGATCAACTTGTCGCCGATCACGGTTGGCGGTTGCAGGACTGACAAGGGCCACTTGGCGTTGAGGGTATTCCATTGATTGACATCGACGACGCCATTTTTGCCAAAACCTTCGCAACGCTTGCCCGTGTCGGCATCGACCGCAAACAACTCGGCAGTCATCGTCCCGAGATAGACCACTTTCTGGCAGGCAACGCCGGGTTGCGGGTTTTTTTCCTGCCAATAGGCCACGCCGCGAGACTTCAGGGCGGGTTGAGTCAGTGCTTCTAACGGCGACTGGGTGTCAAAACTCCATTTTTCTTTGCCGGTCTCGGGTTCCAGAGCAATGATCCGGTAAAACGGCGTGCCGACGTACAGCGTGTCATTGGCAAAAATAGGCGTGGCTGACCAGACCGAAGGCGGGGTTTTGCCTGCACCAGTCGACATGTCCCCGGTGAAGTATTCCCAGACTTTGGTCAGATGACCGACGTTGTCTTTGTTGATCTGATTCAGGGGCGAGTATTTCTGAGAGCTCAGTTGCCCGTGAAAACTGTCCCACTCTTTACCGTTGGGCAAGGGCAGTTTGGCGCTTTCGGCAGAGATGCTGGACTGCGCCAGAATGGGTGCCGGAACCGTGTATGAAGTGTCTGCGTTTGCGGTTGAAAGACCACCGAGCATGCAAATCATGGGTGCTGTCAAAAGATGCTTTTTGATTCCGTTCATCTCACGCGCTCCTTGTTGGCTTGCCGCCAAACGTTTCAATGACGACACCCACGGCGCACACCACCAGCACTGCAGCCGTCCACCAGCCGTGCAGCAGTAGCGCGGCAAAAAGCGTCCCGAGCACACCCAGCCAGCACAACAGCAGCACAAAGCGTCTCAATCCTCCGGGATGGATCTTGATCAGGATGAGGCCTAGAACAAGCAACGCGCACTCGGCAAGCATCGTTATCATGGCGCCTCCGGAGTGTGTGATGCCCGACAGCGGGGTAAAAAACCGCCAGGCCGTGATGCACAAGGCAATGGCAGCGGTGATGATCACAATGTAAGCGCCGAGGTGGCGTCCTGGGGGGGCAGAAGCAGCAGTGCTCATCCCTTTCTCCTTTCCATTCATACACGTTGTGTTGTCAAGGGCGATCGAACAGGCAGGCGTAAAGAGCGCTTCAGGTTCAATCGAGGCTGAGTGTAGTCAAGGTCTTGAGAGTTATTTGAAAGGAGGTACTGGCGGGAGAGATCCCCTCTCCAGGCCGGAGAGGGAATCGGGGGGCATTAATCGGTCAGTGTGGCGGCTTAATGCGTGTGATCGGCCTCGGCCGACGCAGGCGAGTCCTTGGTGACGTGCCGGACCAGTTTGCCGATGGTCAGTCCCTGGAACAGAATCGACGACAGGACCACGATGTAGGTGATGCTCAGGATCAGGTCGCGCTCAGGGCCCAGCGGCAAGGCCAGTGCCAGAGCGACCGAAACACCGCCCCGCAACCCGCCCCAGGTCAGAATGCGGATCGTGCCGCGTGGCACGGTACGCCAGCGGCGCAGCAAGACAATGGCCGGGGCCACGGTGAGCAGGCGCGACAGCAAAATGGCCAGTGCCAGTACGCTCGCGGCCAGCAAGTGCAGCCAGGAGAACGGCAGCAACAACAGCTCCATGCCGATCAGCGCAAACAGCAGCGCGTTGAGCATGTCATCCAGCAATTCCCAGAAACCGTCCAGGTAACGACGGGTCATCTCGTTCATGGCCTTGTTGCGCCCCAGGTTACCGATGATCAGGCCGGCGACCACCATCGCAATCGGCGCCGACACATGCAGCTCACTGGCCATGGCCGAACCACCGATGACCAGTGCCAGGGTCAGCATGACTTCGATCTGGTATTGCTCGATGCTTTTGATCATTCGGTACACCAGATAACCGATCAACCCGCCGAACACCACGCCGCCAATGGCTTCGTGGGCAAACAGCATGGCCGTGGCGCTGATGCTTGGCGTTTCGCCCAGCTGCACGATGCCCAGCAGCACGGTGAACACCACAACGGCGGTGCCGTCATTGAACAGTGACTCGCCAACAATCGTGGTTTTCAGCGGCTTCGAGGCATTGGCGGTACGCAATACACCGAGTACGGCGATCGGATCGGTGGGCGAGATCAAGGCGCCGAACAGCAGGCAGTACAGGAAGCTGATATGCCAGCCGAACAGGCCGAAAATCCAGTACGCCAGGCTGCCGATCACGGTAGTGGCGATCAGCACGCCGACGGTCGCCAGCAGGCCAATGGGCCAGCGATAGCTGCGTACATCGCTGAAGTTCACGTGCAAGGCACCGGCAAACAGCAGGAATGAGAGCATCCAGTTCATCAAGAGATCGCCAAAGTCGATTTGGCCGATCAGCTGTTGCACACGGTCTTCGAGGCCCGGATAACCGAGAAAACTCAAGCCTTGCAGCAGCAGGGAAAACATAAGCGCGGTGACCATCACGCCAATCGTCGGCGGCAGGCCGATAAAGCGGAAGTTCACGTAGGTAAGCAGTGAGGTGAGGCAAATAAACGCGGCTACAAGCTCAAGCATCCGGGATCCTGTGGTGGCGAAGGTGAAAGGACGCCCGATCAGATCGGGTCAGAGTTGGATGCTGTCCACCGGCAAAAGGGCACGCTCATCCGTTAACTCTATGACGCCTGCCGGGTGACGGTTATGTACCGGCCCGAGTGGACTATTTTGGCAGGGAGAGCCACCGCAATCGAGTAAGTCGGGAGCGTTTGCAGTATAAACAGCGTCGACACGTGCAGCCTGAAACCCCGGGCAGAACTCATAAAAACAAGGAGGTCGTGGTGCTGGCTACGGCGTTGGTGTTGGTCGCGGCAGTGTTGCACGCGGTCTGGAATACCCTGATCAAGTTCAGCGGCGAGCGGTTGCTGGTGATCGCCTGCATGGACACGGTAGCGCTGTTGGTCGTGGCCGCGCTGGTGGGGTTCGTCTCATTCCCGCCGGCGGAGATCTGGCCGTGGATTCTGGCCTCGGCGTTGTTCGAACTGCTGTATCGAGTGCTGTTGATCCGGGCGTATCGGGTCGGCGATTTAGGCTTGGTCTATCCCTTGATGCGCGGGCTGTCGCCGCTGGTGGTGCTGGCGCTGACACTGACATTCGCCGGAGAAGTGCTCAGCGGGCAGCAAATCATTGGCATTCTGTTGATCCCGTGCGGGATGGCGTGCCTGCTGTGGCAGGGCGGCGGCGGGGATCGCCTGCCATGGACAATGCTGCCGGTGGTCGCCCTGATTGGGCTGTGCATCGGCTGCTATACCTTTCTGGACGGTCAGGCGATACGTCGCTGGTCGCATCCGCTGGATTATCTGGTGTGGCTGACGCTGGTCAGTGCCTGGCCGTTTCCGTTGCTGGCAGTCACTCGCAAACGCACTGCGTTCACGCTGTTTTGGCGTACGCAGTGGCGGCTGGGGCTGGCGGTGGGTGTTTGCGTATTGGCCAGCTATGCGCTGGTGCTGTGGGCCATGCAGTTGGGCTCGATAGCCGAGGCGGCGGCCCTGCGGGAAGTCAGTGTGATTTTGGTGGTGCTGTTCGGGATGCGCTACCTCAAAGAACCTTTTGGCGGGCCAAGGCTCTTAGCTTGTGGGCTGGTGCTGATCGGCATGCTCGTGATGAAACTCTAAAAAGGAAATTCCAATGACCGTAGCTTTTTGGTGCGTACTGATTGCCTTCTGCCTGACCTATATATGTACCGCCTTTGCCAAGTTCAGCGACGGCAAGTTCGGGCCCAGACAGAATCATGACCCGCGGACGTTTCTCGACGGCCTGCAAGGGTTTGCCAAACGTGCCCACAGCGCCCAGCTCAACAGCTTTGAAGTGAACCCGGCCTTCGCCGCGGCGGTGATCATTGCCGACATCGTGGGCAATGCAGATCCCGTGACCATTGATGTGCTGGCAGTGCTGTTTATCACCAGCCGCCTGCTGTACATCATTTGCTACCTGGCCGATTGGGCAATATTGCGCTCCATCGTCTGGTTTGCCGGCATGGGGCTGGTCGTCAGCTTCTTTTTTGTGTCGCTTTAATCGCCGACTGATTGAGGTTTTGTAGCCGCTGCCGAAGGCTGCGAAAAGGCCAAAGGGGCTTCAAGAGCAAGCAGCTACAGGATGTGCGTTGATACCGTCCGGGCAAGACGGTATCGACAAAGGCCGTAGCGGGTTGGCGTTATTGCGGCAACACTGCGCCTTTGGGCCACAACAGCCAGATACTGCCGGTCTGTTTCATGTCACCGGCCAATTGGCCCGCCTCGGGGCCGGTGCCGACGAAGAAGTCGGCACGCACTTCGCCCGCAATGGCGCCGCCTGTGTCCTGAGCCGCTACCGGTCGCACGATGGGTTGGCCATCCGGTTGGGTGGTCGATAACCACAACAGGCTGCCCAGCGGGATCACCTTGCGGTCAACGGCCACGCTATAGCCAGGCGTCAATGGCACGTTAAGCGAGCCGCGAGGCCCTTCGTTGCTGTCAGGGTTTTGGGTGAAAAACACATAGCTGGGATTGCTTGCCAGCATCTCGTGTACCCGCTCCGGATGAGTCATGGCCCAGGCATGGATGGTGCCCATGGTCACGTCTTCCTTTTTCAACTCGCCCTGTTCAACCAGCCAGCGGCCAATGGGTTTGTACGGATGACCGTTCTGGTCAGCGTAGCCAATGCGCAACTGCCGACCATTCTCGAGTTGCACGCGGCCCGACCCCTGGATTTGCAGGAACTGCAGGTCCATCGGGTCGGTCAGCCACGCCAGCACCGGGGCATCCAGGCCTTTGCTGTTGATGGTTTCAGCCGTGTCGTAGGGCTTGATCACGCGACCTTCAAGGCGTCCACGCAGGCGCTTGCCCTTGAGTTCGGGGTAAAGGCTGTCCAGATTCACCACGATCAAATCGGCGGGTATGCCGTAGATGGGGACGTGGGCGGCGTTGGTCCGGGTCAGGCTGCCAGGGTAGACCGGCTCGTAATAACCGGTGATCAAACCGTCGCTGCTGCCTTGTGCCGAGCGCAGGCTGTACACATCGAGATGGGTTTGCAGGAAGCTGCTGATCTGTTCGACGCTCGGGCTGGCGGGCAAGCTGGCGGCATCGTTGCAAACGGGTCCCCAGTTCGGATCGGCCTTGAGGCGGGTGCAGGCGCTGCGCCATGACGCAAAGCCGCCTTGAAGATCACTGCCTGTCACTTCCGGCAGTGCTCCCCAGTCAGCCTTGCTGTAAGTCGTATGGGGTTCGGGTTGTGCGGCGTCCTTGTCTGTTTCCTTGTCGGTGCCATTGCAACCGGCCAGCAGCATCACGACGGGCAGGGCCCAGGCCAGAGGTTTGAAAAATCTACTCATCAGCGATGTTCCTTCAGAGTTTGCCGGCAGCGGATGACTGTCCAGGCAACCCGTATATTCAATAGGGCTATTGGTCTTTGCAGGTGACACGAGGATACTGGCGGCCGATTCCGTGACGTGAAGCCACCATGATTGTTAAACGATTGACTGTTGTAGTGCTGGCCTGCCTGATGCTGTCAGCGTGTGGCGGGGTTGATCCCGACTCGCCGCAAGGCCAGCGTAAAGCGATTTTCAAGCAAATGCTAAAGACCAGCGAAGACCTGGGCGGCATGTTGCGTGGCCGCATTCCTTTCGACGGTCCGCGTTTTACCGCGGGTGCGACCCAGCTTGATGCACTTTCTCATGAGCCCTGGAAGCATTTTTCGCAGGTCAAGGAGTCTGATCAAACCAATGCGACCGACGATGTCTGGCAAAAACAGGCGCGTTTCCAGGCATTGGCCCGTCAGCTCGAAGCAGCCACCGGTGAACTGGTGGCCGTCAGTCAGGTTCAGCCCTACAAGGCCAGCAACCTGATGCCTGCGGTCAAGAAAGTCGAAGACACCTGCAGCGCGTGTCACAAGGAGTTCCGCAACCACTGAGGGCAACCCCCCCTCAAGAGCGGGCAAGCCCGCTCCTGTGGGACGGTGTCGTTATTTGTCCAGTTGATCCAGCGCTTCTTGCAGCTCTTTGCGCGACTCAGCCAGCTTGTTTTTGCGCTTGTCGATTTTTTCCGGATCGCCTTTTTTCATGGCTTTGTCCAGGTCGGCCTGACGCTGGCTGACTTCGTGCTTGGCTTCCAGCACCTTGTTTTCGCGTTCTTTCTTCAGGCCCGAGTCGGTGCAGTGAGCGGTCACTTCACTCAGGGCTTTTTCCAGTCCGGACACCTGGTTGCTGTTGCCATGGGCGCGGGCTTGTTCGAGTTCTTGGCTGATGGCGTGTTTTTTAGCCTCACAGCCGGTCAATTCTGGTGCTTGATTGGCGGCCATCAGCGGGGCAGCGAGCAGACCACAAACAGTAAACAGGGCGAGCGGTGAAAGAAGTTTCATAAAGAGCTCCATGACAAAAAATGACAATAAACACGATTTAAAAACCGGTACGCGCTGTGCGTCCCGGGCAATGCTGCAGGCTTGGGGCGGTTAATCGAAACCGTCAATTCCGGCAGCGCTTAATGTTTCACTTAAAGCCTGAACATTCGGGTCTCGCAAGAAGGCCGTCAATTGTGCCGCGCGTCGTGGACCAATCCCCGGCTGTGCCAGCCATGTGCCGGAATCCCGTGCGACCAGCGCTTGCCAGGAGTCCCCCAGCGGCACATCCCCCGTGGACGGAAGGCCAAGTGCTTTCACCCAGCGCGCAAACGGTTGTTGCCGGGCACCGCGCAAACTTGCGAGCAAACGCGTGCTGTTGCGCTCACCGAAGCCGTCAATGTTAGCAAGCTGTGCAGCATCCAGGGTCAACCAATCGAACAGGTTGTTGATTTGCCCGCTCTGGACCAGGCTGTTCCAGGTGCCGGGCCCGACAAATGGCAGGGCCAGCCCTTGTTTACCGCTGAGCCAGTTCAGGCGGGCCAAAAACTGGCTTTCACAGCCTGCTACCGGTTGCCAGCAGCTCAGGTGATGAAAGTGATTGGGTGTCGGCACGTGAATTTCAACCCGCTCATCGGCACGCATGACCACGCTGTCCAGCCGCGGGACGGTCATGCCCGCGAGGCTGATGGCGACGTGGTCACCGGGGCGGATGTCCAGGGATTGCCAGCGCTGCAAGGACCCGGCACTGATGCGTTTGATCTGGCGATCATCAAGACGCACGGGCTCCAGCTCCAGCATCGGTGTGATGCGCCCCGTGCGACCCACCTTGAACATGACCTTGCGCACTTCACTCACGGCCTGAGCATGTGGGTACTTCCAGGCAGCCGCCCAACTGGGTGGCGAGGGTCGCCAGCGGGTGGCGGCTGGACGCTGACTTTGACGTATCACCACGCCATCACTGGCAAACGGCAAGGGACTGCCATACCAGTGCGCGCGCCAAGAACGGGCCTGCTCGACATGTTCAATGGCCCGGCTATAAACCTGGCTGTCGGTGAAACCCAGGCTGTCCAGGTGCTGCAGCCGCTCTTCGAACGTGCCGCGGCCGGCGGGCCAGTCCCAGACAAACAGGCCGATGCCCTGACCTTGCTCAAGCGTTAACTGCTGGCGCGCCATCAAGCCTGCGACCGTGCTACGGGCATTGAGGCTGCCGGACCTGGCCTGGACATGACCGGGCAGGCGCCAATACAGCTCACCTTGCAGCACGATATCCACGGCGTGCGGCAGGTGTTGAGGAATGGCCTCGATGGCCTGTGCGGAGCGGGTCCAGTCTTGACCGTGCAGACCATCACCACGGCTAATCACACGCTGCAATCGGCCTTGGCTATAGACCAGCGTGACGGCCACGCCATCGACCTTGGGTTGAATCCACAGCCCTTGCCGCCCTGTGATCCACGCGTTGACCGCGGTCTCATCAGGCAGCTTGCTCAGACCCGTGTGTGCAACGGGATGGGGCGCGGTGCCACCAGCTGTATGCAACGGGTTATCGGTGGCAAGGAATGGCAGGGAAAAGCAGCGTTGCCAGTGTTCCAGGCGTGCACGCGAGCGGTCGTAAACCTCGTCGCTGACCAGGGAAACGCCTTCGCGGTGATAACTGTCATCCCACACTTGAAGCTGCTGGCGCAGTGCGCTGGTTTGTTGGGCAACCTTTGGCGACGGCCAGTCGGGGCAGGTGTCGGCGTGAGTGTCGAAGGTGAAAAAGGCGAGCAGTAGCCCGCCTGCGAAACGGAAGGTGGCCAGCATCGTGAGCGTCCTTGCCCGGCATGAATGCTTAAGGCTAGTGGAGGATGTCCATACTGGGCGCGCAGTGGTTTGCGGGGTGTTTCGAGATCCTGGAGCCCGCCAGACCCTGGCGAAAAACAAAAGGCCCCGGACAGTTGCCTGTCCGGGGCCTTGGGATGTAACAGGCTTGCTTAGATGCCGGCAGCTGCGCGCAGGTCATCAGCGCGGTCGGTACGCTCCCACGTGAACGTGGTGAAGGTATCGTTGCCAACCGTTTTGGTCTGTGGCGTGCGGCCGAAGTGACCGTAGGCTGCAGTTTCCTGGTACATCGGGTG
Source organism: Pseudomonas sp. D1HM (assembly GCF_019266105.1). Lineage (NCBI taxonomy): Bacteria > Pseudomonadati > Pseudomonadota > Gammaproteobacteria > Pseudomonadales > Pseudomonadaceae > Pseudomonas > Pseudomonas sp. D1HM. The sequence goes on along the minus strand of NZ_LRMN01000002.1, from coordinate 35,438 downwards.
CAGCAGGTCGAGCATGGTGGTGATTGCGTATGGACGCAGGTCGAACACGTCACGCACCAGCTTGATGATTTTGTCGTCAGAGATTTTGCCAGTGCCGAAGGTGTTCAACGAAATCGATGTCGGTTGAGCGACACCGATTGCGTAGGAAACCTGGATCTCGCAACGCTCAGCCAGACCGGCAGCCACGATGTTTTTAGCCACGTAACGGCCGGCGTAGGCCGCCGAGCGGTCAACCTTGGATGGGTCTTTACCCGAGAACGCGCCGCCGCCGTGACGGGCCATGCCGCCGTAGGTGTCAACGATGATCTTGCGACCGGTCAGGCCGCAGTCGCCAACCGGGCCACCGATGATGAACTGGCCAGTCGGGTTGATGTGGAACTGGGTGTCTTTGTGCAGCAGTTCAGCCGGCAGCACGTGCTTGACGATCAGTTCCATCACGCCTTCGCGCAAGTCTTTGTAGGAGACTTCCGGGTTGTGCTGGGTCGACAGTACGATGGCGTCGATAGCGACAACCTTGCCACCTTCGTAACGGCAGGTTACCTGGGACTTGGCATCCGGGCGCAGCCAAGGCAGCAGGCCGGATTTGCGTGCTTCGGCCTGGCGCTGTACCAACTGGTGAGAGTAGGTGATCGGGGCTGGCATGAGCACGTCGGTTTCGTTGCTGGCGTAGCCGAACATCAGGCCCTGGTCGCCGGCGCCCTGATCTTCAGGCTTGGCACGGTCAACACCCTGGTTGATGTCGGGGGACTGCTTGCCGATGATGTTCATCACGCCGCAGGTCGCGCCGTCGAAGCCGACGTTGGAGCTGGTGTAGCCGATGTCAGTGATCACGTCACGAACGATCTGCTCCAGGTCAACCCAGGCCGAAGTGGTGACTTCGCCCGCGATGATCGCTACGCCAGTTTTCACCAGAGTCTCGCACGCCACACGGGCGAACTTGTCTTCAGCAATGATGGCGTCCAGCACCGCGTCAGAAATCTGGTCGGCGATTTTGTCCGGATGCCCTTCAGACACGGACTCGGAGGTGAAAAGGGAGTATTCGCTCATCTCGACGGTTTCCTAATAATTACCGATGGTGAGTGTCGCCAGCCGGCCGCTGAAAGTGGCGGACCTGAATCTGGAAACCATTACGTAAGCCTACATAGAGGCTTTCCCCGGGAACGAGTCCCGCAGCGGCGGCCCAACGGGCCAGATCATCTTGTTCAAAACCAAGCCACAGATCACCGCAAGCTTCACGGGCCCATGCCTGATTATGACTACATAACTCTGTTATCAGCAGGCTGGCGCCAGGTTGCAGCAAGGTGGCCAGTTGCTTGAGTGCTTCGGCCGGCGCAGCGAAATGGTGCAGGACCATGTTCAGTACCACGCAATCGGCCTGGATCTTTGCATCGTGTAAGGCGTCGGCCAGGATAAGGCTGACATTGTTCAGTGACTCTCGCTCACACAGCTGGCGGGCCAGCTCAAGCATCGCCGGGCTGTTGTCCAGTGCCGTGACCTGATGAAAACGGCGGGCCAGATCGGGCAAAAAGCTGCCATCGCCGGGGCCGACTTCCAGTGCTGTGGCCGCTGAATTGAAGCTCAGTTTGTCGAGCAGCGCCAAAACGCTGTCCCGATATTGCACCAGGCCGGCGATCAAATCCTGTTGAGCGCGGAACTTCTCGGCTACGCGCGAGAAAAAGTCCTGGCTGGCCGCTGCGCGTTGCCCGTGTACGGCCGCGATACGCACCTGCACGTCGACGGGCAAGGCCAGGTTATCGACCTCTTCCAGCAGCGCTGCATGCAATTTTCCGCCCAGTTGTTCGGTGCGGGGCAGTGCGCGGCGATAAAAGATCGCATTGCCTTCGCGCCGTGTCGCTACCAGTTGCGCCTGGGCCAGCACCTTGAGGTGATGGCTCATGCCGGATTGGCCGATGGCAAAGATTTGCGCCAGCTCCAGTACACCAAACGAATCATTCGCCAGCGTGCGCAGGACGTTCAGTCGCAGCGGATCGCCACCGGCCTTGCACAGGGCGGAGAGATCGTCGCAATCGTCGTGGCTGATTATGGGTGCGCGAAGGTTCATGGGGCCGCAGTCTAGTTACCCGCTCCAGACCTAGCAAGTTCAATATCAAAACTTTTTGATATTGCTCGATAAGTGGTGCGTTTGTCGGGCCGGATGATTGTATTGACGAAAAGCCTGTCCTATTCCTCGGTAGGTTGAACGGTTAAGCACAGGAAAAACGCCACAAGTGACTATCTGTCATTGCCCCGAAGGCGTTGCCTGAGGGAAAATACTCGCCTTTTTTCCGTTCCGTTTTAATCAAATGCGTTTTTATCACATTCAGGAGAACAGCGATGCCCAGCCGTCGTGAGCGTGCCAACGCCATTCGTGCACTCAGCATGGATGCCGTGCAAAAAGCCAACAGCGGCCATCCCGGTGCCCCTATGGGTATGGCAGATATCGCCGAAGTACTGTGGCGCGATTATCTGAAGCACAACCCGAGCAACCCGTCTTTCGCCGACCGCGACCGCTTCGTGCTGTCCAATGGTCACGGCTCGATGCTGATCTACTCGCTGTTGCACCTGACCGGCTACGACCTGTCGATCGACGACCTGAAAAACTTCCGCCAGTTGCACAGCCGCACCCCGGGTCACCCGGAGCTGGGCTACACGCCGGGCGTTGAAACCACCACTGGCCCGTTGGGTCAGGGCCTGGCCAACGCTGTGGGTTTTGCCCTGGCAGAAAAAGTACTGGGCGCGCAGTTCAACCGTCCCGGGCATAACGTTGTCGACCACCACACCTACGTGTTCCTGGGCGACGGCTGCATGATGGAAGGCATTTCCCACGAAGTCAGCTCGCTGGCCGGCACCCTGGGCCTGGGCAAGCTGATCGCGTTCTACGATGACAACGGCATCTCCATCGATGGCGAAGTTGAAGGCTGGTTCACCGATGACACGCCGAAGCGTTTCGAAGCCTACAACTGGCAAGTGATCCGCAACGTTGACGGCCACGACCCGGAAGAAATCAAAACCGCGATCGAAACCGCCCGCAAGAGCGAAAAGCCAACGCTGATCTGCTGCAAAACCACCATCGGTTTCGGTTCGCCGAACAAGCAGGGCAAAGAAGATTGCCACGGTGCCCCACTGGGCGCAGAGGAAATCGCCCTGACCCGCCAGGCACTGAACTGGAGCCACGGTCCGTTTGAAGTCCCGGCTGATATCTATGCCGAATGGGATGCCAAGCAAGCCGGTGCTGCCGTTGAGTCCGAGTGGGACCAGCGTTTCGCGGCCTACGCTGCCGAATTCCCTGAGCTGGCGGCTGAGCTGTCCCGTCGCTTGAGCGGCAAGCTGCCAGCTGACTTCGATGCCAAGGCCAATGCCTACATCGCTGAAGTCGCTGCCAAAGGCGAGACCATTGCCAGCCGTAAAGCCAGCCAGAATGCCCTGAACGCTTTCGGCCCTCTGTTGCCGGAACTGCTCGGCGGTTCGGCTGACCTGGCCGGTTCCAACCTGACCCTGTGGAAAGGCTGCAAGGGTGTCAGCGCTGAAGATGCCAGCGGCAACTACATGTACTACGGCGTACGTGAGTTCGGCATGAGCGCCATCATGAACGGTGTTGCCCTGCACGGCGCACTGGTGCCTTACGGCGCCACCTTCCTGATGTTCATGGAATATGCCCGTAATGCCATCCGCATGTCGGCCCTGATGAAGCAGCGCGTGATCTACGTGTTCACCCACGACTCCATCGGTCTGGGCGAAGACGGTCCGACGCACCAGCCAGTCGAGCAATTGACCAGCCTGCGTACCACGCCGAATCTGGACACCTGGCGTCCGGCTGACGCGGTGGAATCCGCAGCGGCCTGGAAGTACGCCCTGGAGCGCAACGACGGCCCGTCCGCGTTGATCTTCTCGCGCCAGAACCTGAACCACCAGACCCGTGATGCCGCGCAAATCGCCGACATCAACCGTGGTGGCTATGTGCTCAGGGACTGCGCAGGCGAGCCGGAGCTGATCCTGATTTCGGCCGGTTCCGAAGTGGGCCTGGCGGTACAGGCTTACGACAAGCTGACCGAGCAGGGCCGCAAGGTGCGCGTGGTTTCGATGCCATGCACCAGCGTGTATGAAGCTCAGGATGCTGGCTACAAGCAATCGGTTCTGCCGTTGCAAGTAAGCGCCCGTATCGCTATCGAAGCATCGCACGCTGACTACTGGTACAAGTACGTGGGCCTGGAAGGCCGCGTCATCGGCATGACCACCTACGGCGAGTCGGCGCCTGCGCCTGCCTTGTTCGAAGAGTTCGGTTTCACCCTGGAAAACATCCTGGGTCAGGCTGAAGAGCTGCTGGAAGACTAAAGCAAGCGCCTTGCAGCCGCTGCCGCAGGCTGCGACAAGGGCCGCAGCACCTTCGCTTTCGTGAAGGTCGCTGCGTAACCCGTCGCAGCCTGGGGCTGCGGCTCCAGGGTTTTGCATTTACTGCTTGCACTGATAAGAGAACCTCATGCCCCAAGCGCGCCCTTACAAAGTTGCACTCAACGGCTATGGCCGGATTGGTCGTTGTGTCTTGCGTGCGTTGTTTGAGCGTGGAGCAGCTGCCGGGTTTGAAATTGTTGCACTCAATGATTTGGCCGACATGGCCAGTCTCGAATATTTGACGCGCTTCGACTCCACCCACGGCCGGTTTCCGGGCGAGATTCGGATCGAAGGCGACTGCCTGCATATCAATGGCGACTGCGTGAAGGTGTTCCGCAGTGCCACCCCTGAAGGAATCGACTGGGCCGCATTGGGCGTTGATCTGGTGCTGGAGTGTTCCGGCGTCTACAACACCCGGGCAGATGGCCAGCGCTTCCTTGATGCCGGGGCTCCACGCGTGTTGTTTTCGCAGCCGATGGCCAACGAGGCAGATGTCGATGCCACCATCGTGTACGGCGTAAACCAGCATAGCCTGACCGGTGAAGAGCGCCTGGTGTCCAATGCCTCCTGCACCACCAACTGCGGCGTGCCGCTGTTGCGCTTGCTGGATGAGGCGTTCGGCCTGGAGTACGTATCGATTACCACCATTCACTCGGCAATGAACGATCAGCCGGTGATTGATGCTTATCACCACGAAGACCTTCGCCGCACCCGCTCGGCGTTCCAGTCGGTCATACCGGTGTCCACAGGTCTGGCGAAAGGCATCGAGCGATTGTTGCCGGAACTTGCCGGGCGGATTCAAGCCAAAGCTGTTCGAGTGCCGACGCTGAACGTGTCGTGCCTCGATATTACGTTGGTCACGGCGCGCGACACCGATGCCGTGGAGGTCAACCGCGTTCTGCGCGAGGCCGCCACCAGCGGCCCGCTCAAAGGCTTGTTGGCCTACACCGAGCTGCCGCACGCCAGTTGTGATTTTAACCATGACCCGCATTCGGCCATAGTTGATGCCAGCCAGACCCGCGTTTCCGGCCCCCGGCTGGTAAACCTGCTGGCCTGGTTCGACAACGAATGGGGCTTTGCCAATCGAATGATCGATGTGGCACAGCACTATCTGCACGTTACTCACCCCAAATCCGTTCTCTAACATTAGAAACTCAGGAACTGCGACCCATGACCGTGTTGAAGATGACCGACCTCGATCTGCAAGGTAAGCGCGTACTGATCCGCGAAGACCTCAACGTCCCAGTCAAGGACGGTGTAGTCACCAGCGATGCGCGCATCCTTGCCTCGCTGCCGACCATCAAGCTGGCGTTGGAAAAAGGCGCGGCGGTTATGATCTGCTCGCACCTGGGACGTCCGACCGAAGGCGAATTCTCCCCTGAAAACAGCCTCAAGCCTGTCGCTGAGTACCTGAGCAAAGCCTTGGGCCGCGATGTACCGCTGGTCAGCGATTACCTGAATGGCGTTGATGTCAACGCGGGCGACGTCGTGCTGTTCGAAAACGTACGCTTCAACAAGGGCGAGAAGAAAAACGCCGACGAACTGGCCCGCCAGTACGCTGACCTGTGCGACGTGTTTGTGATGGACGCTTTCGGTACCGCTCACCGCGCCGAAGGTTCGACCCACGGCGTAGCCAAGTTCGCCAAGGTCGCCGCAGCAGGCCCGTTGCTGGCCGCCGAACTGGAAGCGCTGGGCAAGGCACTGGGGGCTCCGGCCAAACCCATGGCGGCGATTGTTGCCGGCTCCAAGGTGTCGACCAAGCTTGAAGTCCTCAACAGCCTGAGCCAGATCTGCGACCTGCTGATCGTGGGCGGCGGGATTGCCAACACGTTCCTGGCAGCAGCCGGTCATCCGGTAGGCAAGTCGCTGTACGAACCTGACCTACTGGACACTGCGCGGGCAATCGCAGCCAAGGTCAACGTACCGCTGCCGACGGATGTCGTGGTGGCCAAGGAATTTGCTGAAAGTGCAGTGGCAACCGTCAAGCTGATTGCTGACGTTGCTGAAGACGACATGATTCTGGACATTGGTCCACAAACGGCCGCGCATTTTGCCGAGCTGTTGAAGTCATCCAGGACTATTCTGTGGAATGGCCCGGTCGGCGTATTTGAGTTCGATCAGTTTGGCCAAGGCACCAAAACCCTGGCCAACGCTATCGCTGAAAGCGCTGCGTTCTCCATTGCTGGCGGCGGCGATACGCTGGCCGCTATCGACAAGTACGGTATTGCGGATCAAATTTCTTACATCTCCACCGGCGGTGGTGCGTTCCTTGAGTTCGTCGAGGGCAAGGTATTGCCAGCGGTTGAAGTCCTGGAAAGCCGCGCCAAAGCCTGAAGGTGTTTCAGGCCCTGAAAGGAAGCATGGACATGGTCAAGTTGTTACCGCTGTTGATGATTGCGGGCTTTTTGGCCGGTTGCGCCGGCTCGAGCGAGTCGACGCCCGAAGCAGCCACCCCCGAAGAGAGCGGTTGCTACCAGGCAGACTGGCAGGCGCAGAGTGTGCCGCTGGTCAATAAACGTTCAGGGCCTGAAGCGCTGGAGAAGTACGAGTCACCCCAGCCCGCGAAAGAGCGCGGCTGTCCCTGAACTCGCTCCTGCAAAAGAGCGAGTAGCCAGGGCTGATGCTGTAACGTTTCAGCCAGACAGAATCCGCATTTCGGGGGTAAACCCCCGATCTGCAATAACTTGAATAGCAGCCGCCGCTACGGCAGGCTTGCACGATTAACGACCCTCGTCCGGGAGAGAGACTCACAATGGCACTTATCAGCATGCGCCAGATGTTGGACCACGCCGCCGAATTCGGCTACGGCGTTCCAGCCTTCAACGTAAACAACCTTGAGCAGATGCGCGCCATTATGGAAGCCGCTGACAAGACTGACTCCCCGGTGATCGTTCAGGCTTCGGCCGGCGCGCGTAAATACGCAGGTGCACCGTTTCTGCGTCACCTGATCCTGGCGGCCATCGAAGAATTCCCGCATATCCCGGTGTGCATGCATCAGGACCACGGCACCAGCCCTGACGTCTGCCAGCGCTCCATTCAACTGGGCTTCAGCTCGGTGATGATGGACGGTTCGCTGGGCGAAGACGGCAAAACCCCAACCGACTACGACTACAACGTTCGTGTCACTCAGCAGACGGTTGCGCTGGCGCATGCGTGCGGTGTGTCGGTTGAAGGCGAGCTGGGCTGCCTGGGTTCCCTGGAAACCGGTATGGCCGGTGAAGAAGACGGCATCGGCGCAGAAGGCGTGCTGGATCACAGCCAAATGCTGACCGATCCTGAAGAGGCCGCTGACTTCGTGAAGCGTACTCAAGTGGATGCCCTGGCCATCGCCATCGGCACCTCCCACGGCGCGTACAAGTTCACCAAGCCGCCTACCGGCGACGTGTTGGCCATCGACCGCATCAAAGAGATCCACAAACGCATTCCCAACACTCACCTGGTGATGCACGGTTCGTCGTCGGTTCCACAAGAGTGGCTGGCGATCATCAATGAGTTCGGCGGCGACATCAAAGAAACCTACGGTGTGCCGGTCGAAGAAATCGTTGAAGGCATCAAGCACGGCGTGCGCAAGGTCAACATTGACACCGACCTGCGTCTGGCATCGACCGGCGCCATGCGCCGCATGATGGCCACCCACCCAAGCGAGTTCGACCCGCGCAAATTCTTCGCGGCGACCGTGACTGCCATGCGTGACGTGTGCATTGCGCGTTACGAAGCCTTCGGCACCGCCGGTAACGCTTCGAAGATCAAACCGGTCTCCCTCGAAGCCATGTACCAGCGTTATCTGAAAGGTGAGCTGAACGCCAAGGTCAACTAAGCCCTGAGCGTATGAAAAAAGCCCGCAGCGATGCTTGATGCCGATTAGTTAAGCGAAAAGGGTCTCTGTAGGAGCGAGCTTGCTCGCGATGGTTGCTAGCGATAACGCGTGTGTTTACTGGATAAACACAGTGTTTTTTTGAAGCCATCGTGAGCAAGCTTGCTGCTACAGGTTCTGATCGTATTGTTTTTAACTGACTGGCATTACGCAGCGATGCGGGCTTTTTTGTGGGTGGCTGGCAGCCCCTGCGGGGTCAGTTGCGACCTGAAGGCATTTGCTCCGGATCGATGCCATTGCCCTTGAGCAGCGCATCTACCAGTGAACGTGCCATCTCGACGGAGTGCACCAATGACCAGACCAGCCCGCGCTCTACGCCGCTGGCCATTTCGGTGATTTCGTCCGACACCTCTTCGGCGCTCTTGAGCAGCATCGACACGTGCAGCAGGGCTGACAATGCGGGCACGTCGTTACGTACGGAAAAAGGTGATTGCGGATTCACCGGGCGTGCCCGGGTGGGCTTGAGGTGGTCGACAGGAACGGGCGTTGTGCGCAGTGTTTCGAGGAGATGCCGGGTTGTTTCGTCATGTTGGTGATCGTCGCGCTTGATGCGTGTTGGCTTGGGATCATCCGGCATCTTTTTTTTCATGTCTTTTCCAGAGCAATCATCATTCAAGGCAGGGGGCTGGGGGACTCAAGAAGATAGCGCCGTGGCTTTCAACGCTGCAACCGGTGCTTGGGGCGAAAGCATTTTCTCGGAAGCGTCCTTCTCTTATCAGCATAAAAATCTGACTTTCACCCCTCGGGGCCGGACCGGCGTGTACCGGCATCGGGCAAATACCAGGGCCCACGACTGGCCTGAATTCGCTACACTGATGCACTTTTACGCTGTGCATTGGCGCCCCATGACTGCTCTCAAATACCTTCAGGCTTATCCCCAGACTTTGCAGGATCAGGTGCGCCAACTGATCGAGCGTGACCAGCTGGGCAGTTACCTGAATGAACGATACCCACAGCGTCATGCGGTGCAAAGTGACAAGGCCCTGTATGCCTACGCGCTTGAGCTCAAGCAGGAATACCTGCGCAATGCGCCGTCCTTCGACAAGGTGCTGTTCGACAATCGACTCGATCTGACGCACCGGGCGCTGGGCCTGCATACCACCATTTCTCGCGTGCAGGGCGGCAAGCTCAAAGCCAAGAAAGAACTGCGCGTTGCGTCATTGTTCAAGGACGCGGCCCCCGAGTTTTTAAAGATGATCGTGGTCCATGAGCTGGCGCATCTCAAAGAGTCAGATCACAACAAGGCGTTTTACAAACTGTGCGAGTACATGTTGCCGGGGTACCACCAGCTGGAGTTTGACCTGCGGGTTTACCTCACATGGCGTGATATTCAGGGCAAGCCCAAAGCGCTGTAGCCACTGCAGGTCGCGAGTACTACTTGAATGGAGTTCTGAATGGAAGTCAGCAAAACCAAAAGCAGTTTTTATCGGCGTCTGTACGTGGCCTGGTTGATTGACAGTCAGACCGCTAGCAGCGTCCCGGCATTGACGGAACTGACCGGCATGCCGCGGCGCACCGCGCAGGACACCATCGCTGCGCTGGCTGATCTGGATATCGTGTGCGAGTTCGAGCAGCAGGATGGCGCCCGTAACCACGCCGGACGCTATCGGATTCTCAGCTGGGGCCCGGTCGACAAACACTGGGTCGATCAGCACCTGGTGCAGATCAGGCAGGTGCTGGGCTACCCCTGACAGGCCTTAGCCCAAACGCATGCCGATATGGGGAATGCCATCTTCGAGAAAGGTGTCACCCTCGGCCCGGAAGCCGTGTTGAGCATAAAAGTTCTGCAGGTGGGTTTGGGCGGACATGAAAATGGGCTGCCCGGACCAGTACTCTTCAGCGTTTTCCAGGGCCTTGCTGATCAGCGCATGGCCCAGCTTCTGATCACGTGCCTGAGGCGCGATGATCACTCGGCCAATCACCACATCGCCGCCCTGGGACTCGGGATCGAGCAGGCGGGCATAGGCAACCAGTTGATCGTCCTGCCAGCCCATCAAATGCAGCGTATCGCCTGACAAGTCTTGCCCGTCGACGTCTTGGTATGCGCATTTCTGCTCGACGACGAACACTTGCGAACGCAATTCCAGCACCGCGTACAGTTGCTCTTTGCCCAGGTCGTTATGGTGTTTGCAGATCCAGTCAATGGTCACGTTCTAGTCCCGAAAGAGTGAGGTATACCCCGATACTAGGCGCGATGCTGTCTGGCGCCAAGTCACGGTGTTTCTACTCTGCCTTGATCAGGTGCGCGGCCAGGGTACGCAGGGGGCCGAGTTGACGGCAGATCAATGCTAGCTGGGTTTGGACCAGTCGCTGGTTTTCGTCGATGTCATCCGGCATTTGCTCCAGCTCGCTGGCCAGCGCTTCTTCCTCATCGCTCTGCACGGCCACAGGCAGCTTGGCGGCCAGGCCTTGGGCGATCACATCGATGCTATCGGCAATGCATTGCCCGGCGCCCTCGATCAGTTGCTGGCGCAGTTCGTCTGGCAGTTGCGTGTCGCGGTGCGCACCCAGGCCCGACAAATAACTGAGCAAGGTGTGGGACAGCACCAGGAAGCGGAAGCCCATGTCAGCATCCTTACGGAAATGCCCCGGCTCCATCAGCATGTTGGCCAGTGTGGTCGACAGCGCGGCATCGGCGTTGTGCGCATTACGGCGCGCCAGTCGATAAGCCAGATCGTCGCTTTTGCCGTGGGCATATTGCTGCATGATCTGGCGCAGGTACTGGCTGTTGCAGCTCAAGGTATTGGCCAGCACCTGGTTGAGGCGGCGCCCCTGCCAGTCGGGCAAGAACAGGAACACAGCGGCCGCAGCAATCACGCTGCCGACCAGGGTGTCGAACAGGCGCGGCAAGAACAGCCCGTAACCATCGCCCACCTGATTGAAGCAGAACAGCACCATTAACGTAATGGCGGCGGTGCTTAAGGTGTAGCGCGTGGTGCGGTTGATAAAGAACACCACCCCGGCCGCGACGGCGAACATCGACTGGATCAGCGGGTTGGGGAACAGATCGAACAGAGCCCAGCCCAAGGCCAGGCCAATGGCGGTGCCGACGATCCGTTGACTGAATTTGCGCCGTGTGGCGCCGTAACTTGGCTGGCACACAAACAGCGTGGTCAGGATGATCCAGTAGCCTTGAGTCGGGTGGATCCAGTGCACCATCGCAAAGCCGGTGCACAGCGCCAGCGGCAGGCGCAGGGCGTGACGGAAGATCAGTGACGTGGGCGTCAGGTGTTGACGCAGCCGCGACCACACATCCTTGAGGGTGCGTGGCGAGCGGTCCAGCAAGCTGCTGTCGGTGGCATCTGCCAGAGTGTCGGGGTTGCTGGCGTCGCTGAGCAAGCGGTCCAGCGTGCCAAGGTTGGCGGCCAGTGCGCGCAGCGAACGCAAGAGTCCGCGCCAGGCCGGATTGCTCTGGACGCGCAGATGTTCCAGTGAGGCGTGCAGGTCGGTCAGTGCCTCGGCAAAACTGTCGTCATAGATAAACGGCTGGCGCAGCTTGATCGAGTCTGACAGACGCTGACAGGCGATGCCTTGCTGGCGCAGCAAGCGCTGACAGCGGAACATCACATCGCTGTGAAAGAAAGCGTCTGCCAAGGCGTTGTAGGGGTAATGCGACGAGCTGGCGCGTTCGTGGATATCCTGCGCGAGGAAGTACAGTTTCAGATAGCGGCTGAGTTTTGATCCCGGTCGAGAGTTGCCGACGCGGTGCAGGATGATTTCCTTGGCGGTGTTCAGTGCGGCCACGACCCTGCCGTTTTGCTGGGCCAGTTCCAGTCGCCGGGCCTCCACATCAAGGTTGCGGACAGGCTCGAACAGCGATGATTTGAGTTTGAGGTACAACCCCAGCTCCCAAAACAATCGCGCCAGGCTTTGCTGCACCGGTTGATTGGAAAACAGCGCTTGCCACAGCACTGACAGCAGCCCGTACCACGCAGCGCCTGCGACCAGCAGCAAGGGCTCGTGCCAGAAATCGATGACCTGGCCACCGCGCTGGTCGACGCCGATCATCGTGTATACCGCGAGAATCAGCGTCGCCGAGGCAATGGCGCCATAGCGTTCACCCAGCGCACCGAGCATGGTCAGGCCAAAGCTGGCCAGTGCCAGGGCGCAGACCATCAACCAGGGGTAAGGGAATAACAACTCGACGCTGAAGGCGGCAGCGCTGAAACACACCAGTGTCACCAGCAGTGCATTGAGGCGGCCTTGCCAGCTGTCATCCGTCTCGGACAGTGCGCTGGCAATGATCCCGAGGAACAACGGGATCAACAGCGTCATTTCGTCCTGATACCAGCAAAAAGCCATGCTGCCGGTCAGGGCGACAAATACCCGAACGCTGTAACTGAACTTATCTCGCGCCCACAGGCGGCGCAGGGAATGCCGAAAGCTTTTCGATGACATGTAATGGCGATGCCTTGCGAGTCGTGTCGCTAAATTGAGCCAGTTGTGACGACAGTGCAATGGCACTGTTCACATCCCGCACAAAATATTTTTTGGCATGCTGGCTGTAGCCGCGGACTGCGGCAGCGGCTACAGCGGTTCTGTATCAGGCGAACTGTGCAGCGGCGTAGCCAGACGCCCACGCCCATTGAAAGTTGAAACCGCCCAGGTGGCCGCTGACATCCAGTACTTCACCGACAAAATACAGCCCCGGGCTTTTCAGCGACTCCATGGTCTTGGACGACACTTCACGGGTATCGACACCGCCCAGCGTCACTTCTGCGGTGCGATAGCCTTCGGTGCCCGCCGGAACGACCTTCCAGCACGCCAGCTTGTCAGCCACGTCGGCCAGTTCACCCGGTGTGTACTGCTTCATCGGCTTGGACACAAACCAGTGTTCGGCCAGCAAGTTCGCCATCTTTTTGGTGAAAATCTCACCGAGCAGGGTTTTCAGCTCGCTGTTCGGACGCTCGGCCTGTTGTGTGTGCAGCCAGTTCAACGCGTCGAGGTCGGGCAACAGGTTGATGTCGACCGTATCGCCGGAGTTCCAGAACGACGATATCTGCAGAATTGCCGGCCCGCTCAAGCCGCGGTGGGTGAACAGGATGTTCTCGCGAAAGCTTTGATCGTTGCAGCTCACCAGGCAATCCACCGAGGTGCCCGACAGTTCGGTGCAGATATCTTTTAGCTGATCGGTGATGGTGAACGGCACCAGGCCTGCGCGGGTAGGCAGCAGGGTGTGGCCGAACTGCTTGGCTACCTGATAGCCGAAACCGGTGGCGCCCAGAGTGGGAATCGACAAGCCGCCGGTAGCGATCACCAGCGACTGGCAGTTCAGTTGATCCAGGGTGGTCTTCAGGCTGTAGCCACTGTCGGTTTTTTCGATCTGCTCCACGGAGGTGTCCAGGTGCAGGCTGACGCCCGCCTGTTTGCACTCGTCGAGCAGCATTTCGAGGATGTCGCTGGATTTGTTATCGCAGAACAGCTGGCCGAGTTTTTTCTCGTGATACGGCACGCCGTGCTTGCACACCAGTTCGATGAAATCCCACTGGGTGTAGCGCGCCAGGGCCGACTTGCAGAAGTGCGGGTTCTGCGACAGAAAATTGTTGGGTTCGGTGTACATGTTGGTGAAGTTGCAGCGGCCACCGCCCGACATGAGGATCTTTTTGCCCGCCTTGTTGGCGTGGTCGATCAGCATGACCTTGCGCCCACGGCCGGCAGCGGTCAGCGCGCACATCAAACCTGCGGCGCCAGCGCCAATAATCACAACGTCGGTAGAGCGCAAAGCGGTGTCCTCACAAAATTCATAGTCAATCCAAACCTAATGTGGGAGCGGGCTTGCCCGCGATTGCCGCACCCGGTGATTCAGATGAACCGGAGTGTGTGCATCGCGAGCAAGCCCGCTCCCACATTTGATCGCCAGTGTTCAGGCGATCTTTTACAAAACCCGCACGCGCAATACGCGGCCTTTGATTTTGCCTTCGCTCAAGCGCTGTGCAGCCTGTTTGGCCACGGTACGGTCAACCGCCACGTAGGCCTGGAAGTCAAAAATCGCGATTTTGCCGACCTGGGCACCCGGGATGCCCGCGTCGCCAGTCAGGGCGCCAAGGATGTCGCCTGGGCGAACCTTGTCTTTACGGCCGGCGCCGATCACCAGCGTGCTCATGGCCGGCAGCAGGGGGGCGCCACCCTGGGATTGCAGGGTGTCCAGGGTTTCCCAGTTCAACGGCGCCTTTTGCAGCTGCTCGATGGCTTGGGCGCGGTGGGCTTCGGAAGGGGCTACCAGGCTGATGGCGATGCCTTTTTCACCGGCACGACCGGTACGGCCCACGCGGTGGATATGGATTTCGGAGTCACGGGCCAGCTCAACGTTGATCACCATGTCCAGCGCGTCGATGTCCAGGCCACGGGCCGCTACGTCGGTCGCAACCAGCACCGAGGTCGAACGGTTGGCAAACATTGCCAGCACTTGATCACGGTCACGCTGTTCCAGATCGCCATGCAGGCCGACTGCCGAAATACCCTTGGAGGTCAGGTGATCGACGGTTTCCTGAACCTGCTGCTTGGTGAAGCAGAACGCGACGCACGATTGCGGACGGAAATGCCCCAGCACCTTGGTCACGGCGCTCATGCGCTCTTCAGGCGAGATTTCGTAGAAACGCTGCTCGATCTGGCTGTCAGTGTGCAAGGCTTCAGCCTTGACCTGCTGAGGGTTGCGCATGAACTTGGACGACAGCTGCTTGATCCCGACCGGGTAGGTGGCCGAGAACAGCAGGGTCTGGCGACGCTCAGGGGTCTGGCGAATGATGTCTTCGATGGCGTCGTAGAAGCCCATGTCGAGCATGCGGTCGGCTTCGTCGAGCACCAGGGTGTTGAGACCGTCGAGCTTCAGCGAGCCTTTGCGCAAGTGCTGCTGAATGCGGCCCGGGGTGCCGACGATGATGTGTGCGCCGTGCTCAAGCGAACCGATTTGCGGGCCGAAGGACACACCGCCACACAAGGTCAGCACTTTGATGTTGTCTTCAGCGCGGGCCAGACGGCGGATCTCTTTGGCAACCTGGTCCGCCAGTTCACGGGTCGGGCAGATCACGAGGGCCTGGCAACCGAAGAAGCGCGGGTTGACGGGGTTCAGCAGGCCGATGCCGAAGGCGGCGGTTTTGCCGCTGCCGGTCTTGGCCTGGGCGATCAGATCCATGCCTTTGAGGATCACCGGCAAGCTCTGCGCCTGGATCGGCGTCATCTGGGCATAACCGAGGGAGTCGAGGTTAGCCAGCATGGCGGCGGACAGAGGCAGAGAGTTAAAAGCGGTGGCAATGGTGGTCACGAGACTGGCCTGCAAAACAAAATGTCGCGCAGTGTACCAGTCCCATGGCCTTTGCCAGAACATTCTGGACGAGAAGTCATCCGCAGCCGCTCGAAAACCGCTTAATGATCCAGTTCGTGTTCCGAGTTGGCTTTGGGTTTACGCCCGTCCTGGGGCGACAGTTGCAGGAAAATCGCCGCAGCGAGCATCGCCATGATTCCGACAGTCAAGAAGGTCAGCTGGAACGCTCCGAGCACGGTATCGACACCATCGGCGCTGTCGTTCCCGGTGAAACCGCCGAGCAAGGCCCCGGCGCAGGCCACCCCCAGACTCAGCGACAATTGCGCCACCACCGAGAGCAAGCTGTTGCCGCTGCTGGCGCTGGCATCATCAAGGTCGATCAGGGTCACGGTGTTCATCGCCGTGAACTGCAATGAGTTGATGGCGCCCAGTACGGCCAGCATTCCCAGCAATAACGGGTAGGGCGTGTGTTCCGTCACCAGGCCCATGCTGGCCAGCATCAGGCCCAGCGCCAGCGTGTTTCCCGTGAGCACGGAGCGGTAACCGAAACGTTCGATCAAAGGCCGTGCGCCCCATTTCGCCAGCATGGCGGCAGCCGCCAGCGGCAGCATGCTCATCCCGGCCTGGGACGGTGAATAACCCAGGGCAACTTGTAGCAGTAATGGCACCAGGAACGGCAATGCACCACTGCCGAGGCGGGCAAACAGATTGCCCAGGATGCCGACAGCGAAGGTCTTGGTTTTAAACAGTGTCGGGGAAAATAGCGGATTGCTGATAGCGCCCGCCCGCAACCAGTACGCCGCCAGGCATGCCAGGCCTGCGAACAGCAGCAACATGACTCGCAGGTGCGGCATGTGCAGTTCGCCCAGACCTTCCATGGCGATGGTGATGAACACCATTGCCGCGCCAAACAGCACAAAGCCCAGGCTGTCGAATCGGGTCCGTTCGCTGCCGCGCAGATCGGGAATAAAGTGCCACACGGCCCAGCAGCCGAGCATGCCCACCGGCAGATTGATCAAAAAAATCCAGTGCCAGCTCAGGTACTGCACCATCCAGCCGCCCATGGTCGGGCCGATCAGGGGCCCGAGCAGGCCCGGGATGGTGATGAACCCCATGATGCGTACCAGTTCCGAACGAGGGTAAGCCTTGAGCACCACCAATCGGCCTATGGGCAGCATCAGGGCCCCGCCCAGGCCCTGGATGACGCGTGCGCCGATCAGTTGGTTCAGGGTGCCCGACAGCGCGCAGAGCAACGAGCCGAAACTGAAGAGCAGGATCGCGCTGAAGAAGATTTTCTTGGTGCCAAAGCGGTCGGCGATCCAGCCCGACGCCGGGATCAGTAACGCCACGGTGAGCATGTAGGCAACAATCACCCCTTGCATGCGCAGCGGGTTTTCGTCGAGGTCGCGGGCCATGTCGGGCAGGGCGGTATTCAGGATCGTACCGTCAAGCGACTGCATGAAAAACGCGATGGCCACCACCCACGGCAACCAGCGCAAGGTTTCAGGACTCAGAACCGGGCGTACGGGCATAGAACCTCTGTGTTATTGGCGATATCTGATCGTCGTAGCCGCTGAGGAGCGGAGCGAGGCTGCGCCCGGTGGCGTAGCCGTCGTAAAGTCAGGTTGCGACGCAGCCTCGCTTCGCGCCTTAGCGACTACGCGAATCACTTAAAGCGTCAACGTCAGTTTTTTAATCAAAGCGCCCGGCAGCAGATTCGACGCGGTCTGGCGCTGGTCGTAGGTGCTTGCCGACAGCAGCAGTTCGCGTTCGATGGTCAGGGCTTCAAGTTGCGAACCCAGCAGACTATAGACGCTGTCATCAAAGCGCATGGTGTTGACCGGTGCCTTTATTTCGCCGTTTTCGACCCAAAAGGTTGCGAACCGGGTCATGCCGGTCAGACGTGCGGCTGGCTGGTCCGAGTAGTTCAGGTACCACAGGTTGCTGATATACAGCCCGGTGCCCAATTGCTTGAGGATATCGGCCTGCGCAAGCGTGCCCGGCGCCATGGCCAGCGCACTGGGTGCTTCGCCCCACGGTGCGCCGTTGACCTCAAGGCCATATTCCGCCGCGCTGCGCGAACCTACCAGTTGTTGCAACGCGCGGCCCTGTTTGACCAGTGACAGATCCCGGCGCGGATAGCCTTCGCCGGAAAACGCCGGGCTCAACGATTGGCTGACCTGCTCATCCAGAGAGACCAGAGAGCTCAGGTGAGCATCCCCGGCATAGAGTTTTTGCAGTGGGCTGGATTTGCTGGCCAGTGCCTGGGCAGAAAAACCGCCCCAGCAGAGCATGCTCATGACTTCTTCCAGCGCGGCCGGGGCAAGGTAGGCGCGGTATTCACCCGGCGCCAGTGCATGCAGCGGACGTTCTAGAAACTCAAGCTGTTCGCGGGCCAGTTGCATGCGCTGGGCGAAGCGCTCGCTGTCCCAGTCCGCGCCGGCATAGCTGGCCTTCACGGCCTGGCCATTGCTGTGAAACAGGCTCCAGTCGAAGTTGAAGCTGTTGGCTTGATGCCAGCCGAACGCGCCGGCAGAGCTGGCGTAGCCGTAGCTGATCGGCCCGCTGGCATAAAAGCCCACCAGGTCTACGCCTTGGGCTGCGCGGCGGATCTCTTCCAGCACCCGGCCGGTTTCCGGCAGCGGCTGGTCTTGCACCTGGTGGCTGTGCCAGGGTTCGGGATTGAGCAGTAAGTACGGGTCTGCCGGCAACAGCGGCAGGGTTTCACGCAGTTGCTGCAGGGCTTCGGTCAGCCGTTGCCGGTCTGCGGCGGGTTCGCCGGCCAGTGTGATGCGGACATCCGCATGACGACCGTCGTTGATCAGCTTCAGGTTCAGGCTGGCTTGCTGCACCTGGCCGGCCTGGCGCACCTGACCCCGGTTGAAACGAATGAATTCCGAGGCTTCGGCGTCGTAGCCCAGTGTGAATTGCTCGGGGGCCTTGATTGCCTGGCGCAGCCACTGCACCAACGCATCGAACTGCTCGGCCTGACTCAATGGGGTACTCATCAGGCATCGCCTCCAAACACATCAATTTGACTGAACACACAGGCAGGAGACGCGTGCCCGACACGAATCACCTGATTGGGTTCGCCCTTGCCACAGTTCGGCGTGCCCAGGACCTTGAAGGTACTGGCGTCGCCTACGGCCTTGAGGTTGCGCCAGAACTGGTCGGAAATACCCCGGTAATTCGGGTTTTTCACCACGCCCCTGAGCTCACCCTGTTCGATCAACTGGCCCCACTCGCAGCCGAACTGGAATTTGTTGCGCGCATCATCAATCGACCACGAGCGGTTGGTGGCCATCAGAATCCCGCTTTCGATACCGCCAATCAGTTGGGCCATCGATTGATCCCCAGGCTCGATATTGAGGTTGGCCATACGGTCAATCGGCGGCCGGTTCCAGCCACAAGCGCGGCTGTTGGCCACCCCGTCCAGGCCCGAGCGGAACTGCGACAGCGCACCGCCCAGTGGGCGTAACAGCACACCTTCGCGGATCAGGAACTCCTTGCGTGCCGGAGTCCCGTCGTCGTCATGGCTGTAGCTGGCGAGTTGTTCGGGGATGCTGGGGTCGAACGTCACGTTCAGCAGGTTCGAGCCATATTGCAGGCTGCCAAAGTCGCTGGTTTTGACGAAGCTGGTGCCCGCGTAGTTGCGTTCGTCACCGAGGATGCGATCCAGCTCCAGCGGATGACCGATGGATTCGTGGATCTGCAGAATCATCTGGTCGGGCATCAGCAGCAGGTCACGTTTGCCGACCGGGGCGTTGGGCGCCATCAACAACTGCAGGGCTTGCTCGGCCACTTTGGGCGCCGAGCCAATCAGCCCGCAACGGCCAATCACGTCAGCACCGCCTTGCTGGCCAAAGTTTTCGCGGCCCAGGCTGCGGGTCTGACTGTCCTGGCCGTCATAGGCCGTGACACTCATCCCGGGGTAGACAAAGCGCTGAGCCTGACGCAGCTCGGCGCCGGCGCTATTGAGATAAATCTGCTCGACATGATTGAGGCCGAGCGAGACATCCCAGCTCACCAGCCGCTCGTCCTTCGGGACTGCCGCTGACTCGGCACTGAGTAACTCAAAACAGTCGCCCAGGGACGGGAATGCCAGCTCGAGATTGGGCGAGCAGTAATCGGCGCGGGCCTGGGATACGGGTTCCTGGCTGAGGTCGAGCAAGGCGTGGGCGGCGATCAGCCGCGCCTGGCCTTCTGCAAGTTCCAGTGCGGTCTGCAAGCCGTTTTGCGACAGGTCATTGGTGGCGGCGTAGGCTTCGACGCCCTTGACCCGTACGGTCAACATCGCGCCCTGATCATGCTTGAAGGAAGGAGGTTCTGCGACGTTCTTGCGCACCGACAGGTATTGCCCGGATTCGCGGACATAACGCAGCGAAAAGAACTCGGCCCGGGTGCGTAGTGCGGCAAAGCGCTGTTTGAGCTGAGGATAGAAATCGAACATGCACAGACCTCCGGAAAACGTATAGGTCTGTAGGAACTGGCTGGCTCGCGATTCAGGCCAATCGGTTTGCCTGGTTCACCGCGGTGACGCCATTGCGAGCAAGCCCGCTCCTACAAGAGGCGGGGAGGAGCGTGGTTTTAAACCGGGCAGCCCTTGGCGCGCAGAATGGCGTCAAAGCGATCCGGGTCCAGCGTGCCGGCTTCGATGGCCGCCAGGGTTGCCTGTTCACGTGCCAGCAAATCATGGCAGCGAATCAGCAGCTCAGGTAACTCGGAGCGTGAAGCAGCGACCACACCATCACCGTCGCCGATCATCAGGTCACCTGGCATCACCAACATGCCAGCACACGAAATCGGTACGTTGATTTCGCCGCCGCCGTCAGTGCTCGGGCCGCGGTGCACGCCGCCGATGGCGTAAGCCGGCAGTTCACCGGTCTGCCATTCGTCGAGGTCGCGCAGGGCGCCGTTGATGACGACACCGACAATCCCGGCCTTGAGGGCCATGGCGCGCATGATGCCGCCGAACACGGCGCGGGTCAGGTCGGCGCTGCCATCGATCACCAGTACATCACCCGGGCGGGCCATCTGCATGGCCTTGAGGATCATCAAGTTATCGCCGGGGCGTACGCGTACGGTCAGGGCGCTGCCGAGCATTGGCCGGCTGCCGTGAAAAGGCTTGAGCCCCAGGCCGCCAACGTTGCGGCCCAGACAGTCACTGACGGCGGCAGCCGGAATCTTGCTGAACTCGGTCAGCCACTTTGGATCGAGAGGTTCTGCGTTTGGATTGATCAGAAAGCCGGTTGGCCATTTGCTGGAAGAGACAACATCAAACATAGAAAACCTCTTGGCCAGGCAGGTGCTGGCATCACGGGTGGGGCGGGGGGGGTGAGGCGCGAAGCGAGGCACTAGATTAGGCCTGCGTCGAGGCCGGGGCAAGCAGGGGAGGATGAAACTAAGCCTGTAGCCGCTGCCGCAGGCTGCGATAAGGTCCAAAGGACCTTCGCTTTTTAAAAGCAGGGTCGCTTCGCAACCCATCGCAGCCTTCGGCAGCGGCTACCTATCGGTTATTGCGCGGTACGGCTTACTTCACGCAGTGGCTTGCCACGAACCGGGGCATCGCCGGCGACATAGTAGTCGGCGGTGCTGCGCGGCAGTGGCTGGCGGCCACGGATCTTGTCGGCGATTTTCTCGGCGATCATGATCGTCGGTGCGTTCAGGTTACCGGTGGTGATCAGCGGCATGATCGAGGCATCGACAACGCGCAGACCCTGCATGCCGTGTACACGGCCTTCACCATCGACCACCGCCATCTCGTCGGTGCCCATCTTGCATGAGCAGGACGGGTGGAAAGCAGTCTCGGCGTGTTCGCGGATAAACGTGTCCAGCTCTTCGTCAGTCTGCTTGTCGATACCCGGGCTGATTTCGCGGCCACGGTACGCATCCAGCGCCGGCTGTTGCATGATTTCACGGGTCAGGCGAATGCCGTCACGGAATTCCTGCCAGTCCTGATCACTCGACATGTAGTTGAACAGGATGCTTGGGTATTCGCGCGGGTCCTTGGACTTCACGTTAACCCGGCCACGGCTTGGCGAACGCATGGAGCCCATGTGTGCCTGGAAGCCATGTTCCTTCACGCCATTGCTGCCGTTGTAGTTAATGGCCACTGGCAGGAAGTGATATTGAATGTTCGGCCATTCAAAATCAGGACGGGTGCGGATAAAGCCACCGGCCTCGAACTGGTTACTGGCGCCGATGCCTTTGCCCAGGAACATCCACTCGGCGCCAATGGCCGGCTGGTTCCACCACAACAGCGACGGGTAAAGCGAGACAGGCTGGGTACAGGCGTATTGCAGGTACAGCTCCAGGTGATCCTGCAGGTTTTGACCCACACCCGGCAGATCGTGAACCACCGGGATGTCGAGGCTGTTCAGCAACTCGGCAGGCCCCACACCGGAACGTTGCAGCACCTGCGGCGAGGCGATGGCGCCGCTGCACAGCAGTACTTCCTTGCGAGCCTTGGCCTGAATGCGGGTGTCGCTGTCGCCCACCAGGTAAGCCACACCAACGGCACGCTTGCCTTCAAACAGAATCTTGTCGGTCAGGGCGTGAGTGACGATGGTCAGGGTCGAGCGCTGCTTGGCCGTGTCCAGGTAGCCACGGGCGGTGCTGGCGCGACGACCGTTCGGCGTCACCGTGCGATCCATCGGGCCGAAACCTTCCTGCTGGTAGCCGTTCAGGTCGTCGGTACGCGGGTAGCCCGCTTGTACGCCGGCTTCAACCATGGCGTGGAACAACACGTTGTTCCCGGCTTTGGGGGTCGTCACGCTGACCGGACCGTCGCCGCCGTGGTAGTCGTTCGGGCCGATATCGCGGGTTTCGGCCTTGCGGAAGTACGGCAGGCAATCGAGGTAGCTCCAGTCTTCGAGGCCCGGGTTTTTTGCCCAGCCGTCATAGTCCATTGCATTACCACGGATGTAGCACATGCCGTTGATCAGCGAAGAGCCGCCCAGGCCCTTGCCCCGGCCACATTCCATGCGACGGCCGTCCATGTACGGTTCTGGATCGGTCTCATAGGCCCAGTTGTAGCGGCGGCCTTGCAGCGGGAACGCCAGTGCCGCGGGCATTTGGGTACGGAAGTCAAAACGGTAGTCCGGGCCGCCTGCTTCAAGCAGCAGAACGGTGACGCCTGGGTCTTCAGTCAGACGGGTCGCCAGGGTGTTGCCGGCAGAGCCGGCACCAATAATGATGTAGTCGAATTCTTGGGACATAAATGCACCCTCTTTGAAAGTGTGGCAAATCACAGAACGCTGCCGGAGCGAGCCCGGTCGCGATGACATCAGCGGTGCCCAGAGACATCGCGGTGTGTGCATCGCGAGCAAGCTCGCTCAGGCAGGAATTACGGGATCGGGTTTAGAACACCGAAACGTAATCGCCCAACTCAACCTGGACCGATTTGATCTGGGTGTATTGCGCCAGCGAGCTGATGCCGTTTTCACGGCCAATGCCCGACTGCTTGTAACCGCCGACCGGCATTTTTGCGTCAGACTCGCCCCAGGCGTTGATCCAGCAAATACCGGCTTCCAGCTGATGAATCACGCGGTGAGCGCGGTTCAGGTCTTTGGTCACCAGACCTGCAGCCAGGCCAAACTCAGTGTCGTTGGCGCGGCGGATCACTTCTTCTTCGGTGTCATAAGTGAGGATGCTCATCACCGGGCCGAAGATTTCTTCTTTAACGATGGTCATCTCGTCAGTGCAGTCGGTGAACACGGTCGGTGCCACGAATGCACCTTTGCCCAGGTCACCTTCGGTCAGGCGTTCGCCGCCGCACAGGACGCGGGCGCCTTCGGCCTTGCCCTTGGCAATGTAGCCGAGCACGCTTTCCATGTGAGCAAAGCTGACCAGCGGGCCGAAGTTGGTGTTTTCGTCTTCCGGGTTGCCAATGCGGATGCGTGCAACACGCTCCAGGATCTTGGCTTCAAAGGCCGCTTTCAGCGCCGTCGGAATGAAGACGCGAGTGCCGTTGGTGCACACCTGGCCCGAGCTGTAGAAGTTGGCCATCATGGCGGTGTCGGCTGCACGATCCAGGTCGGCATCGTCAAAAATGATCAGCGGCGACTTGCCACCCAGTTCCATGGTCACTTCCTTCAAGGAAGAGCTGGTGGCGCTGGAGGTGACTTTTTTACCGGTGTCGGTACCGCCGGTGAAGGAGATTTTCTCGATGCGCGGGTGTTCGGTCAGCCAGCTGCCGACTTCACGGCCACTGCCGGTCAGCACGTTGAACACACCGTCCGGTACGCCGGCAGCGGTGTAGATTTCAGCCAGCTTCAAGGTGGTCAGCGAAGTGACTTCACTTGGCTTGAAGATCATCGCGTTACCGGCAGCCAGGGCCGGTGCGGATTTCCACAATGCGATCTGGATCGGGTAGTTCCACGCACCGATACCGGCGACAACGCCCAGCGGCTCGCGGCGGGTGTAAACGAATGAGGTGTCACGCAGCGGAATTTGCTCGCCTTCAATGGCGGGGGCCAGGCCTGCGTAATATTCCAGGACGTCGGCGCCGGTGACGATGTCGACGTAGCGGGTTTCGGAGTACGACTTGCCGGTGTCCAGGGTTTCCAGTGCGGCCAGTTCATCGTTGCGCTCGCGCAGGATGTCCACGGCGCGGCGCAGGATGCGCGAGCGCTCCATGGCGGTCATGGCGGCCCAGATTTTCTGGCCTTTTTCAGCGCTGACAACGGCGCGTTCGACGTCTTCTTTGGTCGCACGTTGCACTTGAGCAAGGACTTCGCCGTTAGCCGGGTTGATGGCATCGAAGGTTGCATCGCTGCTGGCGTCGGTGTAACCGCCGTCGATGTAAAGTTTTTGCAGTTCGAAACGGGCCATAAAATCCTCGCAAGTGCATAAGTGGTTGGCGTTGATCGAAACGCGGGTTGCCATCTAACTGGGGCAACTCAATGTCTCGACAGTTCAGGGGTTAAGCATTGATTGAGGCTTAACTCACCTGCTTCGCCAGTTGTAGATCCATATATTCGTAGCAGATGCGTTGTGCCTGTTCGGTGTCGAATGCATCGCCCGACAGGGCACCCCGCAACCATAGACCATCAATGAGGGCTGCCAGGCCGCGTGCTGCATTGCGCGCTTGGTCCAACGGCAGCACTCGGCGAAATTGACAGCACAGATTGGAGTAAAGGCGGTGGTCGTTGATCCGCTGCAATCTGTGTAACGACGGCTGGTGCATGCTGGCGGCCCAAAAGGCGAGCCAGGTTTTCATTGCCGGGCCATTGACCTGGCTGGCGTCGAAGTTGCCTTCAACGATGATCTGCAGATGAACCCGTGGGCTGTCATCGCTCAGTGCCTGGCGGCGGGCGGTGACGTTTTCGATCAAGACATTCATCAAGTACCGCATGGTGGCGGCGATCAGTCCGTTCTTGTCTCGAAAGTAGTGACTGATAATGCCGTTCGACACGCCGGCCAAACGGGCAATCAGTGCAATGCTCGCATCTGCCATTCCAACCTGATCGATGGCCGTCAATGTGGCTTCGATCAACTGCTGGCGGCGTATGGGTTGCATTCCGACCTTGGGCATTTTGCGAATCTCCTTGGGCCGGCGAACAGTGAAAAAAGATCACTGAACGAAAGCCAGTCTATTTTGTTTTGATTGAACGTTCAATCAACAAAGAATAAGCTCTGCGACAAATTGTCGCGATTTATGCCATTTCCCAGCGCATGAATGGCGCAAAACGACACAGCCAATATCCCCGGAACCCTTGTAGAAGCGGGCCAGCCCGCCTCTGCACAGACAGCGATCGCTTGGCTGACAGGCGTTTGCCTGGGCGACTCCGGTTTTTAGCGGTGTCTTTATATCACTCGACCGTTGGTCGCTATCTAAGCGTTTGGTCGAGTGGTGCGTTGCTACACGTCCTTCTCTCGCGCTGCCTGGAGCATCCGTGCCATGAGTTCTGCTTCTCTAATAAAGACCCCGCCGCAAAAGGTGACGGTCAACGGTTGGGTGTTTTACACCTCCACTGCCTTGATACTTTTGCTGACTGCCATTTTGATCATTGCGCCACAAGAAGCAGGCCGTTTGCTGGGACTGGCCCAGGAATGGCTGTCGCGCAGTTTCGGCTGGTATTACATGGTCGTCATCGCGGCCTACCTGATTTTTGTAGTGGGGCTGGCTTTTTCGTCTTACGGCAAGCTGAAACTGGGGACCCGACAGGACACGCCCGATTTCAGTTACGGCGCGTGGGCCGGGATGCTGTTCTCGTCGGGCATCGGCATTTCGCTGTTGTACTTCGGGGCTTCCGAGCCGCTGGACCATTACTTCAATCCACCTGAGGGCGTGGCTGGCAGTCATGAAGCCGCCCGTCAGGCATTGCAACTGACGTTCCTGCACTGGGGCCTGCATGGCTGGGCGATCTACGCGCTGGTCGGCCTGGCCGTGGCGTACTTTGCTTACCGTCACAACCAGCCGCTGGCTCTGCGTTCGGCGCTGTACCCCTTGATGGGGGAGCGCTGGGTGAAAGGGGCGGCGGGGCACGCGGTGGATGGCTTTGGCATGTTCGTGACGCTGCTCGGCCTGGTGACCAACCTGGGGATCGGCTCGATGCAAGTGTCGTCGGGTCTCGAAAACCTGTTCGGCATGGAGCACAGCAACACCAACTTGCTGATCGTCATTATCGTGATGAGCACCGTGGCCACGATTGCTGCGGTCTCGGGTGTGGAAAACGGCATCCGTCGACTGTCCAACCTGAACATCGTGCTGTTCAGCGGCCTGTTGATTTTTGTGCTGCTGTTCGGCCCGACCCTGCACCTGCTCAACGGTCTGGTGCAGAACACCGGTGATTACCTCAACGGTATTGTGCTGAAAACCTTCGACCTGTACGTGTACGAAGGCAATAACGCTAAAACCGAAGGCTGGCTGGGGCTGTGGACCCTGTTCTACTGGGCATGGTGGATCTCCTGGGCCCCATTCGTCGGCATGTTCATTGCCCGTATTTCCCGGGGTCGTACCGTGCGTGAGCTGGTGGCGGGCGTGTTGCTGATTCCGTTGGGCTTCACCTTGGCCTGGCTGTCGATTTTCGGTAACTCGGCATTGGATCTGGTGGTAAACCAGGGAGCGGTCGAGTTGGGCAAAACAGCCCTGGAGCAGCCCTCCATGGCGATTTACCAATTGCTTGAGCATTACCCGGCCTCGAAAATCGTGATCGGTGTGTCGATCTTCGTGGGGTTTGTGCTGTTCTTGACCCCGGCAGACTCCGGTGCGGTGATGATGGCCAATCTGTCCTGCAAGGGTGGCGATGTCGACGAAGATGCCCCGCACTGGCTGCGTATCTTTTGGTCGGTGGTGATCACGCTGGTGACCATCGGTTTGTTGTTCGCCGGTAACTTTGCGGCGATGCAAACCATGGTGGTGCTGGCGGGCCTGCCATTCTCGGTGGTGCTGATCCTGTTTATGCTGGGCCTGCACAAGGCGATGCGTCAGGACACCCAGATGGAGCAGGAGCAAGCTGAGCTGGCGGCCCGTGGCCGTCGTGGTTTCAGCGAGCGCTTGACCGCACAGGATCTGCAACCGACCCAGGCCGTGGTGCAGCGTTTCATGGACAAGCACGTCACGCCGGCTCTTGAAGAGGCGGCGGAGCAATTGCGCAGCCAGGGGCTGGCGGTGCAAACCTTGCTCGGCAACGCCAAGCGCTGCATGGGTGTGCGCGTCGAGATGGAAGAGGGTAACCCGTTCGTCTACGAAGTCAGCCTGGATGGCTACCTCGCCGCACCAAGCGAGTCAGGGCAGGATGAAGTGCGCAGTCGGTACTACCGCGCCGAGGTGTACTTGCACAACGGTAACCAGGAGTACGATCTGATGGGCTTTACCCAGGAGCAAATCAGTCGGGACGTTCTCGACCAGTTTGAAAGCCATCGCCAACTTCTTGGCCGGGTGTACAGCTAGCCTGTGATTGTGTAGCCGCTGCCGCAGGCTGCGACGGGTCGCCTGGCGACCCTGCTGTTGAAGGTCTTGCGATTCACATCGCAACCTTCGACAGCGGCTACATCTTCTGAGCGTTAACCCAGGTTCTTACCCAGTAACGCGTGATACAACTCGGTATCGCCCAGTATCCCCACCACGCGCTGATTGTCGTGCAGCACCAGCTTGTTGCCGGTCTGATAACGAATCTGCAGGGCGTCGCGCATGCCAATGCCGCAATCCACCAGCGTTGGGCCACGTCCCAGCCCTTCCACGGCCTGGCCCGTGCTCCAGTTTTGCAGGTCGACGTTACTGGCGCCCTGACGCACGCCCTTGATGGTGTTGCCCTCTGCCAGATCAATCCACGAGTCATTCCCCGGATCAATGCACACCGAACCGTTGATGCGTTTGCAGTTGTCCAGCGTACGCATCAGGCTGCGTCCGCACAGCACGTTGAGGGGATTGGTGTGGGCGACAAACGTGCGTACGTAATCGTCCGCCGGATTGAGCACGATTTCTTCGGGCTTGCTGTATTGCACGATCTTCCCGTCTTTCATGATCGCGATGCGGCTGCCCAGTTTCAGCGCTTCATCGAGGTCATGGCTCACAAACACAATGGTCTTGCTCAGTTTGCGTTGCAGCTCTAGCAACTCGTCCTGCAGGCCTTGGCGAATCAGCGGATCGAGCGCCGAAAAGGGTTCATCCATCAGCAGAATATCAGCGTCCATGGCCAGGGCGCGGGCCAGGCCCACCCGCTGCTGCATGCCGCCGCTCAACTCATCCGGTTTTTTATTGCGCCATTGGGTCAGGCCCACCAGTTCCAGTTTTTCGTCCACCAGCTTGCGTCGTTCTTTCTCGGGACGGCCCTGCATCTCAAGACCGAAGCTGATGTTTTCCCGCACGGTCAGCCACGGCATCAGGGCGAACTTTTGAAACACCATCGCGATGCGCTTGGTGCGCATCATTTTCAGCTCGGCCGGGCTGCACGAGGCGATGTCGATCTGCTTGCCTTCGTGCTCCACGTACAACTGGCCGCGGCTGACGGTGTTAAGGCCATTGATGCAGCGCAACAGGCTGGATTTGCCGGAACCGGACAAGCCCATCAGAACGCAGATCTCGCCTTTTTCGATGTCCAGGCTGGCTTTTTCAACACCGACGATTTGCCCGGTCTTTTTCAGGATCTGGTCCCGTGAAAAGCCCTGGTCGAGCAGGCTTAGCGTCTCACGCGGGTCTTTGGCGAAAATAACGTCAACGTTATCGAAACGAATGATGCTCATGCGTCGGCTCCTTGTTTTGCGTCCGGCTGTTTGCAAATCCGGTCGAGCATGATGGCCAGCAATACAATCGCCAGACCGGCTTCAAAGCCCAGTGCGATGTCCGCCGTGTTGAGGGCGTTGACCACCGGTTTGCCCAAGCCATCTGCGCCCACCAGGGCGGCGATGACCACCATCGACAGCGACAGCATGATGCATTGGGTGATCCCGGCTGCGATGCTCGGCATGGCGTGGGGCAGCTCGATGCGGGTCAGTAACTGGCGGCGTGAACAGCCGAAGGCTTTGCCCGCGTCCAGCAGCTCCTGGGGCACGTCACGGATACCCAGATAAGTCAGGCGAATGGGGGCCGCAATGGCAAACACCACCGTGGAAATCAGCCCCGGTACGACCCCCAGACCAAACAGCGTCAGGGTCGGGATCAGGTAAACGAAAGTCGGCACCGTCTGCATCAGGTCGAGTATCGGGCGGATGAAGGTGTAGAACATGGGCTTGTGCGCGGCCAGAATTCCCAGTGGCACCCCGATGATCACGCACACAAAGGTCGCGAACAGCACCTGCGCCAGGGTTTCCATCGTCTCCTGCCAATAGCCCAGGTTGAAGATCAGCAGGAACGACAGCGCGACAAACACGGTCAGCCCCCACTTGCGCTGGATAAAATGCGCGAGCAAGGCAATCAGCCCGATAAACACAAAGGGATTGAACCAGGTCAGCGCAAACGTCACGCCGTGGATCATCGTTTCCAGTGTCGTTGCAATCATGTCGAAGGTATTGGCGCCGTTTAGCGTCAACCAGTCGACAAAGCTGGCAATGTACTGGCCTAAAGGCATTTTCTGATCGATCAGCATGGTAATGGACGTCCGCATGCAGGGGATTGGAACGGCATCGGACGGGCAGACCGTCCGTGCGCGGGATTATTTCGCGAGACTGGCTTTCACGGCCTCCAGGCCCGGTTTTTCGTCGAAAGTGGTAACGCCCGCAAGCCAGGTATCCAGCACTTGCGGGTTCTGTTTGAGCCAAGCCCTGGCGGCCGCGTCGGGCTTGATCTTGTCATCCAGGACGTTGCCCATCAGGGTGCTTTCCATGTCGAGGGTGAACGCCAGGTTTTTCAAGAGCTGGCCGACGTTGCTGCACTCCTGGGAATAACCTTTGCGGGTGTTGGTATAGATGGTCGCCTGGCCGTAGTTGGGGCCGAAGAAGTCATCACCGCCAGTGAGGTACTTCATCTTGAAACGAGTGTTCATCGGATGCGGTTCCCAGCCCAGAAACACCACATCGGTGCCCCGTCTCTGGGCACGATCGACCTGTGACAGCATCCCGGCTTCGCTGGATTCGACCACTTTGAACCCGGCGTCCTTAAGCCCGAACGCGTTCTTGTCGATCATGCTCTGAATCATGCGGTTGCCGTCGTTGCCCGGCTCGATGCCATAAATTTTCCCGCCCAGTTCCTGCTTGAATCGGGGGATATCGGAAAAATCCTTGAGCCCTTTGTTATAGAGGGCTTCGGGTACGGCAAGGGTGTATTTGGCGTTCTCAAGGTTGGCGCGCACGGTCTCGACGGTTCCCGCATCGCGATAGGCCTTGATGTCGTTTTCCATGGTGGGCATCCAGTTGCCGAGAAACACGTCCATGTTCTTGCCATCAGCCAGCGACTTGTACGTGACCGGCACCGAGATCATGGTGGTCCTGGTCGTGTAGCCGAGGGCATCCAGCAGTGTGCTGGCGACGGCCGTGGTGACAGTGATATCGGTCCAGCCGACATCCGAGAAGTTGACGGTTCTGCATTGCTCAGGCTCCGCTGCCTGGGCAGCGACGGGCAGACTCAGCAATGCAGCCAACAACAACGAGGGCGAATGTTTCATGGGCGACTCCTGGGTTTCGGGTGGCAGTTTTCACTCGGAAAACCGCACGTATCAGTTGCGGTCGGGTGACGCCGGGCCGACAGGTTGTCAGGGCGTCTAGCAATCGAGTCAGGACTGATCATGTAACAGCGAAAATCAAACGCCTACTGGGGGCGTCGTATCCAGTACAGGCAGGGTCGTATCTGAAGCCTGCGAGGTCGTATTCAGAAAAACCTGGCTGCAAAACCGGCTTTTTCCCGGATCTGCACCGCTTAAAACGGCCAAAACGGCGTGGACTTCACGCAGGGCGCTGGCAGGCAACGATGAGTCGTAGCTGGACGTTTTTCCCCGTCGGAAACAACCCATGATGCGAGCACTCATCTCCCCGAGGTTCGTGTTCATGGCTATCAGCGTGTTTGACCTGTTCAAGATTGGCATCGGCCCATCAAGCTCTCATACCGTGGGCCCGATGCGCGCGGCGGCGCTGTTCGTGCAGGGTTTGCGCGAGCGCGGCCAGCTGTCGCAGGTCCGACGCATCGAAGTGCAGCTCTATGGCTCGTTGTCAGCCACAGGCGTCGGGCATGGCAGCGACAATGCGGTGATCATGGGCCTGATGGGCGAGTGGCCGGACGCTATCGACCCGTCGCTGATCGGCCCGCGCATCACCGAGCTGCGGCAACAGGAAAGCCTGCTGCTGGATGGTCATCTGCCCATTGCGTTTGTATGGGCCCGGGACATGCGCCTGATCGACGAAAATTTGCCGTTTCATCCTAACGCCATGACGCTGGTGGCTGAAGGTGAACACGACGAGCTGTACCGCGACACGTATTACTCGGTGGGCGGTGGTTTTGTGGTGGATGCGGCGCAAGCGGCCAGCGGGGTGCTGGACATGGACCGCAGCGCACTGCCGTATGAGTTCACGAGTGCCGCCCGGCTCCTCGAACTGTGCCGCGAACATCAGTTGAGTGTGGCTGCATTAATGATGGCCAACGAACGTACCTGGCGCAGTGAAGATGAAATTCGCTGCGGTTTGATGAAACTCTGGCGCGCCATGCAGGCGTGCGTGGAGCAAGGCCTCAAGCACGAAGGCATCCTGCCCGGCGGCTTGAACGTGCGCCGCCGCGCCGCTCGTCTGCATCGCAGCTTGCAGGAGTTGGGCAAACCCAATGTCATCGGTTCAACCCTCAGCGCAATGGAGTGGGTCAACCTGTTCGCATTGGCGGTCAACGAAGAAAACGCCGCGGGCGGGCGCATGGTGACGGCACCCACCAACGGTGCTGCCGGTATTATCCCGGCGGTGCTGCACTACTTCATGAAGTTCAGTGATGAAGTCAGCGAGGCCCATGTGGTCGACTACTTATTGAGCGCGGCGGCCATCGGTATTCTGTGCAAAATGAATGCCTCGATATCCGGTGCCGAAGTGGGGTGTCAGGGAGAAGTTGGCTCTGCATGTGCCATGGCTGCGGCAGGGCTTGCGCAAATACTCGGCGCAACGCCAGAACAGCTGTGCAACGCCGCCGAAATTGGCCTGGAACACAACTTGGGCCTGACCTGTGACCCGGTGGGCGGGCTGGTGCAAGTACCCTGCATCGAGCGCAACGCCATTGCAGCGGTCAAAGCCATCAACGCCGCGCAAATGGCCCTGCGCGGCGACGGCCAGCACTTTATCTCGCTGGACCGGGTGATCCGCACCATGCGCGATACCGGCGCCGACATGCATGACAAATATAAGGAAACCTCACGCGGCGGGCTGGCGGTGAGCGCGGTGGAGTGCTGATTGCAGGCCCATGGCCTGCTCCTGCGAAACGGGAGCAGACCCTAGCAGAACTGCTAGTTGCTCTGTGCTGCCACACGCTCGACACTTCAGTCTCAACTACTGGAGTGTCGAGCCATGACTGTTTCCACTGTCAGCTTTACCTATGACTCCCTGGATCGTTGTATCGCATCCACGCGTTCGGGCGAGCCTGTCGGGCGGTTTTTTTATAAAAACGACCAATTGGTAACCGCCATTCAGGGCACGGTAGCCACTTGCCTATTCCGCAACAATCATCAGGCGGTTGCACAACGCGACAGCACAGGTACCTATTTACTGACAACCGATTTGCCCGGTTCAGCCATGAGCTTTAGCAAGCATATGCATCCGGTCCAT
Organism: Pseudomonas sp. D1HM; assembly: GCF_019266105.1. Taxonomy (NCBI): domain Bacteria; kingdom Pseudomonadati; phylum Pseudomonadota; class Gammaproteobacteria; order Pseudomonadales; family Pseudomonadaceae; genus Pseudomonas; species Pseudomonas sp. D1HM. Next base: position 2,742 of record NZ_LRMN01000002.1, on the reverse strand, counting down.
TACGTTTTCTATACCCCCTATGGTTACTCCCGGTCTTTCGACAGTGCTGGAGCATGGGTGGGGTTTAATGGTGAGCAACCTGAAGCATTGACCGGCCATTATTTAGTGGGCAATGGCCAGCGCGTGTATAACCCGGTGTTGATGCGATTCAACACCCCGGACTCGCTTAGCCCCTTTTTAAAAGGCGGTATCAATGCTTACGCCTATTGTTCGGGGGACCCGGTAAATTGGAAGGACCCAACGGGGCATATCCGTTTGCCTATAAAGTCTTTAAGCGGGTTTGGAGGTGCGGTCTTGAGTGCTCCAAGCGAAAGTCGGAGCTTATGGAAGGAAACCCTCGACGTTGCCAGGAAATCATTGACACGGAGCGCTTCCACTCCTGAGTCAATCGCACCGGGAAGACAGGCTTTGAATGAGGGGCTTGAGGTAATGCCTAGAAATCAAACCTTCACCAACCTGCTGTACGAAACCAATAAAAACCTGATTTCCAACGCAGATTCCAGTCTGAGTGTGCCTCACGCCAGTTTTTATCTGGACACAGCGCAAAAGGTTGAAGCAGGCGCACTTTCCAACTCCAGTGCGCATTTTAGTTCCGCCTATCACTGGCTCTCAAAAACCAATGGTGCTTCCCGACCCGTGGGCACAGCTTTTAATTTCCTTGCTGGGTTTATGGCGGCAGGTATTGATCACAAATTACAGAAAACAGGTGGTGCGATTCGACAGCTACGCAGCGAGATTCGCACGTGAGCAGTTTTGGCGTTCATGTCGCAAGCCCCTGGTCTCTGTATTCGTTCTGCACTAACCCTGTGATCTATAAGAGCATGCAATGCCCCCCGATTGCCGTAAAGGCAATCGGATTTGGAGTGAGGGCTTTACCGGACTCGCACCTGGTAGAAAACACACTTGCCCTGCTCAAGCATTACCGGGCGCTTGCATCGCGCTTCTTAATGCACAGCCTTCGAGGCCAGCTGCGCCCAGGCTTATCGAACGCCTTCCTCATCGGCGGGCCTTGGCGAGCTCTAGGCTAATAAGGTAACGCTCTTCGTCGGGGTGTCTGTAGTCCTTGAAACGGTTCACGCTCAGCATGATTTGATATTTATCACCGGCTCGCCAAAAGGTGTTTCCACCGAGATTACCTCGTACCAGAGCACGCCCTTCAGGCGTGTCGACAATCTCGGGATCATTCTCTGGGTCGGAGACAAACCAGCCTTGTCGACGCCATTGCTCCTGCAGATCCAATACGACGTTCAGCGCGTCATCCAGCAGCAACGGTTCGATTTGCGGAGACATGCGGATGGTGTCCACGCGCTCATTGTGGAAATTGATCGTGAAAAAGCGGGCCAAGGGCGTGGTGAAACCGTATTGCGGGTCGATAAAGCGTAATCGGGCGTCTGATTTGGGCATGTGGAACCAATAATGGCCAGGGATCGCAGGGGGAATCGAGGCGCTGGAACGCTGGCGCATGTCTTCCCATGGCTCCCCGAAAACAAGCGCGATTTCCGGTTCATCGGCCAGTTGTTGCACCACCCAGCGCCCGCTCGCCACCACGAAAAACACCATAAGCACCATGCACAGCCTTCGAGGCCAGCTGCGCCCAGGCTTATCGAACGCCTTCCTCATCGGCGGGCCTTGGCGAGCTCTAGGCTAATAAGGTAACGCTCTTCGTCGGGGTGTCTGTAGTCCTTGAAACGGTTCACGTTCAGCATGATTTGATATTTATCACCGGCTCGCCAAAAGGTTCTGCCGCCCAGGTTACTTCGCACCCGAGCACGCCCTTCAGGCGTGTCGGCAATCGCGGGATCACTCTCTGGGTCGGAGACAAACCAGCCTTGTCGACGCCATTGCTCCTGCAGATCCAATACGACGTTCAGCGCATCGTCCAGCAGCAACGGTTCGATTTGCGGAGACATGCGGATGTTGTCCACGCGCTCATTGTGGAAATTGATCGTGAAAAAGCGGGCCAAGGGCGTGGTGAAACCGTATTGCGGGTCGATAAAGCGTAATCGGGCGTCTGATTTGGGCATGTGGAACCAAAGTTCATCAGGAATCGCAGGGGGAATCGAGGCACTGGAACGCTGTCGCATGTCTTCCCATGGCTCCCCGAAGACAAGCGCGATTTCCGGTTCATCGGCCAGTTGTTGCCCCACCCAGCGCACGCTCGCCACCACGAAAAACACCATAAGCACCATGCACAGCCTTCGAGGCCAACTGCTGACTTTCAGACGCCGGATCATGACGCTGCACCTGCGGCAATATGTTTGATCGAGTGCTCCAGTGCATGACGGTTTTCGTCGTGCAGCATCTGGTCAAAACGCCTGGCGGCCTCAAGCACAAAGGCCATGCGCTGATCAAGGTCGGCCAGGTTTGCCAACACGCTGCGGTCAAAACTGATCGTGCGTCCATCGTCGACCGATTGGCACTGGCTGGTAAGGGTCAGTTCGATGGCCTGGGCGACCCCTGAAGGGAAACCGGTGACGTACGACACATGATTGCTGCGCAACAGCCAGACCATGCGGGGGTCTTCGTACAGGGTCGGTTGCAGGATGTTTTTTTGTTCGTGAGTGGCAAAGAACCTCACGCTCAGGGCTATATCTCCGTTTTCTAGCGCCTCGAACGCCTGCAGGATTTCGTCATGAGCCCGGCCGAAAGTCACCTTTTCCTGCTCAACCGGCCACAGCACCGGAAACTTCGGATGCCCATGAATTATCGGGCGATTCTTCAGGCAGGTTTTCAGCTCCTCAA
>NZ_LRMN01000001.1:0-188592 GCF_019266105.1 Pseudomonas sp. D1HM | reverse complement strand
TTGTTTTTGTGCCGAGAAAAAGGCGCTCGATGCAGCGATTGCACGAGCAAAATGTTCTTGCGCTTATTCTGTGAATGGCAGTGAGGCGCAGCCTTTCTATGCAATGGCGCTGCTCATAGCTATTATGCGTCCCTCATTGTGAGGCGATACGTGCATGCTGACGTTGTTGAAACTCCTTAAAGACGGTCGATTCCATTCCGGGCAAGCGCTGGGAGCTGCACTAGGCATTAGTCGCAGTGCTGTGTGGAAGCAGCTTCAGAACTTGGAGTCAGATCTGAACTTGTCGATTCATAAAGTTCGTGGTCGTGGTTATCAGTTGGCCGCTCCTTTAGAGCTCCTTGAGTTAGATCAGTTGGATGCCGGCCCTTGGCCCGTTACTGTTCATCACTCCATTGACTCTACAAACGCTGAGGCCTTGCGCTCGATTGAGCGAGGTGTAACGGCGCCCTTCGTAATTGTTGCAGAAAGGCAGACTGCCGGCAGAGGGAGAAGGGGGCGTAAGTGGGTAAGTCCGTTTGCTGAAAATATTTACTACAGTCTGGTTCTTCGCATGGACGGCGGTATGCGTCAGCTTGAAGGGCTTAGTCTTGTCGTAGGTCTCGCTGTTTTGAGCGCGCTTAGAGGTGTTGGCATATCGAACGCAGGGCTCAAATGGCCGAATGATGTCCTGGTCGCCAACAAGAAAATTGCCGGTATTTTGCTTGAGCTTGTGGGTGATCCGGCTGACGTATGTCACGTGGTTCTCGGTATTGGAATCAACGTAAATATGAGGCTGGCCAGTGAAGTGGATCAAGCATGGACGTCGCTTGCACTGGAGTCAGGGACAGCGATAAATCGTAATGTACTGGTATCTGCTCTTAATGAAAGCTTGCTCAAGTACCTGGAGCTGCACGAGGCCATGGGCTTCTCGGCTATTCAAGCGGAGTGGGAGCAGAACCACTTATGGCAGGGGCGCGAAGTGTCCTTGATCGCGGGAGTGCACCAGGTTGATGGTACGGTCATCGGTATTGATCAGCAGGGTGCGCTGCGCATGAGTGTTGATGGCGAGGAAAAAGTGTTTAGCGGTGGAGAGTTGAGCTTGAGGTTGCGCCATGATTCTTGAAATGGACTGCGGCAATAGCTTTATCAAGTGGCGCGTCCTTGACGGTGCTCTGGCGGTTGCTGGTGGTGTGGTGGACTCTGATGCGGGGCTTATCGCTGCCGTTTTGGCGGTCCCTGCGTTGCGTGTAACACGCTGTCGCTTGGTCAGCGTGCGCAGTGATGAAGAAACCTCGATCCTGGTCGCGTCCATCGGTGCGACGTTCGGTGTCGAGGTGTTGTGTGCGCAACCTGCCGAAAGTGTGGCGGGAGTCAGTAATGGGTACGTTGATTTTACGCGTCTGGGTCTTGACCGTTGGTTGGCGCTCATTGGTGGCTTTGAGCTGGCTAGCGGCGCATGTCTGGTACTGGATTTTGGTACTGCGATTACGGCAGATTTTGTTGCGCCTGATGGGCGGCATTTAGGGGGGTTCATATGCCCTGGAATGCCCTTGATGCGTGATCAATTGCGTACGCATACCCGGCGAATCCGATATGACAATGTATCTGCGGAGCAGGCACTGCTGGATCGTACGCCAGGACGCTCAACGGTTGAGGCTGTAGAGCGGGGGTGTTTGTTGATGGTGCGCGGGTTTGTATTGACCCAGTTGGAGTTGGCGCGTGAGTACTGGGGGCAAGATTACGAGGTTTTCCTTACGGGAGGAGACGCTATTCTCGTGAGGGATATGGTTCCTGATGCGCGTTTGGTCCAAGACCTTGTATTTGTCGGCTTGGCTGTTGCTTGTCCTTTTGCCTGAGGTCTTTATGCGCTGGCTGTTTCTGTTGTTGGTTGTACTCAATATTTTCTATTACATCTGGCACCAGCAAGAGGCCCCCCTCAGGGCAAAGGAAGTTATTTCCTTGCCATTGCACAAAGGGGTTCAGCAGGGCATCAGTCTGCTCAGTGAGGCCCGACCCGGCTCATTGGCTGGTGAGGTCCAGGATGGTGAGGCAGGTGCTGAGTGTTTCTATCTTGGAGGGTTCTCCAGTGAAAGCATGATGCGAAACGTTCAGCGCAGGTTGGCGGGCATGGATATTCATGCTGAACCGGTTGAGACTGGTTGGGGTGGCTCGACAGTCTATGCCTTGAGCGTTGCACAGGATGGCAGGGGACGAGAGGCAGATATGGTTTTTCAGGAGCTTGCTAATGAATTCAATGAGTTAAAATACAAAAAAATGCGTTGTCAGGGCTTGCAGCTACCCAATAGTTTGCATAGAATGGCGCCCGCTCCACAGTGAATGCCTGAAAGGCATTTGAGTGTAGAGTTGGTTGAGTTGCTAACTTCTTGAATTTCTTGAAAAAAGCGCTTGACAGAAGGGTAGAATGATGTAGAATTCTGCCTCGCTTAGGAGGGGTTCCCGAGCGGCCAAAGGGATCAGACTGTAAATCTGACGTCTACGACTTCGAAGGTTCGAATCCTTCCCCCTCCACCATATTTAAGTTCGAATAGCAAGATTTGCGGGTGTAGTTTAGTGGTAGAACCTCAGCCTTCCAAGCTGATGATGCGGGTTCGATTCCCGCCACCCGCTCCAGTCTTGCTGTTTGTGTGATGTGTTTTGCTCTTGTAGCTCAGTTGGTAGAGCACACCCTTGGTAAGGGTGAGGTCAGCGGTTCAAATCCGCTCAAGAGCTCCATATAACAAGGCAGATATGAGAATATCTGCCTTTGTTTTAACAGGTGCGTAACCTGTCTGGAGTGTTTGCTGGTAGTGCTGATTATGGTGCTGCTGCTCTGGTTGGTTGTTGCAATTGTGGGTAGCCCGCATTCTGCTGCTCACTGCGTCATCAGGCTGTTTTCAGGTGTGATGGCAAAAGTAATTGCACTGGTTGTTGAAAAGTCTCTCTCGTGCCTGCATAATTGGCGGCTCGATAATGTTTTAGGTCAGTAGCTCAATTGGCAGAGCGACGGTCTCCAAAACCGTAGGTTGGGGGTTCGATTCCCTCCTGACCTGCCAGATTCGCTCATTGCGTCTGGCTTTCTTTTCACAGGATCCTCTTAGATGACTCCCAAGGCTGAAGTTCAAGGCTCTCGCTTCGATCTCCTCAAGTGGCTTGTAGTGGTTGCTCTTGTGGTGGTTGGCGTTGTTGGGAATCAGTATTATTCTGGTTCGCCGATCCTGTATCGTGTCATAGTACTTCTTGTTATAGCTGCTGTTGCTGCCTATGTGGGCTTGCAGACAGCAAAGGGCAAGTCGTTCTCTGTCTTGGTGAAGGAAGCTCGTACTGAGATTCGTAAAGTCGTATGGCCAACTCGCCAAGAAACTACGCAGACTACGTTGATCGTGGTGGCTGTTGTTCTTGTTATGGCGTTGCTGTTGTGGGGTTTAGATTCCCTGCTCGGCTGGCTCGTTTCCTTGATTGTTGGCTAAGGGTGTCCCGTGGCTAAGCGTTGGTACGTAGTGCATGCTTATTCGGGTTACGAAAAGCATGTTATGCGCTCTTTGATTGAGCGTATTAAGCTGGCAGGCATGGAAGATGGCTTCGGCGAAATTCTGGTTCCCACTGAAGAAGTGGTTGAAATGCGTAATGGCCAGAAACGCAAAAGCGAACGCAAGTTCTTCCCTGGCTATGTGCTGGTACAGATGGACATGAGCGAAGGGACTTGGCACTTGGTCAAGGATACCCCTCGCGTAATGGGCTTCATTGGTGGTACTGCCGACAAGCCGGCACCGATCACTGATAAAGAGGCAGAAGCGATTCTGCGTCGTGTTGCTGATGGTAGCGACAAGCCCAAGCCGAAAACACTGTTCGAGCCAGGTGAAGTTGTTCGTGTCACCGACGGTCCGTTCGCTGATTTCAATGGCACTGTTGAAGAAGTTAACTACGAAAAGAGCCGTATCCAAGTGGCAGTGCTCATTTTCGGTCGCTCTACTCCGGTAGAGCTAGAGTTTAGCCAGGTCGAAAAGGTCTAGCTGAACACGAATCCCAACCCCATGGCTTCGGCTGTGGGGTTTTGTCGTCACTGGGATAAACGCGCAAGTAACCGGGGAGCCTTTCTAGGCGTTTGAACCCGTAATTGGAGTGCCTCATGGCCAAGAAGATTACCGCTTACATCAAGCTGCAAGTGAAGGCCGCTCAGGCCAACCCAAGCCCACCTGTCGGCCCGGCTCTGGGTCAACATGGTGTGAACATCATGGAATTTTGCAAAGCTTTCAACGCCCGTACTCAGGGTATTGAGCCAGGCCTGCCGACTCCTGTGATCATCACTGTTTACAGTGACCGCAGCTTCACTTTCGAAACTAAAAGCACCCCTGCAGCAGTACTGCTGAAGAAGGCTGCCGGTTTGACTAGCGGTTCCGCTCGTCCAAACACCGTTAAGGTTGGCACTATTACCCGTGCTCAGCTGGAAGAAATCGCGAAAACCAAAAACGCGGATCTGACTGCAGCTGATATGGATGCAGCCGTGCGTACCATCGCCGGTTCTGCTCGTAGCATGGGCCTTAACGTGGAGGGTGTGTAATGGCTAAGCTGACCAAGCGTCAAAAGGCAATCGCCGGCAAAATTGAAGCTGGCAAGTCTTACAACTTTGTAGACGCTGCTGCTTTGCTGGCTGAGCTGTCCACTGTCAAGTTCAGCGAGTCTTTTGACATCGCCGTTAACCTGGGCGTAGACCCACGTAAATCTGACCAGGTTGTTCGTAGCGCTACTGTGCTGCCACACGGCACTGGCAAGACTGTACGTGTAGCTGTGTTCACCCAGGGTCCAGCTGCTGAAGCTGCTCTGGCTGCCGGCGCTGATCGCGTTGGTATGGACGACCTGGCTGCCGAAATGAAAGGCGGCGATCTGAACTACGACGTCGTTATTGCATCCCCGGACGCAATGCGTGTTGTTGGTCAGTTGGGTCAGATCCTCGGCCCACGTGGCCTGATGCCTAACCCTAAGGTTGGTACCGTAACTCCGGACGTAGCTACTGCAGTTAAGAATGCAAAGGCTGGTCAGGTTCGTTATCGCACTGACAAAAACGGTATCATCCACACTTCCGTTGGCAAGATCGGCTTCGATGCCGTGAAGCTGAAGGAAAACGTTGAAGCCCTGATCGCTGATCTGAAGCGTATCAAGCCAGCTTCTTCGAAAGGTATTTATGTTAAGCGCGTTACCCTGAGCACCACTATGGGCCCAGGCCTGGTCATCGACCAGGGTTCCTTGGACGCGTAAGACAAATTGGCGCGTGTTAATGCGCCAATGAAAGATTGGGGTCCCTGCCTGGCGGGGGCTATCCAAGACCGTAGGCGACGCAAGTCTTAAACCTCAAGCCTACGCAGATGGTGCTCCCGGTTCCTTACCGAATCAGACACCAAAACGACATCCAGCTTCGGCAGGATGAAACGGTAACAAGCAGGAGTTAAACCCGTGGCAATTAAACTCGAAGACAAGAAGGCCATCGTCGCTGAAGTCAACGAGGCTGCCAAAGTTGCCCTGTCCGCTGTTGTGGCTGATGCCCGCGGTGTGACAGTAAGCGCTATGACCGGACTCCGTAAAGAGGCTCGTGAAGCTGGCGTTTACGTACGTGTTGTACGTAACACCCTGCTCAAGCGCGCTGTTGCTGACACTGATTACAGTGTTCTCAACGACGTGTTCACTGGCCCGACCTTGATCGCATTCTCCAACGAACATCCAGGCGCTGCTGCCCGTTTGTTCAAAGAGTTCGCTAAAGGTCAGGATAAGTTCGAGATCAAGGCAGCTGCGTTTGAGGGCAAGTACCTCGCAGCTAATCAGATCGACGTACTGGCAAGTCTGCCGACCCGTGACGAAGCAATTTCTCAGCTGATGAGCGTGATTCAAGGCGCTACCAGCAAATTGGCTCGTACTCTGGCGGCCCTTCGCGACCAGAAAGAAGCTGCTGCAGCCTAAGGCTGAGCTACTCCTTTCAGCGTTTATTGTTTTTTTCGATGGCCGCGTAGGCTGTCACCCCAATACAGGAATTTATAGTCATGTCTCTGACTAACGACCAAATCATCGAAGCAATCGGCGAAAAATCCGTTCTGGAAATCGTTGAGCTGATCAAAGCAATGGAAGAGAAGTTCGGCGTTTCCGCTGCTGCTGCTTCTGCTGGTCCTGCTGCTGCCGCTGCTGTTGTTGAAGAGCAAACTGAATTCAACGTCATGCTGCTGGAAGCTGGCGAGAAGAAAGTTAACGTGATCAAAGCTGTTCGTGAACTGACCGGTCTGGGCCTGAAAGAAGCCAAGGCAGTAGTTGACGGCGCTCCAGCTATGGTTCTGGAAGCTGTTGCTAAAGACGCAGCTGACAAAGCCAAGGCTACCTTGGAAGAAGCAGGCGCTAAAGTCGAGCTGAAGTAAGCATCGACCTTGCGTCTCCAGCCCCAGCGTTAAGCTGAAGGCTGATGGCTGGTGGCTCTTGCCACCGGCCTTTTTCCGTTATTGGCTGCCGACTGGGTCGGCGCCTCTAACGCGCTGTAACCACCCTGTGCGGTGGAGCAAACCAAGGGGTTTGCACGATTTTCTGGCTGCTCCCGTCGGGAGAGGCCAAACAAGCAGGTGACCAAGCTGGGGAACGCTGATGGCTTACTCATATACTGAGAAAAAACGTATCCGCAAGGACTTTAGCAAGTTGCCGGACGTCATGGATGTGCCGTATCTCTTGGCAATCCAGCTGGATTCGTATCGTGAATTCTTGCAGGCGGGAGCGACTAAAGATCAGTTCCGCGACGTGGGCCTGCATGCGGCCTTCAAATCCGTTTTCCCGATCATCAGCTACTCCGGCAATGCTGCGCTGGAGTACGTCGGTTATCGCTTGGGCGAGCCGGCATTTGATGTCAAAGAATGCGTGTTGCGCGGTGTAACTTACGCCGTACCTTTGCGGGTAAAAGTTCGTTTGATCATTTTCGACAAAGAATCGTCGAACAAAGCGATCAAGGACATCAAAGAGCAAGAAGTCTACATGGGTGAAATTCCCCTGATGACTGAAAACGGTACCTTCGTAATCAACGGTACCGAGCGTGTAATCGTTTCCCAGCTGCACCGTTCCCCGGGCGTGTTCTTTGACCACGACCGCGGCAAGACGCACAGCTCCGGTAAGCTGCTTTATTCCGCGCGTATCATTCCGTACCGTGGTTCGTGGTTGGACTTTGAGTTCGATCCAAAGGACTGCGTATTCGTTCGTATCGACCGTCGTCGCAAGCTGCCTGCATCGGTATTGCTGCGTGCGCTGGGTTATACGACTGAGCAAGTGCTTGACGCGTTCTACACCACCAACGTATTCCACGTTCAAGGTGAGAGCATCAGCCTGGAGCTGGTACCTCAGCGCCTGCGCGGTGAAATCGCGGTCATCGATATTACCGATGACAAAGGCAAGGTGATTGTCGAACAGGGTCGTCGTATCACGGCTCGCCACATCAACCAGCTGGAAAAAGCCGGTATCAAAGAGCTCGTTATGCCTCTGGACTATGTCCTGGGTCGCACAACGGCCAAGGCTATCGTGCACCCGGCTACTGGCGAAATCATTGCAGAGTGCAACACCGAGCTGACAACCGAGATCCTGGCCAAAGTTGCCAAGAGCCAGGTTGTTCGCATCGAAACGTTGTACACCAACGACATCGACTGCGGTCCGTTCGTCTCCGACACCCTGAAGATCGACTCCACCAGCAACCAATTGGAAGCGCTGGTCGAGATCTATCGCATGATGCGTCCAGGCGAGCCGCCAACCAAGGATGCTGCCGAAACCCTGTTCAATAACCTGTTCTTCAGCCCTGAGCGTTATGACCTGTCTGCGGTCGGCCGGATGAAGTTCAACCGTCGTATCGGTCGTACCGAGATCGAAGGTTCGGGCGTATTGTGCAAGGAAGACATCGTCGCGGTACTGAAGACTCTGGTCGACATCCGTAACGGTAAAGGCATCGTCGATGACATCGACCACCTGGGTAACCGTCGTGTTCGCTGCGTAGGCGAAATGGCTGAAAACCAGTTCCGCGTTGGCCTGGTACGTGTTGAGCGTGCGGTCAAAGAGCGTCTGTCGATGGCTGAAAGCGAAGGCCTGATGCCGCAAGACCTTATCAATGCCAAGCCAGTGGCTGCGGCAGTGAAAGAGTTCTTCGGCTCCAGCCAGCTGTCCCAGTTCATGGACCAGAACAACCCGCTATCCGAGATCACCCACAAGCGCCGTGTTTCGGCACTGGGCCCGGGCGGTTTGACGCGTGAGCGTGCAGGCTTTGAAGTTCGAGACGTACACCCGACTCACTATGGTCGTGTATGTCCGATTGAAACGCCGGAAGGTCCGAACATCGGTCTGATCAACTCCTTGGCGGCTTATGCGCGCACCAACCAGTACGGCTTCCTTGAGAGCCCGTACCGTGTGGTGAAAGACGCACTGGTTACCGACGAGATCGTGTTCCTGTCTGCCATCGAAGAGGCCGATCACGTGATCGCTCAGGCTTCGGCCACGATGAATGACAAGAAAGTCCTGATCGACGAGCTGGTAGCTGTTCGTCACTTGAACGAATTCACCGTTAAGGCGCCGGAAGACGTCACCTTGATGGACGTTTCGCCGAAGCAGGTTGTTTCGGTTGCTGCGTCGTTGATTCCGTTCCTCGAGCACGATGACGCCAACCGTGCGTTGATGGGTTCGAACATGCAGCGTCAAGCTGTACCGACATTGCGCGCTGACAAGCCGCTGGTAGGTACTGGCATGGAGCGTAACGTTGCTCGTGACTCCGGCGTTTGCGTCGTGGCTCGTCGTGGCGGTGTTATCGACTCTGTTGATGCTAGCCGTATCGTGGTTCGTGTTGCTGATGATGAAGTTGAGACTGGCGAAGCCGGTGTTGATATCTACAACCTGACCAAATACACACGCTCCAACCAGAACACCTGCATCAACCAGCGTCCGCTGGTTCGCAAGGGTGATCGGGTACAGCGTAGCGACATCATGGCCGATGGTCCGTCCACCGACATGGGTGAACTGGCGCTGGGTCAGAACATGCGCATCGCGTTCATGGCCTGGAACGGTTACAACTTCGAAGACTCCATCTGCTTGTCGGAACGAGTTGTACAAGAAGATCGCTTCACCACGATCCACATTCAGGAACTGACCTGTGTGGCTCGTGATACCAAGCTTGGGCCTGAAGAGATCACTGCAGACATCCCTAACGTGGGTGAAGCTGCACTGAACAAGCTGGACGAAGCCGGTATCGTTTACGTAGGTGCTGAAGTTGGCGCCGGCGACATTCTGGTAGGTAAGGTCACTCCTAAAGGTGAGACCCAGCTGACGCCGGAAGAGAAGCTGTTGCGTGCAATCTTCGGTGAAAAAGCCAGCGACGTTAAAGACACTTCCCTGCGTGTGCCAACCGGTACCAAGGGTACTGTCATTGACGTACAGGTCTTCACTCGTGACGGCGTTGAGCGTGATGCTCGTGCCTTGTCTATCGAGAAGACCCAGCTGGACGAGATCCGCAAGGACCTGAACGAAGAGTTCCGTATCGTTGAAGGCGCTACCTTTGAACGTCTGCGCTCTGCTCTGGTTGGCCGTGTGGCCGAGGGCGGTGCCGGTCTGAAGAAAGGTCAGGAAATCACCAACGAAGTCCTGGACGGTCTTGAGCATGGTCAGTGGTTCAAACTGCGCATGGCTGAAGATGCTCTGAACGAGCAGCTTGAAAAAGCTCAGGCCTACATCATCGATCGCCGTCGTCTTCTGGATGACAAGTTCGAAGACAAGAAGCGCAAACTGCAGCAGGGCGATGACCTGGCTCCAGGCGTGCTGAAAATCGTCAAGGTTTACCTGGCAATCCGTCGTCGCATCCAGCCGGGTGACAAGATGGCCGGTCGTCACGGTAACAAAGGTGTGGTCTCCGTGATCATGCCGGTTGAAGACATGCCGTACGATGCCAATGGCACACCGGTCGATGTTGTCCTCAACCCGTTGGGCGTACCTTCGCGTATGAACGTTGGTCAGATTCTCGAGACTCACCTTGGCCTTGCGGCTAAAGGTCTGGGCGAGAAGATCAACCTCATGATTGAAGAGCAGCGCAAGGTTGCTGACCTGCGCAAGTTCCTGCATGAGATCTACAACGAAATTGGCGGTCGTCAAGAAAGCCTGGATGACTTCTCCGATCAGGAAATCCTGGATCTGGCGAAGAACCTTCGCGGCGGTGTACCGATGGCTACTCCGGTGTTCGACGGTGCCAAGGAAAGCGAAATCAAGGCAATGCTTCGTTTGGCAGATTTGCCAGACAGCGGCCAGATGATGCTGACCGATGGTCGTACCGGCAACAAGTTCGAGCGTCCGGTTACCGTTGGCTACATGTACATGCTGAAGCTGAACCACTTGGTAGACGACAAGATGCACGCTCGTTCTACCGGTTCTTACAGCCTGGTTACCCAGCAGCCGCTGGGTGGTAAGGCACAGTTCGGTGGTCAGCGTTTCGGGGAGATGGAGGTCTGGGCGCTGGAAGCCTACGGCGCGGCATACACTCTGCAAGAAATGCTCACAGTGAAGTCGGACGATGTGAACGGTCGTACCAAGATGTACAAAAACATCGTGGACGGCGATCACCGTATGGAGCCGGGCATGCCCGAGTCCTTCAACGTGTTGATCAAAGAAATTCGTTCCCTCGGCATCGATATCGATCTGGAAACCGAATAACACGTGACGCGAATCGAGAGCGGGGCTGTATTGCCCGCTCTCTGCTCCGCCAGGAGGAAAGGCCTTGAAAGACCTACTGAATTTGCTGAAAAACCAGGGTCAAGTCGAAGAGTTCGACGCCATCCGTATTGGATTGGCATCGCCTGAGATGATCCGTTCGTGGTCGTTCGGTGAAGTTAAAAAGCCGGAAACCATCAACTACCGTACGTTCAAGCCTGAGCGTGACGGCCTGTTCTGCGCCAAAATCTTTGGCCCGGTTAAGGATTACGAGTGCCTGTGCGGTAAGTACAAGCGCTTGAAGCACCGTGGCGTGATCTGTGAGAAGTGTGGCGTTGAAGTCGCACTGGCCAAGGTCCGTCGCGAGCGCATGGCTCACATTGAACTGGCTTCGCCAGTTGCTCACATCTGGTTCCTGAAATCGCTGCCGTCCCGTATCGGCTTGCTGATGGACATGACCCTGCGTGATATCGAACGCGTTCTCTACTTCGAGAGCTATGTCGTTATCGATCCAGGCATGACCACCCTTGAAAAAGGTCAGCTGCTGAACGACGAACAGTATTTTGAAGCGCTGGAAGAGTTCGGCGATGACTTTGATGCCCGTATGGGTGCTGAAGCTGTTCGCGAGCTGTTGCACGCTATCGATCTGGAACACGAGATTGGCCGTCTGCGCGAAGAAATTCCGCAAACCAACTCCGAAACCAAAATCAAGAAGCTGTCCAAGCGCTTGAAGTTGATGGAAGCCTTCCTGGGTTCCGGCAACCTTCCTGAGTGGATGGTGTTGACCGTTCTGCCGGTTCTGCCGCCAGATCTACGTCCATTGGTTCCGTTGGATGGCGGTCGTTTCGCGACTTCCGACCTCAACGATCTGTATCGTCGAGTGATCAACCGTAACAACCGTTTGAAGCGCCTGCTTGATCTGTCCGCTCCGGACATCATCGTGCGCAACGAAAAGCGTATGTTGCAGGAAGCGGTCGATGCACTGCTCGACAACGGTCGTCGTGGTCGTGCCATCACCGGTTCGAACAAGCGTCCTTTGAAATCCCTGGCTGACATGATCAAGGGTAAGCAAGGTCGTTTCCGTCAGAACTTGCTCGGTAAGCGTGTTGACTACTCGGGTCGTTCGGTAATTACCGTAGGTCCGACCCTGCGTCTGCACCAGTGCGGTCTGCCGAAGAAAATGGCTCTTGAGCTGTTCAAGCCATTCATTTTCGGCAAGCTGGAAATGCGCGGTCTTGCGACCACGATCAAAGCGGCCAAGAAAATGGTCGAGCGCGAACTGCCAGAGGTTTGGGACGTTCTTGCTGAAGTCATTCGCGAACACCCGGTCCTCCTCAACCGTGCACCGACCCTTCACCGTCTGGGTATCCAGGCGTTTGAACCGGTACTGATCGAAGGTAAGGCTATCCAGCTGCACCCATTGGTCTGTGCTGCGTACAACGCCGACTTCGACGGCGACCAAATGGCCGTGCACGTACCGCTGACGCTGGAAGCCCAGCTGGAAGCGCGTGCGTTGATGATGTCGACCAACAACATTCTGTCACCAGCGAACGGTGAGCCAATCATCGTTCCATCGCAGGACGTTGTATTGGGTCTGTACTACATGACGCGTGAAGCGATCAACGCCAAAGGCGAAGGTCGTGTATTCGCGGATCTGCAAGAAGTTGACCGTGTGTTCCGTGCTGGCGAAGCCGCACTGCATGCCAAGGTTAAAGTGCGGATCAACGAAACCGTCAATGACCGTGATGGCGGCAGCGTGAGCAACACCCGTATCGTCGACACTACAGTCGGTCGTGCGCTGTTGTTCCAGGTTGTGCCAAAAGGCCTGTCGTTCGATGTCGTCAACCTGCCGATGAAGAAAAAGGCGATCTCCAAGCTGATCAACCAGTGCTACCGCGTGGTTGGTTTGAAAGAGACCGTTATCTTCGCTGACCAGTTGATGTACACCGGTTTCGCCTATTCGACCATTTCCGGCGTTTCCATCGGCGTTAACGACTTCGTTATCCCGGATGAAAAAGCCCGCATCATCAGTGCTGCCACTGATGAAGTGAAAGAGATCGAAAGTCAGTACGCCTCCGGCCTGGTAACCCAGGGCGAGAAGTACAACAAAGTAATCGACCTTTGGTCGAAAGCTAACGACGAAGTCTCCAAGGCAATGATGTCGAACCTCTCGAAAGAGAAGGTTATTGACCGTCACGGCAACGAAGTTGACCAAGAGTCGTTCAACTCGATGTACATGATGGCCGACTCCGGCGCACGGGGTTCTGCAGCGCAGATCCGTCAGCTGGCCGGTATGCGTGGTTTGATGGCCAAGCCGGATGGCTCCATCATTGAAACGCCGATTACTGCGAACTTCCGTGAAGGTTTGAGCGTACTTCAGTACTTCATCTCGACTCACGGTGCTCGTAAAGGTCTGGCGGATACCGCCTTGAAAACAGCCAACTCCGGTTACCTGACTCGTCGTCTGGTAGACGTGGCACAAGACCTGGTTGTGACCGAAGTCGATTGCGGGACCGAACATGGTCTGCTGATGACTCCGCACATTGAAGGTGGCGATGTCGTTGAGCCGCTGGGTGAGCGCGTACTGGGTCGAGTTATCGCCCGTGACGTATTCAAGCCTGGCACCGAAGAAGTTATCGTTCCGGCCGGTACGCTGGTAGACGAGAAGTGGGTTGAGTTCATCGAGCTGAACAGCATCGACGAAGTTATCGTACGCTCGCCAATCAGCTGCGAAACCCGTTTCGGTATCTGTGCCAAGTGCTACGGTCGTGACCTTGCTCGTGGTCACCAGGTGAACATTGGTGAAGCTGTCGGCGTAATTGCTGCTCAGTCCATCGGTGAGCCGGGTACACAGCTGACAATGCGTACGTTCCACATCGGTGGTGCGGCAAGCCGGACCTCTGCTGCTGACAGCGTTCAGGTGAAGAATGGCGGTACTGTCCGTCTGCATAACCTGAAGCACGTTGAGCGTGTAGATGGCTGCCTGGTAGCTGTATCCCGTTCGGGTGAGCTTGCAATCGCCGATGACTACGGTCGTGAGCGTGAGCGTTACAAGCTGCCGTACGGTGCTGTAATTTCGGTTAAGGAAGGTGACAAGGTTGACGCTGGCTCGATCGTAGCCAAGTGGGATCCGCACACCCACCCGATCGTTACCGAAATGAAAGGTACCGTGACCTACGTGGGCATGGAAGAAGGCATCACGATCAAGCGTCAGACAGACGAATTGACCGGTATGACCAACATCGAAGTGCTTGATGCCAAAGACCGTCCAGCAGCCGGCAAGGACATTCGTCCAGCCGTCAAGATGGTCGGTGTGGATGGCAAGGATCTGCTGTTGCCGGGTACTGACGTACCTGCTCAGTACTTCCTGCCGGCTAACGCCTTGGTCGGTGTAGCGGATGGTGCGGAAATCGCGATCGGTGACGTTATCGCTCGTATTCCGCAAGAAACTTCGAAAACTCGAGACATCACCGGTGGTCTGCCACGCGTTGCTGACTTGTTCGAAGCGCGTCGTCCGAAAGAAGCCTCGATTCTGGCTGAAGTCAGCGGCACCATCGCGTTCGGTAAAGAGACCAAGGGCAAGCGCCGTCTGGTCATTACCCCGAACGACGGTACCGATCCGTACGAAGAGCTGATTCCGAAGTGGCGTCACCTGAACGTCTTCGAAGGCGAGCAAGTGAACCGCGGCGAAGTTATCTCCGACGGTCCAAGCGATCCACACGACATCCTGCGTCTGCTGGGTGTAAGTGCGCTGGCCAAGTACATCGTTAACGAGATTCAAGACGTATATCGTCTGCAAGGCGTAAAAATCAACGATAAGCACATCGAAACGATCCTTCGTCAGATGCTGCGTAAAGTTGAAATTGCCGAGTCGGGTGATTCCAGCTTCATCAAGGGCGACCAGATGGAGTTGACCCAGGTATTGACCGAAAACGAGCGTCTGGGTAACGAGGACAAGTTTGTGTCCAAGTACACTCGCGTTCTGTTGGGTATTACCAAGGCGTCGTTGTCGACTGAGTCGTTCATCTCCGCGGCCTCTTTCCAAGAGACAACCCGCGTATTGACCGAAGCAGCGGTAACCGGCAAGCGCGATTACCTTCGCGGCCTGAAAGAGAACGTAGTCGTGGGTCGTTTGATCCCGGCTGGTACCGGTCTGGCTTATCACAGTGAGCGCAAGCGTCGCCGTGATGCAGACAAACCGTTGCGCGTAAGCGCCAGTGAAGTGGAAGCTGCACTGACCGAAGCGCTGAACTCAAGCGGTAACTGAGTTCTGCGATAAGTGAGGAAGGGCCCTGGCTGTTCCGTTCATCGATTCGAGGCAATTTGCCTCGCTTCGATTAGCGGGAAGGTCGGGGCCTTGCCTTGACTGGGGACAAGATCCTCTTTAGACTCTTGTACCCCTAAATTTGGCGGGAATTCGTTCCTGCCATTTTGCTTTTCTTGCAAGACAATAGCGTCGCAAGACAACAGTGGAGCTAGTAGATGGCAACTATCAACCAGCTGGTACGTCAGCCGCGTAAGCGTATCGTCGAGAAATCCGACGTGCCTGCGCTGCAAAACTGCCCGCAACGTCGTGGTGTATGCACTCGCGTGTATACGACTACGCCGAAAAAACCTAACTCGGCACTGCGTAAAGTATGCCGTGTGCGCCTGACCAACGGTTTCGAGGTTTCCTCGTACATCGGCGGTGAAGGCCACAACCTGCAAGAACACAGCGTGGTACTGATTCGTGGCGGTCGTGTAAAAGACTTGCCAGGTGTTCGTTATCACACCGTTCGCGGCTCTTTGGATACTTCCGGCGTTAAAGGTCGTAACCAAGGTCGTTCGAAGTACGGTACCAAGAAGCCGAAGTAGTTTTCGGTCGCTTGTAAATAATGCAGATTTCTTTTTTTCTGAGTCGATAAGAGTAAGGTCGGACGTGCTCCCTTTGGGGGGTAATGGTTCCGAGCTAACCTGAAGACCGTTTGAGGGCTTATCCATGCCAAGAAGACGCGTAGCAGCCAAGCGCGAAGTGCTTGACGATCCAAAATACGGAAGCCAAATCCTGGCCAAGTTCATGAACCACGTGATGGAAAGCGGCAAGAAAGCCGTTGCCGAGCGTATCGTTTATGGCGCGCTGGAGAAGGTTAAAGAACGCAAGAACAGCGATCCCCTGGAACTCTTCGAGAAAGCACTCGACGCCATCGCTCCGCTGGTCGAAGTGAAGTCGCGCCGTGTAGGCGGTGCTACTTACCAGGTTCCGGTCGAAGTTCGTCCGTCCCGTCGTAACGCCCTGGCAATGCGCTGGTTGGTAGACTACGCCCGCAAGCGCGGCGAGAAGTCTATGGCTCTGCGCTTGGCTGGCGAACTGTTGGATGCTGCCGAAGGCAAGGGCGCAGCAGTTAAGAAGCGTGAAGACGTGCACCGTATGGCTGAAGCTAACAAAGCTTTCTCGCACTACCGCTTCTAATTTCAGCGCTACTCATTTTGCGAGGGCTTTATGGCTCGTACTACACCGATTAATCGCTACCGTAACATTGGTATCGTTGCTCACGTGGATGCTGGTAAAACTACCACCACTGAGCGCGTCCTTTTTTACACTGGCAAAAGTCACAAGATGGGCGAGGTGCATGATGGCGCCGCGACCACAGACTGGATGGTGCAGGAGCAGGAGCGTGGTATTACCATTACTTCTGCTGCTATCACCGCCTTCTGGAAAGGCTCTGCCAAGCAGTACAAAGATGAGCACCGCTTCAACGTAATCGATACCCCGGGCCACGTTGACTTCACTATTGAAGTTGAACGTTCCCTGCGTGTACTCGATGGCGCGGTTGTTGTGTTTTGCGGCACCTCGGGTGTTGAGCCTCAGTCGGAAACCGTATGGCGTCAGGCCAACAAATACGGTGTTCCACGTCTTGTTTACGTAAACAAGATGGACCGTGCTGGTGCGAACTTCCTGCGCGTGATCGAGCAGATCAAAAAGCGTCTGGGTCACACTCCGGTGCCTATCCAGCTCGCTATCGGTGCTGAAGACAACTTCCAGGGTCAAATCGACCTGATCAACATGGAAGCTGTTTACTGGAACGATGCTGACAAGGGTATGGTCCCTGTCCGCAAAGAAATTCCGGCAGAACTGAAAGATCTTGCTGACGAATGGCGCGACAACATGGTTCAGGCTGCGGCCGAAGCCAATGAAGAGCTGATGAACAAGTACCTCGAGGGTGAAGAATTCACCATCGCGGAAATCAAGGATGCTCTGCGTCAGCGTACTATCGCTGGTGAAATCGTCCTGGCTGTTTGCGGTTCTTCCTTCAAGAACAAGGGTGTTCCCCTGGTTCTCGACGCCGTGATCGACTTCCTGCCAGCGCCAACCGATATTCCGGCCATCAAGGGTACTGACCCGGATGACGAAAGTATCGAATTGGAGCGTCATGCAGACGACAACGAGCCGTTCTCGGCTCTGGCGTTCAAGATCGCTACTGACCCATTCGTGGGTACTTTGACCTTCGTCCGTGTTTACTCGGGCGTGTTGAACTCCGGTGACGGCGTAATCAACTCGGTTAAAGGTAAAAAAGAGCGTGTGGGTCGTATGGTGCAAATGCACGCAAACGCCCGTGAAGAGATCAAAGAAGTACGCGCTGGTGACATCGCGGCTTTGATCGGCATGAAGGACGTCACCACTGGTGAGACTTTGTGCAGCGCTGACAAGCCAATCATTCTGGTACGTATGGACTTCCCGGAGCCGGTTATTTCGGTTGCTGTTGAGCCTAAGACCAAGGATGACCAGGAAAAAATGGGTATTGCTCTGGGCAAACTAGCTCAGGAAGATCCATCTTTCCGTGTTAAGACTGATGAAGAGACTGGTCAGACGATCATCTCTGGCATGGGCGAGTTGCACTTGGACATCCTGGTAGACCGGATGCGCCGTGAGTTCAACGTCGAAGCCAACATCGGTAAGCCTCAGGTTTCTTATCGTGAGCGCATCACGAAGAACTGTGAAATCGAAGGCAAGTTCGTTCGTCAGTCCGGCGGTCGTGGTCAGTTTGGTCACTGCTGGATCCGTTTTGCACCTGCTGACGAAGGTCAGGAAGGTCTGCAGTTCGTGAACGAAGTGGTAGGTGGTGTGGTTCCTAAGGAATACATCCCGGCTATCCAGAAGGGTATCGAAGAGCAGATGAAGAACGGTGTTGTTGCCGGCTATCCGCTGATCGGCCTGAAGGCTACCGTGTTTGATGGTTCTTACCACGACGTCGACTCCAACGAGATGGCGTTTAAGGTGGCTGCTTCCATGGCGACCAAGCAACTGGCTACCAAAGGTGGTGGTGAGCTGCTTGAGCCGATCATGGCGGTAGAGGTTGTTACACCTGAAGACTATATGGGTGACGTGATGGGCGACTTGAACCGTCGTCGCGGCATGATTCAGGGTATGGAAGATACGGTCTCCGGCAAAGTAATTCGTGCTGAAGTGCCGTTGGGCGAAATGTTCGGTTATGCGACCGATGTTCGTTCCATGTCCCAGGGTCGCGCAAGCTACTCTATGGAATTCAAAAAATACGATACAGCTCCGGCGCACATCGTCGAAACTGTTACTAAAAAACAAGGCTGATTTAGTTCAGTCCTTTAGGCAAGGAGTTAATTGTCGTGGCTAAAGAAAAATTTGATCGTTCCCTACCGCACGTCAACGTTGGCACTATCGGTCACGTTGACCATGGTAAAACCACGCTGACTGCAGCTCTGACTCGTGTTTGCTCCGAAGTTTTCGGTTCTGCCCGTGTTGACTTCGACAAGATCGACAGCGCGCCAGAAGAAAAAGCTCGTGGTATCACCATCAACACAGCGCACGTTGAATACAACTCGTTGATCCGTCACTACGCTCACGTTGACTGCCCAGGTCACGCTGACTATGTGAAGAACATGATCACCGGTGCTGCTCAGATGGACGGCGCGATCCTGGTTTGTTCGGCCGCTGATGGTCCGATGCCACAAACTCGTGAGCACATCCTGCTGTCCCGCCAGGTAGGCGTTCCGTACATCGTGGTTTTCCTGAACAAGGCTGACCTGGTAGACGACGCTGAGCTGCTGGAACTGGTTGAGATGGAAGTGCGCGATCTGCTGAGCACTTACGACTTCCCAGGTGACGACACTCCGATCATCATCGGTT
Source organism: Pseudomonas sp. D1HM (assembly GCF_019266105.1). Classification (NCBI taxonomy): domain Bacteria; kingdom Pseudomonadati; phylum Pseudomonadota; class Gammaproteobacteria; order Pseudomonadales; family Pseudomonadaceae; genus Pseudomonas; species Pseudomonas sp. D1HM. The sequence continues at coordinate 169,787 of NZ_LRMN01000001.1, read as the reverse complement.
CTGCTCGTATGGCTCTGGAAGGCAACGACGAAAACGAAATGGGCACCACTGCCGTTCGTAAACTGGTTGAAACTCTGGATACCTACATCCCAGAACCAGTTCGTCTGACCGACAAGCCGTTCCTGATGCCAATCGAAGACGTTTTCTCGATCTCCGGTCGTGGTACTGTTGTAACTGGCCGTATCGAGCGTGGTATCGTTCGCGTTCAGGATCCACTGGAAATCGTTGGTCTGCGTGACACAACTGTTACCACTTGCACCGGCGTTGAAATGTTCCGCAAGCTGCTCGACGAAGGTCGTGCAGGCGAGAACTGCGGCGTTCTGTTGCGTGGTACCAAGCGTGACGACGTTGAGCGTGGTCAGGTTCTGGTTAAGCCAGGCACTGTTAAGCCTCACACCAAGTTCACCGCAGAAGTTTACGTTCTGAGCAAGGAAGAAGGCGGCCGTCATACTCCGTTCTTCAAAGGCTACCGTCCACAGTTCTACTTCCGTACAACTGACGTGACTGGTAACTGCGAGCTGCCAGAAGGCGTTGAAATGGTAATGCCAGGTGATAACATTCAAATGACTGTTACCCTGATCAAAACCATCGCAATGGAAGATGGCCTGCGTTTCGCTATCCGTGAAGGCGGTCGTACCGTCGGCGCTGGCGTCGTAGCCAAAATCATCGAGTAATCGATGATTGCATGAAAAAGCCCCCGCTCAGCGGGGGCTTTTTTTATTGAGTTGACACCTAGTGGGGTCGTCTATAGAATTGCGCCTCCTTTTAACGGGCGTATTGCGCTCGGTGGGAATAGCAATCTGGAGTCTGAAATCCAATGCAAAATCAGCAAATCCGTATCAGGTTGAAGGCTTTTGACCATCGCCTGATCGACCAATCAACCCAGGAAATCGTGGAAACCGCGAAACGTACTGGTGCTCAAGTGCGTGGTCCAATTCCACTGCCTACCCGTAAAGAGCGGTTCACCGTTCTGGTCTCCCCGCACGTCAACAAAGACGCGCGTGACCAGTACGAGATCCGTACTCATAAGCGCGTACTGGACATCGTCCAGCCAACGGATAAAACCGTTGATGCACTTATGAAGCTTGATCTTGCGGCCGGTGTGGAAGTGCAGATCAGCCTCGGCTAAGACTTGGGTCTTAGTCGTGTAACGCTCTGAAATGGGCGGCCATAGCGGGTGAAAGCCCCGTACACTCATGAGGTTTACAACATGACTATTGGTGTAGTCGGTCGTAAATGCGGTATGACCCGTATTTTCACCGAAGAAGGTGTCTCCATTCCGGTCACGGTCATTGAGATCGAGCCGAATCGCGTCACCCAGTTCAAAACTGAAGAAACCGATGGCTATCGTGCAGTGCAAGTCACTGTCGGCGAGCGTCGCGCTTCGCGCGTAACAGCTGCCCAGGCGGGTCACTTCGCCAAGGCAAACGTTGCAGCTGGTCGTACCGTAATGGAATTCCGCCTTGAAGAAGGCGAGTACCAGGCAGGCGATCTGATCAACGCTGAAATCTTCACCGCAGGTCAGATGGTCGATGTGACCGGTCAGTCCAAAGGTAAAGGCTTCCAGGGTACGATCAAGCGTTGGAATTTCCGTGGCCAAGATAACACTCACGGTAACTCCGTTTCCCACCGCGTCCCGGGCTCTATTGGCCAGTGCCAGACTCCTGGTCGTGTATTCAAGGGCAAAAAAATGTCCGGTCATATGGGCGCTGAGCGCGTGACCGTGCAGTCCCTGGAAGTAGTGCGCGTCGACGCTGAACGCAATCTGTTGTTGGTCAAGGGTGCTGTTCCTGGCGCTACTGGCGGCAACCTGGTTGTACGTCCGGCGGCCAAGGCTCGCGGTTAAGGGGAAGCTGACATGCAATTAAATGTAAATGACGCTCAAGCGATCGAAGTTTCCGAACTGACATTCGGCGGCGAGTTCAACGAGACGCTGGTTCACCAAGCAGTCGTGGCCTACATGGCCGGCGGCCGTCAAGGTAGCAAGCAGCAAAAGACCCGTTCCGACGTTCGTGGTGGCGGTAAGCGCCCTTGGCGTCAGAAAGGTACTGGCCGTGCTCGTGCCGGTACTATCCGTAGCCCAATCTGGCGTGGCGGTGGTACTACTTTCGCAGCTCGTCCACAGGATCACTCTCAGAAGCTCAACAAGAAGATGTACCGCGCAGCAATGCGTTCCATCCTTGCTGAACTGGTGCGTACTGATCGTCTGGTCGTGGTTCAGGACTTCGCAGTTGAAGCGCCGAAAACCAAAGATCTGCTGAACAAACTGAATGGCATGGGTCTGACTGATGTCCTGATCGTGTCTGAAGTTGTTGATCAGAACCTGTACCTGGCTGCTCGTAACCTGCCACACGTTGATGTACGTGACGTGCAAGGTTCCGATCCAGTTAGTCTGATCGCATACGACAAGGTGTTGATCACCGTGTCGGCCGTGAAGAAATTCGAGGAGCTGCTGGGATGAACCAGGAACGCGTATTTAAAGTTCTGCTTGGCCCGCACGTTTCCGAGAAGGCTACGGTTCTGGCAGACAAGAAAGGCCAGTTCGTTTTCAAGGTTGCTACAGATGCAACCAAGCTGGAAATCAAGAAGGCCGTCGAAAGCCTGTTCAGCGTGAAAGTTGAGCGTGTTACTACCCTGAATGTTCTGGGTAAGAGCAAGCGCACCGCTCGCGGCGTGGGCAAGCGTAATGACTGGAAGAAGGCAGTAATCTCCCTTCAGCCAGGCCAAGATCTCGATTTCAGCAGCAGTGCTGAGTAAGGAAGGGGTGCATCATGGCAATCGTTAAATGCAAACCGACTTCCCCTGGCCGCCGTCATGTGGTCAAGGTGGTCAACCAGGAGCTGCATAAAGGCGCTCCTCACGCACCGCTGCTCGAGAAGAAATCGAAGTCTGGTGGTCGTAACAACAATGGCCGTATTACCACGCGTCACATCGGTGGTGGTCATAAGCAGCATTATCGTATGGTCGACTTCCGTCGCAACGACAAAGATGGCATTCCAGCCACTGTCGAGCGTATCGAATACGATCCAAACCGTACTGCTCACATTGCTCTTATGCTGTACGCAGACGGCGAGCGCCGCTACATCATCGCCCCTAAAGGCGTGAGTGCTGGCGACCAGCTGATCGCAGGTGCCCTGGCACCGATCAAGCCGGGCAACTCGTTGCAACTGCGCAGCATTCCAGTTGGTAGCACCGTACACGGCATCGAACTGAAGCCGGGTAAAGGCGCGCAAATCGCACGTTCCGCTGGTGCTTCGGCTCAGCTGGTCGCTCGCGATGGTGTCTATGTGACACTGCGTCTGCGCTCTGGTGAAATGCGTAAAGTATTGGCTGAATGCCGTGCAACGCTTGGCGAAGTCTCGAACTCCGAGCACAGCCTGCGTTCGCTGGGTAAAGCTGGTGCCAAACGCTGGCGTGGCGTTCGCCCAACCGTTCGTGGTGTTGCCATGAACCCGGTTGACCACCCACATGGTGGTGGTGAAGGTCGTACCTCTGGTGGTCGTCATCCGGTATCGCCATGGGGCTTCCCGACTAAGGGCGCGAAGACTCGTGGTAATAAGCGTACCGACAAAATGATCGTCCGTCGTCGCAAGTAAATAGAGGGATACGACAGTGCCACGTTCTCTGAAAAAAGGTCCTTTTATTGATCTTCACCTACTGAAGAAGATCGAAGTGGCGGCGGAAAAGAACGATCGCAAACCGGTGAAAACCTGGTCGCGTCGTTCGATGATCCTGCCACAAATGGTCGGTCTGACCATCGCTGTGCATAACGGTCGTCTTCATGTCCCAGTTCTCGTGAACGAAGACATGGTTGGCCATAAACTAGGCGAGTTTGCCGGTACCCGCACTTATCGTGGGCACGTGGCAGACAAGAAAGCCAAGCGTTAAGGGGTAAGGAACGATGGAAGTAGCCGCTAAGTTGTCGGGCGCTCGAATCTCCGCCCAGAAAGCCCGCTTGGTCGCCGACCAGATCCGCGGGAAGAAGGTGGGCGAAGCGCTCAACCTGTTGGCTTTCAGCAACAAGAAAGCCGCCGAGATCATCAAGAAAGTGCTGGAGTCGGCCGTAGCCAACGCCGAGCATAACGAAGGCGCAGACGTTGACGACTTGAAAGTCGCCACCGTTTTCGTCAACGAAGGGCGTTCGCTGAAGCGCATCATGCCGCGTGCCAAAGGCCGCGCTGATCGCATCGTCAAGCGGTCTTGCCATATCACTGTCAAGGTTGCTGACAAGTAACGGAGTCGAAGAGATGGGTCAGAAAGTACATCCCATTGGCATTCGCCTGGGAATCGTCAAGGAGCACACCTCCGTCTGGTACGCAGACGGCCGGACTTATGCGGACTATTTGTTCGCTGATCTGAAGGTGCGTGAATACCTCCAAGACAAACTAAAAAGCGCGTCCGTAAGCCGTATCGATATCCATCGTCCGGCCCAAACTGCACGTATCACCATCCACACCGCTCGTCCAGGTATCGTTATCGGGAAGAAAGGTGAAGATGTTGAGAAACTGCGTCAGGACCTGACCAAGCAAATGGGTGTGCCTGTGCACATCAATATCGAAGAGATCCGCAAGCCGGAACTCGACGGTATGCTGGTTGCGCAGAGCGTAGCTCAGCAGCTGGAGCGTCGTGTAATGTTCCGTCGCGCGATGAAACGCGCTGTACAGAACGCTATGCGCATTGGTGCCAAGGGCATCAAAATCCAAGTGAGCGGTCGTCTCGGCGGTGCTGAAATCGCACGTACTGAATGGTATCGCGAAGGTCGTGTGCCATTGCACACCCTGCGTGCCGACATCGACTATGCCAACTACGAAGCTCACACCACTTACGGTGTGATCGGTGTAAAGGTTTGGATCTTCAAAGGCGAAGTAATTGGTGGTCGCCAAGAAGAACTGAAGCCACAAGCACCAGCGCCTCGTAAAAAAGCTGCTAAGTAAGGGGTACGCCAAATGTTACAACCTAAGCGTACGAAGTTCCGCAAGCAGATGACTGGCCACAACCGTGGCTTGGCATTGCGCGGTAGCAAAGTCAGCTTCGGCGAGTTCGCGCTGAAGTCTGTTGCTCGTGGTCGTCTCACCGCTCGTCAGATCGAATCAGCGCGTCGTGCACTGACCCGTCACGTTAAGCGTGGCGGCAAGATCTGGATCCGTGTATTCCCGGACAAGCCTGTAACCAAAAAGCCACTCGAAGTTCGGATGGGTAAAGGTAAGGGTAACGTGGAATATTGGGTTGCCCAGATTCAGCCAGGCAAAGTCCTGTATGAAATCGAGGGTGTTTCTGAAGAGCTGGCGCGTGAGGCTTTCGCCCTGGCTGCTGCAAAGCTGCCGCTCGCCACCTCCTTTGTTAAACGGACGGTGATGTGATGAAAGCGAATGAACTTCGTGAAAAATCCGCACAGCAGCTGAACGAGCAACTGCTCGGCTTGCTGCGCGACCAGTTCAATCTGCGCATGCAGAAAGCAACTGGCCAGTTGGGGCAGTCGCATCTGCTCTCGCAAGTTAAGCGTGACATCGCTCGCGTGAAGACTGTGCTCAAACAGCAGGCAGGTAAGTAATCATGGCTGAAGCCGAAAAAACTGTCCGTACGCTGACTGGCCGTGTTGTCAGCGACAAGATGGACAAGACCATCACCGTATTGATCGAGCGTCGCGTTAAGCACCCGATTTACGGTAAATATGTTAAGCGTTCGACTAAGCTGCACGCGCACGACGAAACCAATCAGTGCCACATCGGCGACAAAGTCACTATTCGTGAAACTCGTCCGCTGGCCAAGACCAAGTCTTGGGCACTGGTTGATGTTCTCGAACGCGCTGTGGAAGTCTAAGGACTAGGGGTCGGAGAAATTATATGATTCAGACTCAATCCATGCTCGATGTGGCCGATAACAGCGGCGCTCGCCGTGTTATGTGCATCAAGGTGCTGGGTGGCTCCCATCGTCGTTACGCTGGTATCGGTGACATCATCAAAGTTACTGTCAAGGAAGCAATTCCGCGCGGTAAAGTGAAAAAAGGCCAAGTGATGACTGCTGTTGTAGTCCGCACTCGTCACGGCGTACGCCGTGCAGATGGCTCCATTATCCGCTTTGATGGCAACGCTGCTGTTCTTCTGAACAACAAGCAAGAGCCGATCGGCACCCGTATCTTTGGGCCAGTGACCCGTGAACTTCGTACTGAGAAGTTCATGAAGATCGTCTCGCTCGCCCCAGAAGTGCTGTAAGGAGATCCGACATGCAAAAGATTCGTCGTGACGACGAGATCATCGTGATCGCCGGCAAAGACAAAGGTAAGCGCGGTAAGGTGCTTAAGGTTCTCGCTGACAACCGTCTGGTTGTTGGTGGTCTGAACCTGGTTAAGCGTCATACCAAGCCTAACCCGATGTCGGGCGTACAAGGCGGTATCGTCGAAAAAGAAGCGCCATTGCACGCTTCTAACGTCGCCATTTTCAACGGCGAAACCAACAAGGCTGACCGCGTTGGTTTCAAAGTAGAAGAAGGCAAAAAAATTCGTGTCTTCAAGTCGACCCAAAAAGCGGTTGATGCTTGAACACTGCTAGGTAGATAAGACCATGGCACGACTAAAAGAGATTTACCGGAAGGAAATCGCTCCGAAACTTAAGGAAGAACTTAAGCTTTCGAACGTGATGGAAGTTCCGCGCGTTACCAAAATCACCCTGAACATGGGTTTGGGCGAAGCGATCGGTGACAAAAAAGTCATCGAGCACGCTGTTGCTGATTTGGAAAAGATCACGGGTCAAAAAGTTGTTGTGACCTACGCTCGCAAGTCCATCGCTGGCTTTAAAGTTCGCGAAGGCTGGCCGATCGGCGTCAAAGTGACTCTGCGCCGTGAGCGTATGTATGAATTCCTGGATCGTCTGCTGTCGATCTCCCTGCCTCGGGTTCGCGACTTCCGCGGCCTGAATGCCAAGTCCTTCGATGGTCGTGGTAACTACAGCATGGGCGTGAAAGAGCAGATCATTTTCCCGGAAATCGACTACGACAAGATCGATGCCCTTCGCGGTCTGGACATTACCCTGACCACCACTGCTCGGACAGATGATGAAGGTCGCGCATTGCTGCGTGCTTTCAAATTCCCGTTCCGCAACTGATTGGAGTAGGAAAATGGCCAAGATGAGCATGAAAAACCGCGAGCTGAAGCGTCAGCTCACGGTTGCCAAGTTCGCCAAGAAGCGTGCTGAGCTTAAAGCTATTATCGTTGATCTGAACGCAAGTCCAGAAGTGCGTTGGGAAGCTCAAGTAGCTCTGCAGAAGCAGCCACGTGACGCAAGCGCTGCGCGCATGCGTAACCGCTGCCGCCTCACTGGTCGTCCGCATGGTGTTTACCGCAAGTTCGGCCTCGGCCGTAACAAATTGCGTGAAGCAGCAATGCGCGGTGACGTACCAGGTCTGGTTAAAGCCAGCTGGTAAGGCGTACAGGCAAAGTTGTCGCTGGCAGGGTCGCAAGATCCTGACAGCCGGTGACCTTGAATATGAATCAAGCCCCTATTGGGGCTTGATTCATTTCTGCCGTATGTCTAGAATGACCGGCTCGCCTGAGCCCGTGCTTTTTAAGCATTGAGTCACTCGGCGACAGTTGTAGCCGCAAGGCTAATTCTTTTTGTATCAGGAGCGTCTAGCCCATGAGTATGCAGGACCCGTTAGCGGACATGCTAACTCGAATCCGTAATGCCCAGATGGCTGAAAAGTCCGTCGTAAGCATGCCATCTTCCACGTTGAAGGTAGCTGTAGCCAAAGTTCTCAAAGACGAAGGTTACATCGCGGATTATCAGATCAGCAGCGAAATCAAACCACTGCTGTCTATCGAGCTGAAGTACTTCGAAGGCCGTCCGGTTATCGAAGAAGTTAAGCGCGTTAGCCGTCCAGGCCTGCGTCAGTACAAGTCCTCCGATGATCTGCCAAAAGTTCGTGGCGGTCTCGGTGTGTCTATCGTCTCCACCAACAAAGGTGTGATGACGGATCGTGCTGCGCGCGCTGCCGGTGTCGGCGGCGAAGTTCTTTGCACTGTGTTCTAAGGGGGGATAAGCATGTCACGCGTCGCTAAGAACCCCGTTAAGCTGCCAGCTGGTGTCGAAGTAAAATTCGCCGGCCAACAGCTTTCGGTGAAGGGTGCCAAGGGCACTCTAGAACTGAACATCCATTCGTCCGTTGAGATCGTTGAAGAAGCTGGTGAGCTGCGTTTCGCTGCTCGCAATGGCGATCAACAAACTCGCGCAATGGCTGGTACCACTCGTGCGCTGGTAAACAACATGGTCCAAGGCGTAAGCCAAGGCTTCGAGCGCAAGCTCCAGCTGGTCGGTGTTGGTTACAAAGCGCAAGCAAAAGGCACAGTGCTGAACCTGGCTCTTGGCTTCTCGCACCCAGTGGATTACGAATTGCCGGAAGGCATCACCGCTGAGACTCCTAGCCAAACCGATATCCTGATTCGGGGTATTGATAAGCAGCTGGTAGGTCAGGTGGCCGCTGAGATCCGCGGTTTCCGTCCGCCAGAGCCTTATAAAGGCAAGGGTGTACGTTACGCGGACGAAGTCGTCCGTCGTAAAGAAGCCAAGAAGAAGTAGGGCATAGCAAATGACCGACAAAAAAGTTACTCGACTGCGTCGCGCTCGCAAAGCACGTCTGAAAATGCACGAACTAGAAGTCGTGCGTCTCTGCGTGTTCCGCTCGTCTCAGCATATATACGCCCAGGTCATCTCGGCCGACGGCAGCAAAGTCCTGGCAAGCGCCTCGACTTTGGACAAAGAACTGCGTGATGCTGCCACTGGCAACATCGACGCGGCCACAAAGGTTGGCCAGCTGGTCGCTACGCGTGCAAAAGCCGCTGGCGTCTCGCAGGTGGCTTTCGACCGCTCTGGCTTCAAGTACCACGGCCGCGTGAAAGCGCTGGCTGAGGCTGCTCGTGAAGCTGGGCTGGAGTTCTAAGTTATGTCAAATAACGACCAAAAGCGCGACGAAGGCTACATTGAGAAGCTGGTTCAAGTTAACCGCGTAGCCAAAACCGTTAAAGGCGGCCGTATCTTCACTTTCACCGCGTTGACCGTGGTTGGTGATGGTAAAGGGCGCGTTGGCTTCGGCCGTGGCAAGTCACGTGAAGTGCCTGCTGCGATCCAGAAGGCAATGGAAGCTGCTCGCCGCAACATGATTCAAGTGGACCTTAACGGCACCACTCTGCAGTACGCCATGAAATCCGCCCACGGCGCTTCCAAGGTTTACATGCAGCCTGCTTCTGAAGGTACCGGTATCATCGCTGGCGGCGCTATGCGTGCTGTCCTCGAAGTTGCTGGCGTTCAGAACGTACTGGCTAAGTGCTACGGCTCGACTAACCCGGTAAACGTGGTTCACGCCACTTTCAAAGGTTTGAAAGCTATGCAGTCTCCTGAATCTATTGCCGCCAAGCGTGGCAAAAGCGTCAAGGAGATCTTCTGATCATGGCTACCGTTAAAGTAACGCTGATCAAAAGCATGACCGGCCGCATCCCTAATCACAAACTGTGCATTAAGGGTCTGGGTCTGCGTCGCATCGGTCACACTGTAGAAGTACTTGATACTCCCGAGAATCGCGGGATGATCAACAAGGCTTACTACATGCTGCGTGTAGAGGGTTAATCGATGAAACTCAATGATCTGAGTCCAGCGCCGGGTTCCCGTCGCGAAAAGCATCGTCCGGGCCGTGGTATCGGTAGTGGTTTGGGTAAGACTGGTGGCCGTGGTCACAAAGGTCAGTCCTCCCGCTCCGGTGGCACCATTGCTCCAGGCTTTGAAGGCGGTCAACAGCCGCTGCATCGCCGTCTGCCTAAGTTCGGTTTCGTTTCCCTGAAAGCCATGGATCGCGCAGAAGTGCGTTTGTCCGAGCTGGCTAAAGTGGAAGGCGACATCGTAACTGTGCAGACTCTGAAGGATGCCAACGTGATCAACGTCAACGTTCAACGTGTGAAAATCATGTTGTCCGGTGAAGTGACTCGCGCTGTCACCATCAAAGGTATCGCAGCCACCAAAGGTGCGCGTGCGGCTATCGAAGCAGCTGGCGGCAAGTTCGAGGAATAAATGGCTAAGCAAGGTGCTCTCTCAGCGCTCAGCAAAGGCGGGTTATCCGAGCTCTGGGCTCGTCTGCGTTTTCTATTCCTGGCGATTATCGTCTACCGGATAGGCGCACACATCCCAGTTCCTGGTATCAACCCGGACCGGCTGGCGGACCTGTTTCGACAGAATGAGGGGACCATTCTTAGCTTGTTCAACATGTTTTCCGGCGGTGCGCTGGAGCGGATGAGTATTTTTGCGCTGGGGATCATGCCGTACATTTCGGCATCGATCATCATGCAGCTTATGTCCGCTGTCAGCCCGCAGCTGGAGCAGTTGAAGAAGGAAGGTGAAGCTGGTCGTCGCAAGATAAGCCAGTACACCCGCTACCTCACTGTCGTTCTTGCTCTTGTCCAGGCTATTGGCATGTCCATTGGTCTGGCAGGGCAGGGCGTAGCGTTCACTGGTGACCTAGGCTTCCATTTCGTTGCAGTAACCACTTTTGTGGCGGGTGCAATGTTCATGATGTGGCTGGGTGAGCAGATTACTGAGCGTGGTGTTGGCAACGGTATCTCGATGTTGATTTTTTCGGGTATCGTCGCCGGTCTTCCGAGAGCAATCGGGCAGTCTTTCGAGTCTGCACGTCAGGGCGATATCAATATCTTCGCCCTGGTTGCTATCGGTTTGCTGGCAGTAGCGATTATCGGTTTCGTGGTGTTCATTGAGCGTGGTCAGCGTCGTATTGCTGTTCACTACGCCAAGCGTCAGCAAGGCCGCAAGGTGTTTGCTGCGCAGACTAGCCACCTACCGCTGAAAGTGAATATGGCCGGTGTTATTCCTGCTATCTTCGCGAGCAGCATTTTGCTGTTCCCGGCTTCGTTGGGTGCCTGGTTCGGTCAGTCTGAAGGTATGGGCTGGTTGCAGGACCTCTCGCAGTCGATCGCTCCTGGTCAGCCGTTGAATATTCTGCTGTTTAGTGCAGGGATTATTTTCTTCTGCTTCTTCTATACGGCGTTGATGTTCAATCCGAAAGACGTAGCGGAAAACCTGAAGAAGTCCGGTGCCTTTATTCCGGGTATCCGTCCAGGTGAGCAGTCGGCACGCTATATTGATGGCGTTTTGACTCGTTTGACTCTGTTCGGTGCTCTTTATATGACGGCCGTGTGCCTGTTGCCCCAGTTCCTGGTGGTTGCGGCAAACGTTCCGTTCTACCTTGGCGGGACCTCGTTGCTGATCGTGGTCGTGGTTGTTATGGACTTCATGTCCCAAGTACAATCGCACCTCGTTTCGCACCAGTACGAATCCCTGATGAAGAAAGCCAACCTGAAGGGCTACGGCAGCGGCATGCTTCGCTGAAGTACCCATAAGGTGAGAGGAGTTGGTGATGAAAGTTCGTGCATCGGTGAAAAAGCTGTGCCGTAACTGCAAGATTATTCGCCGCGAAGGTGTTGTTCGGGTAATTTGCAGCGCGGAACCACGTCACAAACAGCGCCAAGGCTGAGTGTGATCTGTTTGAAGCCCAGCAGCTAGTGCGCTGCTGGGTTGATTATTTGTTATTACAGCGATATTATCTCGCGCCCTATTTCTTGGCTTCCGGGGCGTAGGTAGCTGTCAATTGGAGTCCCACTGAATGGCCCGTATTGCAGGCGTTAACATTCCAGATAACAAGCACACTGTTATCTCGCTGACCTACATCTATGGTGTTGGTCGCACTACCTCACAGAAAATCTGTGCGGATGCTGGTGTAAACCCAGCCGCTAAGATCAAGGATCTGAGCGACGAGCAGATTGAGTTGCTGCGTGGCGAAGTGGCAAAGTTCACCACTGAAGGTGACCTGCGTCGTGAAGTCAACATGAAAATCAAACGCTTGATGGACTTGGGCTGCTACCGCGGTCTGCGCCATCGTCGTGGTCTTCCAGTACGCGGTCAGCGTACCAAGACCAACGCGCGTACTCGCAAAGGTCCGCGTAAGCCGATCCGCAAGTAATCGCACCAGCGAATCGACAGGAATTTAGTCATGGCAAAACCTGCTGCTCGTCCTCGTAAAAAAGTAAAAAAGACAGTGGTTGATGGCATCGCCCACATCCACGCGTCTTTCAACAACACAATCGTGACCATCACCGACCGTCAGGGTAACGCGCTTTCTTGGGCTACCTCCGGTGGTTCGGGTTTCCGCGGTTCTCGCAAGTCCACCCCGTTTGCTGCTCAAGTAGCTGCTGAACGTGCTGGTCAAGCTGCGCTGGAATATGGCCTGAAAAACCTTGACGTTAACGTTAAGGGCCCAGGTCCAGGTCGTGAGTCCGCTGTCCGTGCTTTGAACGGCTGTGGCTATAAGATCGCCAGCATCACCGACGTGACGCCAATCCCGCACAACGGGTGCCGTCCGCCGAAGAAGCGCCGCGTGTAATCCAGGAGACTGTAAAGAATGGCTCGTTACATTGGTCCAAAATGCAAACTGGCACGTCGTGAAGGCACCGATCTCTTCCTGAAGAGTGGTGTGCGCGCTATCGAATCGAAGTGCAATATTGAAGCTGCTCCAGGCATCCACGGCCAACGCCGCGGTCGCCAATCCGACTACGGCACCCAACTGCGTGAAAAGCAGAAGGTCCGTCGTATCTACGGCGTTCTCGAGCGTCAGTTCAGCGGCTACTACAAACAAGCTGCTGGCAAGAAAGGTGCAACTGGCGAAAACCTGTTGCAACTGCTCGAATGCCGCCTGGATAACGTCGTATACCGTATGGGCTTCGGTTCTACTCGTGCCGAATCCCGTCAGTTGGTATCGCACAAGTCGATCAGCGTAAACGGTCAAACCGTTAACGTACCGTCCTACCAGGTTCGTGCTGGTGACGTGGTCGCTATCCGCGAGAAAGCAAAGAACCAGCTTCGCATTGTCCAAGCTCTCGATCTGTGTGCCCAACGTGGCCGCGTAGAATGGGTAGAAGTAGACACTGAGAAGAAGTCGGGCGTTTTCAAGAACGTTCCTGCTCGCAGTGATCTGTCCGCCGACATCAACGAAAGCCTGATTGTCGAGCTCTACTCCAAGTAAGGGCTAGAAAATAGGTGCATCCATGCAGATTTCGGTAAATGAGTTCCTGACACCCCGCCACATTGATGTGCAGGTTGTCAGTCCAACCCGCGCCAAAATTACGCTCGAGCCTCTCGAGCGTGGTTTCGGCCACACCCTGGGCAACGCGCTGCGCCGCATCCTGTTGTCCTCAATGCCAGGCTGTGCAGTAGTCGAGGCCGAGATTGATGGTGTGCTCCACGAGTACAGCGCCATCGAAGGTGTACAGGAAGACGTAATTGAAATCCTGTTGAACCTTAAAGGTCTGGCTATCAAGCTGCACGGCCGTGACGAAGTTACGCTGACCTTGTCGAAGAAGGGTTCGGGGGTGGTTACCGCTGCCGATATTCAGCTGGATCATGATGTCGAGATCGTTAATCCCGATCACGTAATCGCCAACCTGGCGTCTAACGGCGCCTTGAACATGAAGCTCACCGTAGCTCGTGGTCGTGGTTATGAACCAGCAGACTCGCGTCAGAGCGATGAAGATGAAAGCCGCAGCATTGGTCGCTTGCAGCTTGACTCTTCGTTCAGCCCGGTTCGCCGTATCGCATACGTGGTGGAAAACGCCCGTGTCGAGCAGCGTACTAACCTGGACAAGCTGGTTATTGATCTGGAGACCAACGGTACACTGGATCCTGAAGAGGCTATTCGCCGTGCTGCAACCATCCTGCAACAGCAGTTGGCTGCATTCGTCGACCTCAAAGGTGACAGCGAGCCAGTGGTTATCGAACAGGAAGACGAGATCGATCCGATCCTGCTTCGTCCGGTTGACGATCTGGAACTGACCGTGCGTTCGGCCAACTGCCTTAAGGCGGAGAACATTTACTACATCGGTGACCTGATTCAGCGCACCGAAGTAGAACTGTTGAAGACTCCGAACCTGGGCAAGAAGTCCTTGACTGAAATCAAGGATGTTCTGGCCTCCCGTGGTCTGTCCCTCGGCATGCGCCTCGACAACTGGCCGCCTGCAAGTCTTAAGAAGGACGACAAGGCGACTGCCTGATCGTCGTAATCACCGAACGTTGTGTTTGGTAAGGAATGAACCATGCGTCATCGTAAAAGTGGTCGTCACCTGAGCCGCACTAGCTCCCACCGCAAGGCTATGTTTCAAAACATGGCAGTGTCGTTGTTCGAGCACGAGCTGATCAAAACGACTCTGCCGAAAGCCAAAGAATTGCGTCGCGTTGCTGAGCCGCTGATTACTCTGGCCAAGAATGATTGTCTGGCTAACCGCCGTCTGGCCTTCGACCGTACGCGTTCGAAAGCCATCGTTGGTAAGCTGTTCAACGATTTGGGCAAGCGTTATGCAACTCGTGAGGGTGGCTACCTGCGCATCCTCAAGTGCGGTTTCCGTGCTGGCGACAATGCGCCTATGGCGTACGTCGAGTTGGTTGATCGTCCAGTTGGCGGTGAAGCTGTATCCGCTGAGTAAGACGTCAGTCTCTACAAAGAACCGGGCCTAGTGCCCGGTTTTTTGTGTCTGCTCAATTATTTTTTTCTATTGAAATGCATTATTTAATGAATTTGCTGATGTAGATTCCATGGTCAATACTCCTCTTCAGCCGATTAGCCGGCAGCTTCAAGACTGACTGAGGAAGGACCAGCATGAGCCAGACCAAAACGCTTACGACCGCCAGCGGCGCCCCTGTTGCTGATAACCAGAACTCCCGATCGGCTGGCCCTCGTGGCCCGTTGCTGCTCGACGATTTTCACCTGATCGAAAAGCTTGCTCATTTCAACCGCGAAAACATTCCAGAACGTCGTGTACACGCCAAAGGTTCGGGTGCTCATGGCACGTTCACGCTGACCCGGGATATGACGCAGTACAGCAGTGCCAAGCTGTTTGACACGATCGGTAAGCAAACCCCAACCTTTCTGCGCTTCTCGACTGTTGGCGGTGAACGTGGTTCAGCCGACACTGAGCGCGATCCGCGCGGCTTTGCGCTGAAGTTTTATACTGAAGAAGGTAACTGGGACATCGTGGGTAACAACACCCCGGTGTTCTTCATCCGCGACCCTCTGAAGTTTCCTGACTTCATCCATACCCAAAAGCGTTTGCCTCAAAGCAATTTGAAAAGTGCGCAAATGATGTGGGACTTCTGGTCGCATTCTCCGGAAGCGCTGCACCAGGTCACCATCCTGTTCTCTGATCGTGGCATTCCTGATGGCTACCGTCACATGCACGGGTTCGGTAGTCATACCTACAGCCTGATCAATGCGGCCGGTGAGCGTCATTGGGTCAAATGGCACTACAAGACCAAGCAAGGCATCAAGAACCTGCCACCGGCTGAAGCCGCACGCCTTGCAGGCACTGACCCGGATTACGCCCAGCGTGACCTGTTTACTGCCATTGAGCGTGGGGATTTCCCTAAGTGGCGCGTGTGCATGCAAGTCATGACTGAAGCTCAAGCCGCAGCGCATTACGAAAACCCGTTTGATGTAACCAAAACCTGGTCCCAAAAAGAGTTTCCGTTGATTGAAATTGGCGAGCTGGAACTGAACCGCAATCCGCTGAACTACTTTGCGGAAGTGGAGCAGGCTGCTTTTGGCCCAAGTAACATGATTCCGGGTGTTGGACTCTCGCCTGACCGCATGCTCCAGGGCCGTGTATTCGCCTATGCCGATGCACATCGCTACCGTGTAGGTACCAACCACCAGCACCTGCCAATCAACGCTCCGCGAGTACCTGTGCACACTTATCAGCGTGATGGGGCAATGGCTTTTGGTAACAATGGTGGCGCTGCGCCGAACTATGAACCGAACAGCTACGCCGATGCTCCCAAGCAGGCCCCACAATACGCTGAGCCGCCGTTGGCTCTCAGTGGTGCGGCGGATCGTTACGATCACCGGGAAGACACGGACTACTACAGCCATGCAGGGGCCCTGTTCCGTCTGATGAACGACGAGCAGAAAGCGCTGCTGATCAACAACATTGCCGGTGCAATGGCGGGCGTATCCGACGACGTAGTACAGCGTCAGTTGCCGCATTTTTACAATGCCGATCCGGCTTACGGCGAAGGTGTTGCAAAAGCGTTGGGTGTACAGCGTAACTAACTCTAAGTGAGAAGCAGAACCGCCCGCAGTTGGGCGGTTTTTGCGTTTTTTAGCCCTGTTTTCTCGTCAAAATAGGGTATTTCTTGCGATTTTACCGTGACCTCTCCGCAGGCTTGGTTCAAACTACAGACTTTAAAGCAGGGAGATGTGGGGCGATGCAAGGGCACCCGGACGTAATCGATTATCTCAACACGTTGCTCACCGGTGAGCTGGCTGCACGTGACCAATATTTTGTCCATTCCCGTATGTACGAGGATTGGGGCTTTACCAAGTTGTATGAACGCATCAACCACGAAATGGAAGAAGAGGGACAACACGCTGATGCGTTGATGCGCCGGATTCTGATGCTCGAAGGCACTCCACGCATGCGTCCGGATGATCTGGATGTGGGAACGACGGTGCCGGACATGTTTGCTGCTGACCTGCGTCTTGAGTACAAGGTGCGTGCCGCACTGTGCAAAGGGATTGCGTTGTGTGAGCTGCACAAGGACTACGTGAGCCGCGACATGTTGCGCATCCAGCTGGCAGACACAGAAGAAGATCACACCTACTGGCTTGAAAAGCAGCTGGGTTTGATCAAGTCGATTGGTCTGCAAAACTACCTGCAGTCGCAGTTCTGATCACGACCAAAACCAGTGTGACTGTACCCTTTGCATAGCGAGCAAGCGTGCTACTGCCAAGTGTTGGTCAATGCCAAGAAAAGCCCCTGCCATCGAGAGATGACAGGGGCTTTTTTCATGCGCAGATTTAATCTCTGTCGCGTATCAGCAAGGGCTTCAAGTAAAAGCCCGTGTGAGATTGCGTCATTTCGGCAACCTCTTCCGGTGTGCCGACCGCAATGATCTGACCGCCTTTGGAGCCGCCTTCAGGCCCCAGATCCACCAGCCAGTCAGCCGTCTTGATCACGTCCAGGTTGTGCTCGATCACCACCACGGTGTTGCCGTGGTCGCGCAGACGATGCAGTACATCCAGCAACTGCTGTATGTCGGCAAAGTGCAGACCTGTCGTAGGCTCATCGAGGATATACAGCGTCTTGCCTGTATCGCGCTTGGACAGTTCGCGGGATAGCTTGACTCGCTGCGCCTCACCGCCTGACAACGTCGTGGCTGACTGCCCCAGCTTGATATAGGAAAGACCTACATCCATCAGGGTTTGCAGCTTACGCGCCAGAGCCGGTACGGCATCGAAGAACACCCGGGCTTCCTCGATGGTCATCTCGAGGGTTTCGTGGATGCTCTTGCCCTTGTATTTGATCTCCAGGGTTTCACGGTTGTAGCGCTTGCTCTTGCACACGTCGCACGGCACATAGATGTCCGGCAAAAAGTGCATTTCTACCTTGATCAAGCCGTCGCCCTGACACGCCTCACAGCGGCCGCCCTTGACGTTGAACGAGAACCGGCCAGGTCCGTAGCCCCGGGAGCGTGATTCCGCTACACCGGCAAACAATTCGCGAATCGGGGTAAACAGCCCGGTGTAAGTCGCAGGGTTGGAGCGAGGGGTACGACCAATCGGGCTCTGGTCGATATCCACGACCTTGTCCAGATGTTCCAGGCCTTTGATGCTGTCGTGAGCCGCCGCTTCAAGAGTGGTTGCACCATTCAGGGCTGTGGCACTGAGCGGATATAGCGTGTTGTTGATCAGTGTCGACTTGCCCGAGCCCGAAACCCCGGTCACGCAGGTCAGCAGCCCAAGCGGAATTTCCAGGTCCACATTGCGCAAGTTGTTGCCGCGGGCGCCCTTGAGCGACAACGTCAGCTTTTTATTGCGCGGTGTGCGTTTGGCGGGAACGGCGATCTTCACCCGGCCCGACAGGTATTTGCCGGTTAACGAGTCAGGGTGTGCCATCACCTCGGCGGGTGTGCCTTCAGCAACAATGTGTCCACCATGAACCCCGGCGCCGGGGCCGATATCCACCACATAATCAGCCAAGCGAATGGCATCTTCATCGTGCTCCACCACGATCACGGTGTTACCGATGTCACGCAGATGCTTGAGTGTTCCCAGCAGACGGTCGTTATCGCGTTGATGCAAACCAATGGATGGCTCGTCGAGGATATACAACACACCAACCAGGCCAGCACCGATCTGGCTGGCCAGACGAATACGCTGAGCTTCACCGCCCGACAGGGTGTCGGCGCTGCGGTCCAGTGACAGATAGTCGAGGCCCACATTCACCAGGAACTGCAGGCGCTCGCGAATTTCCTTAAGGATCTTGTCGGCAATTTCGCCACGACGTCCGGTCAGGCTCAGCGTACTGAAATACTCGGTAGCATCACCAATCGGCATGTTGGTCACGGCCGGCAGGGTTTTCTCGCCCACCCACACGTGACGGGCTTCGCGACGCAGGCGCGTGCCCCGGCAATCAGGGCAAGACTGGGTGCTGAGAAACTTGGCCAGTTCTTCGCGTACGGTGGCTGATTCGGTCTCGCGGTAGCGGCGCTCAAGGTTCGGCACGATCCCTTCAAAGGGGTGCGCCCGCTTCACGATGTCACCGCGATCATTCAGGTAGCGGAAATCAACGTTTTGGGTGCCGCTGCCATACAGAATGACTTTTTGCTTGTCGGCCGCCAGTTCACTGAACGGCACCTCGAGGCTGAAGTCGTAATGCTTGGCCAGCGCCCCGAGCATCTGGAAGTAATAAACGTTGCGCCGGTCCCAGCCGCGTATTGCGCCTTCGGCAAGGGTCAGCTCACCATTGACCAGGCGTTTGATATCGAAGAACTGCTTAACACCCAATCCATCACAGGTAGGGCAAGCGCCAGCCGGATTGTTGAAGGAAAACAGCTTGGGCTCGAGCTCACTGATTGCGTGGCCGCAGATCGGGCAAGCGAAGCGGGCGGAGAAGATCATCTCTTCGCCTGGCTCATCGTCCATCGGTGCAACCAGGGCAATGCCGTCAGCCAGCTTCAGCGCGGTCTCGAACGATTCCGCCAGACGCTGTTGCAGGTCTGCACGGACCTTGAAGCGGTCAACTACCACATCGATGGTGTGCTTCTTCTGCTTGTCGAGCTTGGGCAACTCGTCCAGCTCGCACAGCTTGCCGTTTACCCGCGCCCGTACAAAGCCCTGAGCCCGCAACTCTTCAAACACCGAAAGGTGCTCGCCCTTGCGCTCGCGAATGACCGGTGCGAGCAGCATGAGCTTGCTGCCTTCGGGCTGGGCCAACACCAGGTCGACCATCTGGCTGACAGTCTGGGCTTCCAGTGGAATGTCGTGATCTGGACAGCGCGGAATGCCGACGCGTGCATAGAGCAGGCGCAGGTAGTCGTAAATCTCGGTAATGGTGCCGACAGTGGAGCGGGGGTTGTGCGAAGTGGATTTCTGTTCGATGGAAATAGCGGGTGAAAGACCTTCGATGGTATCGACGTCGGGCTTTTCCATCATCGACAGGAACTGACGCGCATAGGCCGACAGCGACTCAACGTAACGGCGCTGGCCTTCGGCATATAAAGTGTCAAACGCCAGGGATGATTTGCCGGAGCCAGACAGTCCGGTGATGACGATCAGTTTGTCCCGTGGCAGGGTCAGGTCGATGTTCTTCAAGTTGTGGGTTCGTGCCCCACGTATCAGGATCTTGTCCACTGCGGCCTCGCTTGGCGGGCATAACGTAAACGAATGAGTATACGGATCTGTGCGAAAGCTGTGCAGGTCCTTAATGGCACGTAGTCATTATCGGCCTTTATAACTTTTGCGTGACAAAGCGTCGCGCATCCCTCGTGTGTGTGCTGTTACTCGATGGGACTGGTAGAATCGCCGCCGGTTCACATGAGGTTTTTCCATGCACGATCCCTACAGCGAACGCATGAGTGGCAGCGAGACCCGAGCAGCAGGCGGTCTGGCCCTTGTGTTTGCCTTCCGTATGCTGGGCATGTTTATGGTGTTGCCGGTTCTGGCGACCTATGGAATGGACCTGGCAGGAGCGACGCCGGCCCTGATTGGTTTGGCAATTGGCGCTTATGGCCTGACTCAGGCGATTTTTCAGATTCCGTTCGGGGTTATCTCTGACCGTATTGGCCGTCGTCCTGTGATCTATCTGGGATTGATCGTCTTCGCGTTGGGTAGCGTGCTGGCGGCGAATTCAGACTCGATCTGGGGGGTCATCGCCGGACGTATCCTGCAAGGTGCCGGTGCTATTTCTGCTGCGGTGATGGCGTTGCTCTCGGACCTGACTCGCGAACAACATCGCACCAAGGCCATGGCCATGATCGGCATGACCATTGGTTTGTCGTTTGCTGTCGCGATGGTGGTGGGGCCTTTGCTGACCCGGGCCTTTGGCTTGTCGGGATTGTTTTTGGCAACGGGCGTGATGGCGCTGGTAGGGATTGTGATCGTCATGTTCATGGTGCCGCGTTCAACCGGCACCTTGCAGCATCGTGAGTCCGGCGTAGCCAGGCAGGCCTTGCTGCCGACTCTGCGGCACCCGGACCTGCTGCGACTGGACCTGGGCATTTTTGTGTTGCACGCCATGTTGATGTCGAGCTTCATCGCATTGCCGCTGGCGCTGGTCGAAAAAGCCGGCCTGCCCAAAGAGCAACATTGGTGGGTCTACCTCACGGCCTTGTTGATTTCATTTTTCGCCATGATTCCGTTCATCATCTACGGCGAAAAGAAACGCAAAATGAAACGAGTTTTACTCGGCGCCGTCGTGACGTTGATGCTCACTGAGCTATTCTTCTGGCAGTTCGGCAATAGTTTGCGAGCGCTGGTGATCGGAACCGTGGTGTTTTTCACGGCGTTCAACCTGCTGGAGGCATCACTGCCTTCGCTGATCAGCAAGGTGTCACCGGCAGGCGGCAAGGGCACCGCGATGGGGGTGTACTCGACCAGTCAATTCCTGGGGTCGGCACTGGGCGGCATTCTCGGCGGCTGGTTATTCCAGCATGGCGGTTTGTCGGTTGTGTTCCTCGGATGCGCAGGTCTGGCTGCACTCTGGCTTGTCTTTGCTGTTACCATGCGCGAACCGCCGTATGTGACAAGCCTGCGTTTGCCGTTATCGCCTGAGGCGCTTCGCGAAGCAGGTCTGACCGAACGTCTAAAGGCTGTTGCTGGCGTGACAGATGCAGTAGTGGTAGCCGAAGAGGCTGCCATTTATATCAAATTGGACACCGAACTATTGGATCGCGCGACACTCGAGCAGTTGGTTAACCCAGCGCCGACGTGCGAAGCCTAGGAGAACGTTATGGCCCGTGGGGTTAACAAAGTTATATTGGTCGGCACATGCGGCCAGGATCCCGAAGTTCGCTACTTGCCTAACGGTAATGCCGTGACCAACCTGAGTCTGGCAACCAGCGAACAGTGGACCGACAAGCAAACCGGTCAAAAAGTCGAAAAAACCGAATGGCACCGTGTGTCGATGTTCGGCAAGGTCGCTGAGATCGCGGGTGAATACCTGCGTAAAGGTTCGCAGGTCTACATCGAAGGCAAGCTGCAGACCCGCGAGTGGGAAAAAGACGGTATCAAGCGTTACACCACTGAAATCGTGGTCGACATGCAAGGCACCATGCAACTGCTGGGTGGCCGTCCTCAGGGCGACCAACAAAACCAGGGCGGTGGTAACAACTACCAGCAATCCGCTCCGCGCCAGCAGGCTCAACGCCCTGCGCCGCAACAGCAGCCGCAGCGCGAGTCGCGTCCAGCGCCGCAACAGCAGGCAGCACAACCTGCTCCGGATTTCGACAGCTTCGATGACGATATCCCGTTCTAGGTTGCATGAGGTCAGGCTGCAGCTCACGAGCTGAATGCCCAACCCCAAAAAGGCCCGCCGCTGATTCAGCGACGGGCCTTTTTTTTGGGTGCGGTTTTACGTGCGGCGCATGAGTAACAGGGCGACCACGATTGCGAGGCCGGCGATGCCTGCCGAGATCACGCCCAATGATTCCAGCCCGAAGTGACGAATGCCCAGTCCGCCCAGAATCGCGCCCAATCCGATCCCGGCATTGGCGGCCGAGATGTTCATGGTGGCCGCGAGTGCCTGAGCCTTGGCACCTGCACGCATGACCCGAACCTGGCATATCGGGAACAGCGCGGTATAGGCGATGCCCCACACAATCAGTGCCACGATCAGCCATGCGTGTTGCGATGCCAGCGGCGTGGCAGCCAGCATGCCGATGGCCAGCAAGACCAGAAACAGTACCGTTGAGCCCAGCGGGCTCCGGTCAACCAGACGCCCGCCGAAATGATTGCCGAGCATGCCCACGGCACCAAAGCCCATCAGCCACCATCCGACTTGACCCGGCGCGATCCCCGCCAGTCGTTGCAAGGTGTCAGCCAAATAGGTGTAGGCGGTGAACATGGCGGTGAACGCCAGGGTAGAAAGCGCAACGTGAGCCAGAAAACGCGGGTCTTTGAAAATCCCGGTCTGCTTATCTCCCGTAGTGCGTTGGGGCGCTGATGGCAGCGCGGGCATAAAGAGGCGGATCAACAGGCCTATCAGCAAGCACAGGGCGGCCAGGATCCAGAAGCTCCCGCGCCAGCCTACGGAGTCCGCGGCCAGGGTGCCCAGCGGGATACCAAACACCAGCGCAGCGGAAATGCCCATATAAACGTTGGCAACGGCTTTGCCGGCATGTGCCGGACCGGCCAGTTGCCCGGCGGTTTCGCTGGCGGTGCCCCAAAACACCGGTAGCAATAGCGCTGGAATAAAACGAGCGAGTGCAAGTACCCAAATATTGGGCGCCAGGGCTGCCAGAACATTGGATGCCGCGAACACCAGCAGGATGCAGGTGAACAGTTGTCTGCGATCGATATGAGCAAGCCGGGCGGTCAGGATGGGACCGAACAGCATCACGGTGAAAGCGAACAGCGTCACCAGTTGGCCCGCCATGGCGATGGAGACACCCAGGTCATTGGCCAGCGCAGGCAGTAGACCGATGATCAGAAACTCGGTGGTCACAATCACGAATGCGGCAATGGCCATGATGGTGATTTGCAGGCCCGTTTTTGATCGGGTGGCGCAACTGACTATGGGGGCGGTCAAGGATGAAGAGGGCATGTGTGTTGCTCTATGAAAAAAATCAGGGCGTCAGTTTATTGGAGAAGTAAATTCATATTGAGGCTATAAACTACACAATGATGTGAATTAAAATCGCTAATGGTGCGCTGCCATGTTCTCTTCCGAACGCCTGAAAGGCATTGATGTATTTGTCTGTGTTGCAGAAACAGGCAGCTTTACGGCCGCGGCCGAGCGTCTGAATTTGACCGGTTCAGCCATCAGCAAAGGCATTGCTCGATTGGAGGCGCGACTCGACATTCGACTATTCAATCGAACCACCCGCAGGCTCTCGCTGACCGATGCCGGGGTCAGGTTTTACCGGACCTGCACCAACGTGCTGGGAGAGTTGGAGGAGGCCGAAATGGCCCTCCATGCCCAGAACACCGAACCCATGGGGCGCGTGCGCATCGACTTGCCAGCCGCCTATGGTCGCCTGCATGCACTGGGAATTATTTTGCGATGCGTTGCAGACCATGCATTGCTGCTTCCCCATATCTCGTTCTCTGATCGCTTCGTTGATCCTGTCGAAGAAGATATCGATATTGTCGTGCGCATAGGTGGGTCGGATATTTGGCCGGATGCCCTGGGGCGGCGTTACCTGGGGACGGAGCGCCTGGTTTTTTGTGCCTCGCCACACTATTTGATGAAGCACGGTGAGCCCCGGGCTGAGCATGATCTGGAACACCACAGTTGCGTGGTGTACGGCCGAGCTGACGGCATGGTCAACCCTTGGCACTTCGCCGGTACTCATGGCGGCGGCGCCGAGCGTCGCGTGCTGCCTGCACGTATTGCCGTCGGGGACGGCGAAGGTCAGGCGGCAGCCGTCCTGGCCGGGCAGGGCATTGCGCAACTTCCGACCTGGCTGATCAAACAGGCGCTTGAGGCGGGCACGCTGGTGGAAGTCTTGCCGCATTTGGCCACCGACGGCTCGCCGCTGAATCTGGTCTGGCTCAAGCGCCGGCAGTCGCAACCCAAGGTCAGCGTGTTGCTGGAGGCGCTGGGTGCATCATTGACCTCCTGATCAAACCCGGGCGAGCCGTTTGGGCATATGTTGGTTCAGGACAGGCATTGTCATGTGTCATGGGCCGGTTTCTGAACGAAGTTACGGACTCCCTCCGACAGTTGGCTACGCTGTAACTCAAGAAAAAGGACGATCGGGCTGAGAAACGGCGTGGTTGTCCACTTTCATTCAGTTCAGCGATGTCCAGGGGGGACCACCGGTTTTGTTTAAATTCAAAACAGCTATTTTGCTCATCATCCTGCTGCTCACAGGGAATGGCATCCTTCAGGCAGCCCCCACGCTGGCTTCCGTGATCAAGGCTGAAGAAGCCGATGGCAAGCCGCCTGTGCTGGTCGACGGTGGGTTGCTTGGGGCACTGGGTGCTGGAATGGATGAAGTCCAGGGGCGGTTGGGCTTGAGCATGCATCTGCTGGATGGCTGGCGCTTGCGTACAGCGCGGGCAGGGGAAGAGGTTGAAGTGCTCGCCGAGCAGGCCTATGAACATCCCTCCTGGAATGCGGCCGCCGATTTCCTCATCGTATCCGTCACCTGGTTTGCCGCTTTCATAGGGTTAATGCTGCTCGCACGGTTGGTGCTCAACTATGTGTGTAGCCGTCGCGTGACGCAAAACAAGGTCCGGGTGAAGTCACTGCTGGGCTATGCGCTGCCGTATCTGTTTCCGGCGATGATCGCTTTGCCATTGACGTTGTCGGTCAGTCGTTTTTTACAGGACTCAATGGGTGTCTCGCTGGCGCTCAGTCTCGCGTATGCCAGCAGTGGCGGGGTTTTCTGTGCGGCGCTGGTGCTGGCCATGAATGCAATGTTTGATGTCGGGCACAAGCGCCGCGCAGTGGACATCATTCGCCGGACGGCTCCGCGTTCTTTGTTTGTAATCGGTTTTTCTGCGGCCCTGAGTGATGCGCTTAACAGTCTGAAAATCGCCTGGCAAATAGGTGTCAATCTCGCCAGTTGCTTGTCGGTTGTGGCAGGACTGATTGCGTGTATCGCATTTGCTCATTTGGTGGTCAGGTTGCGGCGTCCGGTGGCGCACCTGATTCGCAACCGGGCATTGGCACAGCGTTTGGGGCAGCCAGCGCTTCAAGAGTCCCTGCGGATCTTTTCAGTGCTGTGGTATTGGCCCATTCTGCTGATGCTGCTGGTGTCGGCGTTCAACCTGCTGGGGGTGGGCGAAAGCAGCGAGCGAACCTTGCGCAACGCCTTGATGACTTCGGGCTTGCTGATTGGCACCGTGTTTTTAAGTACCACGATGCATCATTGGTTCAGGACCGCCCCTCGAAGCAGCGGTGCGTATAAAGTGCGTTTGCTTAATGTGATGTATGCCGTGCTGCGGATTGTCCTGGCCGTGACCTTTATCGAGCTGCTGGTACAGATCTGGGGTTTTTCCCTGCTGGCGTTTGCTTCAGACAGCAGTACGGGCAAGGTCATCAGCGATTCACTGGGGCATATTTTATTGATTTTGCTGGTGACGTGGCTGACCTGGGTGGTGCTCGATACCGCGATCCAGCAGGCCTTGCAGCCTACCGTTAGCCGAAGGGGGAGCCGGGAGCCGAGCACCCGCACCAAGACCATCCTGCCGTTGTTGCGCAACGCGATCAAAGTGATTCTGGTGGTGGTGTGTACCATCACCACCATGGCCAACCTGGGGGTCAACGTCGCGCCCTTTCTTGCCGGTGCCGGGGTGATCGGGCTGGCAATCGGCTTTGGTTCTCAGCAGTTGGTACAAGATGTGATCACGGGGCTGTTCATTATTATTGAAGACACCATTTCGGTCGGCGACTGGGTAGTGGTGGACTCCAATCATTCTGGCACCGTCGAGGGGCTGACCATTCGCACCTTGCGTTTGCGCGATTCTCGCGGCTTTGTACACTCGGTTCCGTTTGGCCAGATCAAGGTGGTCATTAACCATTCTCGTCAATTTGCCTACGCTTTCTTTTCGGTGCAGTTCACCTATGACTCCGATATGGACAAAGCTACTGAGGTGATCCGCGAGGCCGGCCAGCAGATCAGTGATGACCCTTTGCTCAGTCTTAGCCTGCAAGGTTCACTGACCATTTTTGGGGTCGATAGCATGAGTCTGGACGGCGTGGTGATTACCGCGCAGTTCCGTACCGTCTCCGGTGCCCAGAACACCATCAGTCGTGCCTTCAACGCCCGGCTTAAAAAGCTTGTGGATAAGTCGGCGGATGTACACTTCGCACAACATTATCCACAGGGCTTTCTCATGCCGGTGCGAGAGACCGAAGGACGCGCTGAATCGGCCACGGTCGGGCAGCAGCCTGCGGTGTTACTGACCGACATCCCGCCACAGTCACAATGATGGCCAATGACCCGGGGCACAGTTTGTCAGTGACGACAGGCAGATAAACCCGCAAAATACGTGGGTCATAAACATGACCAACAGTTTGCACGGTTGGTTTCTGGTATATATCACCGTTCTGAATAGACTGAGCCTGCACACTCTATGCGAATGCGCCTTATGTTATTGGGCGGCGGAAATGCTCTCGGGCAGGCGCTGATTCGTCTCGGTGCCGAGGAAGACATCAACTTCCTGGCCCCGCGTCCGCCGCAAGACGGTTGGGACGCTGCGAGCCTGACGCAACTGCTGGATGACACCCGCCCGGATGCCGTTATCAACCTTGCGTACTACTTCGACTGGTTTCAGGCGCAGGCAGTGAGCGAGACCCGCCTTGCTGGTCAGGAACGTGCTGTCGAGCGTTTGGCAGAGCTGTGCCAGCACCACAACATGATTTTGCTGCAGCCTTCCAGTTATCGCGTTTTCGATGGCTCGCGTGCGACGGCCTACAGTGAAAAGGACGAACCTGTTCCGCTGGGGCTACGCGGCCAGGCGCTGTGGCGCATCGAGCAAAGTGTGCGGGCCATTTGCCCGCAACACGTCCTGCTGCGCTTCGGCTGGTTACTCGACGACAGCGCCGAAGGCACCCTGGGACGCTTTCTGGCCCAGGCAGAAAAGCCTGAGCAATTGTTGATGGCGGATGACCGTCGGGGTAACCCGACGCCCGTCGATGATGCGGCCCGCGTTATCATCTCGGTCCTTAAGCAACTGGACTGTGCAGCACCGCTCTGGGGTACTTATCATTACGCCGGGCATGAGGCGACCACGCCACTGGCGCTGGGACAAGCGATTCTCAGCGAAGCTCGCCATCTGCACCCGCTGGCCATCGAAGCGCCGACGCCCCAGGCCCATGCCGCACGCCCGGATGCCGCCGAAGAGCCGCAGCATGCCGTACTGGCCTGCAAAAAAATTCTACACACGTTCGGGATCAAGCCTCGCGCCTGGCGCGCAGCACTTCCGACATTACTGGACAGGTTTTATCGTCATGGTTGATGCACCCGTTTTAATCACTGGCGGCGCCGGCTTCATTGGGTCCAACCTCGTGGATGTCCTGCTGGCCAAAGGATATTCCGTACGGATCCTCGACGACATGTCGACCGGCAAGCGCAGCAACTTGCCCATGGACAACCCGAAGCTCGAACTGATTGAAGGTGACGTGGCGGATGCAGCGCTGGTGGCCAAGGTGATGGATGGCTGCAGTGCAGTGGTTCATCTGGCTGCTGTCGCCTCGGTGCAGGCGTCGGTGGACGACCCGGTGCGCACTCATCAAAGCAACTTTATCGGCACTTTGAATGTTTGCGAAGCCATGCGTAAAGCGGGCATCAAGCGGGTTGTATTTGCCTCTAGTGCCGCGGTTTACGGTAACAACGGGGAAGGCGAGTCGATTGTTGAAGACACCCCCAAGGCGCCGCTGACACCTTACGCGTCAGACAAACTGTCCAGTGAGTACTACCTGGATTTCTACCGCCGGCAACACGGTCTTGAGCCGATCATTTTCCGTTTCTTCAACATTTATGGCCCACGGCAGGACCCTTCTTCTCCGTACTCAGGCGTCATCAGCATCTTTAGCGAGCGCGTAGAAAAGGGCCTGCCCATCACCATCTTTGGCGATGGTGAGCAAACCCGCGACTTCGTATACGTCGGTGATCTGGTGAAGATCCTGTTGCAGGCCATCGAGGCCCCGGATGTTGAAGAGGGTGCAATAAACGTTGGGCTGAACAAGGCTGCCAGCATCAAGCAAATGCTCGAAGCGCTGCGTGAAGTCGTTGGCCAGTTGCCGGTGATCAGCTACGTGCCGGCCCGCCCGGGAGATATCCGTCATTCGCGTGCTGATAACAGCCGCCTGCTGCAACGCTTCAGCCTCGGCCAAACCACGCCGATGAGCGAAGGCCTGGCGCGTTTGCTCGGTCGTTAATACGCAACCCACAAAAAAGGCGCCTTTCGAGGCGCCTTTTTTAGGTGTCTGATTTAGAACTTGTAGCCCAGACCTACCATGTAAACCCACGGATCCACGTCAACGTTGACCTTGGCCCGGGTGCCACCGGCGACGGCGTTGTTATCCACATAGGCTCGGGTGTCGATGTCGATATAACGGGCCTGGGCGTTGATCATGATGTTGTCAGTCAGCATGTAGTCCGCGCCCAACTGCCAAGCCATGCCCCACGAGTTTTTCGCCCGGAAGTTGTCAAAGCCTTCAGCGCTGGCGCGGCTGCCCACGTGCTCGTCATAGATCCAGGTGTAGTTGATGCCGGCACCCACGTAAGGCTGGAACACCGATTTGGAGTCCAGTGGGTAATAGACGACGCTCAGGGTCGGTGGCAGGTGCTTGAGAGTACCGAGCTTGCCGTTGGCCGCGGCCAGGCCGGTGCCTTTGAGTTTGACGTCATGCTCGAACGGCGTCGCAGCCAGCAGCTCGATACCGATGTTGTCGGTGATCATGTACGCAAAGTTGAGGCCCAACTGAGTGTCGCTGCTCATGGTCGCCTTGCCGCCCAGATCGGCGCCCGCCAACGGACCGCGATCAACCTTGACGCTGGAGCTGTCGGCTTTCGGGTTTACCGTAATTGCACCGGCGCGGACGATTATGTCGCCTTCAGTGTGCGCGTGGGCAAGCGGGGCGGCGACGGCGAGCGCCAGGATCGCGGCACCGAGCAAAGACTTGTGCATGGAGGGCTCCATTGGGATATTTAAAAGTTATAACCAATGGTAATGAGCACGGGGCTTCGCTCAGTTGACCCAGCTCAATGAAATTGTGAAGTTGTGAAAAATTCGTTAATTGACACCCGCACCTCCCACCCGCGCCAGGCCGGAGGGAGCGGTGCATGAGCTTTTGAACTACTCCGGTAATTCGTAGACCAGGATTTTCTGGGCATCCATCTGATAGCCCGCATCGGCCAGATCGCTGGTGCTAGGCTTGACCTGCATCGCGCCTACGATCCAGTAGGGTTGGTATAACTCGTCGAGCTTGACCCCTTCCTTGCTGGTCACGTGCACGATCTGGTTCGACGGCGGGGGCGGCACATGGATGCAGGCACCAAAGTACGGCACCAGCAGGAAGTCCGTGGTGCGACCTTCTTCGTTCACTTCAAGCGGGACGATATACCCCGGTAAACGAATCACCTGACCGTCCAGCGCAGGGACAACCGGCGCATTGGGCATACCTTGCCTGGCAGCGGGGGCCGCTTCCGGGTCAAGGTTGCCCAACTGAGACAGGTCGTGCATCGGAGCCATGTCGGGGGCTTCAGAGGGCGCGTCCGGCGGCACCATCTCTGACCATGTCAGCTCTCTCGGCTGGGCTGCCCACAAGGGCGTGGTAACCAGTAGCAGTAGCGCCAGCAACAGGCGCGATATCGACGTGCTTTTCATAAACCGATGCTCATAAACGAATGGACAGGCCATCGGCCAGCGATTGCCGGTAAGCGCGCCATGCGGGCACGCAGCCCATTAGCAGGGCGGCCGCCAGAATACCGCCGAGCAGCGTCCATTCATATTCACTTGGCCACGCCAAGGGCAAATAGAGCCCGTAATTTGATTGCACGTAACCTTGGGCCACAGCGATACACACATACAACAACCCGACGCCGGCAACGACGCCCGCCAATGCCAGCGCCAGGGCTTCGAACACCAGCAGGGTTGCAATATGCCAGGGTCGGGCGCCGACCGAGCGCAGAATCGCCATCTCGCGTCGGCGTTCATTCAAGCTGGTCAGAATGGCAGTAAGCATGCCGATCAACCCGGTCAGTACGACGAACAGTGACACGACAAACAGCGCCTTTTCAGCGGTGCTCATCAAACTCCAGAGTTCCTGCAATGCGACGCCGGGCAAGATCGCCATCATTGGTTCGCCGCGAAACTCATTGATTTCCCGTTGCAGGGCAAAGGTCGAGATCTTGCTGTTCAGGCCCAGCATGAATGCGGTGATGGCCTGTGGGGTGAGGTCAAGGTTGCGCGCTTGATCGGCGCTGATGCGCCCCGCACCACGGGCAGGAACGCCGTTTTTCCAGTCGATATGGATCGCCTCCATACCGCCGAGGCTGATGTGCAGCGTGCGATCCACCGGAGTCCCGGTGCGCTTGAGAATACCGACGACGGTAAAGGGCTTGTCGTCATGCTTGACCAGGCTGACGGCGGCTACGCCGTGAGCCAGCACCAGTTTGTCGCCCAGTTTGTAATGCAGTGCGTCAGCCACTTCGGCACCGAGTACCACCTCAAACGGATCACTGACAAACGCGCGACCGTCGGCCAGTTGCAAGTGTTGTCGATGACCGTATTGGTAGTGCTCGAAATACGCTTCGCTGGTGCCCATCACCCGATAACCGCGATGGGAGTCGCCGAGAGACATGGGAATGGCCCATTTCACTTTCGGGTTGTGGGCGAAGTGCTCAAAGCTGTCCCAGCGAATATTGTTGGTGGCATTGCCGATGCGAAACACCGAATACAACAACAGATTGACCGACCCCGAACGTGCGCCGACGATCAGGTCGGTGCCGCTGATGGTACTGGCAAAGCTGGCGCGGGCTTCGGTGCGCACACGTTCGACCGCCAGCAGCAGGCACACTGACAGGGCAATGGCGAACGCCGTCAGCACTGCGGTAAAACGGCGGTTAGCCAGGCTGGCCAGGGCTAGACGAAACAAATACATCTCAGACCTCAGCCGACAGAGCGGCACGATTGAGTTCAGACAACGACAGGTGACGGTCGAAAAGGGGTGCCAGGCTTTGGTCGTGGCTGACAAACAGCAAGCTGGCACCGGCCTCGCGGCATTCGGCGAACAGCAACTGGATAAACGCTTCGCGCGCGTCGGCATCGAGGGCCGAAGTGGGTTCGTCGGCAATCACCAGCTCGGGCTGACCGATCAGGGCGCGGGCGGCCGCGACCCTTTGCTGTTGGCCGATGGACAGCGAATCGGCACGGCGACCCAGCAGTGCCGGGTCTTTCAGGCCCAGATGCGCCAGCAGCGTCCGGGCGGCGTTATCGACGCTGCCATGACGCTGTACCGCGCGGCTGGCGCGCAATTTGGAGAAGTGACACGGCAACTCAACGTTCTCGCGCACCGACAAGAAGGGCAGCAAATTGAATTGCTGGAAGATATAGCCTGTGTGATCGACCCGAAAACGATCGCGAGCCCCCGAGCCGAGTTCACTCAATTCCTGGCCCAGCAAACGGATACTGCCGCTGTTGGCCTTTTGCACGCCGCCGAGCAACCCCAGCAATGTAGTTTTGCCGCTGCCGCTTGGGCCTTTGAGAAACAGGGTCTCGCCCGCTTCCAGGCGAAATGCTGGAATATCCAGCAGCACGGGATGTCCCGGCCAGCTGAAACTCAGGTCGCTGAGTTCGATCAGTGCTTGGGTCATGGAGAAAAAATATCGCCTGCAATGGGATGGGTGCGCTTTGTCGCCGTTGCCTGGGGCCGCGACGACGCACGCATGATCATCGGTTAAAACTTCAATGTGGCTGCTTTCGGCGTGACGTCCACACCTTGCTGGCCGCTTGGGCCGATCAGTTGTACCTGAATTTTTTGCGTGGCGGGGAAGGTCTTGAAGAGCTGAGTCAGGTCCAGGGTTTTCAGCGCCGCCGGGCTGCTGCACGTGAACTCATAGCTGGCG
The DNA here is from genome assembly GCF_019266105.1 of Pseudomonas sp. D1HM. Lineage (NCBI taxonomy): Bacteria > Pseudomonadati > Pseudomonadota > Gammaproteobacteria > Pseudomonadales > Pseudomonadaceae > Pseudomonas > Pseudomonas sp. D1HM. The sequence continues at coordinate 137,670 of NZ_LRMN01000001.1, read as the reverse complement.
TGGATTTCACTGTGCTGGTGTTTGCTTTCGTCGCTGGCGTGAGCATGTTCGGGCGCATCACCGAACAGCGGGCTTTCCAGTTCTTGCGCGGTCTCAACGCACCCGGCAGCTTGTGGCAGGCTGAACAGCACCGTTGATTGTTCCAGTTTGGCGCGTGCGTCCGTGACTTTTTTCTTGTCAGCGGCGGTGCTGGCTTCGTGCTCGAAACCCACCAGATTCATGGCCGGGCTTTCGAGCTCCAGTTCCAGGGTCTGGCCATCCAGCGCCGCATTCAAGCGTGCCACCCCATGTTCATGAGCCTCGAGGCTGCCATGTTCATGTTCATGTTCATGGTCGTGATCATGTTCGTCGGCTGCGTGAGTCATGGCCAGCGGCAACAGGGCGAACGGCAAGGCGAGAAGAAAACGGCGCATAGCGTGACTCCGGCAGGGAAGATGAACGATTTGTTATGTGATCTTATAACAGTGTTGCGAGAGTTTGCCCGTGTGCTTGGCGATACGCAAGGCGCGTGGGAGCATGGCGTCATGAAACTTTTGGAGCAGCAATGATGGTACGCATACGCGGAACGATCGGTGACTGGCCGGTGGACCTGACGGTGGAGCTGGATGAGAACGACTGGGCGCAACTGGGCGCGCAGGTACAGACAAGCGCCCCTGCCAATGCGGCAGTAGTGGCCAGGCCGGTCAGTCAGGACGATGCGGTATGGGACATGACCAAGGAGTTGTTGCGTAAGGCGGGGCAGATGACCGGCCCCGAACTGCTCGGACAACTGGAGGCGCTGACGGGCAGCACAGCGTCCGGCAAGCGTTTGCTGGTGCGCCTGCGCCACAGCAGCGAGGTGAAGGTGGTGAGCGGCGAGGACTCGCCGGTGTACAGCTGGATCGAGTAGCACGCCGCAAACGCGACAGTCCTGTAGATACTCTGTTGCCAGGCAAGCACCGCAGACTTCGTACCTCGGCTACCTGGCTTCGCCAACGACGGATTTGGGAGGATTCTGTAGCCGCTGGCTCTAGCTGCGGAGGATCGCAGCCTGCGCCAGCGTATATGGGTAGCGTTCGGGATCAGTACAGCGCGGCAAACAGCTTGCGGCGGTAAGTGGTGACGAGCGGATGATCGTTGCCCAGCAGGTCGAACACTTGCAGCAGCGTCTTGTGGGTGATGCCTTCGTTATAGCTGCGGTTGCGGATAAACAGCTTCAACAGGCCTTCCAGCGCGCCTTCATATTGCTGGCGTGCCAGCTGTTGAATCGCCAGTTGATAGGCGGCTTCATCGTCCTGCGGATTCTGCGCCACGCGGGTTTTCAAGTCGGCGACATCAGGCAAGTCCGCAGCCTGACGCAAAAATGTCAGTTGGGCCTTGGCACCTGCCAGCTCGGCTTTGTGTTCGTCGCTTTTGACCGCATCCAGCACGGCCTGAGCTTCAGTCAGCTCACCGCGCTCGGCCAGGCAGCGGCCGTACAGGATCAGTGCTTTAGCGTTGCTGTTGTCTTCGGTCAGGATGCTTTTGAGCAAGGCTTCGGCATCTGCGAAGCGGCTTTCGGCAAACAGGGCCTGGGCTTGCACCATCGGATCTTCAGCAGACGGCTCCGGCATCACGACGTGCGGTGCGAGCATGGCGCGGATGGCCGAGTCCGGCTGTGCTTCCTGGAAGCCGTCGACCACTTTGCCGTCTTTAAACAGCACCACTGTGGGCAGGGTTTGAATCCCGATGCGTCCAACGATGTCCTGTTCGGTATCACAGTTGACCTTGGCCAGCAGTAACTCGCCCTGATAGTCCTCGGCAATTTGTTCCAGAAGGGGCAGCATCACTTTGCACGGTGCGCACCACTCGGCCCAGAAATCGACCAGAACAGGTTGCTCGAACGAGGCTTCGATCACCTGCTTGTCAAAGTCTGCTGACGTTACGTCGAAGCTATAAGAAGTAGGCTTGGGCTGATTCATTGTGGTTCTCGAAACAGGTAAATGAGGGCAACTATAAAGGCTGGATGGGCTGGCTGAAAGCCGCGCGACCGCGTTGTGCGTGGTACAGGCTCACGTTGCGAAACTCATGGGGTTCGGCCAGGTCAGGCAAGGTCAGTGCCTTGAGCATTTCCAGTGGTTGATACAGCGGGTGCCTGAAGTCCCGTACCCGAGAGTCGGCGACCAGCGCCTGCTGGCCGCGGGTCAAAAACTGATCCAGCAGCGGCAGGTTCTCTCGATCGTAGAGCACGTCGGCCACCAGGATCAGATCAAAACGGTCGGCCTCGGCGAAGAAGTCGCTGGAATAGCCGAGCTGCACCCCATTGAGTTCGGCGTTCGCCCGGCAGGCGCTCAATGCCAGCGGATCAAGATCGCAGGCGAGCACCTCGAGGGCACCCGCCTTGGCGGCTGCAATCGCGGCGACACCGGAGCCGGCACCAAAATCCAGTACCCGCTTGCCGTACACCCACTGCGGCTGCTCTGCCAGATAACGTGCCAGCGCCAGGCCGCTGGCCCAGCAAAAAGCCCAATAAGGCGGCTCGTAGAGGATGCGCCGGGTCTCGTCCGGAGTGAAGGCGCGATCCATGTTCCGGGCGTCGATCAGCCACAGTTTCAACGAGGTTTCTGGCAAGTCCGTGATGACCAGGCGGGCATCGCCCAGCAGTTCACTCAATGACAGTTGCAGGTCGAGCGGTGTATTCATGGTGCTTTGACAAGGGCCAGAGTCCCCAGCGTTTGGGTCGTGGGCTGGTTGATGATTCGGGAAGGCAAATGCAGGATCAACTGTCCTGACTGGCTGGCACGCCCGCGCAGTTCGACCCGTGCGCCGGCCGGAAAAGCCTGGGGATTAAAGCGCAGCTTGAAGGGCAGCGGCTGGTTATTGCCGGCAATCTTGCTACTGGCCATCAGCCCCTGTGGCCGTCCGCGCTCGTCAACGATCAACATGGCCAGCTCAACCTCGGCGCCCGCCGGAACCCCGGTCAACACGCCACTCAGCTCGCGCTGGTAGGCGGGTAAAGGCCCCAGGTCTGCCGGTGCATCGGTTTTAGGCTGGGGCAGCGACTGAGGCTGTGCCGATTTTGGCGGTTCACTGCTGCACGCGACCAGTAAACTCGCCAGGCACAGCAAAACAATCGTTCGTAGCGGCATACAAGGCTCCACGGCAAGTCAGTCGATGCATCAATTGGGTAAAACATAGTCGGACGACTGTATACCGTAAAGCCTATGGCTTGTCTTGCCAGTGGGATGCGCTAACATGGCGCTCCCCATTTTTGTTGGCTGCCACCATGCACTGTCCCTTCTGCGGTGCCAACGACACTAAAGTCATTGACTCGCGTCTGGTTGCCGAGGGCGATCAGGTGCGTCGCCGGCGTGAATGCCTGGCCTGTGGTGAACGTTTCACCACCTTTGAAACAGCTGAGTTGGTCTTACCGCGCCTTATCAAGCAAGACGGCAGTCGTCAGCCGTTCGACGAAGACAAACTGCGTGCCGGCATGCAGCGTGCGCTGGAAAAACGCCCGGTGAGTGTCGAGCGTCTTGAAGCCGCGCTGGCTCATATCAAGAGCAAGCTGCGCGCCACAGGCGAGCGCGAGGTCAAATCGCTGGTCGTCGGTGAGCTGGTCATGAGCGAACTGCAAAAGCTCGACGAAGTGGCCTATATCCGTTTTGCCTCGGTCTATCGACGTTTTCAGGACCTCAACGAGTTCCGCGAAGAGATCGACCGACTTGCCCGTGAGCCATCAAACAAATGACTGTGTCCACTGAGCAATCTGTTTTGGATGCCCATTACATGACACGTGCCATCGAATTGGCGCGCAAAGGGCTGTACACCACCCATCCCAATCCCCGCGTGGGTTGCGTCATCGTGCGTGACGGCCAGATTGTGGGCGAGGGCTGGCACGTTCGCACGGGCGAGCCGCATGCCGAAGTCCACGCCCTGAGGGCGGCGGGCGAACGGGCGCGAGGGGCCACGGCCTACGTCACGCTTGAGCCCTGCAGCCATCATGGGCATACGCCACCATGTGCCGAAGGGCTGATCAATGCCGGTGTGGCGCGGGTGGTTGCCGCCATGCAGGACCCTAACCCGGAAGTCGCCGGCCGAGGTCTCAAACGCCTGGCCGATGCCGGCATCGACGTGTGCAGCGGCGTGCTCGAGGCCGACGCACGAGCGTTGAACCCGGGCTTTCTCAAACGCATGGAACACGGCCTGCCATTTGTACGGGTCAAGATGGCCATGAGCCTTGATGGACGCACAGCGATGGCCAGCGGTGAAAGCCAATGGATCACTGGGCCTGCTGCACGTTCAGCCGTGCAACGTCTGCGTGCCCAGGCCAGCGTGGTATTGACCGGTGCCGATACGGTACTGGCCGATGGTGCGCGATTGACCGTTCGCGGCGATGAGCTGGGCCTGGATGCCGAGCAGACCGCATTGGCCTTGAGTCGCCCGCCTTTGCGGGTGCTGGTCGACGGGCGCTTGCGAGTGCCGCTGGATGCACCGTTCTTCAAGGCCGGCCCGGCGCTGGTCGCCACCTGCGTGCCTCCCGCCGAGCAATACCGCACGGGCCCGGAATGCCTGGTGATTCATGGCACCAACGGTCAGGTCGACTTGCGTCAATTGCTGGTGGCACTGGCCGCCCGCGGGGTCAATGAAGTTCTGGTAGAGGCGGGGCCGAGCCTGGCAGGTGCTTTCGCCGAACAAGACCTGGTGGATGAGTACCAGATCTTTTTTGCGGCCAAGTTTTTGGGTTCAACGGCGCGGCCCTTGCTGGAGCTACCATTGACCCGGATGAGCGAAGCAACAGAGCTCAAGATCATTGAAATGCGAGCGGTGGGTGATGACTGGCGAGTCACAGCCATACCTGTGCCATCAGCCCGCGTATAATTCTCAGCCTCCGTTTAACGCAGGCTTGGTTCTCAAGGGGAACGCCATGTTTACCGGCATCATCGAATCGATCGGCACCATCCGTGCACTGACGCCTAAGGGCGGGGATGTGCGGGTTTCAGTGGACACTGGCAAGCTCGACCTGAGCGACGTCAAACTCGGCGACAGCATTGCGATCAATGGCGTTTGCCTGACCGCAGTAGAGCTGCCGGGCAATGGTTTTTCGGCTGACGTCAGCCGCGAGACACTTGATTGCACCGCCTTCAATGCGTTGAAAAGCGGAAGCCGGGTCAATCTGGAGAAGGCCCTGACCCCGACCACGCGTCTGGGTGGCCATCTGGTGAGCGGTCATGTTGATGGTGTGGGCGAGGTGATCTCCCGTGAAGAGAACGCTCGTGCCATCGAGTTTCGTATTCGTGCGCCCAAAGAACTGGCCAAATACATCGCGCACAAGGGTTCGATCACCGTCGACGGTACCAGCCTGACCGTGAATGCCGTGAATGGCGCCGAGTTTTCGCTGACGATCATTCCGCATACCTTGAGCGAAACCATCATGGACGACTACCGTCCGGGTCGCCGGGTCAACCTCGAAGTCGACCTGCTGGCGCGTTACCTTGAGCGCCTGCTGCTGGGTGACAAGGCGGCCGAACCGACGGGCACCATCAGCGAAAGTTTTCTGGCCGCCAACGGCTACCTAAAATCCTGAAATAAGGGGGTGCCGCGTGGCGCTCAACAGCATCGAAGAACTGGTCGAAGACATCCGCCAAGGCAAGATGGTTATCCTGATGGATGACGAAGACCGCGAGAACGAAGGCGACCTGATCATGGCCGCCGAGTGCTGCAAGGCCGAGCACATCAACTTCATGGCGCGCTTTGCCCGTGGCCTGATCTGCATGCCGATGAGCCGTGAGCGCTGCGAGCTGCTGAAGTTGCCGTTGATGGCGCCGCGCAACGGTTCCGGCTTTGGCACCAAGTTCACGGTGTCGATTGAAGCTGCCACCGGCGTCACCACCGGGATTTCCGCCGCCGACCGTGCGCGTACCGTGCAAGCGGCCGCTGCCCGCGATGCCAAGGCTGAAGACATCGTCAGTCCGGGCCATATCTTCCCGCTTATGGCTCAGGCTGGCGGCACCCTGGCCCGTGCCGGCCACACTGAAGCTGCCTGCGATCTGGCGCGCATGGCCGGCTTTGAGCCGAGCGGTGTGATCTGTGAAGTCATGAATGATGACGGCACCATGGCCCGTCGGCCCGAGCTGGAAACATTCGCCGCTGAACACGGCATCAAAATTGGCACCATTGCCGACCTGATTCATTACCGGATGATCCATGAACGTACCGTTCAGCGGATTGCCGAGCAGCCACTGGACAGCGAACTGGGCCAATTCAACCTGGTGACCTATCGTGATTCAGTGGAAGGTGATGTGCACATGGCACTGACCCTGGGCAATATTTGCGCCGACGAACCGACGCTGGTGCGTGTGCACAACATGGACCCGCTGCGTGACCTGCTGATGGTCAAACAGCCCGGCCGCTGGAGCTTGCGCGCCGCCATGAGTGCGGTGGCCGAGGCCGGCAGCGGTGTGGTGCTGTTGCTGGGGCATCCGCTGGATGGCGATGTATTGCTGGCACATATCCGCGAAACGGCCGATTCGTTGCCGGTGAAAAAACCGACTACTTACAGCATCGTGGGTGCCGGTTCGCAGATCCTGCGTGACCTCGGTGTGCGCAAAATGCGCCTGATGAGTTCACCGATGAAGTTCAATGCCATATCCGGTTTCGATCTGGAAGTTGTAGAATACGTGCCCTCCGAATAAAGACCTGACATTTTCAGCCTTGAATTCGTGGCCCAATATCCTAAAGAACGCACGCGAGTGCGTTCTGGCTCTTTAATACGAGACATACCGAATGACCCTGAAGACCATCGAAGGTACCTTCATCGCCCCTAAAGGCCGCTACGCACTCGTAGTGGGCCGCTTCAACAGCTTCGTCGTCGAAAGCCTGGTGAGTGGTGCCGTTGATGCCCTGGTTCGCCACGGTGTGAACGAAAGCGACATCACCATCATCCGTGCTCCGGGTGCGTTCGAAATTCCACTGGTTGCGCAGAAGGTTGCCCAGCGCAACGAATTCGCCGCCATCATCGCCTTGGGCGCCGTGATTCGTGGCGGTACTCCGCACTTCGAATACGTTGCCGGCGAATGCACCAAGGGCCTGTCCCAAGTGTCCATGCAGTTTGGCGTACCGGTTGCGTTCGGCGTGCTGACAGTTGATTCGATCGAACAAGCGATCGAGCGTTCCGGCACCAAGGCCGGTAACAAAGGCGCTGAAGCTGCCTTGTCTGCCCTTGAAATGGTCAGCCTGTTGGCACAGTTGGAGGCCAAGTGATTTCCGACGAAAGCGATCGTTTCAACCCGCGCGATCCAAAGCCTGCGGACGCTGGCAAGCCCTCCAAGAGCGCCAAGCGCCGTGAAGCGCGTCAGCTCGCAACTCAGGCACTGTATCAGTGGCACATGGCCAAGCACTCGTTGAACGAAATCGAAGCGCAGTTCCGCGTCGATAACGACTTCACCGACGTCGATGCGGCCTACTTCCGCGAGATCCTGCATGGCGTGCCTGCACACCGTGGCGAAATCGATGCGGCCCTGGTGCCGTGCCTGGACATCACCCTGGATGAGCTGGACCCGGTTGAACTGGCCGTGCTGCGCCTGTCTACCTGGGAGCTGATCAAGCGTGTCGATGTGCCTTACCGCGTTGTGATCAACGAAGGCATCGAGTTGGCCAAAGTTTTCGGTTCCACCGACGGACACAAGTTCGTCAACGGTGTACTCGACAAGCTGGCGCCACGCCTGCGTGAAGCTGAAGTAAAGGCTTTCAAGCGCTAAATTGCGCTGTCGGCCATGGGCGAGTTTGAGCTGATCCGCAATTTCTTCGCCGCCGCGCCTTGTGCGCAAGGCGGCGAAGGCGTTGCTCTGGGCATCGGCGACGACTGCGCCCTGCTAAGCGTTCCCTCCGGGGAACAGCTGGCAATCTCTACCGACACCCTGGTAGCCGGGGTGCACTTCGCAGATCCTTGCGACCCTTTCTTGCTCGGTCAGCGTTCGCTGGCGGTGGCGGCCAGTGATTTGGCGGCCATGGGCGCAACACCTCTCGCGTTTACCCTTGCTCTGACGTTGCCGACGGTTGAAGCCGATTGGTTGCAGGCCTATGCCCATGGTTTGAACCACATGGCCCAGCGCTGCGACCTGCGTCTGATTGGCGGTGATACCACGCGTGGTCCGCTGTGCCTGACGCTGACAGTGTTTGGCCGGGTGCCGGCTGGCCTGGCCCTCACCCGTAGCGGTGCACAACCGGGCGACCTGCTGTGCGTGGGGGGCGAGCTGGGCAACGCGGCGGGGGCCTTGCCGCTGGTGTTGGGGCAATGCAGCGCCGATCCGGCGATTGCCGAGCCGTTGCTGGCGCATTACTGGTCGCCGCAACCGCAGCTGGCGTTGGGCCAGGCACTGCGCGGCAAAGCGACAGCGGCCCTGGACATCTCGGATGGCTTGCTCGCCGATTGCGGTCATATTGCCGCCGCTTCGCGGGTCGGTTTACGGATCGAAAACCACCGTGTGCCGACCTCGGCCGCGTTGCAGGCCTTTTTGGGTGCTGCACAGGCGCAGCAGGCCGCGTTGAGTGGCGGCGACGACTATGTGCTGGCATTCACCCTGCCGGCCGCCGAGTTACCGGCCCTGCAAGCCGAAGGCTGGCCCGTTCATGTGATTGGCCGGGTGGTTGAAGGGCAGGGCGTTGGCTTAGTTGATGAGCAAGGCCAGGACATCACCCCGGCGATCCGTGGCTACCAGCATTTTCGTGCTTAACGCCTGACTCCGTAGATACCGTCGTGACCCTTATCGCTCGTCCGTTGCTAGGCCCATCGCAGCCTTCGGCAGCGGCTACAGGGTCACCCAAAATCAGTAGGCTGCGAAAAGGCCCGAAGGGTCTTCAAGATTTCAGGCTCCCCCCAAACCCGCAGCCGCCGTGAAGTCTTTCGCTCACTCAGAAAAGCCTCGCGATCAGGATTCATGTGCGTTCCGCAATCGGACGCAGCCTGCGGCACTTGCTACGGATTCAGGTTGCAGCGAAGCCATCAAACTTTTAGATATTTATCTACCATAATTCAGCATAAGCGCCTGTAGGAACGTCCTGTTACAATGCCGCCTCTGCGAATCTCCAGTCCTCATACTGATCAGGAGCACACGGTGCCCGTCGTTTTCGTTGCCGCTTGCAAACTACCCACTCCTTTTGCTGAATTCACCATGCATGGCTTCCTTGAGAAAGCCACGGGACGTGAACACGTTGTGCTCAGTTTGGGCGACGTGGCGGATGGCGCTCCAGTATTGGGCCGAGTGCATTCTGAATGCCTGACCGGCGATGCTTTGTTCAGCCAGCGTTGTGACTGTGGCTCGCAGCTGGACGCCGCCTTGCAGGCGATTGCCCGCGAAGGCCGGGGCGTATTGTTGTATTTGCGTCAGGAAGGCCGTGGCATCGGTTTGCTGAATAAAATTCGCGCCTACGAACTTCAGGATGGCGGTGCCGATACCGTCGAGGCCAATGAGCGCCTGGGTTTTGCCGCTGATCAGCGTGATTACGCCATCTGCCTGCCGATGCTTGAGCACATGGGTGTCAAGTCGTTGCGCTTGATGACCAACAACCCGCGCAAGGTCAAAGCGTTGACCGACATGGGGATTACCGTGTTCGAGCGCGTGCCGCTGCACACCGGCCATAACCCGCACAACAAACTGTACCTGGCGACCAAGGCCAACAAGCTCGGCCACATGATGGGTAACCAGCACCAGAATGAGGCTGATCCGGCGTGACCCGAGGTCAGATCCGTCGCCGGTTAAGTTTCAGTGGAGTGGGGCAGCTGGTTTTAACCGTGTTGCCGCTGTTGCTGGTCAATGGTTTTTTCGGAAAGTCCGAACCGTTGCTCCCGGGATTGGCCATGCCTTTTTTCATCGCAGGCATGCTCTCGATGTTTGTCAGTCTGCGATTTTTCGGGGCTTACAAGCGTGGTCTGATAGCCACGCAAAAAGCCCTCGATACCCCGCAAGAACCTGAGGCTTGGGCGCAATTGGCACGTGTGCGTCACCGGGCGCTGCTGGTCGCAGGGTTGCCGACCTGGATCGCCACTCTGGGGGTGTTTTTCGGCCTGGAAGGCGTGCCGTTATTTTTGTTGTCGGTGTCGACGCTGGTTCTGTTCTACCTCTATCGCATCCCGCGTCAGCTCGGCTGATGCGCCTCTGGCTGGCGCTCTTGCTGCTGGCTGCGGCCGCGGGCGCTCCAGTCATGGCGGCCACGCGCGTGGTCAGCCTGTCACCTTCCTTATCTGAAATGGTTGTCGAGCTGGGCGCCGCCGATCTTCTGGTCGGGCGGCTCGAGGCCGGTGAACCATCGCCGGAGCTGCTCAACATCCCCTCTGTGGGCCGCTACGGTCAGTTGGACATGGAGCGCTTGCTCAGCCTGCAACCTGATCTGCTTTTGCTCTGGCCTGGCAGTGTGGGGGCCGGGCAGCGCGAGCAGCTACGGCGCCTCAATATCCCGACCTACACGGCTGAGCCCAAGACCCTCGACCAACTGGCCGACCAGATCGAAGCCTTGGCGGTGACGCTGGGGCGGCCTGAGCGGGGGCGTGAGCTGGCCAATCATGTGCGCCAGCGTCTGCTCGAACTGCGGGCAGAGCATCGGCGAGACCAGCCGCTGCGGGTGTTTTACCAAGTGTGGGATCAGCCGCTGTATACCCTTGGCGGCGGGCAAATCATCAGTGATGCCTTGAAGGTGTGCGGGGCGAGCAATGTGTTTGCCGACCTGCAGTTGCCCGCCCCGCAGGTCAGCCTGGAGTCGGTTTTGCAGCGTAATCCCGACGTGATCATTGCCGGCAATCAGGCCCAGCTCGACGCGTGGAAAGCCTGGCCGCAGATTGATGCTGTCAGGCACGGGCGCTTGCTGTTATTGGCTGACAAGGGGCTGGAGCGCCCGAGCGGGCAGATGATTGAGGCGACCGCCAGGTTGTGTCAGCAGTTGGCGGATTGATGCTCACTGGTAACCGATGCGGCAGCGGTTACAGGTTTTTGCTCATTAGAGGGTTGGGGTCCAGGTCACAGCCAGCTGAACACTGCGGCGTTCTTCGCGGTATCCGTAGTAGCTGCCGTCGAAGCTGTAGAGCGCACGGGTGAGGGTTTTATCCAGCAGGTTGTCGACTTTGAGGTCCAGGCGCATCTGCGGGCTGGCCTGCCAGTTGCCTCGCAATCCCAACAGTCCATAGCCAGCAATCGGTTGTGTATTGTCTTCGTCGTTAAAGCTGCTGCTCACCGCTTGCCAGCTGGCGCCGACACCCAGCCGGTCAAATTGTCGATCAAGATCCAGACTCAACGTGCGCCGGGCGCGACGACCAAGCGTGTGGCCGCTTTCGCGGTCGCGCGGATCGATAATCGCGATCCCCAGGCTGCTCTGCCAGCCAAACCATTGCTGATGCAATGCACTTTCAAAACCCGTGACCCGGGCTGCACCGATGTTTTGCTGGATAAAGTCAGCATCGGCCACAATCGCGTCGCGGATGTCGGTCCGGTACAGCGACGTTTCCAGCCGGCTGCCCTCGCTAAGCTGACTGCGCCATTGCAGTTCGTAGCTCTTTGAATGTTCAGGCTTGAGCCTCGGGTTACCAAACTGTGGGTAGTACAGGTCGTTAAATGTCGGAGCGCGAAAGCCCTCACTGTAAGACAGCAATACGTCGTTGCTGGCATTCAGCGGCACTGTCAGGCTGGCGCTCCACGTATTCTGGTTGCCGAACTGCTGGTTCTGATCATGGCGCAGACCCAGCTCGGTGGAAAAGTAATCGCCCTGAAACCGGTGCTGGATAAACGCTGCACGGTTCCAGCGGCTGTCTTCGTCGAATACTGTGCTGCTGCGTACGCGGTCTTCATAGGCGTCGGCGCCCACGATCAGGCTGTGCTGATCGGTGAGTGTCAGATTGTTTTGCCAGTTCAACGAGTCGCGGTAGGTATTGAAGCTGGCGATGTCCGGGCTGAGCTTGTCGCGGGTTTTTTCGCGGTTTTCGCTGTGGCCCAGTTCAAGGCGTGAGTTCCAGCGCTCGGTGAGTTGTGCATCGATAAAGCTCGACACACTGCTGATATCGAAGTCGCTGTACAGCTGTTGCCCACTGACGCTCGAGGTTTCCGGGTCCCAGCGGCCAAACCCGTTGTCGAGTTCTGTCTTGCCGGTGTTTTTCAACGCCGACAGGCCGACTTCGATGTCATCGCTCAGGGTATGGCTCAGGTTCAGGCTTAGGGATTTATTACGGTAAGCGTCGTGGTCGCTATCGCTGGGGAAGGATTCATGGGTACGGTTCACCCCTGCGGTTTCTTCCAGGCTGGTGCTCAGGTTAAAGCGCGTCAGTGCATCGCCACCCGAAATTCCCGCGCTGTTCTGAGAGCTGCCATAACTGCCCACGGCACTGCGCACACGCAGCTGCGGGGCCTGATCGGCGCCCCGACGGGTGAACACCTGAATCACCCCGCCAATGGCATCGCTGCCGTAGATCACCGAGCGCGAGCCACGCAGGACTTCAACCCGCTCGATCTGATCGATGTTCAGGTACTGCAGGTTACTGTCGGCCGACGTGGCATTGGCCATGCGCTGGCCGTCGACCAATACCAGGCTTTGTGCGGATTTTGTGCCGCGAATATAAATCCCCGGCAGGCCGCCGCGTCCACCGCTGCGTGCTATTTGCACGCCGGGTACTCGACCCAGCAGGTCGGTAAGACTGGTGGGCTGCAGGCGGTCGATGTCATCTCGGGTGAACACGCTGTTGGCGCTGCTGCTGTCGGAACGCGTCTGCACCTGGCGGTTGCCGGAGATCAGGGTTTGCGGGAGTTTGAGCGCATCTTCGCGTTCTGGATACGTATCGGCAGCCAGCAAGGGACTGGCCGGGACAATCCCGAGTAACAAGGCGAAGCGAAGGACTTTCATGGTTTCTCGATTCAAAGCAGGTAGCCGCTGCCACAGATTTCGATAAGGCCCGAAGGGCCTTCAAAACCTGCGACAGCGGCTACAAGGTTCGTCGGATCAGAGCCCGAGCAACTGCATGCGCTGGCGAACTGAAGCTTCAATGCCGGCGGCGTCCAGCCCGCATTCGGCAAGCATCTGATTCGGCTTGGCGTGTTCGACGTACACGTCCGGCAGTCCCAGGTGCAGAACCGGCTTGAGCACGTTTTCACGGGCCAGGAACTCGCTGACAGCCGCGCCCGCGCCGCCCATGATGGCGTTCTCTTCGACGGTTACCAGCAGTTCATGGCTATCGGCCATTTCCCGCACCAGCGCCTCATCCATCGGTTTGACGAAGCGCATGTCGACCACGGTGGCGTCGATTTTTTCCGCTACTTGCAGGGCTTCAGCCAGTTGTACGCCAAATACCAGCATGGCGACCCTGGACCCTTGGCGACGAATCACCCCTTTGCCGATTTTCAGCGGCTCGAGGGTTTTCTCGATGGTTGCATTCGGGCCGGTGCCACGCGGGTAGCGTACGGCCGCCGGGCCGTTGTACAGGTGCCCGGTGGTGAGCATCTTGCGCAGTTCGTTCTCATCGCTCGGGGTCATGATGACCATGCCCGGAATGCAGCGCAGATAAGACAGGTCGAAGCTGCCGGCATGGGTCGGACCGTCTTCGCCGACCAGACCGGCGCGGTCAATGGCGAACAGTACGTCCAGATTTTGAACGGCCACGTCATGTACCAACTGGTCGTAGCCGCGTTGCAGGAACGTCGAGTAAATCGCGACCACCGGCTTGGCGCCTTCGCAGGCCATACCGGCGGCAAAGGTCACTGCGTGCTGTTCGGCAATCGCCACATCGAAATAGCGCTGCGGGTAACGTTCGCTGAATGCGATCAGGTCCGAGCCTTCTTTCATGGCGGGCGTAATGCCGACCAGGCGCGGGTCGGTTGCGGCCATGTCACACAGCCATTCGCCGAACACCGCCGAGTATTTCGGCCCGCTGTCTGCCTTGGGGACCACTTTGGGCGCATCCAGCGGATCGAGCTTGGTGATGGCGTGGTAGCCAATCGGATCCGCTTCAGCCGGGGCAAAACCTTTGCCCTTTTTGGTGACGATGTGCAGGAACTGCGGCCCCTTGAGATCACGCATGTTGCGCAGCGTGGCGATCAGGGTTGGCAGGTCGTGGCCATCGATGGGGCCGATGTAATTCCAGCCCAATTCTTCGAACAGGGTTCCGGGCACCAGCATGCCTTTGGCATATTCCTCGGTGCGGCGGGCGATTTCCCAGGCACCCGGCAAGCGCGACAGTACTTTCTTGCTGCCTTCGCGCATGCTGGCGTAGGTGCGGCTCGAGAGAATTTTGGCCAGGTAATTGGACAAGCCCCCGACATTACGCGAGATCGACATGTCGTTGTCGTTGAGGATCACCAGCATGTTGGCATTGACTTCAGGGGCGTGGTTCAGCGCCTCGAAGGCCATGCCTGCTGTCAGTGCGCCGTCACCGATCACGGCGATGGCCTTGCGCTCACTGTTTTGCAGGCGGGCAGCAATGGCCATGCCCAGCGCAGCACTGATCGAGGTGCTGGAGTGGCCTACGCCGAAGGTGTCGTACTCGCTCTCGGCGCGGCGCGGGAAGGCGGCAACACCGTCCTTCTGGCGCAGTGTGGACATCTGCTCGCGACGACCGGTGAGGATCTTGTGCGGATACGCCTGATGACCTACGTCCCACACCAGACGATCGTCCGGGGTATCGAACACGTAGTGCAACGCAATGGTCAGTTCAATGACGCCCAGGCCTGCCCCAAAGTGCCCACCCGTCTGGCCGACGGTATAGAGCAATTCCTGGCGCAATTCATCGGCCAGGCTTTCCAGCTCGGCTTCGGCTAATCGGCGCAGGCCCACAGGTGTGCCCGCTCGGTCGAGCAGGGGCGTAGTAGGGCGGCTGCGGGGAATCTCATGAAACGTCGTTGGCATCAGGCGAATCGTTATAGGTATAAGAAGAGGCGGCAGTTTACCTTATGCAACGTAAGCTGCCCACGAAGTCTGGCATTCGTTAGTCAGACGTCGGTATTAAACGCCGTCCGATATGGCCCTGCATTACGCCTTTAGTGGCGGCGTTTGACGATATAACGCGCCAGCTCACGCAACGGCTCGGCATCTGCTTCAAAAGGTCGCAGGGCATTGAGCGCCTGGTCGCGCAGCTCCAGTGCGTAATGCTTGGCCTGCTCCAGCCCCATCAGCGCCGGGTAGGTTGGCTTGTCCCGGGCGATATCCGCGCCCTGGCGTTTGCCCAGGGTTTCTGTATCGCTTTCCACATCCAGGATGTCGTCCTGCACTTGAAATGCGAGGCCGATGGCGCGCGCATAAACGTTCAGTGCCTGCAGATTCTCGACCGTCGCCTTGCCGCTGGCCAATGCGCCCAGCTGCACGCTGGCCTCGATCAGTGCGCCGGTCTTGTGCCGGTGCATGTATTCCAGGGCTGCCTGATCCAGCTTGATACCGACAGAACCGAGGTCAATCGCTTGCCCGCCCACCATGCCGGCCGGGCCTGCCGCCAGCGCGAGGGCTGACACCATGCGCAAGCGTGTTTCGGCGTCCAGAGCGGTGAGTTGCGGATCGATCAGGGTGCTGAACGCCAGGCTTTGCAGGCCATCGCCCGCCAGAATGGCGCAGGCTTCGTCATACGCTTTATGGGTCGTTGGCAGGCCGCGGCGCAGATCGTCATCGTCCATCGCGGGCAAATCATCATGCACCAGCGAATAGGCGTGGATCAGCTCCACCGCACAGGCTGCGCCATTAGCGTGCTCGGGCGCACTGCCCAAGGCCTCGCAGGCTGCATAGGCCAGCAGCGGGCGTACCCGCTTGCCACCATTCATCACGCTGTAGCGCATGGCCTCGTAGAGGCGTGCCAACTCTGGCGCCGGAGCGATAAACAAACGCTCGAGAGCCGCATTGACACGGTCCTGGCTGCTGGCCTGGTAGGCATCGATCATTCGGGCTGTTCCGCATCAAAGGGTTCTTGTGCCAGCTCACCGTCACGCTCAAGCAGGATTTGCACCTTCTGCTCGGCTTGGGCCAGTGCGCCCTGGCAATCACGGGTCAGGCGAATGCCTTGCTCGAAGGCGGTCAGCGAGTCTTCCAGCGACAACTCGCCATTTTCCAGACGCTCGACCAGCGTTTGCAGGTCAGCGAGGGATTGCTCGAAATCCAGGGAAGCTTTTTTGCGGGCCATGGCGGCGCTCTCGGTAGGCGTTAAAACCGGCTGACACTAGCAGACAGCGGGTTTTGGGGCAAATCGGGGGAGGGTTTAAGGCGTGTACAGAAAGGCCAGAGCCATTAAACAGAATCCGCTGTGCAGCTCGGACGGGGCTTACCGTTTGATCCGGTAATTGTGTGGGAATGAGTTTGTTGGTGCAGCGGCAAGACACTCATATGAAGTGTTTTTAGGTGCTTTTCCTGCGCGGGGAAGATTCGTACCGAATTGCGGATTTTTCCGACATTTTTCTTTTGGGCTTTCCCCTATCGTCTCGCCACTTGAATGGACTCGGTACTGTGAAGTGATCAACTCCCCCTATCGCGTGATAACCCTCGTTGTTTGCCCCGTGGCTGGAGCCGCGTCGCGATGACGTATTCCAGCAAGTTGTTTGCATCCTTGATCGACCTGGCTAAAACGCCGGTCTTCAAAGACTGCTTTGCCGGCAGTGACGTGCGTTTTTCCAATGAGTTTGAAGCCTTGGAACGCGAGCTGGGCAAATCGCAGTCCATGTATGAAAACAACCAGATCGACTGGTTTTGGGTCAAGGAACACAGCGAGGCGCTGTTACGCGATCAGTCGAAGGATCTGCGAGCGGGTGTCTGGCTGACGTGGGCCTTGTACCAGCGTGAGTCTTTCCCGGGACTCGTGGCGGGACTGGGATTGGTGCATTACCTGTGCAAGCACCATTGGGATTCAGTTCACCCGCTCAAGTTGCGTACGCGAGGCGCGACGATCAGTTGGCTGGCTTCGCGCCTCGATCAGGTACTTAACGAGAACATCCCCATCCAGGAGCAACTGCCGCTTTTTCGGCACATGCTTGAGCTCCTGCAGGAACTTGAAGGCCTGCTGGCCGGGCACCTGGGTGATGAAGTGCCCTTGTTGCTGCCCATTTGCCGGCGCTTGGGCCGCTGGATACAGCGCGCCGCAGACAGCCAGCCCGAGCCCGGCTCACTGGCCGCGGTAGTGGCTCAGGTCAAGCAGGCCGCCACCCAGTTGATTGAGCCCAATCCGCCCCTTGATAACGAAAAGGATGCACACAAAGCCCTGCGTGCCCAGCAAGACAGTGCCCGCCCTTTGTGCGCCTGGTGGTTGAAGCAAAAGGCCAGCGACCTGCGCGCCCTGCGTTTGAACCGGACCCTGACCTGGCTATCGGTCGAGGTGGCCCCCGAGCGCAACGCCGAACACATCACGCCATTGCGCGGGCTGCCGGCAGACAAGCTTAAAAGCTACCGCGAGCGCTTTGACCAGGGGCAATTCGCCGATTTGCTGGTGGAGCTGGAAGCCAGCCTGACCAAGGCCCCGTTCTGGTTCGATGGTCAGCGCATGGTCTGGGAGTGTTTGCACGGATTAAAGGCCGAGCAGGCGATGCGTGAAGTTGAGCACCATTTGGCTCAGTTGCTTCAACGTCTGCCGGGAGTGGCGGAACTGCGTTTCAGCGACGGCGCACCGTTTGCCGACCCGTCGACCCAGGCATGGATCAATGCCCGGGTGATGCCTCATCTGCAGTCGCCAGTCGAGTCCGGAACGGTGACATTCGCGATCGACAAACCCCTCTGGGAAATTGCCCTCGAAGAGGCTCTCGAGATGTTCCGCGACAGCGGTTTCAAGGCCGCCGTACAAGTCCTGAAACGTGGGCTGAACACTGCGCGGGGCGAACGGGAGCGCTTTTTCTGGCAACTGACCCTCGCCCGATTGTGTTTCCAGAGCAAGAAATACGAACTCGCCAAAACCCAGCTCGAAATGCTCGACCAGTTACTCCATCGCTCCGGCCTCGAGGCCTGGGAGCCGGATCTGGTCCTGGAAGTATTGCGCCTTCTGCATCGCTGCTGCGAGCTCCTGCCGCAGAACCACGAAGTGCGAGAACGCAAGGACGAGATGTATCGCAGGTTGTGCCACCTCGATCTCGAAGTGGTACTCGAATAGGCCTCAGGGTCACACACGCAAGGAAAAAAGCATGGCCAAAGAAAGCTCGGTTGCCCCCAAGGAACGTATCAACATCACGTTCAAACCCGCTACAGGTGGCGCTCAAGAAGAGATCGAACTGCCACTGAAACTGCTGGTGCTCGGTGACTACATCCATCGACTTGACGATCGCAAGCTGGAAGACCGCAAGCCGATCGCCATCGACAAAATGACCTTTGACGAAGTGCTTTCCAAGCAAGGGCTGGAGCTGAGCCTCAACGTGCCCAATCGTCTCCAGGAAGACAGCGGCAATGAGGAGCTGGGGATTGCCCTGCGCGTCAATGCGATGAAGGACTTCAATCCGGCGAGTCTGGTCGAGCAGATCCCCGAACTGAAAAAACTGATGGAACTGCGCGATGCGCTGGTCGCGCTCAAGGGCCCGCTGGGCAATGCACCGAGCTTTCGCAAGGCGATTGAAAGCGTTCTGGCCACAGATGAATCGCGCGCTCGTGTGCTGAGCGAACTGGACCTGACCGACGCGCCTGCCACGGACGTTTGAGCCCCCCATCAGCAAAGGAAATCACATTATGAGCACGCATGGCGCACAGCAAAAAGACGATCAAAATACCGCGTACAGCATCCTTGACGACATCATTACCCAAACTCGGCTGACGCCCGAAGACGAGGCTTATGGCATTGCCCGGCGTGGTGTCGCGGCGTTTATCGAAGAGCTGCTAAAGCCGCAAAACAAGGGCGAGCCGGTCAAGAAAGCCATGGTCGATCGCATGATCGCCGAGATCGACGCAAAACTGAGCAATCAGATGGATGAAATCCTTCACCATCCGTCATTCCAGGCATTGGAGTCGGCCTGGCGTGGCCTGCAATTGCTGGTTGATCGCACCAACTTCCGTGAAAACATCAAGATCGAAATCCTCAATGTGTCCAAAGAGGACCTGCTGGACGATTTCGAGGATTCGCCGGAGGTCATGCAATCCGGTCTCTACAAACATATCTACACCGCCGAGTACGGCCAGTTCGGTGGCGAGCCCGTAGGCGCCATCATTGCCAACTACTTCATGACGCCCAGCGCGCCTGACGTGAAGTTGATGCAATACGTGTCGAGCGTGGCCTGCATGTCCCATGCGCCGTTTGTCGCCGCTGCCGGGCCCAAGTTCTTCGGACTCGAAAGCTTTACCGGCATGCCGAACCTCAAAGACCTGAAGGATCACTTTGGCGGGCCTCAGTTCGCCAAATGGCAGAGCTTTCGCGAATCTGAAGATGCACGCTACATGGCCTTGACCGTGCCGCGCTTTTTGCTGCGCAACCCTTACGACCCCGAAGAAAACCCGGTCAAGTCCTTCGTCTACAAAGAAACCGTCGCCAACAGTCATGAGCACTACTTGTGGGGCAACACGGCTTATACCTTCGCCTCCAGGTTGACTGACAGTTTTGCCAAGTTCCGCTGGTGCCCGAACATCATTGGCCCGCAAAGCGGTGGTGCTGTCGAAGACCTGCCGCTGCATCACTTCGAAAGCATGGGTGAAATCGAAACCAAGATTCCGACCGAAGTCCTGGTTTCAGACCGTCGTGAATACGAGCTGGCCGAGGAAGGTTTCATTTCCCTGACCATGCGCAAGGGCAGCGACAACGCTGCGTTTTTCTCGGCCAACTCGGTGCAAAAACCGAAGTTCTTCGGCATCAGCGCAGAAGGCCGGGCAGCCGAGCTGAACTACAAGCTCGGCACGCAGCTGCCTTACATGATGATCGTCAACCGCCTGGCGCATTACCTGAAGGTCCTGCAGCGCGAGCAACTGGGGTCGTGGAAGGAGCGCACGGACCTTGAGCTGGAACTTAACAAGTGGATTCGTCAGTACGTGGCGGACCAGGAAAACCCTGGCGCTGAGGTTCGTGGCCGTCGTCCGCTGCGCGCTGCCCAGATCACCGTCAGTGATGTCGAAGGCGAGCCTGGCTGGTACCGCGTCAGCCTGAATGTGCGCCCGCACTTCAAGTACATGGGCGCGGACTTCACCTTGTCGCTGGTCGGCAAGCTGGACAAAGAGTAACGGGAGGCTGGGCATGACCGCATACGGCAGCCTTTTTGAACGCCTGGGCGGGGACGCGGATCAGCGTCTTGGCACGACCCGTGAAACCCGCGCCCTGGCGTCGGTGGCCGCTCATTTGGCGAAGATGCTCAGCACTCGCGCGGGCAGCGTGCAAACGCTGCCCGACTACGGGCTTCCCGACCTCAACGACATGCGCCTGAGCCTGCATGACTCGCTGACCCAGGCTCGTCAGGCCATCGAAACCTTTATTGAACGTTATGAGCCGCGCCTGAGCCAGGTACGGGTTATTTCCTTGCCCCGGCATGACGATTTGCTACGGCTTGCCTTCAGCATTGAAGGCTGGCTGGAGATCGAGGGGTGCAAGCGTCAGGTGAGTTTCTCGGCATGGCTCGATGGCAGTGGTCAGGTCAGCGTCCGTTAAGGCCATGGTCTGTTCGAACCCAATCCGTTTTTCGGCATTTGATGCTGTCGACATTTAACAGGTAGCGCTGTGTCCTTTAATCATTACTACCAAAGCGAGCTCACTGCATTGCGGCAGTTGGGTAGCCGTTTCGCCGAGCGTAGCCCTGCGCTGGCGCCGTTTCTTGGCCAGGCGGGACGCGACCCTGATGTGGAGAGGCTGCTCGAAGGGTTTGCGTTTTTGACGGGGCGTCTGCGTCAAAAACTGGATGACGAATTACCGGAACTGAGCCATTCGCTGATGCACTTGCTGTGGCCCAACTACATGCGTCCGTTGCCGGCGTTCAGCATGCTGCAATTTGATCCGCTCGTACGCCCCGGGCCTGCGCTGCGTGTCGAGCGCGAGACTCAGGTGGAAGGCAAGCCGGTCGACGGCGTGAATTGTCAATTCAGGACCTGTTACCCGACAGACGTCTTGCCGCTGCAACTGGAGTCGCTCAAATACTCGGTGAAAGGCGAGGGCTCAATGTTGAGCCTGTGTCTGCAAATGACCTGTGACGGTCATGCCGGGGAGCTGGACCTGAGTCGCTTGCGCCTGCATCTGGCAGGTGAGCGCTACATCAGCCAAATGCTCTACCTCGGCCTGTTGCGCCACTTGCACGACATTGTACTGGTGCCTCTGGATGCGCAAGGGCAAGGCCTGAGGAATGAAGACAACGTGCCGCTGACCTTCATCCTTGGCCCTGAGAACATCCAGCCTGTGGGCTTTGCCGAAGACGAAGCGTTGATACCTTATCCGCTGAACACGTTTCGGGGTTATCGCTACCTGCAGGAGTATTTCGCCTTTCAGGACAAGTTCCTGTTTGTTGACCTGAGCGGTCTGGAGCGTCTCAAAACACTCCCCGCAGACACCCTTAAACAGGTTCGTGGCCTGGAGCTGCGCTTCGATATCCGCAAGAGCAGCACCCAGCGCCTGCGCCCGACCCTGGAGAACGTGAAGCTGTATTGCACGCCCATCGTCAATTTGTTCAAGCACGATGCGATGCCCATCCGGCTGGATGGCAAGCAGGACGAATACCTGCTGATGCCCTCGCGCATCGGCCTGGAGCATTGCGGTGTATTCAGCGTCGATAACGTAACCGGCTGGCGTGTCGGAGGTGCAGGATCCCAGACGTATGTGCCGTTTGAGTCGTTCGAGCATGACCCCAGTTTCGATGTCCCGAACCCGCACGCCCATTACAGCGTTCGGCAGCGGACGGCGTTGCTGCACGAAGGCCTGGACACCTACCTCAGTTTTGGCTCGCGTCAGCCCGATGAGAGCGAAACCCTCTCGGTCGAACTGACCTGTACCAACCAGAATTTGCCCCGGCGCCTGCACAAGGGCGATATCTGTCTGCCCAGTGAAGGCACCCCCGAATTTCTTACCTTTCGCAATATCGGGCCGGTGACGTCCAGCCATGCACCGCCGCTCACCCGTGACTTCCTCTGGAAGCTGATCAGCAACATGTCCCTCAACTACCTGTCGCTGGCCAACGTGGATGCCTTGAAGGTGATTCTCGAAACCTACGATCTGCCGCGTTACTACGACCAGCACGCGGAGCGTGTCAGCAAATGCCTGCTCAATGGCCTCAAGTCGATCCGTCACGAGCACGTTGACCGGCTCCATCGGGGCCTGCCACTGCGCGGTTTGCGCACCGAGCTGACGATCGACCCGCAGGGCTATGTGGGGGAAGGCGATCTGTTTGTTTTTGCCTCGGTACTGAACGAGTTTTTTGCCCTTTACGCCAGCCTCAATTCGTACCACGAACTGCGGGTGAAAAGTACACAAGGAGAGGTTTACCAATGGACACCCCGCATGGGTCTTCAGCCCCTGCTTTAAGCGGGCTGGCGCAAAACATACGTGAGTACTCGCTGTTTCAGTCCGTGCTGCTGGTGATTGACCGGCTTCGCCAGAGCGACCCGCAGAGCACCGAAGACGAGCTCTACGATCGCGTGGAGTTTGTAGCCAATCCCGGACTTGGATTCCCGGGTAGTGATGTCGACAGCGTGGAGTTTTTTGTGGAGCACGGACAGGCCCGTGCGCGGCTGCGCTTCAACCTGATGGGGCTGGTGGGCTCGGGCTCGCCCTTGCCGGCGTTCTACGGCGAGCAGGCTCTTGGTGACAGCGAAGAGAGCAATCCGACCCGAGAATTTCTGGATGTATTCAACCATCGCTTGCAGCGCCTGATGCTGCCGATCTGGCGCAAATATCGCTATTGCGCCCGTTTTGAACGTGGGGCAACAGACCCGTTTTCCAGCCATTTATTTGCGCTGATCGGGTTGGGTGGAACGACCATTCGCAATGCCGAAGAACTGAACTGGCGACGCCTGTTGCCCTATCTCGGCCTGCTGAGCCTGCGAGCGCATTCGGCCGCCCTGATTGAGTCGGTGCTGCGTTACTACTTCAAGCATGCCGAGCTGACGATCGAACAGTGTATCGAGCGCCGTGTCGCGATCCTGCGTGAGCAGCTCAACCGTCTGGGGCGGGCCAACAGCCAGTTGAGCGAGAACCTCGTGCTGGGCGAACGGGTGCGCGACCGCAGCGGCAAATTTCGCATTCATATCCGCCAGCTGGACTGGGCGCGATTCCATGAATTCCTGCCGATTGGCACGGGTTACCAGCCGCTGTGCGCGCTGGTGCGTTTCACCCTGCGTGATCCGCTGGATTACGACATTCGACTGGTGCTGCGACACGAAGAAATCCGTGAGCTGCGGATTGCCGAGCACAACCCGTGCCGTCTTGGCTGGACCAGCTGGCTGGGCCGGGAACGGGCGGACGGCGTAGTCACCTTGGGCAGCAAATCACATTAAGGACCAATGGCCATGATCAACGTAGACCTGCAACAACTGATACAGGCGCTGGACGCCTCAACCCGGCGTGACCTTGAAACCAGCGCCGAGCGCTGTGTCGCCCGTGGCGCGCATAAAATCCTGGTTGAAGACCTGTTGCTGGGGTTATTGGAGCGACCCCGGGGATTGCTGGCGCGAGCCCTGCAGGACGCTGATCTCGATGAGGGGCAATTGAATGCGGCCCTGCAAGTCGGTGCCGAAAACAACCCGTCACGCAATCCGGTGTTTGCCCCCGAGCTGGTGCAGTGGTTGCAGGACGCCTTGCTGGTCGCGAACCTGGAACTGGGTCAAAGCCAGGTGGACCAGGCTGCGCTGATTCTCGCCTTGTTACGCAACCCGCTGCGTTATGCCGGAAGCGCTTATCACGCGGTGCTGGCCAGGCTCGATATCGAGCGTCTGAAAGCCTTTGCCCTGTCACAGCAAACACCGGCGGACACTGGCAGACCACGGGTGGAGGGCGAGTCCCTGTTGAAGCGCTTTACCCATAACCTGACCGAGCAGGCGCGGGAAGGCAAACTGGACCCGGTGTTGTGCCGCGATGATGCCATCCGGCAGATGATCGACATTCTGGCCCGCAGACGTAAAAACAACCCGATTGTCGTGGGCGAGGCCGGGGTTGGCAAAACTGCCATTGTCGAAGGCCTGGCCTCACGCATTGCGGCGGCAGAAGTGCCCCCGGTGCTCAGAGGCGTGGAGTTGCTGTCGCTGGACATGGGCCTGCTGCAAGCCGGGGCCAGTGTCAAAGGCGAGTTTGAACGGCGTCTTAAAGGGGTCATCGACGAGGTCAGGGCGTCACCGGTTCCTATCATTGTATTTATCGACGAGGCCCACACCCTGATCGGTGCCGGTGGCAATGCCGGGGGCTCGGATGCGGCCAACTTGCTTAAGCCGGCGCTGGCCCGTGGTGAGCTGCGCACCATCGCCGCCACTACGTGGGGCGAGTACAAAAAATACTTCGAGAAAGACCCCGCCCTGGCGCGGCGTTTCCAGCCGGTGCAGTTGCAGGAGCCCAGCGTCAGCGAAGCCGTCACGATTCTTCGCGGGCTGGCGCAGGTGTACGAGAAGAGCCACGGCATCTACCTGAGAGACGACGCCGTGGTGGCGGCCGCTGAACTGTCAGCGCGTTATCTGGCAGGTCGGCAATTGCCTGACAAGGCGGTGGATGTGCTCGACACGGCGTGCGCCCGTGTGCGCATCAGCCTGGCGGCGGCCCCTGAAAAGCTCGAGCGGTTACGCGGTGAACTGGCAGAAGGTGCCCGCCAGCGTCAGGCCATGCGCCGCGATGCCGAAGCCGGGTTGTTGATTGATCATGAGGGGTTGCTGCTGCTTGAGGCACGACTGGACCAGGCTCAGGGCGAAGAGGCCGGGCTGGCAGCACGCTGGAGTGTCCAGCGCACGCTGGCGGAACGCTTGCTGGCGCTGCGTCAGCAATTGGCCGAAGCGCGTGAAGTGACTGCATCTCAGGCGGGTGCTGACCGGCCGGAGCCTCAAGACATCGAAGCCCTGGAAGCTGAACGCCATGAGACCCTGCGCACGCTGGTCGATGCCCACAGCCAGGAACGGTTGGTCAGCTTCGAAGTGTGTCCGCGGTTGGTGGCCGAAGTCATCAGTGCCTGGACCGGCATCCCGGTGACGCAACTGGCCCGGGAGCACAGCACCCGGGTTGCAAGCTTTGGGGCCGATCTGCGTACTCGCATCAAAGGGCAGGAGCAGGCCGTTCAGGCATTGGATCGCTCAATGCGAGCGGCAGCCGCGGGGCTCAATAAACCGGATGCGCCGGTGGGTGTGTTCCTGTTGGTCGGACCGAGCGGGGTCGGCAAGACCGAAACGGCCCTGGCCCTGGCAGACCTGCTGTACGGGGGCGAGCGTTTCATTACCACGATCAACATGTCCGAATTCCAGGAAAAACACACCGTGTCGCGGCTGATCGGTGCGCCGCCCGGCTACGTCGGCTACGGCGAAGGCGGCATGCTCACCGAGGCGGTGCGGCAAAAGCCCTATTCGGTGGTGCTGCTCGATGAAGTGGAAAAAGCCGACCCCGATGTGCTCAACCTGTTCTATCAAATCTTTGACAAAGGTGTGGTGAATGATGGGGAGGGCCGCGAAATCAACTTTCGCAACACGCTGATCCTGATGACCTCCAACCTCGCGAGCGAACGTATCGCGGCACTCTGTGAAAACACGGCCCGACCGACCCTCGAATCCCTCGAGCAGAGCATCCGGCCGATTCTGAGTCATCACTTCAAGCCCGCCTTGCTGGCGCGCATGCGGGTGGTGCCGTACTACCCGGTCAACGGGCCGGTATTGCGCGAGCTTGTTGAAGTCAAACTCCAGCGCCTGGGCGAGCGTCTGCAACGGCGCAATCTGCGATTCAGCCATTGCCAGCGGCTGGTTGATCATCTCGCCGAGCGCTGCACGCAAAGCGACAGCGGTGCGCGGCTGATCGATGCTCTGCTTGATTCATTCGTGTTGCCTCAGGTCGCAGACCGGTTGCTGGATGCGATGGCCCGGGGCGAAACCCTGGCACGGGTGCACGCAACCCTTGATTCGCAAAACCGTGTGTTGTGCGAGTTTGCCTGAGGTGGCGCTGATGCTTGATCAGCTCGCCGATCCTCTGGCTTACGCCGAAGCGCTGCTGGAGCAATTTACGTGTGTGGGGCAGGCGGAGGCCGGCGCAACGGTGCTCGGCAATTGCGCCCGTGCAGTGGTGCAACTCAGCGACTGTGAGCTAAGCCAGCTGTACTTGCTGGACGCGACCCACAAGCACCTTGAACTGACGGCCGAATGGTTTCAGGGAGCGCTGCAGCCGGCGCGCACGGCAGAGGTACCGGTGGATTACACCGGCGAACAGCTGCTGCAGTTTGCCGTATGCCAGAACCGGGTGATCACGCTGTGTGACCTGGACAGCAGTCTGTACGACACCGATTTTCTGCCACGTCATGGCGAGCCTTGGCGGTCGTTGTTGTGTGTACCGCTGGTGGGAGCGCAGCAGACCGTCGAAGGGGTGCTGCTGGCGGCCAGCAGCGCGTCGGTCGACTTGCTGAAATACGCGCCTTCACTCGGGGCGTTGGGGGCGTTTGCGCTGTTGCAGCAGCGGCTTAGGCAATCCAACGAACAGACGATGCTGGCGCCAGAGGTGCGTGGGAACCCCCACGTGCTGATTGGCCAAAGTGCTGTCATGCGTCAAACCAGCCTGCTGATCAACAAGGTCGTGCACAACCCTTATACGGTGTTGCTGCTGGGCGAAACCGGGACCGGCAAAGAAGTTGTGGCGCGCGCCATCCATGACAACGGGCCGCGTCGGGCCCGGCCTTTTATTGTGCAGAACTGTGCAGCGTTCCCTGCAGACCTGCTCGAAAGCGAGCTGTTTGGCTATCGCAAAGGGGCCTTTACCGGTGCTGACCGTGACCGCGCCGGGTTGTTCGATGCGGCTAACGGCGGAACACTGCTTCTGGACGAGATCGGCGACATGCCGCTGTCGTTGCAAGCCAAGCTGCTGCGGGTGCTGCAGGAGGGCGAAATCCGCCCCTTGGGTTCCAACGACACCCACACGATAGACGTACGCATCATTGCAGCCACCCATCGCGACCTGTCAGTGCTGGTGAGCCAGGGCACGTTTCGTGAAGACCTCTACTACCGCCTGGCGCAGTTTCCGATTGCCTTGCCTGCGCTGCGCGAGCGTGAAGGCGACATCCTGGAGCTGGCCCGTCACTTTGCAAACAAGGCCTGTGCGTTTCTGCAACGCAGCCCGGTGCTGTGGTCTGACGCGGCACTCGATCAACTCGCGGGCTACGCCTTTCCCGGCAACGTGCGCGAGCTGAAAGGGCTGGTAGAGCGTGCGGTTCTGTTGTGCGACGGCGACGCCTTGCAGCTTGAGCACTTTTCATTGCGCAGCGATGCCAGCGTCGAACCCGTGACCCTGAGTTTGCGGGAACGAATGGAGCAGGTCGAGCGCAGGTTGCTGCTCGAGTGCTTGCGCAAAAACGCCGGTAATCAAACCCGCGCCGCACACGATCTCGGCGTGGCCCGGCGCACGCTCCTGTATCGCCTGGCGCGCCTGAATATCGGTTTGGACGATATCAAGGGGAACGCGCCGTGAGGCCCTCTTCGTACTTTTCATTTCTGCCAGCGCGCCCTCAAGGATCACGTCGTATGCCTGGCCAACCTCTGGAGACTCCCCCGATGACTGCTCGTCACTGGCAAGCCGTCTTGCTGACCCTCGCCATGCTGTGCGGCGTGAGCGGCTGTAGCGGCAACTACAAATTCAACGACAACAGCTATCGCCCCTTGGGTGATCCGCAAGCGGTCAATCGCGGCAAGTGACCGCAAGGAGCAGCAATATGGAACTGGTATTTGATCTGTCCAGCACTAGATCGTTGGACGCTTCACAAGTGATGAGCAAAACCTTTGACGAAGAGGGTGGGGTGATCGGGCGTAATGCCGATTGTGAGTGGACCCTCGTCGACAAAACCAAAACTGTGTCCAAGTACCACGCAGAAATCAGCTATCGGGACGGGACATTTTTTCTCACCGACAGAAGCTCCAACGGTACCCAGTGCAAACACTCCGACACTTACCTGAGGAAGGGGCAGGCACAGCGTATTCAGCATGGTCATGTGTACGCGCTGGGGGATTTTCTGATTCGTGCGCAACTGGAGCATGAACTGCAGGCGTTACTGGATCAGGTCGGGATGCCTCAACCCGCAGGCAGTGTTATTCCGGACGATGCCTTTCTGGAGCTCGACCCGCTGGACCCGGTGGATCCGTCGATTCAGGGGAGGTCTCTGATCGATGAGCCTGCCACACGGCCAGGATTGAAACCCGCGTGGTCGCAGCGCGTCGACAGCCCTCCGATCGATTATCAAAACCTCAGCGTGCCGCAGCTGGTTGCCGAGCCGGCGCCGGAGTTGCCAACGGCCCAGGCGCAGGTTGTGTCTGCGGGCAACGACGGGTTCTGGCAAGCGTTCGGCGCAGTGCTGGGCATCGATCTCCTGGCCCAGCCGCAGGTCGAGCGGGAGGCCCTGGCCCTCAAAGCCGCCCAGTTGCTCAAACAGAGCATTGCCGGTTTGCAGCAAACCCTGTGGACCCGCGCCGAGCTCAAGAACGAGTTGCGCCTGGCCCGCACAGTCGCGCCAGAGACCCGGCAAAACCCGCTCAAATCGAGCCATGACGCAGTTGAGGCCCTAGGCCTGTTATTGGCCCCGGCAAAACCGGGTCAAGGGGCTGCGGAGCAGGTCATACGGCGTGCGTTTCGTGACCTGCAAGCGCATCAAGTGGCCTTGCTGTGTGCCAGCCGAGCAGCCGTGCGCAGCAGCCTAGAGCATTTCTCGCCGGTGCAACTGAACCTGCGTTTTGAGCGTGATGGCTATCACCCGTGGGTGGTCACCTCAGGCAGTCGCTGGCGCGCATTCAGCCGTTATCACCTGGCATTGCAGCAAGACGATGACTGGTGTGAACGCTTGTTGGCACGCGACTTCGCCCAAGCCTACGAAGAACAAGTCCGGCTGATTTCGAGCCTTCACAACGACCCTCAAGGATGATGCATATGCTGCGTGGCACACCTCTTTACCGCAACGTCCTGGTGGCGTTTGCGGTGTTGCTGACGAGTGGGTGTTCGGCGTTATCGCCGTACTCCAGCGTGACCAAGTTGAACCTCGGCTTGAGTGCCAGCGATCAGGTCAACCCGGACCTTAATGGCCGCCCTTCGCCGATCGTGATTCGGCTGATGGAGCTCAAGCACCCGGTGGCGTTCGAGAACGCCGACTTCTTCAGCCTCTACGAGCGCCCCAAAGAGTCGCTCTCGCCCGATCTGGTGACCAGCGAGGAACTGGAGTTGCGCCCCGGCGAAACGGTCGAACTCAAGCTTAGCGTTGAACCCGGCAGTCGCTACGTCGGGGTGCTGGCGGCCTACCGCGATCTGCCGCAAACCCAATGGCGCTACGTCGTGCCCGTCACGGCGACGGGCTTGACCGAGGCCCGGCTGGTGCTCGACGGGGCGGGTATTCACAACGCGCTGCAAACGCTCGTCAAGGCAGGTGAGTGACCATGAATGCGGACAAAGTCATTTGGCAGGAAGGCATGCTGTTACGGCCGCAGCATTTTCAGCACAGCGACCGGTATTACGATCACCAGATGAAAACCCGGACTCAATTATTGGGGCGTTACACCTGGGGTTTTTTGGGGCTGGATATCGATGTGCAGTTTCTTAACATGGGCAAGCTGGTGATCAGGCAAGCCTCGGGCGTCTTGTCGGACGGCAGCTTGTTTGACTTGAGTAGCAACACCGAGGCGCTGGCGCTGGATGTTCCGCCCAATACCGGGAAAACCCCGGTTTACCTGGCGTTGCCGCTGGTTACCGGCAATCACATCGAAGCGCGGCGACCTGAGCAGTCGGATGTGCTGGCACGCTACACCGCTTATGAAACAGAGGTGGCGGACTCCAATGCCGGCGACGGCTCCAATAGTCCGATCAGTTGCGGGCGACCTGACTTTCGCTTGCTGTTGGGGGCACAAAAAAGCGATCAGGCCTGCGTCAAGTTGCAGCTTTGCCAAATCCTCGACACCACGTCCGATGGTGTCATCAGCCTCGATGAACAATTTGTCCCGACCTTTATCCACACCCATGCCTCGGGCTATTTGCTGTCATGCCTGAAAGAGGTCATCAGCATGCTCAGCCATCGGGGCGATACTCTGGCTGAGCGGATTCGCTCCAATGGCAAAGTCGGGGGAGCCGAGGTCGGCGACTTCATGATGCTGCAACTGATCAACCGGACTGAACTGGTGCTGCACCATTACTTGAACCTGGAGCAACTGCACCCGGAAGAGTTGTATTGCACGATGCTGTCGATGCTGGGTGATCTGGCCACGTTTGCCAGCGACAGCAAACGCCCGCAATTGCAGACCCGGTATCAGCACAGCGATCAGGGGGAGAGCTTTCGGGCCTTGATGGATGCCATTCGCCAGGTGTTGTCGATGGTGCTTGAGCAGCACGCCATGGAGTTGCAGCTGGAAACCCGCCAATACGGGATTCTCGTCTCGCAGATGAGCGATCACAAATTGCTCGCCACCACCTCATTCGTTCTGGTCGCGCATGCCAATTGCGACAGCGAGGAACTGCGCCATCGCTTACCGGCGCATCTCAAGGTCGGCCCCGTCGAGAGCATTCGCCAACTGGTCAACCTGCACTTGCCGGGCTTTAAGGTAAAGCCCTTGCCAGTGGCCCCGCGGCAGATCCCCTTTCACGCCAATAAAACCTATTTCGCCCTCGAACTCGGCAGTGACGACCTGGCACAACTGGAGCGCTCCGGTGGTTTTGCCTTCCACGTCTCAGGTGAGTTTTCAGAGCTTGAACTGCAATTTTGGGCCATCAGGAATTGACCGTCATGAGCAAGGACATAACCCCCGTCTTTGATGAAAATACCGTGCTGGCCACTCGGGCGGGCGATACGCCCGACACCGATGCCCTGACGGATGTGGCGCCACCGCCAAAAATCGAGCAGCTAGAAGCGCGAATGATTTATTCGGCCCGGGTCAGGCCTGCGGCCACGCTTAACATCAGCGTCAACCCGCTGGTCGCCGCCGCCAGTGAGTTGCTGTCGCATGTGGTGCGAATCAAGCACAGCCGCTCGCCTCAGAGTCTGACTGAACTGAACACCCAGCTGGAGCACTCATTGAAAGTGTTTGAAGCCCGGGCCCTGCGCAATGGCATTGATGGCACCCAGATGATGAAAGCCCGCTACGTGCTGTGCACGGTGGTCGACGAGGCGGTGGTCACCGCTGGCTGGGGGGACGAAAGCAACTGGTCGCAAAACAGTTTGCTGAGCCGCTATCACAACGAAACCTTTGGCGGCGAAAAGGTCTTCAGTGTGCTCGATCAACTGTGCCGCGATCCGGTGCGCAACCTCTCGTTGCTTGAGCTGTTGTACCTGTGCCTGTCATTGGGTTTCGAGGGCAAGTTCCGCGTGGTTGACCGCGGCATGGTCGAACTCGACGCGATTCGCGATGCGCTGTTCCGGCAGATCCGTCACTTGCGTGGGGATGTACCGCGCGAGCTGTCGCCTCGCTGGCAAGGGCTGGGCCATCAGCGTCGCACTCTGGTTCGCAGCGTGCCGGGGTGGATGTTGGGGGCTTTCACGCTGGGCTGCCTGGCGATGATGTTTTCGGGGTTTGCCTGGGTGCTCGGTGAGCAGCGTGAAGTGGTCTTGCAGCCGTATCAAGCAGTGGACTCGGCGACTGTCGGCAATAGGGATATGCGATGAAAAGTATTTTGAAGAAGGTTGGCTCATGTCTGCGCCAGACCTGGGTGTGGACACTGCTGCTGGTGCTGTCGATCGTGCTGCTGGTGTGGTGGGCCGGCCCGTTGCTGGCCATCAACGACGTTAAGTTCTGGGCCGATGCCAGTGCCCGTCTGGTGACGATCAGCGTGCTGTGCCTGGCCTGGGGATTATGCATGGTCTTCGTCAGCTGGCGCGCCGGGGTGCGCAAGAAAGCGGTTGAGCACAGCGAGGTGAGCAAAGAGCGTCAACGTCAGGATGAGCTGATCGATGCTTCGCAAAAAGAGCTGCGCGCTCGTTTCAAGGACGCATTGCGTACCCTGAAAACCTCCAGTGTGTACCGCGGCCACAGCGAACGCTGGCGTGAGGAGTTGCCTTGGTACGTGCTGATGGGGCCGCCGGCCAGTGGTAAAACCAGCCTGCTGGATTTCTCGGGTCTGGATTTTCCACTGAACAAGATAGACCGCAAGCTCACCCGCAACACCCGTGGCACAGAACATTGCGACTGGTACTTTGCCGAACACGGTGTACTGATCGACACCGCGGGGCGTTACTTGAGCCAGGGCCCGGGCAATGTCGATGCCAGCGCGTGGAACACATTGCTGGGGTTGTTGCGCAAGCGCCGACGCGAGCGGCCGCTGAATGGCGTGCTGGTGACCTTGCCGGTGGACCTGCTGTTCAGTGACGCCGAGGATCGGTTGTCGTCACTGGCCGAGGAGGTGCGCCTGCGTTTGCAGGAAGTTCACGCCACGTTGCATGTCGAGGTGCCGGTTTACCTGGTGCTGAGCAAGGCCGACACGCTGCCGGGCTTTACCGAGTTCTTCGATTCCCTGACCCGCGAAGAAAGCGAGCAGGTGCTGGGTGCGAGTTTTGGCAAAGAACAGAACGGCAGCGATGTGTCATTGGTGCGTGCCGAGTTCGAAGCGCTGCTGAGCCGTCTCAACAGCCAGGTCATCACCCGCATGCATCAGGAGCGAGACAGCCAGCGCCGCGGCCGCATTCTCGATTTCCCTCACCAGTTGGGCAATATCGGTGAGCGCCTGTGCCTGTTTGTCGACATGGCATTCACCGGCAATCGTTACCAGCGCGCCAGTCCGCTACGCGGTTTCTACCTGACCAGCGCTCCGCACCTTAAGCAACGGACTCAGGTGGTCACTCAAGACATCGCCTCTGGCGCGCCCATGAAAACCCAGGACTTGCCGACCCTGCACAGTGGCCGCTCGCACTTCATTCGGCATCTGCTGAGCCGGGTGATTTTCCCTGAAGCGCAGTTGGCCAGTCTGGACAAGCGTGAGCGCCGACGCATTCATTGGGGGCAGCGCGCCATGTATGCCGGTGCCCTGGCGACGCTGGGCGCGATGGGTTTGCTCTGGACCGGCAGCTTTTCGGCCAACCATGAGCGGCTCGATACCCTGCGTGGGCTGGCGCAGCACGCAGACACCCAGCGTTCGTTGCTCAGCCCGCAGGACGATGCCCGGGCCACCCTCGACCTCCTCGAGACCTACTACGCAGCAACCCGGGTGTTTCCGGCGGCGGGAGACGTGGCGTTGTACGAGCGCACAGGCCTGTATCAGGGTACGGCGAGCCATTCTGTACTCAACCAGGCCTATGAGCGGGAGCTGGAAACCCGGTTATTGCCCAAGGTGGCCCGGCAACTGGAACGTCAGATCAGTGCGAACCTGAATGACCGGGGGCGACTGCTCAATAGTGTGCGTGCCTACCTGATGCTCGGCATGCCCGAGCGTCGTGATGACGCGTGGCTCAAGACCTGGGTGGCCAGCGATTGGTCTGCGCGCTACCCCGGTAACGCGGCGGTCCAGGAGGCGCTGAACCGGCACTTCGAACGGTTGTTGAAGCGCGGGTTCAAGTATTCACTCAACGATACGCTGGTGGCACAGGCGCGTCAGGTGTTGCGCAACGAGTCCCTGGCCACGGTGGTTTATCGCATGCTGCGTGACCAGGCTCATTCGCTTGAAGCGTACAGTTTCGATCGGCATCTGGGGCCGCAGGGCAGCTTGTTGAACGGTGCGGGTTACACCATTCCGGGGTTCTACACCCAGCAAGGCTACCAGCAGTACTTTTCGGTCAAGGGTGCGACGCTGGTCAGCGATATCCTGCGTGATAACTGGGTGCTGGGGGAGGGCAGCAGCATCAGCGGCATGGACCTGCGCAAGCTGATGGTTGAACTTGAGCAACTGTACTTTCGAGATTACGCCACGCACTGGAGCGAGGCGATCGGCCAGTTGTCCTTGCATCCCTTCAGTGATGCCCGCGAAGGTGCGGAGCAGCTTGCGGGTTTGACTTCGGCCAATTCACCCATCGTGCAGTTGCTGCTTCAGATTCGCGAAAACACCCGTTTTCCAAGCCTGGCCGATGACCTGGAGGCACTGCCGACGGTTGATGGAAAAGCAGGTCAACAATTGGCAGCCGTGGCTAACGGTGTGAGCGCGGCGGTGGCGAACACCTCGGCGAGCGTGACGCCACGTTTGCCTGATACCGCAAAAAAGGCCCTGCAACGGCGGTTCGAGCCCTTGCACCGTTTGCTTGACGAGAACAACGGCCCGGCGGCAAGCCTGCTCCCGGCGCTGCAAGGGCTCAATGAGGTTCAGCTGCAATTGGCCAGCCTGGCGCGGGCCAGTGCTTCGGATCAGGCGGCCTTCGATCTGGCCAAATCCCGCATGGGAGGCCAGCGCGACGCCTTGAGCAATTTGCGTCAGACCGCGCAGCGCTTGCCGGGCCCGCTCAACGGCTGGTTCAACGGCGTCGCACAAGACACCTGGGGATTGGTGCTCAACGATGCCTACCAGTTCATCAATCAGCGGTATCAGCGCGAGCTGTACAGCTTCTACGAGCGGGCGATCCAAAAGCGTTATCCCTTCAGTGCCCACAGCAGCAGCGACGTGGCCTTGAATGACTTCCGCGAGTTCTTTCGTGCCCAGGGCATCAGCGAGCGTTTCTTTGAAACCTACATGAAGCCTTTCGTCAGCGGCGATGCGGCCAATTATCGGCTGCGCACCCTTGAAGGGCAGGGGCTGCCCATGTCCCGGGTGTACTTTGAGCAAATGGCCGCGGCGCAGGTCATCCGCCAGAGCTTCTTTGCGCAAAACCCGGCCGCGCCGCAAGTGGACTTCACACTTGAACCTTACAATCTGGACTCCAGCGTACGCCGGGCAGAGTTCCGATTTGGCAACCAGACCCTCGAGTATCGCCATGGTCCGATTGTGCCGGTGACTTTGCAGTGGCCGACTGAGGCCGACAACGGTCGTACCAGTCTGGTGCTGGAGAAGGCCGTGGGGCGCCCGGTCGGCATCGAGAAAAGCACTGGCCCCTGGTCGTTGTTTCGGGTGCTGGACCTGATGCAGGTCGACTACCTCAGCGGCCGCGATGTGATGGTGCTGAAAGCAGAAGTCGGAGGGTTGAGGGCCAATTATCTGTTGATGAGCCAACGTACGCCGAACCCGTTTGACATGAGTGTGCTGCGCAGCTTTCGTCTGCCCGGGCAACTGTAATGGCGTTCACGCCTCAATGGCGCAGCGCCGCCGCTACCGATCCGGGCAAGGTCCGGGGCCGCAACGAGGATGCCGTTCTCGATTGTCCCGAGCGCGGGCTCTGGGCGGTGGCGGATGGTATGGGCGGTCACCGGGCTGGCGACATCGCCAGTCAGTGGGTGGTTGCCAGCCTGGCGGAGCTGACGCAACCGCAGAGCTTTGACGAGCGACTCAAGTCGGTGCGGCGGTGCTTGCATTGGCTCAACCGCCGGCTGGGCCAGGAGTTGACCCTCAGTGCAGAGCATGCCGACACCATCATGGGCAGCACCGTGGTGGCGTTGCTGCTCGAGGGCAGCCGTGCGGCCTGTGTCTGGGCCGGCGACAGCCGCTGTTATCTGTGGCGCGGACAACGGCTGTACCAGTTGTCGCGGGATCACTCGCGACAACAGCAACTCATGGATGAACAGCAGATGAGCGGCGAGCAGGCCCTTGCTCTGCCCGGGGCGCGGGCGTTGACCCGGGCCTTGGGCGCCAGCGAGCATTTGAGTCTGGGTGTACTGGAGTTGGAGGCGCAGCCCGGCGATGTATTTTTGCTGTGCAGCGATGGGCTGTATCAGGATCTGACGCCTAGCGAGTTAGGCAATGCCCTGAGTCTGGTTTCGCCCCGGGTGGCGCTCGCGCGCTTGTTCGACGGCGTGTTGAGCGGGGCGGCTCGTGACAATTTGAGCGCGGTAGTGATCCGCCAATGACCGGTCTTGAAGTGTCCACGCCGGCGCCTTGTGCCGTGGCCCCGACGCCGGCCGGGCCCGGTGAGCTCCCCGATGTGCTGGGTGGGCGCTACCGGATCGAGCGTTTGTTGGGGGCCGGGGGAATGGGCACAGTGTACCGGGCCCGCGACCTGCTGCAGGAACAGTTTGGCGATCCGCAGCCGTACATCGCCCTGAAATTGCTCAGCGAAGCCTTCACCCCGTCGCCGGACGCCGGAGCACTGCTGTTCAATGAGTTCGCCCTGATCCGGCACCTGCGTCACCCCAATGTGTTGCGCATGTACAGTTTCAACGTCGATACCGTGCACCAGCGTGTGTACCTGGTCATGGAGCTCCTGCGCGGGCCAACCCTCGACCGGCTGCTCTGCGAGCACCCTCTGGGTTTACCCTGGCCGCAATGGCGAGACATCGCCTTGCCCTTGCTCGATGCGATGGCCCATGCCCACGGACGCGGTGTATTGCACGGCGACATCAAACCGAGCAACGTCCTGCTCAGCGACGATGGCGTCCGGTTGTTCGACTTCGGGCTGGGGCAGGCAGAAACGAGCACCCTGGAAGGACTGGCCCCGGTCAGCCGCAGTCGCCTCAACGCCTGGACCCCCGGCTACGCCGCGGCCGAGATCCTCGAAGGCCAACCCTTGACCCGCGCGGCCGACGTGTACGCACTTGGCTGCCTGCTTTATGAACTGGCGAGCGGCAAACACCCCTACAACCGGATGCTGGCGACCGAAGCCCGCGCCCAACACAACCCGTCCCTCCTCAAACCTCCCCAAAACCTGCCGCCCCACCTCTGGCCCGCCTTGCGAACAGCCCTGGCCCTAGACCCGGCCAAGCGCACCATCACCGTAGAACAACTGCTCAAAGCCGCCAGCCGCGCGCCAAACTGGCGCCAACGCCTCATGCAGTGGCGCCCCCGCAAACCCGGGCACGCATAAATATCGACAGACCACCGCACGCTAACCGGATTCGCGAGCGGGTGTGCCAGGGGATCAAAGGCTGGGAGGTAGCTTTTCAACAGGCATTAAAAAGCCGGCTTGTGGCCGGCTTCTCGTGGGCGGGTTTGGTTTATTTTTGGTAAACCGTACCTGCCTGCAATGTGGACATCCAGCGCGTGGCGTCTGGGTGTGGGGCGTGGCAGCGTTTTGCTGCGTTGCCGTGCGATCCGGCCTGCGTGGTGCGAGGGGGATGCTTTAGTGCGGGGTGGATCATACTGGGATTTTTTCAGGTTTCCCAGCAAAAACCGGTGCTTGCGCTGTCTGCTGCGCTGTTCGGGCTTCAGTTTCAAGTGGGTAGGCCGTGGTGGGACGAGGGGTGTTCAGGGTGGACCACCAGAATACCCAGCCTAATATGAAGATCGATTGCTCCTCTATTTGTGCTGCGCTGAACAGTTCATCGGGGTATTCCTCGTGGTTGTGGCAGCGCAGGCGCAGGCCGTTGTTGGGCAGGCGATAGACGTATTTGATGCGCAGCATGCCGTCTTGTTCGAGGGCGTAGATTTCGCCGTCGACGATTTGGGTCAGGCTGCGGTCGATGGCGACGGTGGAGCCGCTCTGGATTCTGTGCGCCATGCTGTTGCCGATCATCGGCGCGCAGATGGCCTGGGCGGGGCTGACATCCATAGCGCGCAAGATAGGGTAGTTGAGCCGTACCCGGCAGTCAGGGATTTCCTGAACTCTGGTTTTACCTGTGCCACAGGGGTCGAGGACTTCGTTGTAGAACGGTACGTCGACATCGGTCATGCCCGTGTGCTGGACGGTGATTGGCTGAAGGTTGAGCGCCGCCGGTTCACAGGGAACGGGTCCATATTGAAGTGGCGTTTCGCTGATGATCGGGGTTCTTGGGTGTTTGACACCGTACCCGGTGCGCAACCACCGGCTGTTGACGCACAACAGCTCTGCGATTTCTTCCATGCGAGCCATTGGAATGCCCCGCTTGAACCAGTTATTGACGTGCTGCGGCGTCACGCGGCGATTGGCTGCGAAGTCCGAAGCGGATAGATGACACTCTCTAAGGAGCGTTCGTAGGCGATCACCGGATGTATTCATGCCCACAGAGTTTACGGGGAAGCCGTGGCGGTTCAAATAAACCAGGTGTTCAAAGAAATACACCGGAACAGGATAAATCCTATGTGTATCGAGACGCTTCCTACGCAATGTCATCGGTCTATGGCGGGCGTGCTGGCATGGCCCGAGTATTTTTCTCAGGCATAAAAAAACCTCGGCGAACCGAGGTTTTTGTGTGAGAAGAGCAAGCATCGAGAGCCTGCCGTTCAGCACTTAGCCTTTGTAGGCAGCAACCGACTTCATGATCTCGGTGCGGGCAGCTTCGGCGTCGCCCCAACCGTCGATCTTCACCCATTTGCCTTTTTCGAGATCTTTGTAGTTCTCGAAGAAGTGCTGGATCTGCTGGATCAGCAGAGGTGGCAGGTCGGTGTACTCTTTCACGTCAACGTACAGCTGGGACAGCTTGTCGTGAGGCACTGCTACTACTTTGGCATCGCCGCCGCCGTCGTCAGTCATGTGCAGAATGCCAACCGGGCGCGCACGGATAACCGAGCCTGGAGCAACCGGGTAAGGGGTTACAACCAGCACGTCGAGGGGATCACCGTCGTCAGCCAGGGTGTTCGGGATGAAACCGTAGTTGGCTGGGTAGAACATCGGGGTAGCCATGAAGCGGTCAACGAACAGGCAATCGCTGTCTTTGTCGATTTCATATTTGATCGGCGCGTGGTTAGCCGGAATCTCGATGGCGACGTAGATGTCATTCGGCAGGTCTTTGCCAGCCGGAATCTTGCTGTAGCTCATTGGGCGGTGCCCCCGTGTATAGGCCAGTTTACTTGGCCGGTTTGGCCAAAAAGTGGCGGCGATTATAGGCGTATTCCTGCAACGACGTCACGCTTGGCCGATCAGTGCTCTGCCCGGTATTCGGGGTGTTCGCTCTGAAGCTTTTGCAGGCGAGTGAGTGGATCCTGGCGATAAAACAGGCTGAGCTGTTGATAAACCTGCGGGTATGCGTGATTGAGCAGGTCGGGTGCGCTGAAGAAGTACTCGCTGGTGACCGCGAAAAATTCGGCAGGGTCCTCGGCCGCATACGGGTCGATGGGCGCTTGGCCATCAGGGTGATGGTCGAGGAAGTGGTTGAGCTGATCGTAGGCCTGCTGCATGGCCTGGGTCCAGTCGCTCACCTTCATGCTGCTGTGCAACGGCGGCATGCCATTGGCGGCACCGTTGAGCATATCGAGTTTGTGCGCCAACTCATGAATGACCAGGTTGTAACCATCCCAGCCACCACTGGACAGCACGCCGGGCCAGGCCAGAACCACCGGCCCTTGCTGCCAGGCCTCGCCGCTGTGGGTGCCTTGCCACTCGTGCTCGACGCCACTGGCATCGCGATGGCGTTGCGGGCTGATGAAATCATCGGGGTAGAGCACGATTTCATGAAAACCCTGATACCAGTTCAGGTCGCCCAGATTCAGCAGCGGCAGTTGTGCCTGCGCGGCCAGCAGCAGCCGGCCGGTCTCGGTGAGTTCGACGCCGGGCATGGGCGTCAGGTGCTTGTCTTGCAGGAACAACACGCTGCTGTCGCGCAACCAGTTGTCCTGCTCGTCATCCAGCCCGTCGAGAATACTCAGGTGCTGGCGCACCTCGTGCCACACGTCGGGTGCGACCGGGTGTTGCGCCAGAATTCGCTGGCGCCGCCACTCACTCAGAGACCACATGCAGGGGGGTCCCCGTCAGGCTTTGGAAGGGGCTCGTCCCATACGGCTGCGGATCAGGCCAATAATCATGGGGACCAGCGACAACACGATAATGGCGAGAACCAGCAGCGACAGGTTCTTCTTGATAAAGGGCACATTGCCGAAGAAGTAACCCAGGGTTACCAGGCCGCCTACCCACAGGATCGTACCGATCACGCTGAACATAAAGAAGCGCGGGTAGAACATGCGCGCCACGCCCGCTACAAAGGGGGCGAAAGTCCGGAAGATCGGCAGGAAACGCGCCATGGTCACCGTTTTACCGCCATGACGTTCGTAGAAGTCGTGGGTTTTTTCCAGGTAGTCACGGCGGAAAATTTTCGAGTTCGGATTGTTGAACAGCCGCTCTCCGGCCGTTCGTCCAATAACGTAGTTGGTGCTGTCACCCAGAATGGCGGCCAGCATCAGCAAACCTGCGAGCAGGACGGGGTCCAGGCCTCCACCTGCGGCGACAGCGCCGGCAATAAAGAGTAACGAATCGCCCGGCAAGAACGGCATCACCACCAGGCCGGTTTCACAGAAGATCACCAGAAACAGGATGGCGTAGACCCACGGCCCATAATTGTTCACCAGCAAATCGAGGTACACATCGAGGTGCAGGATAAGGTCTAGCGGGTTGAAATCCATCTAAAGCACCTGTGTTGATGACCCGGCTCAGCAGGTCTGTGCGGGGAGAAGAAGTATTGAACTACAACTGGTGTGGTTTTTTCGTACATTTTGAACGAAGAAGATTATACGGATTGATGCAAACTCTGCTGCCAGAGTTTGTAGCGAAGCGTGTATTGATCCGGGGGAGAGCCCTTGCTGAGCACCACTCAGGCGATGAGTGGCACTCAGCAACGGTGAACAGCCTGGTGCTTATTGACCCTTGAGCAAGAAGTTCTCTCGGGGTGTGTCTACTTCCAGGGTTTGCACCTGAGCCTCATCTTTCAGGTTAACGCCCGACAATTGCCGGCGGCAGGCTTCGCGCATCAGATACGCCAGCCGATGAGCGGCCATGCCATAGCTCAGGCCCTCGAGCCGCACGTTAGAGATGCAATTGCGATAGGCATCGGTCAGGCCCACCTTGGGGCCATAGGTGAAATACACGCCCAGGCTGTCGGGCGAGCTGAGGCCCGGGCGCTCGCCGATCAGCATCACCACCATTCGGGCCCCGAGCAGTTCTCCAATCTCATCGGCCACCGCGACCCGGCCTTGCTCCACCAGAATCACAGGCGACAGCGACCAGCCCTCGGTGGCGGTGTGCTCTTCCATTCGGGCTAAAAAAGGCAGGGTATGGCGATGAACGGCCAGCGCCGATAAACCATCGGCTACCACGATGGCCACATCGACGCCGCCAGGATGGGCCAGTGCATAGTCGCGCAGCTGTTGCGCCGAGTCGTCCTGCAGCTTGCGGCCCAGGTCCGGGCGTTGCAGATAACTGTTACGGTCGGGAGCCGCGCTGTGCAACAGCAGGCTTTCGCGGTCACGCTCGGCAAGCTGCGTACTGAGCCCCGCGTGATCGAACGGCAAGTGCACGGCATCCCGGGCCTGGGCGTGGGCAAATTGAAAATCCAGCTGGGCCTGGGTTGGCAGGCTGGTGCCGGTACGTCCCAGGGCAATGCGCGCCGGAGTCAGGCGCCGCAGTTCCAGCCAGGGGTTAAGGCTGTCCGTCGGAGTGTTGGCCATGTCTAGCGTCCTCCCAGGTGAGCCAGCGCCTGGCGAAACGCCGGCGGCAGTTGATGGCCGAACTCAATCTTGCCATCGGATTGGGTGAAAATGCCGACCTTGCTCAGCCATTGCTCAAATTCAGGGGCGGGCTTGAGGCCCAGGGTCTTGCGCGCATACAGCGCATCATGGAACGAAGTGGTCTGGTAGTTGAGCATGATGTCATCCGAACCCGGAATGCCCATGATGAAGTTGATCCCGGCCACGCCCAGCAGCGTCAGCAGGGTGTCCATGTCGTCCTGGTCAGCCTCGGCATGGTTGGTGTAGCAGATGTCGCAGCCCATCGGCACGCCCAGCAGCTTGCCGCAAAAGTGATCCTCCAGGCCTGCGCGGATGATCTGCTTGCCGTTGTACAGGTACTCGGGGCCGATAAAGCCGACCACGGTGTTCACCAAAAACGGTTTGAAATGCCGCGCCACGGCATAGGCCCGGGTTTCGCAGGTTTGCTGATCCACGCCGAAATGCGCGTTGGCTGACAGTGCGCTGCCCTGGCCCGTCTCGAAGTACATCAGGTTGTTGCCCAACGTGCCGCGATTGAGGCTCAAGCCGGCTTCATAGCCTTCTTGCAGCACATTCAGGTTGATGCCGAAGCTGGCGTTGGCGGCCTCGGTGCCAGCAATGGATTGAAACACCAGATCCAGTGGCACTCCGCGATTGATCGCCTCGATCGAGGTGGTCACGTGGGTCAGCACGCAGGATTGGGTCGGGATTTCATAGCGCTGGATGATCGCGTCGAGCATGTTCAGCAGGTCGCAGATCGAGGCAATGCTGTCGGTGGCCGGGTTGATGCCGATCATGGCGTCGCCGTTGCCGTACAACAGCCCGTCGAGAATGCTTGCGGCGATCCCGGCCGGATCGTCCGTCGGGTGATTGGGTTGTAGCCGGGTTGAAAGTCGCCCGCGCAGGCCCATGGTGCCGCGAAACTGTGTGACCACGCGGATCTTCTGCGCGACCAGCACCAGGTCTTGCACCCGCATGATCTTCGACACGGCGGCGGCCATTTCGGGCGTCAGTCCGGGAGCCAGGGCACGCAGGCTGTGCTCATCAGCGGCGTCGCTGAGCAGCCAGTCACGAAAACCGCCGACGGTCAGGTGACTGACGGGGGTAAACGCGAGCGGGTCATGGCTGTCGATAATCAGCCGGGTGACCTCATCGGATTCGTAGGGAATCAGCGCTTCTTGCAGGAAATGCGTCAGTGGCAGGTTGGCCAGGGCCATTTGTGCCGCGACACGCTCGCCGTCGTTGAGTGCAGCCACGCCGGCCAGAAAGTCCCCGGAGCGGGCCGGGCTGGCTTTGGCCATGAGGTCTTTGAGGCTGTCGAAGCGGTAAGTCTGGGTGCCAACCGCATGAGAAAACGTTGCCATACAGGGGTGCTCCATAACGCCAGACGCTGTGCGTCTGGCGTGTTCCTCAGCGATTAATGCAAAGCCTTCTCGGCTTGTTGAATGGCTGCAAATTCCTCTTCCGGGGTACCTGCCACCAAATGATGCCGGCTGTAGAACGCAAAGTAGGCAATCAATACGCCATAGATCACGGCTGCGCCAATCACCACGCGCGGGTCAACCAGGAAGCCGGCGACGACCGCGACGCAAGCCAGCACCAATGCGATGCCTGAAGTGAAAATACCGCCCGGTGTGCGATACGGGCGCTCCATTTTGGGGCGACGGATGCGCAGGGTGATGTGCGCCGCCATCATCAGCACGTAGGAAATCGTCGCGCCAAACACGGCCACCAGAATCAACAAGTCACCTTGGCCGGTCAGCGACAGCCCGAAGCCGATGATGCCTGGGATGATCAGCGCCAGTACCGGTGCTTTGCTCTTGTTGGTTTCGGACAGTTTGCGTGGCAGATACCCTGCGCGGGACAAGGCGAAGATCTGACGCGAGTAGGCGTAAATGATCGAGAAGAAACTGGCGATCAGGCCGGCCAGCCCTACCAGATTGACGAAGCTGCCCATCCAGGTCGAGCCGCCATAAGCCTTGCTCAATGCTTCGACCAGCGGGTTGCCGGAGGCCATCAAATGATGCGCGCCTGCACCGCCCGGGCCGATCACCAGAATCAGCAGGGCAAAGGTGACGAGCACCAGCATGGCGCCAATCAGGCCGCGAGGCAGGTCACGCTTGGGGTTTTTGGTTTCTTCTGCGGCCAGTGGCACGCCTTCGACCGCCAGGAAAAACCAGATCGCATAAGGGATCGCGGCCCATACCCCGACATAGCCGAATGGCAAGAACGCGCTGGCACCCTTGGCCTCGGTGACCGGGATGTCCAGCAGGTTGGCGACGCTGAAATGCGGCACCATCGAGACCAGAAACACGCCCAGGGCGATGGCGGCAACGGCGGTGATGATAAACATCAGCTTGAGCGCTTCGCCGACACCAAAAATATGGATGCCGATAAAGATGATGTAGAACGCCAGATAGATCATCCAGCCACCAATACCGAACAGAGACTCGCAATAGGCCCCGATAAATACCGCAATCGCGGCGGGCGCAATGGCGTATTCAATCAGGATCGCGGTGCCGGTCAAGAACCCGCCCCAGGGCCCGAAAGCGCTGCGGGCAAAGCCATAACCGCCGCCGGCGGTGGGAATCATCGAAGACAGTTCGGCCAGCGAGAAGCACATGCACAAGTACATGGTTGCCATCAGCAATGTGGCGATGAACATACCGCCCCAGCCACCTTGCGCCAGGCCAAAGTTCCAACCGGCGTAGTCGCCGGAAATCACGTAGGCAACGCCCAGGCCCACCAGCAGGACCCAGCCGGCAGCGCCTTTTTTCAGTTCGCGTTGTTGAAAATATTCGGAGCCAACTTTTTCAAAGTCGACCGAGGATGCCGCTGGAGCGGCAGTGGGTTCGCTAGGCATGTAAGTTCACCTGTTCTTTATAGTTTGGAAAAT
Source organism: Pseudomonas sp. D1HM (assembly GCF_019266105.1). Classification (NCBI taxonomy): domain Bacteria; kingdom Pseudomonadati; phylum Pseudomonadota; class Gammaproteobacteria; order Pseudomonadales; family Pseudomonadaceae; genus Pseudomonas; species Pseudomonas sp. D1HM. The sequence continues at coordinate 93,415 of NZ_LRMN01000001.1, read as the reverse complement.
TTGACAGGGTGTGAAGCAAGAGAAAGGCCAACTCCGTCTGTAGGCGCCGAGCTTGCATCGCGATGCTGGCAGCGCGGTCTTTAGTGAGACCGCATTGATTCAATCGCGAGCAAAACCCGGCGCCTGCAGAAGGAGGGTTGCTATTAGAAGAAGCCCAGCGGGTTGATGTCGTAGCTCACCAGCAGGTTTTTGGTCTGCTGATAGTGATCGAGCATCATCTTGTGGGTTTCACGGCCGACACCGGACTTTTTGTAGCCACCGAACGCGGCGTGTGCCGGGTAGAGGTGGTAGCAGTTGGTCCACACACGACCGGCCTTGATGGCCCGGCCCATGCGGTAGGCGCGGTTGATGTCGCGGGTCCACAGACCGGCGCCGAGGCCAAACTCGGTGTCGTTGGCAATTGCCAGGGCTTCGGCTTCGTCCTTGAAGGTGGTGATGCTCACCACCGGGCCAAAGATTTCTTCCTGGAACACGCGCATCTTGTTGGTGCCCTTGAGCAGGGTCGGCTGGATGTAATAGCCGGTTGCCAGATCGCCTTCGAGTTTGGCCACAGCGCCGCCGGTCAGCAGTTCTGCGCCTTCATTCTTGGCAATTTCAAGGTAGGACAGGATTTTGTCGAACTGCTGCTCAGAGGCTTGGGCGCCGACCATGGTGTCGGTGTCCAGCGGGTCGCCGCGTTTGATCGCTTCGACTTTGCGCATGACCACTTTCATGAAGTCGTCGTAGATCGACTCTTGTACCAGCGCCCGTGACGGGCAGGTGCAGACTTCGCCCTGGTTGAAGAACGCCAGTACCAGGCCTTCAGCGGCCTTCTCAATAAAGGCCGGCTCGGCTTGCATGATGTCGGCGAAGAAGATGTTCGGCGACTTGCCGCCCAGTTCAACCGTCGACGGGATGATGTTTTCCGCTGCACATTTCATGATGTGCGAACCCACAGGCGTCGAACCCGTGAAGGCGATTTTGGCAATGCGCTTGCTGGTGGCCAGGGCTTCACCGGCTTCTTTGCCAAAGCCTTGTACGACGTTCAACACGCCCGGCGGCAGCAGGTCGCCGATCAGTTCCATCAGCAGGGTGATGCTCAACGGGGTCTGCTCGGCAGGTTTGAGCACCACGCAGTTACCGGCGGCGAGCGCAGGCGCAAGTTTCCAGGCGGCCATCAGCAGCGGGAAGTTCCACGGAATGATTTGCCCGACCACGCCCAGGGGTTCGTGGATGTGGTAGGCCACGGTGTTGCCGTCAATTTCCGCAGCGCTGCCTTCTTGAGCGCGGATGCAGCCGGCGTAGTAACGGAAATGGTCCGCCGCCAGCGGTACGTCTGCGTTCAGGGTTTCGCGCACGGCTTTGCCGTTGTCCCAGGTTTCGGTGACAGCCAGCAGTTCGAGGTTCTGTTCGATACGGTCAGCGATTTTCAGCAGGACCAGAGAGCGCGCCTGGACGGAGGTCGCGCCCCAGGCATCAGCGGCCGCGTGGGCAGCATCGAGGGCTTTGTCGATGTCTTCCGCCGTTGAACGCGGGAATTCGGCAATGGCTTTGCCGTTTACCGGGGAGGTGTTAGTGAAGTACTGGCCTTTGACGGGCGCCACGAATTCGCCGCCGATGTAGTTACCGTAACGGCTCTTGAACGAGACGATCGAGCCTTCAGTACCGGGTTGTGCGTAACGCATGGTGAGTGTCTCCTGGCTTTATTGTGCTTATGGGGAGGACGCGCTAGGGCGTTGGTACAAGCCAGAGCAAAGGCTGGGCCAGATTGCTCAAACCCTTGCCAGCCGGGGCTTTGCCGGTTTTCAGGCAAATGACGGAAAGGGGCGGTGTCGCAGCACTGATACGGGCGGTGTGACAATTTGTACCGAAAATGCCACAGCCGATGACCGGTGAGTCAGTTCGGGATTGCAATGACCCGGGGGCAAGAGGATGCTGAGCATTCGGTTTGGACTGGATCTCTGTCGCCGCAGGTTTGGCCTGCAGCAGAGGGTGTGCTTCCCCTCTGCCGAGCCCATGACCGCCGTGACAGAGCGGAGAACAATAAAAATGCACAGTACCGATTTGAGCCGGCATGCCCGGCAAGTCATCGACGTCACCCGGGGCGGTCTTCAGGGCCGAGGCCCCGGAAGCGATCCGTCTATCGTTCGCTCATGGCAACGCTGCCTTGAGGATTACCACCTTGATCCAGCGCAGACCCTTGCGCCTACGGTGCTTGAGCACGGCCGCATTCTGGAAGGCCGCGAGCGCTTGCAGCAGGTGTTACAGATTGCCGGGCATGAAATGAACAGCCTGCATCAACAGCTTTCCGGGGCCGGGCATGCGGTGTTGCTGACCGATGCCCGCGGGGTGATCCTCAACTGTGTCACCGCCCCCAGCGAGCGCAAGGTGTTCGAGCAGGCCGGCCTGTGGCTGGGCGCTGACTGGAGTGAAGCCCGTGAAGGCACCAATGGCATTGGTACGTGCCTGGTGGAACGTCAGGCGCTGACGATTTATCAGGACGAACACTTTCGAGGCCGGCACACCGGGCTGACGTGTTCCGCGAGCCCGGTGTTCGATCCCCAGGGCGAGCTGCTGGCGGTGCTGGACGTGTCTTCTGCCCGACACGAGGCTTCGCGTCAGAGCCAGTTCCACACCATGGCCCTGGTAAACCTCTCGGCCAAAATCATTGAAAGCAGCTACTTCCTGCATCATTTTGAGCACCAATGGCTGCTGCGCTTCCATTTGCAGGCCGATTCCGTCGGACTGTTCAGTGAAGGCATGCTGGCGTTTGATGGCGACGGGGTGATTTGCGCGGTGAACCAAAGCGCCTTGAACCTGTTGGGCAGGGTGCGCGCCGGCTTGCTCGGGCAAACCGTCGACAGTGTGTTCGACTGCACCCGTGATGAGCTGTTCTCACGGGCCAGCGAACACGCCAGCACCAGCTGGCCGTTACGCAGTCGTGAAGGGCGCCGGCTGTTTGCGGCATTGCGCGGCCAGCGTCGCCGGGGCCCCGGCCCGGTAGCGGTGCAGGTTGAACCGGCTCCGGTCTGCGCCCCCGTCCCGGTACGCGTAAGTAACATCTGCCTCGGCGACCAAGCGTTGCAAACCGACTTTCGCCGAGCGCTGCGGGTATTTGAGCGGGACGTCGCGCTGTTGATCAACGGTGAAACCGGCTCAGGCAAAGAAGCCTTCGCCAAGGCCGTGCATCAGGCCAGTCAGCGTTCTGCCAAGCCTTTTGTGGCGCTCAATTGTGCGGCAATCCCCGAGAGCCTGATCGAGAGTGAGCTGTTCGGTTATCGCGGCGGCAGTTTCACAGGGGCCCGCAAGGAGGGGATGCAGGGCAAGTTGCAGCAGGCCGATGGCGGCACCCTGTTTCTGGACGAAATCGGCGACATGCCACTGGCATTGCAAACCCGACTGTTAAGGGTGCTGGAAGATCGCCTGGTGGTGCCCATTGGCGGTGACCCGCAAGCGGTCAACGTGCGCATTATCAGCGCGACCCACCGCAATCTGCAGGAGCGCGTGGCAGACGGTAGCTTCCGTGAAGATTTGTACTATCGGCTCAACGGGCTGGAAATCGGCCTGCCTGCCTTGCGTGATCGCAGCGACAAATCGCAATTACTGGATTTTTTGCTGGCCGAAGAAGCGGGGCAGGAGGCTCTGGTTATCAGTCGCCCGGCGCGTCAGGCGCTGCTGGATTTCGCGTGGCCAGGCAACGTCCGTCAATTGCGAAATGTGCTGCGCACATTGGCGGCGCTGTGTGACAGCGGGGTCATTGAGTTTGATGAGTTGCCGCCCGCTATTCGTCAGCAGCCTTCCCGAGCGCCTGAGGCTTGCGAGCTCTGCGAGGCTTCCGGGCATCCGCTGGAAGATGCCGAGAAAATCGCCCTGCTCATGGCTCTGGAGCAGCACCGCTGGCACATGACGCACACCGCGCAGCAGTTGGGTGTGAGCCGTAATACCCTGTACCGCAAGTTGCGCAAGCACGGGATCGAACGCCAGCGCGCATAACCCGCAGTCCATAAAGAAGAGGATGCCAATGTCGTAGCCTTGAGCCGTTGCTGCGACATTTTCCCGCCGTCGCAAACAAACCTGCTCCCGCATGGTCTGCTATAGCCGAGGCGATAATCATCAGGTGCGAAACGCTGCCTCCTACGCTACCCTTCGCCGATGATTTACGAGGTCGACTATGCACATTCATATTCTTGGTATTTGCGGCACTTTCATGGGTTCGCTGGCGGTGTTGGCCAAAGAACTGGGCCATCACGTCACGGGTTCTGACGCTAACGTCTACCCGCCAATGAGCACTCAGCTGCAAGCTCAAGGTATTGAGTTGACCCAGGGTTACGAGCCGTCCCAGCTTGATCCTGCGCCGGATCTGGTGGTGATAGGCAACGCCCTGTCGCGTGGCAATCCGGCGGTGGAGTATGTGCTGAACAAAGGCCTGCCCTACGTGTCCGGTCCGCAATGGCTGGCCGACCACGTGCTGCAGGGCCGTTGGGTGCTGGCGGTGGCCGGTACCCACGGCAAAACCACCACCAGCAGCATGCTGGCGTGGGTCCTGGAGCATGCGGGCATGGCCCCGGGCTTCCTGATTGGCGGTGTTCCGCAAAACTTCGCGGTCTCGGCCCGTTTGGGGGATACCCCGTTCTTCGTTGTTGAGGCCGATGAATACGACAGCGCCTTCTTCGACAAACGCTCGAAATTTGTCCATTACCGTCCGCGCACTGCGATCCTCAATAACCTTGAGTTTGATCATGCCGACATCTTCCCGGATCTGCCGGCGATCGAGCGGCAATTCCACCACCTGGTGCGCACCATTCCGAGCGAGGGCCTGGTGATTCACCCGACCACCGAGCCGGCCTTGCAGCGAGTGATCGAAATGGGCTGCTGGACACCGGTGCAGACCACGGGCGCGGATGGCCAGTGGCAAGCCCGCTTGCTCAGCGAAGACGGTTCGCGGTTTGAGGTGCTGTTTGAGGGTGTGCTGCAAGGAACTGTCGAATGGGACATGACCGGCCAGCATAACGTTGCCAACGCCTTGGCGACCCTGGCTGCCGCGCGTCATGTGGGCGTAGTTGCCAGCCTGGGGATTGCCGGCCTTAACGTGTTCAAAAGTGTGAAGCGACGCATGGAAAAAGTCGCCGAAGTGCACGGTATTACCCTCTATGACGACTTTGCGCACCACCCGACCGCCATCGCCACCACCCTGGACGGGCTGCGCAAACGAATTGGTGATGCGCAACTGATTGCCGTCATCGAGCCGCGCTCCAACTCCATGAAGCTGGGCGCGCACCGTGATGGCCTGCCGCAGAGTGTTATCCAGGCGGATCACGTGGTGTGGTACGCACCGGCCAACCTGGGCTGGGACCTGGCGGGAACCGTGGCTTCGAGCCCGGTGCCGACCCAGGTATGCGACTCGTTGGAGTCCATCATTGCCGAGGTCAAGGCCCATGCCAGGCCGGGCACCCATGTGGTGATCATGAGCAATGGCGGTTTCGGCGGCCTGCACGTCAAGTTGGCGGAAGCTCTGCAATGAACGGCCCGGAACGTATCACCCTGGCGGTGACTGGCGCTTCAGGCATGCAATACGCACTGCGCCTGCTTGATTGCCTGGTGCGCGAAGACCGTGAGGTGTACTTCCTGATCTCCAAGGCCGCGCAATTGGTCATGGCTACTGAAACAGACGTCAGGTTGCCGCCCAAGCCATTGGCCATGCAGACGTTCCTGACGGAATACACCGGGGCTGCCGCAGGGCAAATTCGCGTGTATGGCAAAGAAGACTGGATGTCGCCGGTGGCCTCTGGCTCGGGCGCGCCGGCGGCAATGGTAGTGGTGCCATGCTCCACCGGAACCTTGTCCGCGATTGCCACGGGCGCCTGCAACAACCTGGTGGAGCGGGCCGCGGACGTGGCCCTCAAGGAGCGCCGCCAACTGATCCTGGTGCCCCGCGAGGCGCCGTACTCCAGCATTCATCTCGAAAACATGCTCAAGCTGTCGAACATGGGCGCGGTGATCTTGCCTGCATCGCCCGGGTTCTATCATCAGCCGCAGACCATTGATGACCTGGTGGACTTCGTGGTCGCGCGGATCCTCAATCAATTGAACATCCCGCAAGACATGCTCCCGCGTTGGGGCGAGCATCATCTGGGCGGTGATGAGTAAGACGCTGCTGGTGTTGTTGATGCTCTTGCACGTCGGTGGCTGTGCCAGCGTTCGCACGCTGGACGCCGCCAAACCCGGTGCCCCGGTGGTGTATTCCGGAGCGCGTCTGGACTGGTATGCGCTGCAGGGTGGATGCTGTGCGATGGATCGCTTTGGTGTATCTGCGCCTGCTTACCCGGGCCTGGATCTGCCGGCCAGTGCGCTGCTCGACACGCTGTTGCTGCCGTTGTCGGTGCTGACCGTGCTCGGTGTCGGGTATCAGGCCACTGGTGGGCTGTAGCGGTTTAAATCAGGCTGAAAGCGACCGCGCTTAGCTCGTCAAAACGCCCCCCGGCAGAGCAGGGGAGCGTTTACCGATGAGGGCGTCTGCCGCTACTTGCCCAGCTTGCGCAGTTCATCCGATTCAATCACGCGGACACCGTCCTGCTCTTCCAGCGCCAGCCGCCACAGGGCGCGGGCCAACTGGCAGGCTTCGATACCGTGATATTTGCCGGGTATCAGCTTGGATAAAGGTGCAGCCAGTTGCTCAGCCAGACGCGGTTCCAGGCGTTCGCCGATCAGCAGCGAGGGGCGGGCGATCGTCAGCTGTGGCCAGTCCTGGGCGCGTAGCGACTGTTCCATCTCACCTTTGACGCGGTTATAGAACACTGACGATTTTGGATCGGCCCCGATCGCGCTGATCACAAGCAGGTGCCGTGCGCCCATTTCCCGTGCGCGCTTGGCAAAGGCCACGACCATGTCATGGTCGACGGCACGAAAGGCTTCTTGCGAGCCCGCTTGTTTGATCGTGGTGCCCAGGCAGCAAAAGGCAATATCCACCCTCCCGCTGAGTTGTGGCAAAAATACAGCCGGATCGCCCACCGGGTTTTCCAGGCGTTTGTGCGCCGCCAAAGGTCGGCGCGAAGGGGCAAGCACGCGGGTAATCGTCGGCTCATTGAGCAGGCGGTCAAGCAAGTGCTCACCGGTAAGGCCAGTCGCTCCTGCAAGCAGGATGTGCTGAGGCGTCAAGTACATGCTAGTTCTCCCTTGATACATTCAGCTTAGTCACTCTTGGCTTCCTTGCTGTTCAACCGGATTTATTCAATGCCCGTATGGCTTGTTGCTGGCGCAATCGCTGCCAATGCTCCAGCACCTTTTTCGGTGCCCAAATTTGCGGTTCCGAGGCTTCGTAATCATCGCTCAGTTCCCGCTCGGCAACATACTTTTTGGCCAGCGTGAAGGCTTGCTGCAGATCATCTGTCTGGTTCAAGGCCTGGGCGAACAGCGCATTGCCGAAATAGGTGAAGTCGGCTTCTTCCGAGCAGCCGAAGGACACGCGGTCTGCGCGTGAGGCGGTCATGATCAGGGTTCTTTCGTCTTTAAGGGCAGGAATGAACCCGCCCGAATAACAGGCTGAAATGACAATGATCTTGTCGCGGTTTTTCAGGGGCGCCAAGGCCGCAGCCAGCTCATCGGCCGGCAGATCGGACAGCTCCAGGCGAGGCTGCTCCAGCACCAGTTGGTGATCTTCACTGCCGTGACTGGTCAGGTAGATAAAGACCAGGTCTTCAGGGCCGGTTCGTTCAGCCAGTTTCTTTGCTGCGCGGAACAGGTTCTCGCGAGTGGCCATCGGTCGATCCGGCAAATGGTCGCGATGATTGACCAGGCTGATCTGCCCATGGCTGGAGAAACGGCTGGCGAGCATAGCGCTCACATAGTCGGCTTCGCGCATGAATACGCTCTGCTTGCCGTCGCCCGCGAGCACCAGGCTATACAGTTCAATGGCCGGGGTTGAGGGCGTGAGCGCCTCGAGTGCGTCATCCAGCAGTTTGCCCTGCTTGAGCAGCCCCAGTTCCAAAGGATCGGACAGTAGATTGCCCCGGTCATCGCGTACCCGTTGGCCATTGAGCCAATAACCGCTCTCGACGGTACCGTCGCTCAAGGTCAGGGTGCCTCGGCCATGATAGGTATCAGCGGCAAAATCGCCGACATAAGTACTGCCATCAGCCAGCGTCAGTTGGCCCGGGCCGTTGAAGCGCCATTCATGGAACATGCCGCGATAGTGACTGCCGTCAGCGCCGATCAGTTCACCCTTGCCGGTCAGGGCGCCATCCTTGAACTCACCGATCCAGACATCGCCGTCAACGCTTTCATAGCGGCCCTGGCCGTTCAGTTGGCTGTGCTTGAATGCGCCCTGGTATTCATCGCCTTCGGCGCTGTTAAAGGTGCCATGACCCTCCAGCTGACCGTCGACAAATTGCCCTGTGAACTCATTACCGCTGGCATCGCTGCGTTTACCTTCGCCATTGGGCTTGCCGTGGGCAAACTGGCCCTGATACTGGCTGCCGTCTTCCATCTCGAGGTGACCGGAGCCGGAGTATTGATCGTCCTTGAACGCTCCGCGATAACTCATGCCGCCCTCTTTGAGCGTACCTTCGCCTTCGCGGCGACCGCGCTTGAAGTCGCCGACATAGAGGCTGTTGGCGGTGGTCAGACTACCCTGACCATGAAACAGGCCCTGTTCGAACTGACCGCGATAGACCTCGCCATTACTGCCGTGCCATTCACCTTGGCCGTGCCAGACGCCTTTATCGAAAGAACCGGCGTACCAACTGCCGTTCGGGTAGTCGATCCGCCCCTGTCCTTGCAGCAACCCGTTGACCAATTCGCCCCGATAACGGCCGCCATCGGGCAGCCGTGCGTCAGGCGGCAATCGCGACTCGCCCTCACCACAGGCCGTCAACAGCAGAATCAAAGCGAGAGGAACAAGTGGGCGCATAACGGGATCCGGATAGTTAGGCTGCCGAGTATGCCGCAGCAATGTGGGCTGTCTATAGGGCCAGATGAAACATCGGCATATATTCTGGCGGCGTGTTCAGGGCCGTGGCCCGGTCTAGAGGTTTGGCGATGCCGGCGGGGTGTGTGACGTGCTTATAATGCAACGCAAAAATAAAATCGCAGGAGAGCTGAGATGTTGTTACGCGGCCTGACCTGGCTGGTGCTGTTTCAATTAGTGGGCACCGCCATCAATCATCTGTTCGTCCCCGTGCTGCCCGGCCCCATCATTGGGCTATTGCTGCTGCTGGTGTTTTTGATGCTGCGGGGTCAGGTCGGCGAACCCTTGAGTCAGGCAGCCAGCAGCATGCTGCGTTATTTGCCTTTGCTGCTGGTGCCGCCTGCCGTCGGGGTGATGGTGTACGCCAGCGATATCGCAGCCGACTTTTGGGCGCTGGCCGGGGCTCTGGTGTTGTCGCTGTTGATCTCGATGGCGTTTATCGGGGTGCTGATGCAGCGCTTGCTCAAGCGTCACAGCCATTCCGGGGACCAGCCATGAACCTTGAATGGCAAGGCGCCTGGGAGGCGGTTATCCATCATCCGCTGTTTGGCATCGGCATTACCCTGGGCGCTTATCAACTGGTGTTGGCGGCCTACGAGAAAACCCGCTGGATCTTTCTGCAGCCGGTGCTGGCCTCCATGCTGCTGGTGATCGGCGTGCTGGTCAGCTGCGGGCTGAGTTACAGCGAGTACCGCAAAAGCACCGAGATCCTCAGTATCCTGCTCGGGCCTGCGACCGTTGCACTGGCGGTACCGCTCTACCTTAATCTGCGGCGAATTCGTCAGTTGTTCTGGCCTATCTTCACTACGCTGGTGATAGGTGGCGTGCTGGCGACAGCGCTGGTGGTGATCCTTGGTTATTGGTTTGGCGCCGAACACATGATGTTGATGACGCTGGCCCCTAAATCCGTGACCTCGCCGATTGCGATGCTGGTTGCAGAGCAAATAGGCGGCGTAGCGGCGCTGGCGGCGGTCTTTGTTTTGATCACCGGGGTCATTGGTGCGATCGCCGGCCCCGGTCTGTTGCGGCTGCTGGGGGTGCACAGCCCTGAAGCCCGCGGCATGGCGTTGGGCATGACGGCCCACGCGGTAGGCACCTCGGTGGCTTTGCAAGAAGGTGAAGAATGCGGCGCTTTTGCAGCGCTGGCGATGAGTTTGATGGGCGTGGGCACCGCGGTATTCTTGCCGCTGGCCGTGACCTTCGTGGTGTAAGGGTGAATGTATGATATTGCCGCTTTTTCCTTTGAATACGGTGTTGTTCCCGGGGTGCGTGCTGGATTTGCAGCTGTTTGAAGCGCGCTATCTGGACATGATTGCCCGTTGCATGAAGCAAGGGACGGGCTTTGGTGTGGTGTGCATCCTTGAGGGGGGCGAAGTAGGGAACGCGCCGAAGGATGTCGCCCGGGTCGGCTGTGAAGCGCTGATTCGCGATTTTCAAAAGCAGGATAACGGCTTGCTGGGAATCCGGGTTGAAGGCGGGCGTCGTTTCGAGGTGCTAAGCACCGAGTTGCAACGCGACCAGTTGCTGGTTGCACAGGTCGAGTGGCTGGATGAATTGCCCGAACAGCCCTTGCAGGAAGAAGACCAGGACCTGTTGGCCTTGCTCAAGGCGTTGGCCGAGCACCCAATGGTCGCGGCGTTGAACATGAACGTCGAGGTCGCGGGTCAGCAGTTACTGGCCAACCGGCTGGCTTATTTATTGCCCTTTGCCGAAGAAGACAAAATCGAATTGCTGCAGGTTGATGACCCGCAACAGCGCCTGGACGGGATCCAGGTGTTGCTCGATGAGATGCAGGGCGAGCTTCAGGGTGAACTGCTCAACTGAAGGCATCGCCCGTGACCGTTGGTGCTCAATAGGTATAACGCAAGAGCTCGCCTGACAGGTGGACAAGCACAAAGAAGCCATACAGCGCGGCAGCGGCGGGCAAAATCAACCACCAGACCCTCTGTGGCAATGCCGGCATCGGCATATAGCGCTGGCTCAGCGCCAGGGCAAAGGCATTGACGCTAATGGCGAGCAGGGCCCCGGCCATGATATCTGTGGGCCAATGGACGCCGAGGTACACCCGCGACATCGCGACGGTGATTGCCAGCAGGCTTCCCAGCAGCACCCAGGTGACCCGCATGCGCTGCGGTTGTTCGCGTCCCGCCATGATTGCCAGCGCCACAAAACACGCAAATGCCCCGGAGCTATGCCCGCTGGGCATGCTGTAAGTGGTCAGCGGTTCGAGGAGCACGTCAGGCCTTCCCCGTGCGAAAAAGTATTTTGTGGCGGTGTTGATCAGGGCAGTAAACAGCGTGACGCCGCCGAAGAAGATCATCCCGCGCCATTGCCGGGCGACAAACAACAGCACACAAATTAGCGTCGCGGCAAAAAACTGGGTGCGGAAATTGCCGATGACCGTCACCAGCACTGCGCCCATGTCGACTGCGCTGCTGCGATGCTCCTGAATCAGTGCATTGATCCCCTGATCGAACGCATTCATATACGGGTAGCCGATAAACACGGCCAGCAGCAGTGCAAGGCTCAAGGCACCAATCAGCAGCGTGGCCCGGGGCTGACGCCGCAGGCTGGCATTGATGCTCAGGCCCAGCAGCGCGGCGAGGCCAGCAGCGACAATCGCTGCTTGCGGCCAGAATCCTTCAGGCAGCGGCAAACGCAACGCCGCCCCGGTTGCCCAGCCGGGCAGGAGATACGCCACCGCCCAGCCGGCCCCGGCCAGCAGGCTGACGCCGATAAAGCGTGGCAGCGGCATGTCGCACATGCCGGCAACCATTGGCAGCATCGGTCGCAATGGGCCGATAAAACGCCCGACCAGCAGGCTGACAATCCCGTAGCGATGGAAATAACTTTCGGCGCCGTTCATCCACTCGGGATGCGAGCGCAGCAGTGGCAGGCGCCGGATGTTCTGATGGAAGCGTCTGCCCAGCAGGTAAGACACGCCATCTCCCAGCAGGCCGCCCAAAAAGCCCAGTAACAAGGTTTCGCCCAGGCTCAGCGCGCCACTGCCGGCCATGACGGCAATGGCAAATAACAGCACTGTGCCGGGAACGATAATCCCGGCAATCGCCAGGCACTCCACACATGCCACAATAAATACCGCAAGCCCCAGCCATTGCGGGTTAGCGGTTAACCAGCCTGTTACGCTATCGAGCCATGGCCCCATGTTTAGATTTCCTGTTTGATTGTCGAGTGAGCGTCGCCCAGGCCTCGAATTTGTCTGGCGACGGCAGCACTGTATTTTTCAGGCCATTCTCTGTGTCACGAGACAGGCTCGTGGTTACAGCGAGGCGGTTTCAAGCGATACATAGTCCCGGCCTTCGACTTGTCCACGGCGCAGCGGGTTGCGTGTGCAATGGGCGGTGTAGTCGGCATCGACGAAGCGGTACATTAAATGTTCATCCCGCCCGTGGGGGATCCCCAAACGGGTGGTTTGAATAATCCGTGACGGTCGTTCTCCGACGTCATTGACACATAAACGTTCCGGGTTGAAACGTTTTGCATCCCATTCGCGGACCTTCAGGCCCAGTGCCCTGCACAGCAGGGTTTGGCCGGCGCAAAGGGTGTTCAGTGGCCGGGGACGGCCCTGAGTGTCCGGATTGTTGAGTTGCATGCGGGCCAGGCTGTCCGGCCCGGAGAGTTCGTCAACCCACGGATACGCCGATTTGATCAGTACCGCGTTGCCCGGGCCGTGGGCGCTGAAGTTCAGCGAATCACCGCCGCGCGCGTAATACATATAAATGTGCCCGCCATCGAGAAACAGCGCTTTGCGCTTTTCGGTGTAGCCGAGCGAGGCATGGCTGCCCTTGTCGATGCAGTAATAAGCTTCGGTTTCGATAATGCGTGCACTCAGCCACAGTCCGTCGACCCGATGGCGGATGACTTTGCCCAGCAGTTCGCGGGCAAGCAGCTGGGCATCACGGTCGAAAAAGGTATCAGGCAGCGTTGTCGGCATTTTCAGAGCGGTCAGTGGAGGGCTAAAAAGGTGCTGATCATAGCAAGACGTGCTTAATTGGGGCTGAACACGCTGTATTTGCAATCCATTTCGACCATCCGCCTGCCACCGCTGTGCGTGAGGCGGCGCGACAGCTATAATCGGCCGCTTTCCTCCCTGCCAAGACCATTGAGACCATGACTGAGTCCGTTCTTGACTACATGACCCGCCTGGGTCGCGCTGCTCGCGAAGCTTCCCGTGTAATTGGCCGTGCCAGTACGGCGCAGAAAAACCGTGCCTTGCACGGGGCTGCTGCTGCACTGGATGCTGCTCGACCGCAGCTGACTGCCGCCAACGAGCAGGACCTGGCCGCTGGCCGGGCCAACGGCCTTGAGCCGGCCATGCTGGAGCGCCTGACGCTGACCCCCGCACGCATCGACAGCATGATTGTCGGCTTGCGTCAGGTGGCCAGCCTGCCCGATCCCGTTGGGGCTATTCGCGACATGAGCTACCGGCCTTCCGGGATTCAGGTAGGCAAGATGCGTGTGCCGCTGGGCGTGGTGGGGATTATCTATGAGTCGCGTCCCAACGTGACCATCGATGCTGCAAGCCTGTGCCTGAAGTCGGGTAACGCCACGATTTTGCGCGGCGGCTCGGAGGCCATCCACTCCAATCGGGCCATCGCGGCCTGTATCCAGCAAGGTCTGGCTGAGGCCGGGCTGCCTGCGGCGGTGGTGCAAGTGGTTGAAGTCACCGACCGTGCGGCCGTGGGGGCGCTGATCACCATGCCCGAGTATGTGGACGTGATCGTGCCTCGCGGTGGCAAGGGCCTGATCGAACGCGTCAGCCGTGATGCGCGGGTGCCGGTCATCAAGCATCTGGATGGCATTTGCCATGTGTACGTCAGTGCCCAGGCCGATCTGGCCAAGGCTCAGCGCATCGCTTTCAACGCCAAGACTTACCGCTACGGTATTTGCGGGGCAATGGAAACCCTGTTGGTGGATCAGGCCGTAGCCGCGCAATTCCTGCCGGCGATGGCAGAGCAGTTTCGCGCCAAGGGCGTCGAGCTGCGCGGTTGCGAACGCACACAGGCACTGATTGATGTGGTGCCGGCGAACGAAGAAGACTGGAACACCGAGTATCTGGATGCGATTTTGTCGATTCGCATTGTCGACGGGCTGGACCAGGCGATTGAGCACATCAATCACTATGGCTCCCACCACACCGACTCGATCGTCACTGAGCATCAGGGTGATGCCCGGCGTTTCATGGCCGAAGTGGACTCCAGTTCGGTGATGCTCAACACCCCGACCTGCTTCGCGGATGGATTTGAATACGGATTGGGTGCGGAGATTGGCATTTCTACTGATAAGCTGCACGCCCGCGGCCCGGTCGGTCTCGAAGGTCTGACCTGCGAGAAGTACATTGTGGTCGGTGACGGCCAGTTGCGTGGCCAGGAGTCGGTCTGACTTGATCGACCTTAGCCCGCCAGGCATGGCAGCGCACATCGACGAGTTGCCCCGGCGCATCGGCGTGCTGGGAGGGACCTTCGATCCGGTGCACATCGGGCATTTGCGCGGTGCTCTGGAAGTCGCTGAAATGATGGTGCTCGATGAGCTGCGTCTGACGCCGAACGCCAGGCCGCCTCATCGTGACTCACCGCAGGTCTCGGCGCTCGACCGTCTGGCGATGGTTGAGTGCGCGGTCGCCGGAGTGGCTACGCTGGTGGTAGACCCCCGGGAGCTGCAGCGGGACAAACCGTCCTACACCATTGATACCCTGGAGTTGATGCGGGCCGAGCTGGCCGCTGATGACCAGTTGTTTTTACTGTTGGGCTGGGACGCATTTTGCGGCCTGCCCACCTGGCACCGCTGGGAAGAGTTGCTCCAGCATTGCCATATCCTGGTGCTACAGCGCCCGGATGCCGACAGCGAACCGCCGGATGCCTTGCGCAACCTGCTGGCAGCGCGCTCGGTAAGCGACCCGCTGGCCCTGAAAGGGTCGAGCGGACAGATTGCATTCGTTTGGCAGACACCGCTCGCGGTATCCGCCACCCAGATCCGTCAACTGCTGGCCAGCGGTAAGTCGGTACGTTACCTGGTGCCCGACGCGGTCCTGGCCTACATCGATGCGCACGGACTTTACCGTGCGTCGAACTGAAAAGGCGTGTTTCAAGGCACGATTGAACGTGTATTGAAACACCCGAAAACATGAGCAAAACGAGTTTTTATATGACGAACAACGACGTAAACAAAGTAAAGCGCAAAGGCACAGCCAAAAGTGCTCCACTGCCGAAAGCCGTTTTCAGCGGTGAGCCGCTCAAAGGCGAAGAGCTGGTCAAGGTAGCCGTAACAGCCCTGGAAGACGTGAAAGGCCAGGACATTCAGGTTATCGATGTTCGCGACAAGCAAAGCATCACGGACTTCATGATCATCGCTACCGGTACCTCCAACCGCCAGATCGGCGCGATGCTGGACAAGGTTCGCGAAGCGGTCAAACTCTTGGGCGTCAAGCCTTTGGGCGAAGAAGGCAAGGGCGACAGCGACTGGGTACTGCTGGACATGGACGACGTGATCGTTCACATGATGACTGCCAGCGCCCGTCAGTTCTATGACCTGGAACGTCTGTGGGCCGGTGCTGAACAGAGCCGTGCCGGCAGCGCTGCTCACCACAGCCCTGAAAACACCCACGAGCATTTCCTCAAGCTCAACAAAGACCAGGAATAAGGGTTCGCTGTGCGCCTGCGTTTGATCGCTGTCGGTTCGCGTATGCCCAAGTGGGTGGAAGAAGGCTGGCATGAATATGCCAAGCGTCTGCCATCCGAGCTGGCTCTTGAACTGGTGGAAATACCGCTCAATACCCGTGGCAAGAATGCCGACGTGGCTCGTTTCATCCGTCAGGAAGGCGAAGCCATGCTGGCCAAGGTCGGCCCGGGGGAGCGGATTGTTACGCTTGAGGTCCACGGCAAGCCCTGGAGTACTGAACAGCTGGCGGTCGAGCTTGACCGCTGGCGTCTGGACTCGCGCACTGTGAATTTCATGGTCGGCGGCCCGGAAGGGCTGGCGCCGGAAGTCTGTGCCCGCGCTGACCAGCGTTGGTCGTTGTCGCCGTTGACGTTGCCACACCCGTTGGTAAGGATTCTGATCGGTGAGCAGTTGTATCGCGCCTGGACGGTGTTGTCCGGGCACCCTTATCACAAATAGTCAGCGTCCTGAATGTCTCAGCCGATTCGCCTGAAAGACCACGAGAAAGACGCTCGCCTTGTGCGCGGCCGGGTCGTGGTCGGTGCAATTGTGGTGGTGGCACTGATTTGCGTCTTGCTCGCACGTCTGTATTTTCTGCAAGTGGTGCAATACGACTACCACTCGACGTTATCTGAAAACAACCGGGTGCATGTGCAGCCGATTCCACCGACCCGCGGCCTGATTTTTGACCGCAATGGCGTGGTGATCGCTGACAACCGTCCCAGTTTCAGCCTGAGCATGACGCGCGAGCGTTCCGGCGATTGGCGGCAAGCCCTGGATGTCATTGTCGAGGTGCTGCAGCTCACACCGGAAGACCGCGCCCTGTTCGAAAAACGCATGAAGCAGGGGCGACGGCCTTTCGAGCCGGTGCCCATCCTGTTTGAGCTGAGCGAAGAGCAGATTGCCCGGATTGCCGTGAACCAGTTCCGCCTGCCCGGGGTCGAGGTGGTTGCGCAGTTGGTGCGCCATTACCCGCAAGGTGCACACTTTGCGCACTCGGTGGGGTATGTGGGGCGGATCAACGAGAAAGAGCTCAAGACGCTCGATCCGGTCAACTACAGCGGTACTCATCACATCGGTAAAACCGGCATTGAGCGCTTCTACGAGGCCGAGCTGCATGGCCAGGTGGGTTACGAAGAAGTCGAAACCAATGCCCGGGGACGGGTCTTGCGCGTGCTTAAGCGCACGGATCCGATTCCAGGCAAGGACATTGTGCTGAGCCTCGACATCAAGTTGCAGGAGGCGGCCGAAGAGGCGCTTGCCGGGCGTCGGGGTGCGGTGGTTGCACTCAACCCGATGACGGGTGAAGTGCTGGCCATGGTCAGCCAGCCCAGTTTCGACCCTAACCTGTTTGTGACCGGCATCAGCTTCAAGGCGTATGCCGAGCTGCGCGATTCGATTGATCGTCCGTTGTTTAACCGCATCTTGCGTGGCCAGTATCCGCCAGGTTCGACCATCAAGCCTGCGGTGGCCATTGCAGGGCTGGACAGCGGCGTGATCACGCCTTCTTCCCGGGTCTATGACCCCGGCTATTACCAGCTACCCAATTACGATCATAAATATCGTAACTGGAACCGTTCCGGTGATGGCTACGTCGATATGGACACCGCGATCATGCGTTCCAACGACACCTATTTTTATGACCTGGCACACAAGCTGGGGATTGATCGCCTGTCGACCTACATGAACCAGTTCGGTATCGGGCAAAAAGTCTCGCTGGACATGTTCGAAGAATCGGCCGGGCTCATGCCGTCCCGCGAATGGAAACGTGCCACCCGGCGTCAGGCCTGGTTCCCGGGCGAAACGCTGATTCTGGGGATCGGCCAGGGTTACATGCAGTCCACGCCTTTGCAGCTGGCTCAAGCCACGGCGCTGATTGCCAGCAAAGGCAAGTGGATCCGCCCGCACCTGGCCAAAACCATTGAAGGCGAGCCGCCGGTCGACCCCAACCCGATGCCCGATATTGTGCTGCGCGACCCGTCCAACTGGGCCCGTGTGAGCCACGGCATGCAGCAGGTGGTGCACGGGGCGCGCGGAACGGCGCGGGTAGCCGGTGTCGGCGCGCAATACATGATTGCCGGCAAAAGCGGTACGGCACAGGTCGTCGCGATCAAGCAGGGCGAAAAATATGACCGCTCCAAGGTCCAGGAGCGCCACCGCGACCACGCCCTGTTCGTCGGTTTTGCACCGGCCAATAATCCGCAAATTGCGGTGTCGGTCATGATTGAAAACGGCGAGGCGGGTAGCCGTGTCGCTTCGCCAGTGGTGCGCAAGGTCATGGATGCCTGGCTTCTGGATGCAGACGGCAAGCTCAAGTCTGAGTACGCCAGCCCTTCAAAGGCGGAGGTTACGGCCAGTGATGAGTAATTTTGACCGCATCCTCTCCAGCGAGGATGTGATGCGCCGGCGTGCCACGTTGCTTCAGCGTTTGCACATCGATGGTCCGCTGCTGATTTTGCTGCTGATTCTCGCGGCCGGCAGTCTGTTTGTGCTGTATTCGGCCAGTGGCAAGAGCTGGGATTTGCTGAGCAAACAGGCAACTTCGTTCGGGCTCGGGCTGGTGTCGATGTTCATCATCGCCCAGCTCGAACCACGCTTTATGGCGCGTTGGGTGCCGATTGGCTATATATGCGGCGTCCTGCTGCTGGTGGTGGTGGATGTCATGGGCCACAACGCCATGGGTGCCACACGCTGGATCAACATTCCGGGTGTCATTCGCTTCCAGCCTTCAGAGTTCATGAAGATCCTGATGCCGGCGACCATCGCCTGGTACTTGTCCAAGCGAACACTGCCGCCCCAGCTCAAACACGTGGCGGTCAGTTTGATGTTGATCGGCGTGCCCTTTGCCTTGATCGTGCGTCAACCTGACCTGGGTACCGCGTTGCTGGTGTTGGCGGGGGGAGCTTTTGTCCTGTTCATGGGCGGTTTGCGCTGGCGCTGGATCATCAGCGTGCTGGCCGCGACGGTGCCGGTGGCGGTTGCCATGTGGTTTTTCGTGATGCACGACTACCAAAAACAACGGGTGCTGACCTTCCTTGATCCTGAGAGCGACCCTTTGGGCACGGGCTGGAACATTATTCAGTCAAAGGCCGCCATTGGTTCGGGCGGGGTGTTCGGTAAAGGCTGGTTGCTGGGAACACAGTCCCATCTCGACTTTTTGCCGGAGAGCCACACCGACTTCATCATTGCGGTGATGGGTGAAGAGTTCGGCCTGGTGGGCATTTGTGCCCTGTTGTTGATTTATCTGCTGTTGATTGGTCGCGGCCTGGTGATTACCGCCCAGGCGCAGACGTTGTTCGGCAAATTGCTGGCAGGCAGTCTGACCATGACGTTTTTTGTTTATGTTTTCGTCAACATCGGTATGGTCAGTGGCTTGTTGCCGGTGGTGGGCGTGCCATTGCCGTTCATTAGTTACGGCGGAACTTCGCTCGTGACGCTGCTGTCAGCGTTTGGGGTTTTGATGTCGATCCATACACACCGTAAATGGATTGCACAAGTTTGATTAAGGTGAATAATTTAATGCAAGCAATGCGTGGCTGGGCCGCTCGATACGCGCCATGGGCAGGCCTTCTGGGGCTGTTCGGGGTAGCGCAGGGCGCGGTGGCCGGCGACTATGAAGGCTCGCCCCAGGTGGCCGAGTTCGTTGGTGAAATGACCCGCGATTACGGGTTCGCCGGCGAGCAGCTGATGGACGTTTTTCGCGAAGCAGGGCGCAAGCAGAGCATCCTTGACGCCATCTCGCGGCCAGCCGAACGCGTCAAGCAGTGGAAGGAATACCGACCCATTTTCATTTCTGATGCCCGCGTCGCGCGGGGTGTCGATTTCTGGCGTGAACATGAAGCGGTGCTGGCCCGTGCCGAGCAGGAGTATGGGGTTCCGGCACAAGTGATCGTGTCGATTATCGGCGTCGAGACCTTTTATGGCCGCAACACCGGCAACTACCGCGTGATCGACGCGCTGTCGACCCTGGGCTTTGATTACCCGCCGAGGGCTGAATTTTTCCGTAAGGAGCTGCGTGAGTTCCTGTTGCTGACCCGTGAAGAACAAGTCGACCCGCTGACCCTTAAAGGCTCCTATGCCGGGGCTATGGGCTTGCCGCAGTTCATGCCGAGCAGTTTCCGGGCTTATGCGGTGGACTTCGACGGCGATGGCCACATCAATATCTGGAGCAATCCGGATGATGCCATTGGCAGCGCTGCCAACTACTTCAAGCAACATGGCTGGACGGCCGGCGAGCCGGTGGTGGTTCGTGCCGACGTGCAGGGTGAGCAGGTCGATGAAGGCTTGACCCAGGGCATTGAACCGGTCAAAACGGTCGCAGAGTTGCGAGCGCTGGGCTGGTCAAGTCATGATGCGCTTCGTGACGACATGCCGGTCACGGCATTCCGTCTTGAAGGCGAAAACGGCCCTGAATACTGGATGGGCCTGAAAAACTATTATGCGATCACGCGCTATAACCGAAGCGTGATGTACGCCATGGCAGTACACCAACTGTCCGATCTGCTGGTTCAAGCACGGGGCAACAAGTAATGCCGTTTCTAGCGATCCGCACACCTCTCAAGCTCGCCGCCTGCGCCTCTGTCGCGCTGTTGATGGTGAGTTGTTCCAGCACCCCGCCGGCGACACCGCAAAAGCCGGCTGTCGTTCGTGCGACACCGGGCCTGGATATCAACCGCGCGCACAAGGACGGCGCACCTTGGTGGGACGTGGATGTTTCACGCATCCCGGACGCCACGCCGACCTTGCATACGGGGCCTTACAAGGCCAACCCGTACACGGTACTGGGCAAGTCTTATTTCCCGATTCAAGAGTCCAAGAACTACGTCGCTTCCGGCACTGCTTCCTGGTACGGCACCAAGTTCCACGGCCAGAACACCGCCAACGGCGAAGTGTATGACCTGTATGGCATGAGTGCCGCACACAAGACCCTGCCGTTGCCCAGCTACGTCAAAGTGACCAACCTGGATAACCACAAGACCGTGATCCTGCGGGTCAATGACCGTGGCCCGTTCTATTCGGATCGCATCATCGACCTGTCCTATGCCGCAGCCAAAAAGCTGGGCTATGCCGAAACCGGCACCGCGCGGGTCAAGGTGGAAGGGATTGATCCGCAGCAATGGTGGGCCCAGCGTGGCCGACCTGCACCATTGGTGTTGAATGAGCCGAAAATGGCTCAGAATGCACCCGGCCCCAGCGTGTCCACCGGCAAGGTCGAACAATGGACCCCGCCTGCACAACAGCACGCTGCCGATGTGATCCCGGTTCAAACCGCGAACGCTTCCGGTACTTACTTGCAAGTGGGTGCTTTCGTTAACCCGGATGCCGCCGAGTTGCTTCGCTCCAAGCTCAGTGGCATGGTCAGCGCTCCAGTGTTCATCAGCTCGGTTGTGCGCAATCAACAGACGTTGCACCGTGTGCGTCTGGGACCTATCGCCTCGTCCGGTGAAGTGCAACAAATGCAAAACAGCGTGCGTCTGGCCAATCTGGGTCAGCCGAGCGTTGTAACGTCTGATCAGTAACACTGATTAAAGCGTTGGGCCTTGACTCGTCGGGGCCCAAACGCAGTTGTCGGTTCCGCCCTGTCCGGGTCTGGTCGCAACTGAATACGCGATAGCCAGTCACATGGCTGTCAGAACAGTTTTGCCCGCGAGGGTAAGTTTTCATTAACAATTTCGAGAGACGGATGAACATCACCACCTTTGCCAAACGCCTGTGCCTGCTTGTCCCGCTGATCATCACTCCTGCCGCCTGGGCGGTAGAAATGATGCCGTCGCCGCCGCAACTGGCCGCCAAGTCCTACGTTCTGATGGATGCCAGCAGCGGTAACGTGCTGGTTGAGAACAATGGCGACCAGCGTCTGCCACCTGCCAGCCTGACCAAGCTGATGACTGCCTACATCGCGACCCTGGAAATCCGTCGTGGCCAGATCGGTGAAAGCGATCCGGTAACCGTCAGCGAGAATGCCTGGCGCACCGGTGGTTCGCGGATGTTCATCAAGGTCGGCACTCAGGTATCGGTCAGCGACCTGCTGCACGGGATCATCATTCAATCGGGCAACGATGCCAGCGTAGCGCTGGCCGAGCACATTGCCGGTAGCGAAGACGCCTTCGCCGACATGATGAACAAGACGGTTGGCGAGTTGGGGATGACCAACAGCCACTTCATGAACCCGACCGGTCTGCCAAACCCTGAGCATTACTCGTCGGCTCATGACATGGCCACGCTGGCCCGCGCCATCATCCATGAAGACCCGACTCACTACGCAATCTACTCGCAGAAAGAGTTCTTCTGGAACGGCATCAAGCAGCCAAACCGCAACCTGCTGCTGTGGCGCGACAAGACGGTTGATGGCCTGAAGACTGGCCACACCGACGAAGCCGGCTACTGCATGGTGTCTTCGGCCGTGCGTGACGGCATGCGTCTGATTGCCGTGGTATTCGGTACCAACAGCGAAGTGGCTCGTGCTGCTGAAACTCAAAAGCTGCTGACTTACGGTTTCCGTTTCTTCGAAACCCAGACCTTCTATCAGAAGGGCACCGAGCTGGCTCAGGCTCCGGTCTGGAAGGGCACCACCAACCAGGTTAAAGCCGGTTTGGCCAATGACCTGACCATGACCCTGCCAAAAGGCCAATTGAAAAAGCTGGCTGCCAGCATGACCATGAATCCGCAGCTGATGGCCCCGATTGCCAAAGGCGACGTGATCGGCAAAGTTGAAGTCAAGCTCGACGACAAGGTTGTACACAGCGCAGACTTGATCGCGCTTGAGCCTGTTGAGGAAGGTGGTATTTTCCGACGCGTGTGGGATAGCATCCGTCTATTCTTCTACGGCTTGTTCAACTGATTGCATTCCCCCGTTTGATCCCGCGCCTATCCGGCGCGGGGTTATCCCTGCAGTTCCCGGCTTACGAGGCCAATACGCCATGAGCGATACAGAAGTAAAGGCGCCAAAGATCGAATTCCCCAACGTTGATTACCCGGTTAAGGTCATCAGCGACACAGGCGTGGGCAACAAGGACCGGATCATCGATATCGTCAAGAAACACGCGACGATCAATCACGACCGCGTCGATGAGCGTCAAAGCACCAATGGCAAGTACACCACGATTCAGTTGCACATCGTTGCGACCGATCAGGACCAGTTGTACAACATCAATAGCGAATTGCGAGCCACCGGCTTCGTCCACATGGTGTTGTGATGTCCCGCAGCCTGGGGATTCGCGAGCTGGGTCAGGTTGCCTATGAGCCGACCTGGCTGGCGATGAAACGCTTTACCGACGACCGTGGCCCGCACACCCAGGACGAAGTCTGGCTGGTGCAGCACCCGTCGGTGTTTACCCAGGGCCAGGCCGGCAAGGCCGAGCATCTGTTGCTGCCAGGCGATATCCCGGTGGTCAAGTCGGATCGCGGCGGCCAGGTGACCTATCATGGCCCCGGCCAATTGGTGGCTTACCTGTTGCTCGATGTGCGCCGCCTTGGCTTTGGCGTGCGGGAACTGGTCAGCCGGATGGAGCGTTGCCTGATCGATCTCCTCGCCAGTTATGGGGTGAGTGCGGTGGCAAAGGCCGATGCACCGGGTGTTTATGTCGACGGCGACAAAATCGCCTCGCTGGGCCTGCGGATTCGCAATGGTTGTTCTTTCCACGGTCTGGCCCTGAATGTGGACATGGACCTGGAACCGTTTCGACGGATTAACCCCTGTGGCTATGCGGGGCTGGCGATGACCCAGTTGCGTGACCATGCAGGGCCGATTGAATTTGCCGAGGTAGGTGCCCGGCTGCGTGCGCAGCTCGTCAAACACCTCGACTATGCTGAGCAGACGACCCTCACGGGCGGAATCGATTGATATGACTACTGCGCAAGATGCTGTTCAAACGCTGATCCCTACGCTGGACATCTCAGAACGTGCAGCCCGCGCAAGCGAGGCCCGTTCCAAGGTGGAAACCGGCGTTAAATTGCGCGGTGCCGAAAAGGTTGCGCGTATCCCGGTAAAGATCATTCCGACCACCGAGTTGCCGAAGAAGCCTGACTGGATTCGCGTGCGTATCCCGGTTTCTCCGGAAGTCGACCGCATCAAGCAACTGCTGCGCAAGCACAAGCTGCACAGCGTATGCGAAGAAGCGTCCTGCCCGAACCTGGGCGAGTGCTTCTCGGGCGGTACTGCGACGTTCATGATCATGGGTGATATCTGCACCCGTCGTTGCCCGTTTTGCGACGTCGGTCACGGTCGACCAAAGCCGCTGGACGTCAACGAACCAGAAAGCCTGGCCATCGCCATTGCCGACCTGCGCCTCAAGTACGTGGTGATCACTTCGGTAGACCGTGATGACCTGCGTGACGGCGGTGCTCAGCACTTTGCCGACTGCATCCGTGAAATCCGCAAGCTGTCGCCGGGTGTCGTACTCGAAACCCTGGTTCCGGACTACCGCGGTCGCATGGACGTTGCGCTGGAGATCACCGCTGCCGAGCCGCCTGACGTTTTCAACCACAACCTCGAAACCGTGCCGCGCCTGTACAAGGCTGCGCGTCCGGGTTCCGATTACCAGTGGTCGCTGACATTGCTGCAACGCTTCAAGCAAATGATGCCGCATATCCCGACCAAATCCGGCTTGATGCTGGGTCTGGGTGAAACCGATGAAGAAGTCATTGAAGTGATGAAGCGCATGCGCGAGCACGACATTGACATGCTGACCCTTGGCCAGTACCTGCAACCGTCGCGCAGCCACTTGCCGGTACAACGCTTTGTTCACCCGGACACCTTCGCCTGGTTCGCCGAGGAAGGTTACAAAATGGGCTTCAAAAACGTGGCTTCGGGCCCGCTGGTACGCTCTTCGTACCACGCCGACGAGCAAGCCAAACTGGTAAAAGCCACCCTGATGGGTGCCTGATCCCATGAACAGCCGGCTCACCGCGCAGGTGTCTTTCAAGGCTCACAGCGCGGT
Organism: Pseudomonas sp. D1HM; assembly: GCF_019266105.1. Classification (NCBI taxonomy): domain Bacteria; kingdom Pseudomonadati; phylum Pseudomonadota; class Gammaproteobacteria; order Pseudomonadales; family Pseudomonadaceae; genus Pseudomonas; species Pseudomonas sp. D1HM. The sequence continues at coordinate 68,857 of NZ_LRMN01000001.1, read as the reverse complement.
GCCCGCGCTGCCCGCTGGCGGGGTGATCGGTCTGATCGCCCCGGCAGGTCCCGCCCAGCTTGATCTGGATTCAGCCACTCAATGGATGCACGCACGCGGCTATCAGCTGCGGGTATTTCCGGGGGTGTGGGAAAAAAATGGCTACCTCGCAGGCTCCGATGCGGCACGTGCAGGCGATCTGCATGCAGCCTTTGCCGATGACAGCATTGACGCGATCTTTTGCCTGCGCGGCGGTTATGGCAGCCCGCGCTTGCTCGACAGCATCGATTTTGAGCTCCTCAGGCGCCATCCCAAGCCTTTTGTCGGTTACAGCGATATCACGGCGCTGCATTTGGCAATCACCCGCTACGCAGGCTTTGTGACCTTTCACGGCCCTATGCTGAATGCTGACCTGCTGGGTAACAAGCAATCACCGACGGAATCGTCATTGTTGCGCATGCTGAGCGGACAGCAGCCACGGCTACTGTCACATCCCGACGAATATCCCTTGATCACCGTTGCCCCGGGCTGCGCCAGCGGTCGCTTGCTGGGTGGCAACCTGTCGCTGATTTGCGCCACGATCGGTTCGCCCTTCGAGCTCGACGATCAGGACGCCATTCTGTTTATCGAAGACGTGAACGAGCCGCTTTACCGTGTCGATCGCTTACTGACGCATTTGCGTCTGGCAGGCAAATTGAACCGGTTGCGCGGGGTGCTTGTGGGGGACTTTGCAGGTGTCGATCTGTCAGCGTTGGTCCAGTTGCTCAGGCAGGAACTGGGGCCGCTGGGGATTCCGGTACTGGCAGGCTGGCGCAGCGGTCATTGCGATCCGAACCTGACCCTGCCGCTGGGCGCCTGCGTGCGGCTGGATGCTGACAGGCAGCAACTGACGCTTGAACAGGACGTTGTCACTCTGTAGCCGTCGCTATGCAATTTTCGTCAACAGCTACGAGCACTCTGTAGCTGCTGGCGAAGGCTGCGAAAAGGGCCGCAGGACCTTCAAGAGCGAAGATCGCTGCGACCCTGCAAAGGCTATCGGTTACGCAAACTCTCTAGCAATTTGTGGTTGGGGTAGCCATCGGCAGGCCATCCCAGGGCTTGTTGTGCGCTGCGGATCGCTTTGCGGGTATTGGCCCCGATAATGCCATCGGCATTGCCTGCATCGTAATTGCGCTGGCTGAGCAGGGTCTGGAGTTCAACCCGCTCGGAGCGGCTCAATGGCAGGTCGTCCTTGGGCCATTCGCCCACAATGGTGCCGCCGCCATTGAAGCGTTCGGACAGCAAGGCCACGGCCAAGGCATACGACGAAGAGTTGTTGTAACGAAGAATGGCGCGGAAGTTGTCCAGCACCAGGAAGGCCGGGCCACGATAGCCGGCAGGTACCAGCAGGGTCGCGGTCAGTTGCTCTGCGCCGGCGGGTGCCGTGGAGCCGGCAGGTAGCGTCACGCCCAGTTGCTGCCATTCACTGACGCTTTTGCGGACGGCCCCGTCGGCTAGTGCGTAGTCAAAATCGCCGGGCAGTTTGACTTCAAACCCCCACGGCTGGCCTTGTTTCCAGCCAGAGCTTTGCAGGTAGTGAGCTGTCGAGGCCAGCGCATCGGCTGAGCTGTTCCAGATATCCCGCCGGCCATCGCCGTCAAAATCCACCGCGTGGGTTTCATAGGTGGTCGGAATGAACTGGGTCTGGCCCATGGCACCGGCCCAGGAGCCGAGCATTTTCCCCGGAGCAATGTCGCCTTCCTGAATGATCTTCAGGGCGGCCAGCAGTTGGCTCTGGGCAAACTCAGGACGCCGGCCTTCGTACGCCAGAGTCGCCAGCGAACGGATGACTGACTTGTTGCCCTGGAACGTACCGAAGTTGCTTTCCATGCCCCATACCGCCACCAGCACCTGGCGGTCTACGCCATAGCGCTGTTCGATACGGTCCAGCAGTTCGGCATTTTGTGTGAGCAAGCGCTGGCCATTGCGAACACGCAGAGGCGACAGGGCGCCATCGAGGTATTCCCAGACCGGGCGGCTGAACTCGGGTTGGCTGCGATCGGCCTTGATCACGCCCATGTCCGGGGTAACGCCGATAAAGGCATTATCGAACACCAGCGGGTTGATCCCGGCGTTAAGTGCCTGCTCGCGGAAACCGGCTTGCCACTCACTGAAGGTCTGAGCTGGCTTAATATCGGGGACGTCCACGTTTGGCGCACTGGCGGTCACCGCCGGGGCGGCTGGCGTCACCGGCAGGGGCTGTGCGTCGGCTGCGGTAGGTTTCTCTGCACAGGCGACTAGAAGAATGACGCTGGAGGCAGCAATCAGTTGGCGCATCGGCCAACCACGTTTATGACTTAAGGGCATGCGCAATTCCAGGTAATGCAAATCAGATGCAGACCTTATCATCCTCGCTGTCAGGCAGCCAGAAAGTAAAAAGCCTCCCGGTCTCTCGACTGGAAGGCTTCGCGGCGGTAGCTGCCCTTGCCCTTGGCGGGTCGTTCCTGGCGGCTGCGGAACAGGGGTTGGCTGATAATGGATTTGGCCTTGTTGGGGCGCTTGCTCATGGCGTTGGCTCTCGCGTGGTTTGAACACGCGCAAATCATCGGCCAGATTTTTTGCGTTGTCCAGTTGGCAGGGCCCGGCGGTGACGGCATTCGGTCGCGCAGAAGATTATTCCGCAGGCAGATTCAGCCGTTGCCCACACATCAACAGCGTCAATCGGCTCAAGCTGCTCCAGGCCGAGCCTGCGGCCTGGCCTTTGATTTGTGCATCGATGCGTTGCGCATCCATCAGCAATTGTGCCCAGCGTTGTGCTGAATAACGTTGCAGGGCTTTGCTCATCAAGGGTTTGCGTTTGTCCCAGACAGGCGGTCGTGCCTGGCTGAAGGCTTTGTCCAGCGGGATACCCTGGCTGTATTGCAACGCAATATTGGCCAGAACCCGCAGTTCACGCGCCAACGCCCACAAGATGACCGGCGGTTCAACACCCTCGCCCCGCAGGCCATCGAGCATGCGCAAGGCGTGTGCGGCTTCGCCATTGAGCACAGCATCGACCAGTCCGAAGACGTCAAAGCGTGCACTGTCGGCAACCGCCGCTTGCACGGTTTCGACAGTGATCTGGCCGTCCTCGGCCATCAACTTGAGCTTTTCGATTTCCTGGGCGGCTGCCAACAGGTTGCCTTCGACCCGTGCTGCAATCAGTTCTACGGCATCCTGGCTGGCAGACAAACCCGCCTGGGACAAGCGCTGGCGGATCCATTGCGGCAGCTGGTTGGCGTCCACGGGCCAGATCTGCAGAAACTGGGTCTGTGGGCCTTCGATCAGGGCTTTGCCCCACTTGGTCTTCTGTGCGCTACCATCGAGCTTGGGCAGGCTGATCAGCAGCAAGGTGTCTTCGGCCGGGCGAGAGCAGTATTCGATCAGGGCTGCGGCGCCTTTATCGCCGGGCTTGCCTGAAGGCAGGCGCAGTTCGAGCAGGCGTTTTTCAGCAAACAGCGACATGCTGGCGCCGGCTTGCAGCAACGAACCCCAGTCAAAACTGGCGTCGGCGCTGAAGACCTGACGTTCATCGAATCCTTGTTGGCGAGCGGTACTGCGAATGGCGTCTGCCGCTTCCTGGCACAGCAACGGGTCATCGCCGCTGATGATGTAGACCGGCGAAAGGCTGCCTTGCAGGTGTTTGGCGAGTTGGGCGGGGGCGAGTTTCATAGGGGCTGGATAGATAACGGGGCGCCTGAGCGCCCCGTATGCCTTACTGGTCTTGCAGTTCGAGTGGCGACTGTTGAGGGGTTTCCTCTTGAGTCTTGCGTGCGGCTTCGATGGCGTCGGCTTCTGCCTGGGCCTTCGCATCGGCTACCTGTTGCAGTTTCTCCAGCTGGGCCGGGGTCAGTTGCTCCAGGCGCGCGATCATTTGCTGGATAAGGTCGCGGCGCATTTCTTTGCGAGCCAGGGCAGCTTCCTGGCCTGAGCCAGTGATGTTGTTGCCGTCTTGCAGGTAGATCTTGTGCACTTCAAGCTTGTCGTTGAGCAGCGGCAGATGGTTCTGACCCTGGATCTGGTAGCTCAGGACGGTGGTCAGTTCATACTCGGCCGAAGCGCCGTTGCCGGCATAGCTGGCGGCCCGCTGAGAGTCCTTCTCGTTGGTCAGGACCAGCTTGTAAGGTGCATTCGCGGTCACTTTTACGCCGCTGTTTTCCAGTACCTGACGCAGTTGACGCACAGTGTCGCCATACGCATTGCGTGCACTGACGTCGAGTTCTGTGATCGTCAGCTGATTGGTACCGGTACCGCGCAGCTGGAAGCCGCAGGCACTCAACAGAACGGCGAGACCCATCACCAGCAAATTACGTTTGATCATGTGTTGCTCCCCTTGAAACCGGATAGGCCGACGGTGCGGCCTTGAAGGTTTTATTGGGCGCCCGCGTTGGAGGCGGGCGCCTGTTCCTGTCAGCTCGCGACGATGTTGACCAGCTTGCCAGGCACCACGATGACTTTACGAATCGTCAGGCCTTCAGTGAAGCGCAGCACGTTTTCGTTGGTGCGGGCAGCCGCTTCAACTTCTTCGCGGCTGGCACTGGCCGGCATTTCGATGTGTCCGCGCAGTTTGCCGTTGACCTGGATAACCAGTTGCAGGCTGTCCTGGACCAGAGCGTTTTCGTCCAGGGTCGGCCACGATGCATCGATGATTGCACCGGCATGGCCCAACTGGTTCCACAACTCATGGCTGATGTGCGGGGTGATCGGTGCCAGCAGCAGGGCAACGGTTTCGAGGCCTTCCTGCAGCAGGGCGCGGTCTTGTTCAGTGGCCTGCGGTGCTTTTTCGAGCACGTTCATCACGGTCATCACCTGGGCGACGGCGGTGTTGAATTTGTGGTACTGGCCGACATCCTGGCTGGCTTGCTTGATGGCCTGGTGGATGGCACGGCGAATGACTTTTTGCGCGTCGTTCAGCGTGGCAATGTCCAGTGCCCCCGGCAGGCCCTGGCCTACGTGGGTGTGAGCCAGGCGCCATACACGCTTGAGGAAGCGGTGCGAGCCTTCTACGCCCGAGTCCGACCATTCGAGGCTTGCGTCAGGCGGAGAGGCGAACATCATGAACAGGCGGCAGGTATCAGCGCCGTATTGTTCGATCATGTACTGCGGGTCAACGCCGTTGTTCTTCGACTTGGCCATTTTTTCTGTGCCGCCGATTTCAACCGGCAGGCCATCGCTGATCAGTGTGGCACCGATGATCTTGGCTTTGCTGTCACGTTCCAGTTCGACGTCTGCCGGGTTGAACCAGGTCAGGCTGCCGTTGGCTTCGCGACGGTAGTAAGTCTCGGCGATCACCATGCCCTGGGTCAGCAGGTTCTTGAACGGCTCGTTGGAGCTGACCAGACCTTCGTCACGCATCAGTTTGTGGAAAAAACGTGCATAGAGAAGGTGAAGGATGGCGTGTTCAATACCGCCGATGTACTGATCCACCGGCAACCAGTGGTCAGCCGCGGATTTTTCTACCAGGCCGCCTTCATAGTGTGGCGAGGCGTAGCGGGCGTAGTACCACGACGACTCGACGAAGGTGTCCATGGTGTCGGTTTCGCGCTTGGCCGGTGCACCGCATTTCGGGCAGCTGCACTCGTAGAACTCGGGCATGCGCGCCAATGGTGAACCGGCGCCATCAGGTACTACGTCTTCTGGCAGCACAACAGGCAGCTGGTCTTCAGGCACCGGCACGTCGCCGCAGGTGTCGCAATGCACGATCGGGATCGGGCAGCCCCAGTAGCGTTGACGGCTGATGCCCCAGTCGCGCAGACGGAATTGGGTGCGGGATTGACCCAGGCCCTTGGCGGTCAGGGCCGCTTCCATGGCGTCGAACGCGGCGGTGAAATCAAGGCCGTCAAATTCGCCGGAGTTGATCAGGGTACCGTGTTCGTTGTACGCATCCTGCCACGGCGCAGGCGTTTCATCGCCGGTACTGGTGCGGACCACGGCCTTGACTGGCAGGTTGTATTTGGTGGCGAATTCGAAATCACGCTCGTCGTGTGCAGGCACCGCCATTACCGCGCCATCGCCGTAATGCATCAGCACGTAGTTGGCGACCCAGACCGGCAGTTTTTCGCCTGTCAGCGGGTGAGTGACGAACAGCGGGGTTGGCAGCCCTTTTTTCTCTTGGGTGGCCATGTCCGCTTCGGCAACGCTGCCGGCTTTGCATTCTGCGATAAACGCCTGCAGCTCCGGATTGCCTGGTGCCGCCAGGGTAGCCAGCGGGTGCTCGGCTGCCACGGCCACGTAAGTGGCGCCCATCAGGGTGTCCGGACGGGTGGTGAAGACCTTGAGTACGCCCGCTTCGCCGATGGAAGCCTGGTCATACGGGAACTGAACTTCCATGCCGCGGGATTTGCCAATCCAGTTGCGCTGCATGGTTTTGACCTGCTCGGGCCAGCCGGTCAGTTCGTCGAGGCTTTCGAGCAGTTCATCCGCATAAGCGGTGATCTTGAAGTAGTACATCGGGATTTCGCGCTTTTCAATCAGCGCGCCGGAGCGCCAGCCGCGACCGTCGATCACTTGTTCGTTGGCCAGAACGGTCTGGTCGATCGGGTCCCAGTTCACGGTGCCGTTTTTGCGATAGATCACACCTTTTTCGAACAGGCGAGTGAACAGCCATTGTTCCCAGCGGTAGTAATCGGGCTGGCAGGTGGTGATTTCGCGCGACCAGTCAACGCCAAGACCCAGGCTGCGCAGCTGGGTTTTCATGTAGGCGATGTTTTCGTAGGTCCACTTGGCCGGGGCAACGTTGTTTTTCATTGCGGCGTTTTCGGCCGGCATGCCGAAGGCGTCCCAGCCCATGGGCTGCAGGACGTTTTTACCGAGCATGCGCTGGTAACGGGAGATCACGTCACCGATGGTGTAGTTGCGCACATGCCCCATATGTAGCTTGCCGCTTGGGTAAGGGAACATCGATAGGCAATAGAAAGTCTCCTTGCCTGGTTGTTCGCTGACTTCGAAGGACTTTTGGTTGTCCCAGAATGATTGGGCGGCGGCTTCTATTTCACGGGGCTGATATTGTTCGTGCATGGCTACTTGTACTGATAAAGGGTGGCCTAGTCCTCTTCAACATACACCGGCTATGGAGTTGCCCGGTCAGGTTGGAGCAGGGGTTACAGGAAGCCTCGTAGCATACATGACCCCACTCTATCGAGGGAAACCCTGATTGCTTCGTCATCCGTTGGTCGCGGCAGCACGCTGGTTTTACAAGCACAGCTAAGCTGATTGTCAGGGGGGAAATATTTCCTTTAATGAGGTGAACGACGGATGGTAGAGCTGCAACGAAGCGCAACAAATTCGGAGGTGTATGAACGGCTGATTGATCGTTTGAGTGTGGCTCTGGATTCAGCAAAGACGGCAGTACATTTGCGTAATGAGCGTCCTGTCGAGTTGGAATTGCGAGGTTTGAGTCGTGCTGAGTTAGAGTTGATCAATGTTTATTTGAACCGGATCGGGCGTGAGGCTGATGGACGCTCGCAAGGCAGCATGAATGCGCATGAAGCCCCTTTCAAAGCCAAGGTCATCTGGCTCAAGGACAGGGTGCAGGGAGCCTAGGGCGCACGGCGATTCCCGCCGGGCCCTCAGTTAAGCCGCAGTACTACAGTGCTACCCGGGTTGATGTCACACGCGTTTGTGTTTGAGTTTATAACCTGCGCGATTGATGCCTCCCTTCAACCCCCTTAGGCTTCGGGCATCTCTGGAGATGCTCGATGCCTATTCGATATTTCGTAAAACAACTTCTTCTGCCCCCGGGCATTTTCTTGCTGCTGCTGGTGCTCGCCTGGTGGTTGCGGCGTTCGCGTCCGCGATTGGCCGGCGTGATGTTTGCCGTGGGTGCGGGCGGCTTGTGGGTGATGAGCTTGCCGGTGGCGGTGGAATGGGGCGCGCGCGCCATAGAGCGTGAGCCCGCGCTGGCCCAGGGCGAATGGTCGACCTTGGCCGGGCGAGCGGATGCAATCGTGGTGTTGGGTTCCGGTCGGGAGCGCGGTGACCCGGCGTGGGGCACTGATCAACCGACCGGAACCGGCCTGGAGCGTCAGCGTTATGCGGCCCGACTGGCCAAGGCTTCAGGGTTGCCGGTGTTGACTACCGGTGGCCTGCACTACGGCACCCCGCCCAGCGAGGCGCAATTGATGGCGGATTCGATGCGCGATGATTTCGGGGTGACGGTGCGCTGGAAAGAAGAGCAAAGCCGTACCACTTGGGAGAACGCTCAAATGAGCGCGGATATCTTGCTGCCCCAGGGCATCAGGCGGGTGGCGGTAGTGACTCAGGCCTGGCATATGCCGCGTGCGGTATGGAGCTTCGAAAAGGCCGGATTTGAGGTGGTACCGGCACCCGTTGGCTTTTGGAGTGTGGCCAATGCAAGGCCGCTGGGCGGCTGGATGCCGGAGTACAAATCGATCTGGCAGTCGGGTTTGTTAATCAACGAAGCCGTTGGGCAGGTGGCTTACCCGCTGTTCTATCGTTGAACCCGGGGAGGGGCATGACGCGCTATAGAAGCCGGGCTGGCCCGGCTTCTACAGGTGAGTGTGCTGCGCAGGCATCACACGGTCTTGGCTATCCGGCTCGTGATCAATGCCCAGCCGATAAGCCCGATGCAGAGGATCAGCAGCGGCCATGAGCGCCATTGCAGATAAGGCGTCAGGTCGTGCATGGGCACTACATCGCCATACAAAATGCCGCGTTCGAATTGTGGAATCTGCACCGTGATTTGCCCGAAAGGGTCGATCAGGGCGGTGACACCATTGTTGGTGGCGCGAATCATCCAGCGTCCGGCTTCCAGAGCGCGCATTTGCGCCATCTGCAAGTGTTGCAGTGGGCCAATCGAGGTGCCGAACCAGGTGTCGTTGCTGATGGTCAGCAAAATGTCGCTCTGGGCGGCAAGGCCGGCGGCGAAGTCCGGGTACACCACTTCATAGCAAATGAAAGGCGCGACTTGATAACCCTTGGCCTGCAACAGCGTTTGGTCAGAAGGGCCGCGAGCAAAGTCCGACATCGGCAAGTCAAAGAATGCGATGAGCCCGCGCAGTACATCTTGCAGCGGGACGTACTCGCCAAATGGCACCAGCTTCTGTTTCAGATACGTGCCATCGCCTTCACCCACGGCGGTGATGCCGTTGAAGTAGCGTGGCTCATGCCGCAGTTCCTGGCGGATGGGAACCCCGGTGATCAGGGCCGAATTCCGCTCGGCGGCAAACCGGCTCATCATCGTCAGGTAGCCTTCGGCATTTTCCTTGAGCACCGGGATGGCTGTTTCGGGCCAGATGATCAGGTCGGCTTGCCTGGAGCTGAAGGTCATGTCGCGGTACAGGGCCAACTGGGCATTGAGCTGCGCCGGGTCCCACTTCATGCTTTGTTCGATATTGCCCTGGATTGCCGCCACGCTGAGCGGGTCTCCCGAAGGGCTGGTCCAGGCGTGATGCTTGAGGCTTATGCCGATGCACCACGGCCCGAGCAGCAGCACCGCGCCTGCAGCGATGAATCCCTTGCGGCGGGTCTTGATCAGGCGCGGCAGGTTGCACAGCAGGGCTGCCGTCAGTGCCAGGGTAAAGGAGATCAGCCACATGCCGCCGATTGGCGCGAGCCCGGCCAGCGGGCCGTCCAGCTGACTGTAGCCGGAGTAGAGCCAAGGGAAACCGGTGAGGAACCAGCCGCGGAATGCTTCCTGGGCAACCCATAGCGCGGCAAAGGCCAGCGTGTCGGCCAGCGGGGCTTCGTTGCGGCGGATCCAGCGCGCCCACAGCCAGGCGGGCAGGGCGAAGAACCAGGCGATGGCGGCGGTGAACGCCAGCATCAGCAACCCCGCCAGCAGCACGGACGCACCGCCGAAGTTGTGAATACTGTAGTAGATCCAGCTGGTGCCAGCGCCAAACAGGCCAAAGCCATAGCACCAGCCACGGCCCAGCGCCTGTTTTGGGGACAGGTCGCGCAAGCCAAGGTAGAACATGGCCAGGGCAACCAGCGCCAGTGGCCAGATATCGAAGGGTGCCAACGCCAGGGTTGTCAGTGCGCCAGCCACCACGGCCAGCAGGTTACCGGGCCAGCCGGGGGAGGTTATCCAGCGCATTTCAATCCTTAGCGTTGTGGTTTAGCGGGCAATAGGCGTCAGGCGGATCAGGTGAATCCGGCGGCTGTCAGCATTCAGGATGCGGAAGCGGTAAGGGCCGATTTCAGTGATTTCATTGCGTTTTGGCAAGTGCCCGAACGCGCTCATGACCAGTCCGCCAACGGTGTCGAACTCGTCGTCGGAAAATTCGCTGTCGAAGAACTCGTTGAAGTTCTCGATCGGGGTCAGGGCCTTGATCAGGAAGTCACCGCTGGGCAGCGGCTTGATGTAGCTGTCTTCCTCGACATCGTGCTCGTCTTCGATGTCGCCAACGATCTGTTCCAGAACGTCTTCAATGGTCACCAGGCCTGCCACTCCGCCGTATTCGTCAATGACGATGGCCATGTGGTTGTGGTTGGCACGGAATTCACGCAGCAACACGTTAAGGCGCTTGGACTCGGGGACAAACGTCGCCGGACGCAGCAAATCCTTGATGTTGTACTTGTCGCCGTTCTCTTGAAGGATCAACGGCAGCAGATCCTTGGCCAGGAGGACGCCCAAAACGTCGTCATGGCTTTCGCCGATCACCGGGTAGCGCGAGTGCGCAGCATCGATGATCGCCGGGAGAAATTCGCGGGGGGTCTGGGTCGCCTTGATGCTGATCATCTGCGAGCGCGGGACCATGATGTCCCGTACCTGCAGGTCAGCCACTTGAATGGCGCCTTCGACGATGGCCAGTGCTTCACTGTCCAACAGCTTGTTCTGGTGTGCTTCGCGCAGCAGCTCAAGCAGCTCCTGGCGGTTTTTCGGCTCATGGGCAAAGGCCTGGGTCAGTTTACCTAACCATGACTTTTGCCCGTTGCTCGATCGGTCTTCGCTCATAGCGATTTACTCGTATCCCTTGGTTATTTCAGTGGGGTGTTATTCAGTTTCGTCGTCTGCATAAGGATCAGGATGACCCAGTTCTGCAAGCAACGTTCGTTCCAGTGCTTCCATTTCTTCTGCTTCTTCATCTTCTATATGGTCGTAACCCAGAAGATGCAAGCAGCCGTGTATCACCAGGTGGGCCCAGTGCGCCTCCAGATCCTTGCCCTGTTCAGCGGCTTCGCGCTCAACCACTGCCACGCAAATCACCAGGTCGCCCAATAACGGGATGTCCAGGAATTCATCGGGCACGTCGGCAGGGAAGGACAGCACATTGGTCGCGTAATCTTTCTGACGCCAGGTGTGATTGAGTTCACGGCCTTCGGCTTCATCTACCAGACGAATGGTCATTTCCGAGTCGGCAGTACGCTGGCGCAAAGCCAGCTCGCACCACTGGCGGAACCGGGCTTCGGAGGGGGCTGCAGCCTCGGTGGCCAGTTGCAGGTCAAGCTCAAGCATCGTGGCGGTAATCCTTGGCAGCGGGCAGGGCGGCCAGCTTGTCAGCGGCTTCCTGTTCATAACGCCCGTAGGCTTCAACAATGCGCTGTACCAGCGGATGACGCACGACGTCTTTGGACTGGAAATGCGTGAAGCTGATGCCCGGCACATCCTTGAGCACTTCGATGACATGGTTCAGCCCGGACTTGGTGCCTTTCGGCAGGTCGATCTGGGTGATGTCACCGGTGATGACGGCAGTGGAGCCGAAGCCGATGCGGGTCAGGAACATCTTCATTTGCTCAACGGTGGTGTTCTGGCTTTCGTCGAGAATAATGAAGCTGTTGTTCAGGGTGCGACCGCGCATATAGGCCAGCGGAGCCACTTCGATGACCTGGCGTTCGATCAGCTTGGCCACGTACTCGAAGCCCAGCATCTCGTACAGCGCGTCGTAAAGCGGGCGCAGGTACGGGTCGATCTTCTGTGACAGGTCGCCGGGCAGGAAGCCGAGTTTTTCACCCGCTTCGACCGCCGGACGCACCAGCAGGATGCGGCGAATCTGCTCGCGTTCCAGGGCATCAACAGCGCACGCCACGGCCAGATAGGTTTTACCCGTACCGGCGGGGCCAATACCGAAGTTGATGTCGTTGCCCAGAATCTCTTTGACGTAGCGTTGCTGGTTGATACCGCGAGGGCGAATCATGCCCTTTTTGGTGCGCAACGAGACGCTGGCCTCAGCCACCGGATTGCTGGCGAGTTCTTCGACGGCAGATTCTTGCAGGAACAGGTGCACCATGTCCGGCGAAAGCTCAGTGGCTTTGGTTTCGCGGTACAGGCGACGCAGCAGGTTTTCTGCGGAGGTGGTGATTTTTGGGTCGCCGATCAGCTCGAATTGATTGCCGCGATTGCGGATTTCGATCGTCAGGCGCTGTTCGATCAAGCGCAAATGCTCGTCGAATTGCCCGCACAGATTGGCGAAACGGCGAGCCTCAAAGGGCTCGAGGAGAAAACGATGTGGTTCTATGGGTGCGTTCAAGGTCGTATTTAGCCGCCCTTAGGCAATTAAGATGAGTTGAAGGATAACGCTAGCAGACCATGCGTGAAAGGACTTACTGATACGTCATAAAACCTGTAGCCGCTGCCGCAGGCTGCGACCGCCCATGACGTGGGCGCACGCTGCAAGGCGCGTCAGATCCTGAGGATCTTATCGCAGCCTTCGGCAGCGGCTACAGGTTCTGCTCAATTCAGCAACGAGCCCCGCAGTGAATGGGGTTGTGCGGCATCGATATGCACATCGGAAAACTGTCCGATCAGCTGCGGGTTGTCGCAGCGGAAGTTAACAATCCGGTTGTTTTCGGTACGGCCTTGCAGCTCGCCGGGGTCTTTCTTCGAGTAGTCCGTGACCAGAATCCGCTGGGTGGAACCCACCATTTGACGGCTGATCTCGAAACCCTGCTGGTTGAGGCGATGTTGCAGCGCGTTCAGGCGTTCCTTCTTGCGCTCCTCGGGGGTGTCGTCGACCAGATCGGCTGCTGGTGTGCCCGGGCGCTGGCTGTAGACGAAGGAATACGAAAAGTCGAACCCGACGTCTTCGATCAGCTTCATGGTCTGCTCGAAGTCTTTTTCAGTTTCACCGGGGAAGCCGACGATAAAGTCCGAACTGATGCAGATTCCCGGAACGGCGGCGCGCAACTTGCGCAGCTTGGACTTGTACTCCAGTGCGGTGTGGTTGCGCTTCATCGCGGACAGAATGCGGTCCGAACCCGATTGCACCGGCAGGTGCAGGTGTTTCACCAGCTCAGGGACTTCAGCATGAGCCTGGATCAGGCTGTCGGAGAACTCCAGCGGGTGCGAAGTGGTGTAGCGGATACGCTCGATGCCATCTATCGCGGCCACTACCCGGATCAGCTCTGCCAGATCGGCCAGGCGCCCACCTTCAGTGAGACCTCGATAACCGTTCACGTTCTGGCCGAGCAAGGTCACTTCACGCACGCCGTTTTCGGCCAGGTGGATGATTTCTGCCAGCACGTCATCGAACGGACGGCTGACTTCTTCGCCGCGGGTATAAGGTACGACGCAGAACGTGCAGTACTTGCTGCAGCCTTCCATGACCGAGACGTAGGCGCTCGGGCCGTCGATGCGGGGTTCAGGCAGGTGATCGAATTTTTCGATCTCGGGGAACGACACGTCCACCTGCGGCAGCTTGGTGATGCGCGCGGCATCGATCATTTCAGGCAGGCGATGCAAGGTTTGCGGGCCGAACACCACGTCGACGTAAGGGGCGCGATCACGGATCGCCGCCCCTTCCTGGCTGGCAACACAACCCCCGACAGCAATCACCATCTCCGGGTTGGCCAGCTTCAGCTCGCGCCAGCGGCCCAGTTGCGAGTACACGCGATCCTGGGCACGTTCACGAATCGAGCAGGTGTTAAGCAGGATGACATCAGCGTCTTCAGCGCGCGCTGTGACCTCCAGGGCCTGATGTTCACCCAGCAGGTCGACCATGCGCGAGCTGTCGTACTCATTCATCTGGCAACCGTGGGTTTCGATGTAAAGCTTCTTGGCCATGGGTGTTCATCAAGTGATTCAAAGAACCGCGCATTATAGGGGGCATAGCCTTTGCTTCCTAGCGTTGTGCGCCTGACGGCTATGCTATAGTTCGCGCCCTCTTTTATATCTTCAGATGTTTACTCGCCCACCATGACCAAACGTGAAGCTCCAATCTACAAGGTGATTTTCCTTAATCAGGGCCAGGTGTTCGAAATGTACGCCAAGCAGATCTATCAAAGCGATCTGTGGGGCTTCCTGGAAGTGGAGGAATTCGTCTTCGGTGAGCGGACGCAAATGGTCGTTGATCCGAGCGAAGAAAAGCTCAAGGCGCAATTCGAAGGTGTGGTGCGCAGCTTTGTGCCGATGCATTCGATTGTGCGTATCGACGAAGTCGAGCGTCTGGGCACCCCGAAAATCAGCGAAGCCCGCGGCGTCAGCAATGTGATGCCGTTTCCGTTCCCGATGCCGGAGAAGTAAGGGCGCTGCCGATGTCAGTGCGCTCGCGCACTTGGCTGTCGAAGGATTAAGGGCGTTTTAAGACCGTTGGCTGCCGGCTTTGCTCAAGGCAGCGGCGAAAACGGCGAGCGTCCGTCCGCTGATTGAAGCTCCAGCAGGTATTTGCGGAAAATCTGCCCCAGGATCTGGGTAGCAGTTTCCAGCTGGTCGCGAGGCATTTGTTCGGCCACCAGGTCGGCGGTGTCGAGCGCGTCTTCGGCGCCATTGACGGCGGCCATCTTCAGCACGATATACGCCTGGATGTTGTTGGCCGGTACGCCTTCGCCCTTGAAGAACATGGTGCCGAGCTGGTACTGGGCCATGGCGTGGCCTTGCAGCGAAGCCTGCTCGAAATAGCTCAGGGCCAGATTGAGGTCGCGCGGGGTGTTTTTACCGTCGTAATAGAACTCGCCTAACTCGTATTCGGCTTCCGCATCCCCGGCTTTTGCAGCCTGCTCGCACAAGGCTAGCGCCTCTGCAAGGTTTTCTGGCTGAGTATTGAGGGTGCAGCGACCCATCGCTGGGATCAACAACGAGTTACCGCCTGCCTGGACAAGCAGCGGTTGTAGGAGCAACAGGCAGCCCAGAGCAAGGGCGCGGCCGGTGCGGTTCATGGGAATCGACGTACCTCTGAAAGGCGGGCAAGCCCGACCAAGGGATGTATAGGCGCGCATTATGAAATAAGCAGAGGCCACCTTACAAAGTCTTTACTCGTTTTTCTGCTGCGTGACCCGGATATCGATTGATTTAAGACGATTTTGGACGAGTCGTGTGGAGCAAGCGTGCATTCCGGGCATAAAAAACGGCAAGGGGCTTAATCCTTGCCGTTTTCAGGGATCACTTCAGGGCAGCAAAAGCGCGCTCTGCGGCATCCAGGGTCAGTTGCAACTCGGTTTCGCCATGGGCGATCGAGGTGAAACCGGCCTCAAATGCACTCGGTGCCAGATACACCCCGCCTTCCAGCATCAGGTGGAAGAAGCGCTTGAACAGGTCCGCATCGCTGGCCATCACGTCGTCAAAGGTGACGATGTCATCGGCACCGCTGAAATACAGGCCGAACATGCCGCCGGCCTGGGTGGTCACGAAGGGGATGCCAGCCGCATCCGCGCGCTGCTGCAGGCCATCCAGCAGGCGAGTGGTGTAATCGCTCAGCTCGGCATGGAAGCCCGGGCGGCTGATCAGGCGCAAGGTGGTCAGGCCGGCGGCCATCGCCAGCGGGTTACCGGACAGGGTGCCTGCCTGATAGACCGGGCCCAGTGGTGCGATGTGCTGCATGATTTCGCGCTTGCCGCCGAAACAGCCCACAGGCATGCCGCCGCCAATGATCTTGCCGAAGGTGCTCAGGTCTGGCGTAACGCCGTAGTGGGCTTGAGCGCCACCCAGGGCCACGCGGAAACCGGTCATCACTTCATCAAAAATCAATACCGCGCCATGTTTGTCGCACAGGCTGCGCAGGCCCTGGAGGAAGCCCGGTGCCGGGGGGACGCAGTTCATGTTGCCGGCGACCGGCTCAACGATGATGCAGGCGACGGTGTCACCCACTTCACTCAGCAGTTTTTCTACCGCCTCGAGGTCGTTGAAGGTGGTGGTCAGGGTGTGCTTGGCGAAGTCTGCCGGAACGCCGCCCGAGCTGGGTACGCCCTGGGTCAGTGCGCCAGAGCCGGCCTTGACCAGCAAGCTGTCGGAGTGACCGTGGTAGCAACCTTCAAACTTGAGGATGTTGTCGCGGCCAGTAAAGCCGCGGGCCAGACGAATGGCACTCATGGTGGCTTCGGTACCGGAGCTGACCATCCGCACCATCTCCATGGACGGCACGATGGCGCACACCAGGTCGGCCATCTCGGTTTCCATGGCTGTCGGCGCACCGTACGACAGGCCGTGTTCCAGCTGGGCCCGCACGGCGTCGAGCACGTCCGGGTGGCTGTGGCCCAGAATCATTGGCCCCCAGGAACCGACGTAATCGACGTAACGCTTGTCGTCTTCGTCCGTGACGTAGGCGCCTTCAGCGTGTTTGAAGAACAGTGGGGTGCCGCCGACGCTCTTGAACGCACGAACGGGGGAGTTCACACCGCCGGGGATGTGTTTTTGGGCATTGGCAAACAGGGTTTCGGAACGAGACATGATGGGCTCTCTCTGAATCAGGATTCGGTATTAAATGGACAGCAAGTCGTTGAAGGCACGGGCGCGGCGGGTGACTTCCTGGGAGCTCTCAGCGCCAAACAGGCCATGCACCACCGCCAGTAGATCGGCACCGTGGGCGACCAGTGGCGCGGCGTTCTCCAGCGTGATACCGCCAATCACACAAATGGGCAGGTTGAGGCGGGCCCGGGCCTGGTCGAGGATGTCGAGGGTCGCGGTAGGGGCGCCGGGTTTGGTGCTGGAGTTGAAAAAACGACCAAAGGCGACATAACTGGCACCTTCCCGGGCGGCCTGCTCGGCCAGGTCAATCTGGCTATGACACGTGGAGCCAATGATCGCCTGGCGGCCCAGCAGGGCGCGGGCCGGGGTCAGGGGGCCGTCGGTTTGCCCAAGGTGCAGCCCGACACCCAGGCGGGCTGCAAGCTCAGCATCATCGTTGATGATCAGGTGCGCCTTGTATCGCTCGCACAGACCGCGCAAAGCCTCAGCCTCGCGCAGCCGGCGGGCGTCGTCAGTGCTTTTGTCGCGGTATTGCAAAAGCGCCAGGCCGCCATCGAGGGCAGCCTCCACAAACGGAAGCAGTTTGCCGGCAAGCAGTTGGCTGTCAGTGATGGCATACAGGCCACGCAGCTTCATAGGTCGAACCTCATTCGTTACGAGCAGAAGTCCAGCGGCAATCGGCGGGGCACAAATTGTCCCTGACCCAGTTGCTCGGCATCCCGCAAGGTGCGCCACGTGTAATTAAGCGCGGTTTCTACAGCACTGACCAGACCTTCGCCGATGGCCAGGCGTCCGGCGAGGGTGCTCGCCAGTGTGCAGCCCGAACCGTGATAGCTGCCGGGCAAGCGATAGCAGGTGAAAGTGTGGCGGCTGCCGTCGCGGCTGTACAAGCGGTTGTGGACTTCGTGTTCATCGCCGTGACCGCCAGTAATGAGCAAGTGTTTGCAAAAGGGCAGGAGTTTTTCTGCGCATTCATCGGCGCTGCCTTCGGGCAGCTCGGCCAGGATTCGGGCTTCAGGCAGGTTGGGAGTGGCAATGGTGGCCAGAGGCAGCAGGCGCTCGCGCATGGCAAAGCCGACTTCGTCCTTGCCCAGTCGCCCGCCACCGCCCGCGCGCAGTACCGGGTCGCAGACCATCGGCAGGTGCGGGTGGGCTTGCAGCAGCTCGACCACGGTGTCGACCATTTCCAGCGAGCCAAGCATGCCCAGCTTGACGGCCGCAACGGTGGAATCGCTGAGTACGGCGTCGGCTTGAGCCAGCACCCAGTCTCGATCCAGGACGCGGAAATCGATGACATTGACAGTGTTCTGCACGGTCAAGGCGGTCACGACCGGGGCGGCGTGACAACCTTGAGCCAGCAGGGCTTCGATATCTGCCTGCAAGCCGGCACCCCCACTGGGGTCATGGCCGGAGAGACAGAGGACAACGGGGCGAGAACTGTAGATATTCATGGTGCGCGAGCTTACCACCAAACGGTTTTTTCGGGCGGTCTGCGCCATGTTGAGTTGCAGGTCGCTGATGCACCTGTGGCAAGTCCCGTGTTCCAAGGGTCTAGGAAACTAAAAATACCTTCTGTAATGCCCGATCTAGAGCCTTCCAAGAGAATATTTTGGTGGTGCTCATTTGCCATCAATGGCTATGCTAGAGTGACTTCAAATTAATAACGGGCAATCCGGTCGGCGCGGTCTCAAAGGGAATGGGGGATTGCGAACGTTATCGGCGGGGCCATGTTGGGGCTGTATGCGCTATTTGCTGATGTTTTTTTTGGGTTGGCTACCGATGCTGGCCAGCGCAGTGGCTTTCGATGAAACCACACAAAGTCTGCCCTTGGGCCGCGTGATGCAGGTTTACGAAGACGTAGGTGGGCAGGCGGTTCTGGCCGATGTCAGGGCGAACGATGAACTGTTTGTTCCGCACGATAAAGCCACGCTGAATGAGGGGTACTCGCACTCGGCATTCTGGCTCAAAATGGATTTGCGCTATCAGCCCAAACATCCCGAGGTCCATCGAACCTGGCTGCTGGAACTGGCCTACCCGCCACTGGACCATATCGAGTTGTACCTGGCAGACACGGCCGGCAACTATCGGTTGGTGCAGCGCACGGGGGATGCGCTGCCTTTTGACAGCCGGCAGATCAAAGAAAACAACTACCTCTTTGAACTCAATTTCAGCCCCGGCCAACAGCAAACGGTGTACCTGCGCCTGGCGAGCCAGGGCTCGATTCAGGCGCCGTTAACGCTGTGGTCTGCCCAGTCATACCTGGAGGCCCAGCCGGAACGCATTTATATCCTGGGCCTGATTTATGGCGTGTTGCTGGGGATGCTGGTTTACAACCTGTTCATCTACATCAGCGTCCGTGATACCAGCTACCTCTATTACATCTTCTACATCGCCTCGTTCGGGCTGTACCAACTGTCCGTCAATGGCGCCGCCGTGCAGTACTTCTGGCCAAACAACCCGTGGTGGGCAAATGCCGCCACCCCGTTCCTGATCGGTTCGGCGGCCTTTTTCGGTTGCCAGTTTGCCCGCACCTTTCTGCACATCGCGACCCACAGCCGCTGGTTGAACCGTGCCTTGATATTCCTGATGGCTGTCGGTGCGCTGGTGATGGTGCTGGCGTTGACCACCAGCTATGCGGTGTCGTTGCGCCTGGCCACGGGGCTGGCGCTAGCGTTTATCGTGACCATTTTTGTGGCGGGTATCGTGGCCTGGGTCCGGGGCCTGCGAGTGGCGCGCTATTTCGTGATCGCCTGGTCGGCCTTCTTGCTGGGCGGCCTGGTGAACACCCTGATGGTGCTGGGCTATCTGCCTAACGTGTTCTTGACCATGTACGCCAGCCAGATCGGCTCGGCCCTTGAAGTGGGGTTGCTGTCGCTGGCCCTGGCTGACCGGATCAACGCCATGCGTGACCTGCAGGCGCGGACGTTGCAGGAGTCCGGGCAAAAGCTGGCGGCGATGAACCAGCAACTGGCCCGCACCAATCAGCTCAAGGATGAGTTCCTGGCAACCGTTACCCATGAGTTGCGTACTCCGATGAACGGTGTGATTGGCTCCCTTGAGTTGATCAAGACCCTCGACATGAGCCCTGAGCTTGAGCAATACACTCAAACGGCAGAAGGCTCGGCCCGAGAAATGATGCATATGGTCAATGGCATCCTGACCCTGACAGAGTTGCAAGCCGGTCGCCTTCAAGCCCGTCCGCAACCGTTCAGCCTGAATGCCTTGATGGGTGATCTGGAGCGCCAGTTCGGACCCCGTGCACGCGCTCAGGGGCTTGAGTTTTCCTATGCAGTGGCCCACGACTTACCTGATCAGTGGATCGGCGATGTCGAAAAAATTCGCCAGTGCCTTGAGTGCCTGCTGGATAACGCGATCAAATTCACCCGCGTAGGCGGGGTGATTCTACGGGTCACCGGAAAGGTCGCAGGTTCCGGCCGCTGGGCGCTGGCCTTTAATGTCATCGACAGCGGGATTGGCTTTGTCCATCAGGAGGAAGGTGAGCTGTACCAGCATTTCTTCCAGGTTGATGGCTCCATGACCCGTCAATATGGGGGATTAGGCATCGGCTTGGCGATCTGCCGGCGCTTGGTCGAGCTGCTCGGTGGGCGGTTGACCCATCACTCGCAGCCGGGGCAGGGGTCGCAGTTTCAACTGTTGCTTGAGCTTGAATCACTGCTTCAGGTTCCGCAGCCTCCACCGGAGTCGACTGTGACGCCGGAGTTTTGCCGTGCGCCGAACGAATGCGTGGTGCTGCTGGTTGAAAGCAGCGATGCCAACCCTGTGGCGGTGCGTGGCATGTTGCTCAAAATGGGTTATCGCGTGCTCGGTGCCGACAATGGTCAGGCGGCGGTCGAAGCATTGCGTCGAGAACGGGTCGATGCGGTGTTGCTGGCGTGCCCGCTCACCCAGGTATCAGGGGCATCGATGGGTAACCAGCTGCTGACGTTGTCTGCGTGTGCGCAGTTGCCCGTTCTGGCGCTGTTCGAGTCGCAAGCTGAAGCGCAAAAGGCCCGTGAACAGGTGGATGGGATCACCGATTTTCTGATCAAACCGTTGCGCTTTGAAGACTTGGAGCGCGCGCTGTCACAGCGACTGTTGAAGCAGGAAGGTGCCAAAAACGCCGAGTTTTAGGCATTTATGCCACTTGTTAAGGTGGCGAGGCATGTTTCACTGAGTGCATTGGCCTGATCGACAGGAGCCTGTGCAATGAACCTGCATCAATACGCTGAAACCCACGCCGTCACCAATCAACCGCCGTCTCTGGACGGCGTAAACCTTTACCGCATCGACGTGCCGCTGCAGGAGTGGGGGCGGCGTTTTGGTGCGGGTTGGGCGCAGTCGCGGATTGACCGGTACGGGGCACTCGCAGGCGGCCCGCTGATGGCGGCGGGGTTTCTGGCCAACGAAAACAAACCGCAGTTTGTCAGCCATGACCGTTATGGCCACCGGATCGATCAGGTGGACTTTCATCCGGCCTACCATGAGCTGATGCGGACTGCGATAGAGCACGGCCTGCCGTCCTTGCCCTGGACGGATCCCCGGCCGGGTGCGCATGTCGCGCGGGCCTCCATGACCTACCTGCACAGTCAGGCTGAGGCCGGCAGTGGCTGCCCGTTGACCATGACGTTTGCCAGCGTACCGGCCTTGCGCCTGCAACCGGATATCGCCGAGCAATGGCTGCCGAAAATTCTTTCTACCGAATATGACCCGCGCAATGTCGACATCAGCCAAAAAGCCGGTGTCACCCTGGGCATGGCCATGACTGAAAAGCAGGGTGGCACTGATGTGCGGGCCAACACGACTCATGCGTATCCGGTAGGCGCCAGCGGTCCGGGCCAGCCCTATGAGTTGCTGGGGCACAAATGGTTTTGCTCGGCCCCGATGTGCGACGGGTTCCTGACCCTGGCGCAAACCGACAAGGGCCTGAGCTGCTTTTTATTGCCGCGTCATCGACCGGACGGGACCCGCAACGAATTCTATATCCAGCGTCTGAAGAACAAACTGGGCAACAGCTCGAATGCGTCCAGCGAGGTCGAGTTCCGCGGGGCGCTGGCCTGGATGATTGGCGAAGAAGGGCGTGGCGTACCCACGATCATTGAAATGGTCGCCATGACCCGCTTCGATTGCATGGTGGGTTCCAGCGCGTTGATGCGTCAGGCGCTGACCCAGGCCAGCCACCACTGCGCGCACCGTCGGGTCGGAGGGCGCGTGCTGGCCGAGCAGCCACTGATGCAAAACGTCCTCGCGGATCTGGCCCTGGAAAGCGAGGCCGCCCTGGCGTTGAGCCTGCGCATGGGGCGAGCGCTGGATCATCTGGATGACCCCCATGAGGCGAGGTTTTCACGCCTTGTCACGGCGGTGGGCAAGTACTGGATCTGCAAACGGGCCCCGGCGATGATCAACGAAGCCGCCGAGTGCATGGGGGGCGCGGGTTATGTCGAAGACAGTATCTTGCCGCGTCTTTATCGTGAGGCGCCGGTGAATTCCACCTGGGAAGGCTCGGGCAATGTGCAGTGCCTTGATGTATTGCGTGCCCTGTCCAAGGAGCCCGGGGTGCTCGATGCCTTGTTTGCCGAGCTGGGTGACGGGCATGGCGATGTGCGTTTGGCGCGGCACATCACCTCCTTGAAAGCGGCCCTCAATGACACGGACGACATTCAACTGCGTGCCCGGCAATTGACGGAGGACATTGCCCTGGGCTTGCAGGCCAGATTGCTGCTGGAAGCAGGTAACAGCGATGTCAGCGATGCTTTTATCGCCAGCCGGCTACAGGGCAGCGGCCGGGTTTATGGCACCTTGCCCCGAGGTCTGAACATCGCCGCCATCATCGCGCGCTCGACGCCCGATCTCGCATGAGTCAAGCCTCGACCGGTGGTCGAGGCGCCGTCACTGTCCTGAAATCCTCAACGCGTACCGTCTGCGCCAGAGGCTACAACACTCTGTGCATTGCTCAGCGATGCAGGCAAGATAAAGGCCTGCCAGTTCAGAAGACAGGATGCTTACCGTGACCGAAGCTTTTATCGTTGTTTCATCCGCTGAAGAGGCCGTCGACCGGCTCGCAGCCTTGCACGAGCGTGCAACCCTTGCATTGAGCCAGGCACTCAAGCGTTACCTCAAGGACCGAATCGAACCCACCGTTGAAGAGCGTGCCCTGTTCCGCTATCCGGAACTGCGCCTGACCAACAGCATTAATGGCGAAATCCCGACCATTACCCGGGCATATGCCAAGGTCCAGCTGCCGGGTACTTACAGCGTAACCGTGACCCACCCTGCGGCGTTCCGTAACTATCTGCTGGAGCAGTTGGTGCCCTTGATGCGCGACTTCACCGTCGAGGTCGAAGTCGGCGTCAGTCAGCAAAACATTCCTTACCCGTACGTGGTCGAGCAAGGCGATGAACTCGCCGGCTCTGGCGTCACTGCAGCGGCGCTGGCACGGGTTTTCCCGAGTACCGACCTGTCGGCGGCCACCGATGGCATTGCCGATGGCCTGTACGATTGGGCAAACACCGACCCGCTGCCACTGGCGTTGTTCGACGCGGCGCGGGTCGATTTCTCTCTGCGTCGCCTGGTGCACTACACCGGCAGCGACTGGCGTCACGTGCAGCCGTGGATCTTGCTGACCAACTACCATCGGTATGTCGACCAGTTCATCCTCCACGGCCTTGAGCAACTGCGCGATAACCCGCGCTTTGTGCGCATGGTATTGCCGGGCAACGTGCTGATCGAAAAAGGCATGGACTACGGCGAAGCTCAGGCCATTGCCGCCGGGGTGGTGTGGCACCGCTATCAAATGCCGGCGTATCACCTGCAGGCCAATGATGGTCATGGCGTCACGCTGGTGAATATCGGCGTTGGCCCGTCCAACGCGAAAAACATCACCGACCATCTGGCTGTGTTGCGTCCCCATTGCTGGCTGATGATTGGCCACTGCGGCGGTCTGCGTCAGTCGCAAACCATTGGCGACTACGTATTGGCCCACGCCTACATGCGTCGCGACGGGATTCTCGACCGGGTCGTACCGCCGAATATCCCGATTCCGGCGCTGGCCGAAGTGCAGCTGGCGCTGCAGGAGGCTGCGGCACAAGTCACCGGCGAGCGTGGCGACGAACTGAAAAAACGCCTGCGAACCGGCACCGTGCTGACCTACGACGACCGTAACTGGGAACTGCGCTGGGCTCAGGAACGTCCGCTGATCAACCTGTCCCGTGCCGTGGCCGTCGACATGGAAAGCGGGACGATTGCGGCCCAGGGCTATCGTTTGCGCGTGCCCTACGGCACCTTGCTCTGTGTCTCTGATAAACCGTTGCACAGCGAAATCAAGTTGCCGGGGTCGGCCAATGCGTTCTATGAGCGGGCCGTCAGCCAGCACTTGAAGATCGGTATTGCCGCCGTCGACCTGATGCGCAGCCAGCTCAACTCGCTGCACTCGCGCAAACTGCGCAGCTTCGACGAACCGCCATTCCGTTGACGGGATGGTCATTTAGCGATCAGGGCACTAGCATTGTCTGCCCTGATCGTTAGATGTTCTCTTTGCCATGTCCCGTCCTGTCCGTCCCGCCCCGCGTCATCCGGCCTCTAAAAAACCCCAGCCCCACGCAGCCGGTCGCCGGGTAGCCAAGGCTCCACCGTCCGAGCCCAAGCTGTTTTTGTTCAACAAACCGTTCGATGTACTGACCCAGTTCAGTGACGAAGGGGGGCGGGCGACGCTCAAGGACTTTATCCCGATCCCGGGTATTTACCCGGCCGGGCGCCTGGACCGGGACAGTGAAGGCTTGCTGCTGCTGACCAATGACGGCCAGTTGCAGGCACGCATTGCCGACCCCAAGCACAAATTGCCCAAGACCTATTGGGTGCAAGTGGAAGGCGAGCCTACGCCAGAACAACTGCAGCAGTTGCGTGAGGGGGTTGAACTCAATGACGGCAAGACCTTGCCCGCCGAAGCCCGTGCGCTCGAAGAACCGCAGCTATGGCCGCGTAACCCGCCGGTAAGGTTTCGCAAAAGCGTACCGACGGCGTGGCTCGAACTGGTCATCCGTGAAGGGCGCAATCGTCAGGTTCGGCGCATGACGGCCGCCGTTGGTTTGCCCACCCTGCGCCTGGTGCGGGTACGGATTGGCGACTGGACGCTCGAAGGGCTTGAGCAAGGACACTACAAGGAAGTGCCCGCCCGGCTATAGCGTGCCGGATTCAATCAGGCCGATGACCACGCTTTTGATGATGAAGGCAGCAACACCCAGTCCGAGCACGAAAAACAGAATGAATGAGCCAAAGCGCCCGGCCTTGGACTTCTTCGCCAGATCCCAGACGATAAAAGCCATGAAAATGATCAGGACGCTGACCAGAATCGTCATCATCCATTCTTCAAATACGGCAGGATCCATCGGTGTTCTCCAGCATCATCAGGGATAGAAGCCGGGGGAGTATACGCCAAGGCGCGGGGGCGAATACCCGCCGCCTTTGCTCGCAGCCCCGCGGATCAGCCGCGCAAATGCGTCAACGGCAGCTCTGTACTGTTCAAGACCTGATTGAGCACAAAGCTGGAACGCACGCTGGTCACGCCTTCGATTCTGGTGAGGTGGCCCAGCAGCAGTTTCTGGTAATGATCCATGTCGGCCACCACCACTTTCAATTGGTAGTCGGCATCCATGCCGGTCACCAGGCTGCACTCCAGCACTTGCGGCAGGCTGCGGATCGACGCTTCAAAGTTCTCGAAGCGTTCGGGTGTATGCCGGTCCATGCCGATCAACACGTAAGCCGTCAGGCTCAGCCCCAACAGTTTGCGATCGAGCAATGCCACCTGGCGCGTGATGTAGCCGTCATCTTCGAGCTGTTTGACCCGTCGCGAGCAGGGTGAAGGCGACAAACCAATGCGCTCGGCCAGCTCCTGGTTGGAGATGCGGGCGTCACGCTGCAGTTCCGCCAAAATACTGAGGTCATACCGGTCGAGTTTGCTCATGAAGACACCCTTTGTCATAACTATTGCGTGAAAGTATCCACTGGAAGTTAAAAATTGCGCAAGTGATGTTTTATTGAGCAATCTTCGCAATCGCCTGCTGCGCGCTCAGGCCTATTCTTAACACCAGAATCACTGCCCGGACACACAGTCCACTGCGGCCCGCCGAATCAGGCCAGCCGCGACCGCCAACCCCACAGGGTTGCCCCGGTCCCCGGGCTACGCACTGTCCAGAAGACGGAGCGAGGTGAGCCAACATCACGAGTGTTGAGCCAGGACAGAAAAATTCAAAGGGCGACCGACGGGTCGCCCTTTTTTATTGCCCGAAAACAGGTGGCTCAATGATGAGCCTGGTGAACGCTACGGGTCAGCTAGTGATCCGTGACACGTGGTTTGACCACTTCCTGTGGATCGGCGTGTACCAGCACTTCGGCCCGTGGATAGGCCTTCTCAATCGCTTCGGCGGCACGGTCACTCAGGGCGTGCGCCACGGACAGCGTCAGTTCCCCCGGTAACTCCAGATGCAATTGCACATACCAGATGTTGCCCGAGATCCGCGTGCGCAGATCATGGGCGCCGAGCACGCCAGGAACACTGCAAGCCAGTGTCAGCATGTTTTGGCTGACTTCCTGCGGCAGCTCTTGATCCATCAGCACCGAAAAGCTCTCGCGGGCGATCTGGATCGCGCTCCACAGGATGTAAGCCGCGATCCCGAGGCCAAACCAGGCATCCAGCTGCGGCCAGCCAAAGCTGGCCAGCACCAGTGCAACCAGAATGCTGCCGTTGAGCATCAGGTCGGAACGGTAATGCAGCGAGTCGGCCCGCACCGCGTTTGACCCGGTGGCCTTGACCACCCGGTGTTGCAGCACCAGCAGGGCAGCCGTCATCAGCAGCGAAAATACGATCACGCCGATCCCGATCCACGGCGCGCCTATCGGCTCGGGATTTTTCAGGCGGTCGACTGCCTGAACGGCGATCAACACCGCACTCACGGCAATAAACAACGCTTGCGCCATGCCGGCAAGCGACTCGGCCTTGCCATGCCCGTAACGGTGATCTTCATCGGCAGGGCGTAACGCGTAATGCACGGCCAGCAGGTTGAGAAACGACGCCATGCCATCGAGCAGCGAGTCGGTGAGTCCGGCGAGCATGCTGACCGAACCACTGAGCCACCAGGCGATGGCCTTGGTCACGATCAACAGACTCGCCACCGCCACCGACGCACGGGTGGCCAGGCGTAACAGACGGGCGTGTTCCGGGCTACTGGTCATGGACCTTCCTTGGTTCAGGCGGCGGGTTTCAAACCGTACATCGCCAATTGCTGGGCACTGCCTTTGTGCTGGATCAGGCGCGGGTCGTTCAACGGGAAACTGCGGCCCAATTCGCTTTCCAGAATGGCCTGCAGTTTGCTGTTGTCCACTTTGCCATCAGCGCCGACGGCTTCACGCAGTTTTTCCGGGGCGATCTGCGCGGTTTTGCCGGGCGGGAAGTAGATCGCACCGGTGGCGAAATCAACACCGAACGCGATCAGCCCGGGAATGACATAAAACAGCAGGCCCACAGCATCCAGCACAACGATCATGGGATCAATTTTGCCGTCGATCTGACCCCGGCGATCCGGGAAGAAAATACTGCCGCAGGCAGTCAGTTGGGTGAGCAGGGCCGCAACCACGACACCGCCAATGACACGAGAAGGCATACGCATACAAAAACCTCAAAGCTGCTTAAAGGGTCGTACCAGGCATTTAGCTTAATACCGAACTGATCGCCGTTATACTCGCCGCACTGTTCTGGAGCCACCATGATTTCTTTGCCGATCGATGAAGTTTTACCCGCGCTGCGCCAGGCCTTGCGCGAACGCCATGAAGCCGTGCTTGAAGCACCGCCCGGCGCCGGTAAAACCACCCGGGTGCCATTGGCCCTGCTGGATGAACCCTGGCTTGCGGGGCAGAAAATTCTGATGCTCGAGCCCAGGCGTCTGGCTGCCCGGGCTGCGGCCGAACGACTGGCCAGCGAACTGGGGGAAAAGGTCGGTGAAACCGTCGGCTATCGGATTCGTCTCGACAGCAAAGTCGGGCCCGATACCCGGATCGAGGTGGTGACCGAAGGCATTCTGACTCGACGTTTACAGCAAGACCCGGCACTGGACGGCGTGGGCTTGCTGATTTTCGATGAATTCCATGAGCGAAGCCTGGATGCCGATCTGGCACTGGCCTTGAGCCTCAATGGGCGCGAGCTGTTTCGTGACGAGCAGCCACTGAAAATCCTGTTGATGTCGGCAACCCTTGAGGGCGAACGGCTGGCCGGATTGCTTGGTGATGCGCCGGTGCTGCGCAGCGAGGGCCGGATGTACCCGGTGGCGATGCGTTGGGGGCGACCGTTTGTGCCCGGCGAGTTCATTGAGCCGCGGGTGGTGCAAGCGGTGCTTGATGCGATCAACGACGACAGCGGCAGCCTGCTGGTTTTCTTGCCGGGTCAGGCCGAGATTCGCAGGGTCAACCAGCAACTGGCTGACGCGCTGGAATCACGCAGTGACATCCTGCTGTGCCCGTTGCACGGCGAGCTGGATCTGGCGGCCCAGCGTGCCGCGATCGAACCCGCTCCCGGCGGGAAGCGCAAAGTGGTGTTGGCGACCAATATCGCCGAAACCAGCCTGACCATCGACGGCGTGCGTGTAGTGATTGATGCCGGATTGGCGCGGGTGCCCCGTTTTGACCCGGGCAGCGGCATGACCCGTCTGGATACCCAGCGCATCTCGCGCGCCAGCGCCACTCAGCGCGCTGGCCGTGCCGGTCGACTGGAGCCTGGCGTGTGTTATCGGCTGTGGTCCGAAGATCAGCACGCGCAACTGGCCGCGTATGGCAGTGCGGAAATCCTGCAGGCTGATTTGGCCGGGCTGGCGCTGCAACTGGCCCGCTGGGGCGTGACACCACACGAATTGATCTGGCTCGATGTCCCGCCGCCGGCAAGTTATGCACAGGCTCAGCAGTTGCTGGAGCGCTTGGGGGCCTTGCGTCCTCAGCCCGGGCAGGCATGGAAACTGACCGTTCATGGCGAAGCGATGGCAGAGCTCCCGGCCCATCCGCGCATTGCTCACCTGTTATTGCGGGGGCAAAGCCTGGGCCTGGCCGAGATGGCCTGTGATGTGGCAGCGCTGTTGGGCGAGCGCGATATCCTGCGCGGCGGCGGTGCCGACCTGCACAGCCGTCTCGCCTTGCTCAGCGGCGAAAGTCGCGGCGCACGGGGCGGGCAGGGCGGTGTGCAGCGCGCCAGGCAACTGGCCCGGCAATACCGCATCAACCTGCGTGGCAAAGCGACAGAGCCGGTTCCCGACCCTGACCATCCGCGCTGGCTCGGCGCCTTGCTGGCCCTGGCTTACCCCGATCGCGTGGCCCAGCAACGCAAGCCAGGCGGTGCGGAGTACCGTCTGGCCAATGGCCGGGCAGCCCTGTTCAGCGAAGCCGACAGCTTGATGAAACAGCCGTGGCTGGTGATTGCTGATCTTGGCAGTCGTCAGGGACAGCGTGAAGAGCGTATCTACCTGGCCGCGGAATTCGATCCGGCGTTGCTCGAGGGCGTGTTGAGCGAGCAGGTGAGCATTGTCGATCAACTGGATTGGGACGAGCGCGAAGGCGTCTTGCGTGCCGAGCGCCAGCGCAAGGTCGGCGAACTGGTGTTGAGCCGTGAACCTCTGACCGGGCTGGACGAAGCGGCGCGCACCCAGGCGTTGGTTAATCTGGTTCGACGAAAAGGTCTCGAACTGCTGCCGTGGACGCCGGAGTTGCGCCAGTGGCAGGCGCGGGTGGCGTTGCTGCGTCAGCTCGATCTCGACAAACAGGCCCAGAGCGAATGGCCGGACGTCAGCGATAAGGCGTTGTTGGGCACTCTGGAAGACTGGTTGGCACCGTACCTTGGACGTGTCTCGCGGCTGAGCCATTTTGCCAGCCTCGACCTGTCGAGCATTGTGCATAACCTGCTGAAGTGGCCACTGCCCCAACGACTTGACGAACTGGCGCCCCATCACATCAAAGTGCCGTCCGGCTCCTCGGTGCGGCTGGACTACAGTGAGCACCCGCCGATATTGGCGGTGCGCCTGCAAGAACTGTTCGGCCTGGCCGACACCCCGCGCATCGCCGGGGGCCGGCAAGTCGTCAAACTGCACCTGTTGTCACCTGCACGGCGCCCGGTGCAAGTCACCCAGGACCTGGCCAACTTTTGGCGCAGCACTTACGCCGAAGTGAAAAAGGACCTCAAGGGCCGCTATCCCAAACTATTCCATAAGTTGGACCCTTGGGTCGATTCGCTTAACAAGAAATGATTGACGCATTCAGGCTTCTGCTTCCACATAACGAGCAGCGTTGACTACGACGCGTTCACTGTCCCAGGTTGCTTGAGCTCTGGACGAGGAAGTAACTGCACTGAGTTGAGGTGAATCGAAAACGCGTACTCGCTAAGGTGGATTTTCCAACATCCACAGGTGAGCTATGCCATACAGCAACCCCTCTCATCGAAGTCGCCTGACCACGATTGCGCGTATTTCCGATCCCTTTTCAAACGTGTCAACGCTTGAAGCCGCTGGCGCCCGCGCGGAGCCTCTGACCGCAGACCAATCACTTGTCGTTTATGAGTTCAACTCGATCTGCGAACCGGGAAATTCAGAGCTATACCACCTTCCATTTTTGTTTCATGCCAACGGAGACCCTTGGCATGAGGCAAACTCATACGTGCTGAGTGTGATTCGTGATAGCCCAGTTAGGGTTAGCCGCACCGATGGGATAAGAAAGCTAGCAAGTAAGTTGTTAGATTATTTGAGGTTTTGCGAAGACAATGAACAAGAATGGCTCGACTTCTCGGGTACTAGGATGTCCATGCACCCAACTACCCGTTACTTTCATAGGCTGATAACGGAAGGTAAGAGAAGTAATTCTGTAATCAATCAATATACCGGGGCGGTATACGGTTTTTATCAATATGTCAGCGAGAACTGGCATCCATTAGATATGAATAAGGTTGATACGGTCAAGTACGTCAAAATGATGGTGGAGACGTCAACAGGTACCAAGTCATTCGAGGTAAGGAAAAGAGGGCAGACAAAAAAGGTGCCACGCAGGGCGATGCCGCAAATTGGATACATAAGAGAGGATGGCGAGGATTTGCGGCCTCTGCATAATTCTGAACTTCAGGTCTTGATGCTATCTCTGAGTGATGGTGAAGTTTGGTCTGCTGTAGAGCGGCTTATTGTGCATGTTTCTCTTCTTACTGGGGCAAGAAAACAAACAGTTTTGACATTGCGGCTTCGGCACCTGAAAAGATTTCGCCCTGAATTTCTGCAAAAAGATAATACTTATAAACTTTTTGCCGGGCCAGGAACCGGAATCGACACGAAAAATAACAAGCTGCAAGACCTCTATTTTCCTAGGCCGCTCGCCGAAGAATTATGCAGGTTAATTGCTAGCCCGTTGATGCTTGCCCGACAGAAAAAATTTCAAGCAAAGTTGGCAAAAGAATTTCCACAGGTGCAAATGACAGGCGATGAAATGTACGTATTTTTATCTGATCAGGGTAATAGCTATTACATGGCTAAGGATGATCCCCGGTATACCCTAGTGAAATCGCCTCAGTCCGGGCAGGTCGCAGATACGATTCGACGCAAAATAAGACGTCTTGATATTAAAAACTTTCCTTGCGATTTTACCTGCCACTGGCTGAGAGCAACATACGCCTATATTTTATATCAAAGGCTGAAAGCTCTCGTATCTAAAGAGTTGTTGCCGTCGGGGGATATCATCGATTTCATACAATCCAGAATGCATCATGAGGCAAGAGAGACTACGGAGAACTACTTAAAGCTCTTTACAATGACGCATGAGAAAGTGCTCGTACAGGAGTTTTGGGAGTATAGGTTGTTTGAAGGTGCGTACGAAATATCAGGCGGAGGCCTGTCCAATGCATGAGGATTACGTGCAGCGTGCAGACTTAATTCACATCCCACCGTCAGCGTTTCTGGAAGATTTTTCTGAGCCTGAGAGGCTTCTAGTTAGATTGACAAGGTCGGTCAAGAAAAAAGGCTTAGATTTTGGAAGTTTTGCGTATGCTGATACTCGGGCAGATTTGAATGTGCACGAGGATCGTGGCGAGTATGTTGTTCTTTCATCTTTTGTTGAATCTCGCCGGGAACTCATTCTTGCAATCATACAGAGCTTGTTTACTCTTCGTGAAGAAAGCGTGCTCCAAAACTTCGTACGCATACGGCTATTCATTCGATGGCTGAATAGAGAAGGCTTTGTGAGGCTGTTCGAAAGCGAGGAGGAAGCGCAAAGAGCGTATGTTGGATACACGGCTCACCTTATACATAGGCTTCATACTGGTGGGCTTAAGCCGCGTACTGCTGCACATTACCAAGAAGGTGCTTGTTCCGTTATTAAAGCAGCATTTCCCCAGACCTACCGACATGTCGTATCGGGAGTCACAAAAATTTCGGGAGTGACACAACCTGTTGCTCCTAGTGACGATCATATCCACTTTTATAGAGATGTATGTCTCGCTCTGGCTCGACAATGCAGTGAGTTCGTGTTGAACAAACGACCTTTCCCATGCGTGGTAAATATTCGCGATTATGAAGTGGTTGTTTTTCACTCTGTAGTAGGCGTTTCGAGCCCGTATAGACCTCCTATAGACGTTTATAATGCCGCGGAGCGGCGTATCGCTACGCTCGATGAATATAAGGCTAAATTGCTTGAGAAAAACATTGAAGTAAAAGACAGGATCCTTAAGCACGGCATAATGGATGCTCAAAAAACCTTGAGCAGAAATAACCGCGATGAACGATCTCGGCAGCGTCTTCGCATTGCATCCTTGGCAGTCAAGGCGTATGCGTGCCTTCTGCTCTTAATTACCGGGGCTACCCCTACGGAATTTTCTCAGTTTTTATACGCGGATGCCCTGCAAGTTAATAAATCGCCGTTAAAAAAAGAATTGTCGGCGGTGAAGTTTAGGGCAGGTGGGAAAGTTACAAATTATAATGTTGGTAGAAAAAATGGGCTGTCTATTCTCCAGGACTATCTCAAATTGCGGGAGTGGTTGCTAGACGGTCGGAGCTACGATAAGCTTTTTTTTACGGTCTCTGAACTGCGTAATCCATCCTACAAAGAGCTTGACGCTTTGAGGGATTTTCCAACTAGCGATGCGCTACAGACGTTCTATCGTACCCTTCATGCGGGGTTTATAGATCCTAGTATTCCAATCCTTACAGTGAGGGAGATGCGAAGACATAAGAGCGTCACCCAGCATATGGGGGGGTTTTCCGTATCTACAGTAGCGAATTCTCTGAATCATACAGAGACTATGAACCTAGGTCGGTATTCTGGAGGTACCCTCGAGCATCAAAAGTCAGAGCTTTCCAAATACTGGGAGGCTGTTCAAACGGCTGCTGCATCAATTAAAGAACAATCCGAGAAGGCGGATCAGCTGATACCTATCGCCAGCGGCCAATGCGAACAATTCGGCGCTGCTTCGCCAGCACCTCAATTTGCGTCGAGTATTTCCATACTACCGGACTGCCAAACCCAGCACGGATGCTTGTTTTGTGTTCACTATGTGTGTCACTCAGATGAGACTGACATAAATAAATTGATGAGTTTGCAGTACGTAGTAAATGCTGTACGTCGTTCTGCGCCAGATATGGAGCATGCTGAATTACTATACTCGGATTTGTCTGCAAGGATTGATTATATCCTTAACGCTCTTGCGGAACGCGGCGATTCGGTTGCGAAGATTGTTGAAAAAGTAAGAACTACTGTGCATGTCTATGGTGTATTAACCCCTTTTTGGGAAACGCGCTTGAGTCGCTTTGAAAGGCTAGGAGTTGTTTTTTGAATAAGAAGTTTTCATCCTCGGGCATATTATACGCAGCCAAAGGCTTGGATATGAAGAACAAGCCTGATGTTGCATGCGCAAGCGGTAAGGCACCAAGTAATTGTTTTGTTTTATGTCGAGATGGTGACGGCCTGGCCACCGCCGTGTATGGAAATAATATTTGGGATTTTAATCCGTACAGGCTGTCGGCGGTTCATATATGCAAGGTAAATTTTGCCAAGGTTTTCAAGGGCGAAGGCGAACACGAATTGCGCTTAATAGATGAGGCGAAATATATAATGTACTCATTGATTTATTACGGCGGAGGTGGACGGACCGGGGCTTTGAGCGCTACTACTCTTGGTTTGTATTGGGTGCATGTGCTGCGGGGAGCGCTGCGGTTTTGCTATGCTCAGCGCGCTAAACCCATGGTAGGGATTATCACACTGGGCGAGTTGTTTACTATTCCAGTTTATCTTGCTGCATTCTTGCGCGAATTGAACCCGTCCTATCACAAAGTTACATCTGCATTTCTAAGTCAAATGATAGGTGTCGGGGCGCGGCATCTGGGTTATGAAGTTGTTAATCCTCAAGCTCTTAAAATCGTCCGGCCGAAGAATAAACAACACCCCGTTATTCCCACAAGATTTTACCTTCAGATTATAAACGTTACCGGCGCTTTGCTCGATCAGATTTATCCGAATATTAAAGAGCTCGATACATTGATTTGTAAATTCTCCGATGAACATTACGGCATTGGGAGAGGTACACAGAAATCAAGGGGCTTAGGTGGGAAAAGACACTATCGTCCAGATTTGCACATGGCTATCAAGGAGCATGGTTTGCACGATTTGTTCAAGGGGGAATTTGAGTGTCAATCTCGGTTGGTATTTCAAAGAATCATTTTGAAACTTCAGTATGTTATGAAAACTGTAATCCAGTTGTATACCGGCATGCGGGAGCAGGAAGTCATGCGCATGTCATATAATTGTATAAGTGAGGTATCGTATCGTACTCCGTTTCAAGACCCGAAGCGTATCAGTACCGATCTTGGGCAATGCGTGAGCGTACTGTCTACGACGACCAAGTATTCTGGATATAAAATGGAAGGAAGGTGGCTTGCCCCCAAGGAAGTCACAAGGGCTGTGGAAGGCGCACAGGCCATTTGCAGAGGGTTGGCGACCTTATATGGAATAGACGTTGGTGATGAATGCCCACTGTTTCTTAGTCCTTCGGTGATCGGATTTATAAGAGGGGCGAAAAAAGTAGCAGTTGCTAACTTTGTATCAGAAAAGACCCAGCTTGCTGGCTTCTCTTCGATGCTTATTACCGCTGAGGATTTAGCTGAGCTCTCATTAACCGATCAGTCTCGTGACTTTTGGAATGAACCTGCTTACCAAGTTGGTCAGCCATGGCCGCTGACTGGACATCAATATAGACGCTCGCTAGCGTTTTATGGCAGTAGTAGCGGCTTCGTCTCTCTTCCAACGCTCAGATCTCAGTTTAAACATTTGTCTTTAGCAATGGCCCGATATTACGCTAACGGGTTTAATAAGTTGCGCACGATGTTCGGGTACTATGATCAAGGTAGAGGAGAGTTTGTCTTGCCGAAAAACCACATTGCATATGATTATCAGATGGCTATACCAATGTCAGTTGCTAATCAATTAATCGCAGACCTTCTGCATTCTGATGCCCCTCAGTTTGGCGGAGTCGGAACTTATGTGGAAAAGCAGCGTGGAAGAGTTCTCAGTGGTGAAATTAGTGTAGAGGAACTTCGAGCGGATACTCAGCGCAGAGTCAAGAACGGTGACATAAGCTTTCGCGAGACGCTCTTGGGTGGATGCACTAAGTTTGGTCGCTGCAATTCTTTTTTGCTCGGCGATTTTTTGAGTTGCCTAACGTGCGAGAGTGCGGTGATAAAGTTAGAAAGGATTGAAGTCGTGATATCGGATAGTCGTTCCGAATTGTTGATGTATCCACAGGCTTCTGGCGAGCGGCAGATAGTAGAGAAAGAAATTGAAAGACTATCCGACTTTTTGCGTCTAAAGACCACTGAGCGGGTTGGGGTAGAACTAGTATGAGTAAAGAACCCCAAAGCGGTTTATTACTTTGTTTTGAGGCGTTGGATCGATTGATTGCGGCGCAACCCGTAAAATCCAGATTTGTAGGGTTGTCTTTAAGTAAGCTTACGGCAAGTATAGTTAGCGAAGAGGCGGGGTATGATAGAGGATATCTTAAGCGCTCACGCGCCGCTCATCTTCCGCTACTGGCGAGAATTGATGCTTTACGCATGAGTGCGTCTAAAACTAAAACGTCATCAAGTGAGAGTACGCTGCAGTCATTGAAAAAAAAGGTACAGAATCTTGAGCAGCAGCTTATTGAAACCTCGTATCAGCGTGATCGGGCTCTGGCTCAAAATCTTAAACTTTGGGAGCGTATGAGGGTATTAGAGCAATCCAAGTCCGGCCGAATCGTGGCGCTGGGAGGTCCTAAAAGAGGTACTACCAATCGCTGATGTTCAAGTTGGCTGGGGTTGAGATTAGTAACGCGCTTTTCTTAGCCTCTGGCCATTTTTACTAGGTATCTGATAATAGAGTAGTAAGGATAAATGATCGATGTCGTGATTAATCGCCGTTGTATCCTCATCTTTATCTATTATGGTAGTTCAAAATTTCAGCGATTTCCACCTGGGATAGATTGCCAGATTTGCTCGATGGCGTATCTAAGAGGTGTGCCGGTCCCATGTTATCGGCTGTCAGGTAACAAGCATCTGGGATCACACCCTAGACTCTCCGCAATCTGATAGAGCTTCTCTACCGTAATGTTTGCCTCGCCCCGCTCAATCCGGCCCATATAGCTGCGATCAACTTTGCATACAAGTGCAAGCCCATCTTGGGATATGCCTTTTGCCTTCCTTGCTTCCCTCACTTTTTTCCCTAACGCCTTCGCCAAATCGCTCATAGCTGCCTCAATTCACTCGAGGCAGGACTATCGGGCGTTTACGGACGAATCAGCCACGGACTATAATCCGTATTTTGTCTGCGAAAGCTTGGTTCCCTGCATGAAACATGATTCATTCGAGTTTGACAGGCAGCTGTATGACCTCCTCTGCCATGAACACCATCAAAGTTTCACGATCCGGCAGCTCCGGGATGCCTACGTGCTGACTATGGAAGGAAGCCCGAAACTCGCTGCAGTTCGGATCTACGTGTATGAGCAGATCCGGCGGCTGGTGCGTGCCGGATGGGTGGCCAAGGCGCCTATGCTTCGTAAGCGTGGCCAAGTCTATCAAGTCTTAAGCAAGCCTCCTGGCATAGACCTCATGCTGGTTGCATCTCGCTTCCGATGTGCAGACATCTCAGACCCAGTTGTGGGGGGGCATCACGCAAGTGACAATACAATTGATCCATCAGATCCAATTTTGCCAATCGCTGATCCGGCGGTAGCCCATAGCCGCTTAGAGGAAATGCTGAAGGAGACTCGCCTAGACCTTCTTTCCTCAATGGGAGAAACAGAACGTTACAAGCAGCTCTTTGAGGAAATCCCCCATTTGAAAGGGCTTCTTGAAAACGCTTATTACGAGGTTCGAGACCGCTGCTCCCGCCTGTTGGGTCATCTCCGCGCGCTAGAGACGACACTCAAGGCTGTGACCGCGGTATGAGCATGGGACTTCGCACATGGCAGGATCAATGCAAAAACACGGCGTTGGCTCAATACCTTGAGACGCCCCATTTTTTCTGTCAGGCCACTCCCGGGGCCGGTAAGACCAGGATGGCGGCTGAACTTGCAAAAGCGCTGCTGGATCAGGGCAGAATTGACCTGGTTTTGTGTTTTGCTCCATCACGCCAAGTGGTTGAAGGCTTCCGGCGTACTTTTTCTGATGTGCTGTCGAGACGACTCGATGGGCTGATTGGCGCCGTCGGCGCTGTGTGCACCTACCAAGGGATGGAATACCGGGATGAGACCTTTTGGAAGCTGTTCGATGATTATCGTGTGTTCGCTGTGTTTGACGAAATTCATCATTGCGCTGGCCACGATGCACTCTTAAGCAATGCTTGGGGGCAGCGTATAATTCAGCGCGTCCAGGACAGGGCTGCGTACACGCTAGCGCTTTCTGGCACGCCTTGGAGGTCCGACCAAAAGGCGATAGTCCTGGCGCGCTACTCGACTCCAGAAGGCAACCTTATTTGTGACTACCGTTACGGTCTTGAAGAGGCGATCTCGGACGAGGTATGCCGATCACCGCGAATAGTTATTTTGGACAATACAATGGTCAGACTCACAGAGGCCATTGAGAGTGATAATACGGTTACTGTTTTCCCCAACATCGCTAGCTTGCTTACAGACTCGCCAGTTACCTATGAAAGCCTGCTGTTCCACGAAGATGTCCTGAGACAGCTTTTGCTATTAGGGTGCCGGAAGCTCAAGGAAATTCGTAACGTGAAACCGGACGCTGGCGGGCTTGTGGTGGCAACAAATATCGAACACGCTCACCAAGTCGCAGCGATGCTCCGACTTGAAGGTGAGAGCTGCGATGTAGTCACAAATAAAACCCCAAATGCTCAGCGAGTGATCAACGATTTCAGGCACAGCAATCGGCCGTGGATTGTGGCTGTTGGAATGATTAGTGAGGGTACTGACATTCCGAGGCTTCAAGTGTGCTGTCACCTAAGCAGGATCAGGACTGAGCTTTATTACAGACAGGTCTTGGGCCGGATTCTGCGTCGTTCCGCTAGTAATGACACAGAGGCCTGGCTGTACGTCTTGGCCGAGCCTTCGCTGCAGCAGTTTTCTGAGCGGGTTGCAGACGATCTTCCCCGCGACGTCGCGGTGCTGAACTATCTTCAGGGTGTCTCAGAGGAGGTCGCCGCTAGCCCAGTTGAGAACTCGGCTGACCAGTACAACTGTCACCCTGTGACGCCGTTCCAAGGCGAGTGCTTTGAGCGCGAAAGCCAACAGTTGCCGGATGAGATCTATAGCTACGATGTTGGCCGAACCTACGAGCTCAACTTCTCTCAGCATTACCGGACACAACTGCTTCGAGTTTGCTAACGCAAGGGGCCACCATGCCTTACCAATCTAGTCTTTTGGCACAGCAATGTGCCGGGGCGAGGCGTATTTTCGATGGGCCTCCCCCCTAGGCTGGATTCTACTCGGCTGCGTCGTAGTCAAAGACACATGTGAACAGTGCCTCTGTAGCCGCATAGTGCCCATAGTGCCCTTGGGGGCGTCCGCTCTCAGAAATCAAATGTAGATTCTTGCGGGCACGGGAACCTACGACGTAGAGGAGCTTGTTCGCGGCATCCAGGCTTGCTGCCTCGGTGAAATGAGGCACCATCCCCTGAAGAAGGCCGAACGCGATGACCACATCGTACTCGGCACCTTTTACCCCGTGGATCGTCGAAACGGTGATACCAGTCCGCTCGCGAAATACCTTCCTGAAGAAAGAGATATCGTTGATGTACGGGGCCCCGTCCTTTTGGAGCCTGTCGATCCGAGATAGTGAGCTGCGAAAGAACGCATCGCGGTGCTCCATTAATGCGGGGAAGCTATGAAGGGCTACCCCGAGTCGTTCAAGCAGCGCGGTGAAGGCTTGGTCAAGGTAGGCAATCCCATCCATTTCGGAGATTGAAATTGAGTTGCATTCCCTCAATAGGAGCCGCTGTGTCAGGCGCGATGTATCAACGCCCAAATCACCCAGGTCGCTGATCACATCTCTGGCCCATCGCATGCGACGAACAAGCATCTTCGGCGATGACTCAGTCAGGATGATTTTCGAAACCTTGAACCAGAAGTTGTCTATATCGTTACTAAAGGGGACTAGACCAGGGCCGTCAAACTGCTGATCCGGAAGCATCCTTACTAGATGCCGCGTCGTCGATGCCAATAAAATCCACCATGGGGCGAGCACGCAGATCTCCTCAGGAGGATGCCCGGCAGCAAGGCTTGCTTGGATCAGTCGTACTAGCTCGTCATGCAAATTGGTGAGTGTTACGTGCTGGTTGTACGAAACCTTGCTTGGAAACGACGCATCCGATCCCGCGCTCTCGATTGATGTCGGATAAACGCTGAAATTCGAGAAGTGGGAAATGATCCTATTACTCGAACGGTAATTCCGGGTAAGCGCCATTTCTCTTATCGGGATTCCAGCTTCGGCACGAAAATCAGCCACCGGAACTGCGTAGCCACCAAGCGAGCCGTAGATAGCTTGGTTTGGATCGCCTACGATGAAGGTCTTCGTTCGCCCCGCTCCGGCACGCAAAATAGCGGTAAGAAGGCCATATTGAATTTGTTTCGTGTCCTGATACTCGTCTACCAGAACATATGAGAAGACCGAAGCGAGAATTGATGCAATATGCTTTTGATCACTCATCAGGACCTGCGCATACCAAAGGATCAGCTCGAAATCGATCTGACGCGCTTCGCCGAGCTCGCGAAAATACTCACCAAGAATTTTATGTAGCGTTTCATGCTTCCAAGCATCTTTGCATCCTAGGTGATAGCCCGTTTTGCTGAAGTAATAATCGCAATCCCAGTGCGTGATCTTTGGGTAGGGCGCGCATAGCCTATCGAGCATGAGTTCGCGGTCGTGTCTGTCTAGGACTCGATAGCCGCGGGAAAGCTCTGGAAGGTAGATGCCATATGGCTTAATGATCCACTCGAGGCAAAATGAGTGAATGGTCCCGATCCACA
This sequence comes from Pseudomonas sp. D1HM, assembly GCF_019266105.1. Classification (NCBI taxonomy): domain Bacteria; kingdom Pseudomonadati; phylum Pseudomonadota; class Gammaproteobacteria; order Pseudomonadales; family Pseudomonadaceae; genus Pseudomonas; species Pseudomonas sp. D1HM. Next base: position 28,778 of record NZ_LRMN01000001.1, on the reverse strand, counting down.
GCTTTGACGTGTCAACACCGAGACCTTCAATGCGCTCCTGAATTTCATCTGCTGCGCGGTGCGTATAAGTAATCGCCACGACAATCCGCTTGTCCGTGGCCCGCGAAAGCTCATAAGCGATCTTATAGGTCAACGTCCGCGTTTTTCCGCTCCCAGGGCATGCGATGAGGAATACGCTCGAAGGCTCCTCGATTGCGGCAGACTGCTCGGCGTTCAATTCACGGGAATCCCAGGCGAACATCAGGCAATGCCAACCATGAACGAATTAATGGCATCGCCTGGTAGCGCGAGGGCGACAGCAGCTTTTAGGAAAACCAGATCGATTTCGCCGCGTTGGAAACGCTCAACCTCACCCCTCAGGAGTGTTAGTCGTGGCTGTGCTGAAGGATCGGCATGGATTTGGCGGGCAACTCGATACTGTAGGATTCTGGCGAGCAGCAGAGGGGACATGTGCCCATGCGCGAATTGAAGGGCCTGCAAGATGTAGGGAGGGATCGCTACCTGATGGTCCAGCTCTTCGGCGAGCATGATTGCAAACCAGCCTTTCCCCTCATACTCAGCCATCAACAGCGCACGAAAACCTACTAGGTGAGGTTGACCCGATCGAAGGGCTTCCACCGCCTCTTTGATAGTGTGCGGCGCTATATAGACCTTGCTCGCTGCTCGAGCGAACGCCTCTTCGTTGCCCGCTGATACGAGGTCAACTTCAAAGGTGTGTGGTGCATAGAAGGCCGAGATCCAAGGGTTTCCAGCGACAAAGGCATCGAGACCAACCTTGCGTTCGACGCCAGCTTTTTGGGAACCTATCGCCTTGCGTTTCTTGCTTGCCAGAAACTCATGATCAGTGGGCTGCGGCGTCACATCAAAGAAGGTGGTATCAAGGTCAGTAACTATCGCACAGCGCTTGCGGATTCGGAGGTCGTGAAAAAGGACTGCGACGTTTTTGAACCCCGTGCTGCGTATGTTGATGACACTAATACCCAACTCATCAACGCTCAGCCCAAGCACCTTTTTCACCAATATCGGGATCAGTATCTCCTCCGCATCGCCTTCAACGAGTAGTACGCTTTTAGCGAAGAGCAAATTACTGCGGACAGCATCCAGATATCTCTGGATGCTTCTCACCTCTGATGGCTCAAGCCCCGTAGCGGGTTGGTAAGCCTCGCAATATGAGCCTTGCCGCCCCAGAATGTTGACGTTAGTGACATTGCTCACTTCGGAGATGTGGGTCGAATGCGTTGTGTAGATAATCTGGGCATCGCTGTAGGAAATACGGTCGAACAGAGTCTTCTGGATATGGGTGTGAATGTGCGCTTCGGGCTCCTCGATCAGTAGAAAGTTGGCAATGGCAAGCTTCTCACGCTGATACTTGAACTCAAGAAGCTTCAGCGTCAGGTAGATGAGGTTTGCTCCGCCCAAGCTCAGCTCGTGAATACCACCCTCATACCCATCATCGGCCTCGCCTACAAAAAGGCGCAGGGACTGAAATAATTTTTCTGCCTCATCTGGTAGGTCAGATTTAATCGAAAGCGAAGCAGGCGAGTAGGTTTCTCCGGCCGCATCTTTGATCGTTTCGCGAATGTGGTTACGAACCGACTGCACATCTTCGAGTCCTTCGATAGAGGCATTCAGGTCTCTGACCATTTGGGTTATAGGAAGCATCGACACTGGATCTATCTCCCCACTCTTACTCTTGAGTAGCGCAAACAACGGGTTCGTTCGGTTGTTGTGAAACTCGGCAACGACGTCCCGGAGGGCTTGTATGAAGGTCAGTGACACTTCTTTCGTAACCGAGAGGAATCCAGGTACTTTAGCCCCGATCTGAGGGAATTCAGTTTCAGCACTGAAAGTACACGTTTCGAAATTACCCACAATCGACTGGTAGACGGAAGGGTCGCTGAAGTCGGCGCTGCTTCTTCCCGTGAACACAGTTTCGTAGTCATCGATCGTGATGGTACTGCGTATTTCCGCGAGCACCTCATCATCAAAAATATCTAGAGCAGCCAGCTTGAGCCGGATCTCCTTTTTCGGACGGAAGATGAGGTTATAGGTTGCCTTCGCTAGCGGTCCTTCTTCTAGCGCAGCGGTGCCGTGAAGAAATAGCGCCTGAACGGCTTCGTCGGCGCTGATCTGTTCAAACTCAACACTGATAATGATCCAGTGACCTCGCCATTCACCGAGCGATCGGCAGAAGTCGGACTCCTCCAGTCGATAGGCTGCACGCACCATGGTGTCATCCAATAGTAGACGGATTGCGCGCAGGATATTGGACTTACCTGAGCCATTTTCGCCGATGATGGTGTTGACGCCCCGCTGAAACTTTAGCGTTGTGTTGCTGAAGTTTCGGTAGTTCACCAAAGTCATTTTGGAAATGTGCATAATTCTCCAGAGCGCCAACGCTCATGAACAGTCTTGTCTGTTTGTGAACGATGGTAGCGTGAGGGAGCATCGTATTCCCACAGAAACCGCTCACAGGCGCCCACCAACAGGCGCAGGGATTGCGCTGTTCCGCAATAGCTTGATCTCATGGCTCAACCTCAGATGTTAACGAGGCAAATGTGATGCAAGACTCACGAGTTTTAGAACTCTTCTTTCGAGCCCCGGTCGAGTGCTGGAGTACAGATCGCCAGTTTGGATTTGGACATACAATCACGAGCGATCGAACATGGCCCTCGGAGGCATTCCCCCCCTAACAGAAGTTGGCCCTAGTAGCTTGATCTCTATTTCAGGCGAGTATCAAAAATGGGGGCATTATCAGGGGCAGTTTCATAAGGTTTTTTCCTTAAGGCTTAGTGGGTACAACCCGAGAGGTTCCGACGGCGCATTAAGCTGTAGGCTGCCGGTATGACAAACAGGGAAAGCAAGGGAGCAGTGACCATCCCGCCGACCATTGGCGCGGCGATGCGACTCATCACTTCACTACCGGTTCCGCTGCCCAACAGAATGGGCAACAGGCCGGCAATGATGACGGACACGGTCATGGCCTTGGGGCGAACGCGCTGTACAGCTCCTTCACGGATCGCCGCCACCAGCCCAACTTCCGTGTTGTCGCCGAGGTCTACACGTTCGACCCAAGCGTTCTTGAGGTAGAGCAGCATGATCACACCGAATTCGGCCGAAATTCCGGCCAGCGCGATAAAGCCGACCCCGGTTGCGACCGACAGGTTGTACCCCAATAGATAGAGGAACCATGCCCCGCCCGTGAGGGCGAATGGCAGAGTGGCCATGACCAAAAAGGCCTCATCGAAGCGGGCGAAAGTCATGTAGAGCAGCACGAAAATGATCAACAACGTGGCAGGCACAACTAGTTTTAGTCGGGCGTTGGCCCTTTCGAGAAATTCGAACTGCCCCGAGTAGCTCAGGCTCATACCTGGCTGCAACTTGACCTGTTCACTGACGACCCGGCGCAGATCGGCGACGACTGAGGCAATGTCCCGGCCCCGCACGTCGATATAAACCCAGCCCGAAGGCCGAGCATTTTCGCTCTTGAGCATCGGCGGGCCGTCGCTGACCTTAATCTTCGCCACAGTACCCAGGGTGATCTGGCTGCCTAACGGGGTGTAGATAGGTAATTGCTCCAAAGCACCGAGCGAGTCACGCCACTCCCGTGGGTAACGCACGTTGATTGGAAACCGTGCCAACCCCTCAATGGCCTCCCCAACGTTCTCTCCACCGATAGCACCGGCCACGATGGATTGCACATCGGCGATATTCAGGCCGTAGCGGGCGGCGGCCTTGCGATCGATATCCACATCGATATATCGGCCACCGGTCAGTCGCTCCGCCAGAGCCGAGCTGACACCAGGCACCCCCTTGGCCACGCGCTCGACCGCCTGAGTGACCGTATCAATTTCCATCAGATTGGTGCCGGCAACCTTCACCCCGATGGGGCTCTTGATCCCCGTAGCCAGCATGTCGATACGGTTGCGAATTGGCGGTATCCAGATATTGGTCAGCCCCGGAACTCGCACCACTCGATCCAATTCTTCCACCAGTTTTTCCGGTGTCATACCTTGACGCCATTGCTCGCGTGGTTTGAATTGAATGGTGGTTTCAAACATCTCCAGGGGAGCCGGATCGGTTGCGGTTTCGGCACGCCCTGCTTTACCGAAAACGTGTTCGACTTCAGGCACGGTTTTGATCAGACGGTCGGTTTGCTGCAGCAGCTGCGCGGCTTTGTGTGCCGATAACCCCGGAAGTGCAGAAGGCATGTAGAGCAGATCGCCTTCGTCCAGCGGTGGCAGAAACTCGCCCCCCAGGCGAGACATTGGCCATAGCGCACTGCAAAATACCAAGAGCGCCACCAGTAGCGTGACCTTGGGACGACGCAGTACTGCATCCAGGGCTGGCTGATAGAGTCGAATCAACCACCGGTTCAACGGGTTCTGTTGTTCATTGGGAATTCGACCTCGAATCCAGTAACCCATCAGCACTGGCACCAACGTCACTGACAGTCCCGCCGCTGCCGCCATGGCGTAGGTCTTGGTGAAAGCCAACGGGCCGAACAGCCGCCCTTCCTGGGCCTCAAGGGTAAATACCGGAATGAACGACAGGGTGATGATCAACAAGCAGAAGAACAGTGCCGGGCCTACCTCCGCAGCCGCTTCGGTCATCACGTGCCAATGACGCTCGCCGTTCAGTTCCTCCCCAGGGTTGGCAGCGTGCCAAGCCTCTATCTTCTTGTGGGCGTTCTCGATCATCACCACGGCGGCATCGACCATAGCGCCGATGGCGATGGCAATCCCGCCCAAGGACATGATGTTGGCGTTGATGCCTTGGTAGCGCATGACGATGAAGGCAATCAACACGCCCACCGGCAGCGAAATGATCGCCACTAGGGATGAGCGCAAGTGCCAGAGGAAGATCCCGCAGACCAGCGCGACGACGATGAACTCTTCGATGAGCTTGTGGCTGAGATTTTCCACCGCGCGATCGATCAGCTTGCTGCGGTCGTAGGTGGTGACGATTTCAACGCCGGCCGGCAAACTGGATTTCAGTTCGTCGAGTTTGGTCTTGACCGCCGCAATGGTCTCGCGGGCGTTCTTGCCGTTGCGCAAAATCACCACACCACCAACGGTCTCGCCTTCGCCGTCGAGTTCGGTGATGCCACGTCGCATTTCCGGGCCCAATTGGATGGTGGCGACATCGCCAAGGGTGACCGGCACTCCGGCCGCCCCCAGTTTTAGCGGGATGGCCCGAAAGTCATTGAGCGTCTTCAGGTAGCCGGAAGCTCGCACCATGTACTCAGTCTCGGCCATCTCCATCACGGCGCCGCCCGTCTCCTGGTTGGCCTTGCCGATAGCCTCGGTCACCTCCGCCTGTGTGATGCCCAGACTGGCCAACTTGAGCGGGTCAAGCTGCACCTGGTACTGCTTGACCATGCCTCCCACCGTAGCCACTTCAGCAACATTGGGCAGGGTCTTGAGTTCGAACTTGAGGAACCAGTCCTGAAGTGCGCGCAGCTGTGCCAAGTCGTGCCCACCCGTGCGATCCACCAGTGCGTACTGATAGATCCAGCCCACTCCCGTTGCATCCGGCCCCAACGCAGGTTTTGCACTGGCCGGCAATCGGTTTTGTATCTGACTCAGGTACTCCAGCACTCGCGAGCGGGCCCAGTACAAGTCCGTGCCGTCTTCGAACAGCACGTAAACGAAGCTGTCACCGAAGAAGGAATAACCACGTACCGTCTTGGCTCCCGGCACTGAGAGCATGGTGGTGGCCAGCGGATAGGTCACCTGGTTCTCGACAATCTGCGGCGCTTGTCCCGGATAAGGGGTGCGGATGATCACTTGCACATCTGAGAGATCCGGCAACGCATCGATCGGTGTGCTCTGTACCGACCAGATGCCCCAAGCAGTGACGAACAGCGTAGCCAGTAGCACCAGAAACCGGTTGGCCACCGACCAACGAATCAGTGCAGCAATCATGGCTGGCTCCCCGATTTGTCCAGGCGCTCGACACGCAAACCATCGTCAGTTTGGCTCACCGCGATCCGAACCTTGTCCCCCGCCTTGAGGCCCTGCATCAGCGCCGGACTGGCGAGAGGAAAAGTCATCGTCATGCCGGGCATGCCCAGCGTCTTGAAAGGACCATGGGCGAGCGTCACGTCTTTGTCGTTGATCTCAACAATCTGCCCATCGGCCTCATGAAAACTGGAGGCTGTTGCGCCGAGTGGTGAATCTTCCTCAGCGCTGGCAACAATGCCTTTAAGACTGGCTTCCGAGTCGAGCAGGAACTGGCCAGACGTAACCACTTTCTGTCCTTCTGTCAGACCTTTCACAATCGCCGTCTTGCCATCGCTTTCCTGCCCGAGTTGCACCTCCACCGGGCGATAGCGACCGGCGTCTTCAGCGAGCATCACCAGGGCGCGTCGGCCAGTGCGAATGACTGCTTCACTCGGCACCCACAACACACTTTCCCCGGTCGAATGACTCAGGCGCACCTGCGCCGTCAAACCGGGCCTGAGGTGCTCGTCCGGGTTGGGTAGTTCCACCCGCACCCGAAGAGTGCGGCTGTCCGGATTGGTCTCGGGCAAAATCGCGCTGACCTTGCCTCTGAACGTTGTCCCCGGGAAGGCTGGCAGACGCGCTTCGACCGCCTGCCCCACAGTGATGGCCCCGGCATCGGATTCTGGAACAGCCACGGCTAGCCATATACTGCTCAAGCCATTGACCCGTGCCAGAGTCTCGCCCGTCGCCACGGTCATGCCCGCGCGTACGTTCAGCTCTTGCAGCACACCGGCGATGGGACTGGTCAGGGTCAGATACGGTTGAACCTTACCGCTACGTTCAACCTGAGTAATCAGTGCTGCGGGCATCCCTGTGAGTCGCAGGCGCTGACGGGCCGCAACCAACAGATCGGCATCCCCGTTACGCCTCAGGGCCAGAAACTCTGTCTGAGCCGCGGCCCATTCCGGCACCAGAATATCCGCCAGGGCGGCATTGGCTTTGAGCACATCCCCTGGAGCAAGGGCATAGACCCGCTCCACAAAGCCGGCGGTACGGGCCTGAATCACCGCGACATCACGCTCGTTGAACGCCAAGACACCTGCCACATCTAGGCTGGAATCAAAGACTCCCCGGGTGACCGTCGCAAAACGCAAACCGAGGTTCTGGGTCAGGCTTGGATCGATACTGACGACCGCACGATCCCCTTCGCTGCTGGCGTATTGAGGCACCAACTGCATGTCCATAAAGGGGGACTTTCCGGGGTTATCAAACTTTTGCTGCGGGTACATGGGGTCGTACCAATACAGAGCCTTGCGTTCACCCGACGGGCTGACACCCCTCTCCTGGGCAGTACTGGATACTCCGTTCATCCGCTGCTGAGCGAACCAGTAACCACCGGCAACACCCAATGTCAGCGAGATGCCTACCAACAATGCCCCATTCCACTTTTTAAGGATCACTGGCTGGGCTCCCCATAGGCAAAGTACAGGCGCGCACTGGTCAGCGCCCGCTGCTCTTCCACCTCAATCTGTTTGAGACGCGCTTCGATGAGCTCACGCCGGGCCGCAACAACGGCATTTAAATCGCCTTTTCCGGCACGATAACTGGCCATGCTGAGTTCGACCTTTTCCTTGGCCAGAGGCAACAGACTGTCCTGGTTTCGGTGCACCGCACGATTCAGACGCTCATAGTCAGCCAGTTGGTTTTCCAGTTCCTGAGTGTGCTCGCGTGACAGGGCTTCACGCTCGGCCTCAAGCTGGCTGAGTTCAGCCTGCTTGGCTGCGATTTTGGGATTTTGGCGAGAGCCAGGAAACAGCGGCAGATCCCAGGAAAGCTGCACACTGACCATATCCCCAAACGCTCGGCCACGGTGCTGGTAATCCAGCTCCCAGCTCCAGTCTGACTGTTTCTCCGACACGGCTTCACGAACCTTGGCTTGCGCTTCTCGGGTCATCGGGGCAAACGCTGCCAGCTCGGGATGGTGCTGCAGGTTATGGGAGTAACCGGAGGTATCGACGGACCATTCAGGCAAGCGGCCCACAAGCTCGTCGTTGGCAGCGGGGCCAATCCAACGCTTGAGGGCAGCTCGGGCCTGCCTTCGCTGCTGAATCAGATCGTCCTGTTGCTCCGCTAGTCGAGCCGCTTCTTGCTTGGGTGTTACCGCATCGGCGGGTTGAGCCCGGCCACCGGCAATCTGAGCCAGGACGGTATTGCTCAGCAGGCGGTTCTCTTTGTAGAAGTCCTGGAACAGTGCATCTTTGCGCTCAACCGAGTAGCTACTGATCCAGGCCAACGCCGTGGATTGGCGTACGTTCAGACGTTCGACCCGCCGCTGCGCCGCGGCGCGTTCAACGGCCGCATCGGCGACCTCAATGCGCGCCTTGCGCTTGTCGCTGTTGGGCATTTCTTGCCTGACTCCAACCATTTGCATTGTCATGAAGTCTTGGTCGATGCTCCAGCGATCCGGGCCGCCAACAGGATAGTTCTGCACACCCAGCAGCAGTTTGGGGTCAGGCAACTCCCCCGCTGGAATGGCTGCGCTGCTGGCAGCCTGAATTTTGGCGTCTTGTGCGGTCAGCGACGGTGCATTGTTTTCGGCCAGCCGCAACGCTTCATCAAGCGTCAATCCACCCGCCAAGCTCGGCAATGCCAGAACGCTTACCGCCAGACCGGCCACGAGGGACCAGCCTATGCAATAGCACTTTGAGTTCATGTTTAGGATTCCTGTGATCATCCACTGCACGCATCAAAAGACATGCGCTCAGCTCTTGCATCCCGCCAATGCGGAATGAGGCTCAATATGGGACAGGAATCAAACGCGGGGCGGTCGCCACACCCTGGACGGGGTTTGTGCAGGCAAGGAATCACTAAAGAAGGAAAGTACTACGGGGCTAAACACGGCTACTGAAGGCTTGAAAGTCGAGACTTGCAATATGCCGCCTGCCTTGCATTCCTGTCCCGGTTTACATGGCTTTCCGTGCTCGGACAGGGTTTTCATATCGTTGCAGCAGTCCATGCCCATGTCGTCCATTATCGTCATGCCCATCGTCTTCATGGGGCACGGTTCTATCGATGCCTGAACTCCCGCCATCCCGCTGAGGGGAAGCGCCAAGCTAATCACGAAGATGATGCAAAACTGCACGTAGCGTTTCATTCGCTGGAGTGTAGTCGCTTCAAATGGTCGTTACAAATCGACTCATGTCATTAACACCCTGTCGCCAAGCTCCGACATATAGGTAATGAAGCCGACAAGGAATTAAGCCAACATTACGTTTAGAAAATAGACGCGGACGACGAGCTATCGATCCGCCTATATTTGAATTCATAGTGTTGATCTGAACTCAATCATGGATGAAATGGCTAGCCAACTGAGAAATCAAGCAGAAGCCGAGATGAAAAATTGGCGCGACAAAGACCTATCGGTCTACTAACATCTGATTCCGGGAAGTTTGGGTACAAATAATACGCGTATTCGCAGTACTGCTATTTTCTAGAGTGTGGGTGCCTTGGGGGAGCACAGGTCGCGTCCAAATAAGTGCTTTTCAGTTGCCTCTCTCCAAAACCGAAATCTCTTCTTGAGGAAGATTGACCCGTTGACGATCTTTTGAGTAGTTGCCGCATCCTTTCACCCGCATGGAGAGTCATATGAGCGCTGGTCATAGTCACGGTCAAGCTCGTGCAGGACACGAGAAAAAATTGTGGATCGCTCTGGCGTTAACGACAAGCTTCATGATCGCGGAGGTCATTGGGGCTTTCGTGACAGGCAGCTTGGCGTTGTTATCCGATGCGGCTCACATGCTAACTGATTCCACTGCCTTGGCTATTTCATTGATAGCTATTCAAATTGCCAAACGCGCTGCGGATAAAAAACGGACATTCGGCTATGCACGATTTGAGATCCTCGCAGCTGCTTTTAACGCGATTTTGTTGTTTATGGTGGCGGTGTACATCTTGTATGAAGCTTATCAGCGGTTTAAAGCCCCGACAGAAATCCAATCGACAGGGATGCTGATCGTCGCAGTGATCGGACTAGTTGTGAACCTTGTTTCAATGCGGTTGCTAATGTCTGCCAGTGCCGAAAGTCTTAACGTAAAAGGCGCGTACCTAGAAGTATGGAGCGACATGTTGGGCTCCATGGGCGTAATAGGGGCGGCATTGATCATTCGTTTTACCGGATTCACTTGGGTTGACTCGATCGTTGCCGCAGCTATCGGCCTGTGGGTGCTTCCCAGAACCTGGGTTTTGCTCAAAGAAAGCATGAACATCCTGTTGCAAGGGGTTCCGGATGGCATCGATATCGCTGAAGTGGAAGCGTGCATCAGGGCGGTTGAAGGCGTTGAGGATATCCATGACCTGCATATCTGGGCCCTGACCAGCGGCAAGAATGTCATGAGTGCTCACCTTGTAATCCTGCGTAGCTCCCGAACTGAGCAAGATATATTGGCTGAGGTGACTCGGCTGATGAGCGAGGTATTCCATATCAGCCATACGACTCTTCAATTGGAAAACTTACAGTTTCATGCAACGCTTGAAGAAAACGAAGGCATGCAGCACTAGAGCGGGATCTTGCAAACATCTCATGTCGGAGTAGGGGCTGCTGCGATGTACTCAGAACTCAGCGGACATTAAAAAACCTGACCACAGGCGCATATCCAGTGGTGCAGGGAGGGTTGCACAGGTTTGTTGCGGGAATTTACCCTTAAACCTTTCTAGCCTGTTGCCAAGTGGTCTGTCCGTCGAGGTTTGGGAAGCTCAGCCTGAAAACGGTCATGCTGCCAGGCATGCTTTGAACATCCGCAGTTCCCTGGTGGAGGCTCATGATCGATCGAACAATAGCTAAACCAAGACCAGTGCCACCCTCAGCACGCGAGCGACTTGTATCAATTCGATAAAAGCGGTCAAACAAGTGCAGCAGATGCTGAGGTTCGATTCCTGCTCCAGGGTTGCCTACAAGTAGCGATACCTGTTTGGCATAGTTTTCAATAACAATTGAAATAGATTGTCCCGCAGGGCAATGGCGTATTGCGTTGGACAATAGATTGGATATTGCTCGCTGTATCATTAACCTGTCGCCAATGGTCTTGCCATTTCCGGTAACATTCAGGGTGATACGTTTCTCTTCCGCAGACAGTGAAAACAGATCGACCACCTTAAATGCTTCATCTTCTAAGGTGATTATTTCGAACGGGACAAGTGCCGCGGGATGGCTGACCTGAGCTAAGAAGAGCATATCCGAGACAATTCGCGTGACACGGCCCAACTCCTCGGTGCATGACTCCAGCACAGCTTTGTATTCTTCTGCCGGACGCTCCCGAGAAAGGGTAACCTGGGCCTTGCCCATCAAATTGGTGATCGGGGATCGTAATTCATGGGCTAAGTCATCTGAAAATTGCGACAGCTGCTGAATACCGCTGTCGAGCCGGTGCAGCATGAAGTTGATGCCATGAGCCAACTCACTAAGCTCCTGAGGCATTTTAACAACAGAAAGTCGATGGTTGAGATCTTGAGCCGAGATCATGGCGGCGACCTTCCGGAACTCTCTCAGTGGAGAAAGTCCTTGTTGTACTACGGCCCAAGCACTTGCTCCGATGAGTATCAGTAAAAGCGGTAGTGCAATAACCGTCGACCTAAGGTACGCGCTGAGCAGCGCTTCATCGTTCGCACAATCCATCGACAGCAATACGGGAACACTTACACCATTCTTTAATGGGATGAGCTTGGATGCGGTAAGGAAGTGTCGACCTTCACCATCTGAATTGGTGGAATAGGAAACCTTGTCAACGGCAGCAGTCGCAGCTTTCAACTCAGTCCGCGGATCCGACAATCCAGGCCCAAATTTCAGTAAGGGCGCCCTGAGGTTTTTCAGGTCATAGATGGTCAGATTCAGATTGTCATGTCCCATGACTTGATCCAGTAACGAATGCGGTTTTGAATTTACGTCGGCCGTGTCATCGTATAGCGAGAGGCTATGTTCAACCTGCTCCATCTTATTGATCAGGCTGTTTTTTGCCAACTTATCCAGCTCATGCGTCAGCGCAAAAAAGGCCAAGACAGCCAAAAACACTACCAACAACGCCCCTAAAATACTTACTGTCAAGCCTAGTCGCATTGACAGGCTGACCGGCTTCATACACGCGCCTCTAATACGTAACCAACACCGCGAAGGGTGTGGATCAACTTGTTATCGAAGGGGTCATCTATTTTGGCCCTCAGCCTACGGATTGAAACCTCGACAACGTTAGTGTCGCAATCAAAATTCATATCCCAGACCAGTGAAATGATTTGGGTGCGAGAAAGCACTTCTCCAGTTTGGCGCATCAGCAAGTGCAGCAGCGCAAACTCCTTGGTTGTCAGATCTATGCGCTGCTCACCGCGAAAAGCACGATGACGTCCTTGGTCTAGTTCCAGGTCGGCTACTTTTAGTACCTGCGGGACAGGTATGTGCTCACTGCGACGCATCAGGGTTCGTACCCGTGCAAGTAACTCAGGAAATTCAAACGGTTTAACCAGATAATCATCGGCACCCAAATCTAGTCCGCGTATCTTGTCCGCTAGGCGCCCTCGGGCCGTCAACATCATGACCCGGGCATTACTGCTTTGTCGTAGACGTTCAAGAACACCCCAGCCATCAAGTTCGGGAAGATTAACGTCAAGTATCACCAAATCATAAACATGTTGGCGCGCCAGATGTAGTCCATCCGCGCCAGTTATCGCACGATCAACAATGTAGCCACTTTCAGTCAGTCCCTGATGTAAGTATTCGGCAGTTTTGAGCTCGTCCTCAACTACAAGGATTCGCATGACATTTCACCTTCTTAATGACTAGAGTTAAAGGGGGCTCAGAAAAATAATAACCGTATTAGTGTGGTTTTCTGATTGGTGCTATCTTTTAATAGGATTTTCAATCCTCATATGGTTTGAATAACTTACGAGATGACAGCCCTCATTCTAAAGCCTGTAGCTGCTTCAGGGTCAAGCCAAAGCTGCGGTTTTGAGGCGCCAAAGCTAGGGTTGCGACAATCTGTCGCGGGAAATAATCCAGGGGCTATGTAGCACATCGTGTGCTCATATGAATACCCCAATTCGACAAGTGCGCTTCGGCAGATAATTGCTGAATTTTTGTTTCATCATATTGCTGCCTTAAGTTTTTTCTTTTTTAACACCTCCTATATTAGAGCAAAATCTACAGTAGTAGAGCTGGATAACATATTTGTAATTCTTCAGTCACCTTGTTGATAAGTGAAGAACTCTACAGTTACTACGTTGAGAAAATTCGCTTTAAAGGAAATATAAAATTGCGTTGGCTTAGAAAGTTCATTACCCCCTTGCGTATCATAAAATCCATGTTGGTAATAGGCCTAAGTTGCACGCTTGCACTATCAGGCACGGCTTTTTCCGCTGGTTCGGCTTCACAGGCGCTGACAATGGATCAAGTTCTTCAAATGGCGTTTGCCAACAATCCTGACCTAGCGGCAGCACAGTGGGAAATTGGTATCACTCAGGGAGATCGGCAGCAGGCGAGCTTGATTCCCAATCCTGAGTTGTCTTGGGAGGCTGAGGATACCCGGCGAAATTCGCGCACTACGACGGTGATGATCAATCAGCCGATCGAGCTTGGCGGTAAGCGAGGCGCTAGGATCGAAGTGGCAAGTCGAGCGCAAGATGCAGCCGAGATTGAATTGGAGCGCAAGCGTAATGCTCTACGTGCCGATGTCATTCAGGCGTTTTACAACACATCTACGGCTCAGCAAAGGTTGCTGTTATCACGTCAATCACTTGAGCTCGCACAGCGTGGCTTGCATGTAGCTCAAGGTCGCATCAGTAGTGGCAAGTCATCGCCTGTTGAAGGTACGCGAGCAGAAGTCCAGTTGTCGGAGGTACGCCTAGAGCTGAAACGGGCAGAGCGAGATGAGGCAAATGCCTATCAACAACTCGCTCGAGTCATGGGTGTGCCTTTGCCGGCGTTTGCGTCTGTAAGTGATTCAAGTCAGCCAATGCCAACTGTACCGGAACCTTCGCTGCTCCTTAATCGCATAGGTCAGACTGCGGAGTTACGGTTGGCAAAGCTGCAAATTGACCAGCGTGAAGCCTCACTTGGCTTGGAGAAAGCCCAGCGCATTCCTGACCTAACCGTAAGTTTAGGTAGCCAATACGATGAACGGGAGCGTGAGCGCGTGAATGTCGTAGGGCTGTCGATGCCCATCCCATTATTCAATCGTAACCAGGGCAATGTGTTGGCAGCCGCCCGCCGAACTGATCAGGCCCGCGACCTTCGCAATGCCAGCGAGTTACGCCTGCGCACAGAAATTCAGACCACTCTAGCTCAGTGGAATACAGCGAACACTGAAATCACGTCGTTCAATCAAACCATCCTACCTGCCGCGCAAAGTGCTGTAGATACCGCTACCCGTGGTTTCGAAATGGGGAAATTCAACTTCCTAGATGTGCTAGATGCCCAGCGCACCTTAATCAGCGCACGCGGTCAGTACATCCAGGCCATTGCTGAGGCGACAGACGCCTGGGTGCGTATCGAGCGAATTTTCGGTGATGTCGACAAGCTCACTCATACCCCTTGAATTTCATATAACACTTTTTTAACCGCTACTCAGCATCGCAGTGCCACGGTAATCCGTGACTGCCCACTGAGCTGCGTAGGGAGTCCCATGGATAAAAAACAAATCCTTGTCACCGCACTGACCCTCACGGTGGGCATATGTGTTGGTTCGCTCTGGATGGGTAGCACGTCAACAGCGTCCACCGGCGTACAGACGCAAGAAGAACAGGGCCACGATGCTGATCACAGCAACGAGGGTGCGGCCAAGGAGTCAGTTGATGGCGGGCATGCAGAAGGGGAAGCAGAAGAAGGTCACCTGACTCTGAGCGACGATCAGATCAGATCTGCCGGCATTCAGTTAATCGAAGCTAAGGAACAGAGCATCAGCCTCTCATTGCCGTTTCCTGGAGAAGTCCGTTTCGATGAAGACCGTACTGCGCATGTGGTACCCCGGGTTCCTGGTGTCGTCGAGTCGGTACATGTCAATCTTGGCCAAACAGTGAAAAAAGGTCAGCTACTAGCCGTGATTGCCAGTCAACAAATTTCTGATCAGCGCAGTGAGCAAGCCGCAGCGCAACGTCGTCTAGAGTTGGCGCGCACTACCTACGAGCGTGAACGCCAGTTATGGCAGGACAAAATCTCTGCCGAACAGGATTTCCTTCAAGCCCGTCAGGCTCTGCAAGAGGCCGAAATCGCTGTCAGTAATGCCCGACAAAAAATCAGCGTACTTAGTGGCAGCTCGGTGACCAGTGGTGGCAACCGGTATGAGCTGCGTGCACCGTTCGATGGCGTTGTGGTCGAAAAGCACTTGGGCCTTGGTGAGGTTGTCAGTGAAACCAGCAATGCGTTCACACTCTCGGACTTGTCGCATGTTTGGGTGACTTTTGGCGTTTCCCCTAAGGATTTGAGCAAAGTCCTGGTGGGCAAGTCTGTCACGGTTAGTGCCGCTGAGTTGAATGCGGAAGTTACGGGTGCCGTGGCCTACGTTGGGAGTTTACTGGGTGAGCAGACTCGTACCGCCACTGTCCGTGTGTCCATAGCGAATCCGCAAGGAGCTTGGCGTCCCGGGCTGTTCGTAACCGTACTGGTTGATACCGATACCCGGCTGGCGAAAGTCGCAGTACCAGAAGCAGCAATCCAGACGGTCGAGGATAGGCCAACAGTTTTCGTGCGAACTGATGACGGGTTTAAGGCGCAAGCAGTAGTAATAGGTAGTCGTGCAGCAGGTCTGGCTGAGATCACAGAGGGCCTGGAGCCCGGAGCTCAAGTCGCTGCTGCCGGCAGCTTCATTCTGAAATCAGAACTGGGTAAAGCCTCGGCTGAACACGCCCACTGATCCGCCACTTCCACGAGAAGGTTCTCATGTTCGAACGCCTAATCCAATTTGCCATCGAGCAACGCATAATCGTCCTGCTCGCGGTTCTCCTCATGGCCGGACTCGGCATTGCTAGCTACCAGAAGCTGCCGATCGACGCCGTGCCCGACATCACCAACGTCCAGGTGCAAATCAATACTGGTGCCGCAGGTTTCTCGCCACTGGAGACTGAGCAGCGCATCACTTTCCCTATTGAAACCGCCATGGCAGGTCTGCCGGCACTTGAGCAGACGCGTTCACTCTCACGCTCGGGTCTTTCACAAGTTACGGTGATTTTCAAGGAAGGCACCGACCTATTCTTCGCCCGGCAATTGGTCAATGAACGATTGCAGATGGCAAAGGAACAATTGCCCGAAGGCGTGGAAGCTGTCATGGGGCCGATTTCTACCGGTTTGGGTGAGATTTTTCTGTGGACTGTCGAGGCCCGAGAAGACGCCGTAAAAGAGGATGGTAGCCCCTATACGCCGACCGACCTGAGGGTAATCCAAGATTGGATTATTAAACCTCAGCTGCGCAACGTTCCTGGGGTCGCCGAAATTAACACCATTGGCGGATTCGCCAAGGAATACCAGATTGCTCCGGATCCAAAACGCTTGGCCGCTTACAAGCTGACCCTGACAGACATTGTGACCGCGCTGGAAAGCAACAACGCTAACGTAGGAGCCGGCTACATTGAGCGCAGTGGCGAACAACTACTGATTCGTGCCCCTGGCCAAGTGGCGACCACCGACGACATCGCCAATATCGTGATCGCCAACGTCGATGGCACTCCTATACGTATTAAAAATGTGGCGACCGTGGATATTGGGCGTGAAATGCGTACCGGTGCGGCGACCGAAAACGGTCGTGAAGTCGTACTCGGCACGGTGTTCATGCTGATAGGCGAGAACAGCCGTACCGTCTCTCAGGCCGTTGCAGTCAAGCTAGAGCAAATCAACCGTTCACTGCCCAAAGGGGTGGTTGCGATCACTGTTTACGACCGTACTAACTTGGTAGACAAGGCTATTGCCACGGTCAAGAAGAATCTGATTGAAGGTGCAATCCTAGTAATCGCGATTTTGTTCCTATTCCTAGGCAATATTCGCGCAGCACTGATCACTGCCATGGTCATTCCTTTAGCCATGCTCTTTACCTTCACAGGCATGTTCACCAACAAAGTCAGCGCCAACCTGATGAGCCTGGGGGCTCTGGACTTCGGTATTATCGTCGACGGTGCAGTGGTTATTGTCGAAAATGCTATACGGCGCCTCGCCAATGCGCAGCACCATCACGGGCGCCTCCTAACTCGCTCCGAGCGCTTTCACGAAGTGTTTGCAGCAGCCAAGGAAGCCCGTCGACCACTGATTTTCGGGCAGTTGATCATCATGGTCGTTTATCTACCTATTTTTGCCCTGACCGGTGTCGAAGGGAAAATGTTCCACCCCATGGCGTTCACCGTCGTGATCGCCTTGCTAGGCGCGATGCTGCTGTCCGTAACCTTTGTTCCTGCGGCAATTGCCATGTTCGTGACGGGCAAAGTCAAGGAAGAAGAGAACGTGGTAATGCGAGGAGCGCGACGGGCTTATGCCCCCGCGCTGGATTGGGTCATGAGTCATCGATCGCTGGCATTTGCCATGGCATTAGGTGTCATCGCTGCGAGTGGCGTGGTCGCCAGTCGAATGGGCAGTGAGTTTGTACCTAGTCTCAGCGAAGGCGATTTTGCACTGCAAGCATTACGAGTACCCGGTACAAGTCTGACGCAATCGGTGGAAATGCAGCAGCGCCTAGAAAAGCTTGTGCTGGAAAAAGTGCCTGAAGTCGAACGGATGTTTGCTCGAACCGGTACTGCAGAGATTGCTTCCGATCCAATGCCGCCGAACATCTCTGATAGTTATGTGATGCTCAAACCGAAGGATCAATGGCCTGATCCAAGTAAATCCCGGGAGACGTTGACAGAAGAGATCCAGAAAGCAGCGGCTGCTATGCCCGGTAGCAACTATGAGCTTTCCCAGCCTATCCAACTACGTTTCAACGAGTTGATTTCAGGCGTGCGAAGTGATGTGGCGGTCAAGGTCTTCGGTGATGACATGGCAGTGCTTAACAGTACCGCTGCGAAAATTGCCGCGTCAATGCAGGGGGTCGATGGCGCCTCCGAGGTCAAAGTCGAACAGACAACGGGGCTACCTGTACTGACCATAAACATAGACCGCGACAAAGCCGCACGTTACGGTCTGAACGTTGGAGACGTTCAAGACACCATTGCGGTGGCTGTCGGTGGCCGCCAGGCCGGGACGATGTATGAGGGAGATCGCCGCTTCGACATAGTGGTGCGTTTATCCGACGCCATGCGTAAGGACGTTGAGGGGTTGTCCACACTGCTGATTCCAGTCCCGGCGCTGCTCAATGGCAATGCCGATCAGATCGGTTTTATTGCCCTTTCAGAAGTGGCGACCCTCGATCTTGTACTTGGCCCGAATCAGATCAGTCGTGAGAACGGTAAGCGTCTGGTCATTGTCAGCGCCAATGTACGTGGACGGGATATCGGCTCATTCGTTAAGGAGGCTAGCATCGCCATTGATCAGCAGGTAGAGATTCCGGCCGGTTATTGGGCTACCTGGGGTGGGCAGTTTGAACAACTTCAATCAGCTGCCAAACGCTTGCAGATAGTTGTCCCTGTGGCTCTGCTCTTGGTATTCACCCTGCTGTTCATGATGTTTAACAATCTCAAAGACGGCATGCTGGTATTCACCGGGATTCCATTCGCATTGACGGGTGGTGTTATGGCGTTGTGGCTACGTGATATCCCACTGTCGATCTCGGCGGGTGTTGGTTTCATTGCATTGTCGGGTGTGGCAGTGCTGAACGGTCTGGTGATGATTGCTTTTATCCGCAACCTTCGAGAAGAGGGACATTCGTTGAATTCTGCGATCAATGAAGGAGCGCTAACGCGGTTGCGCCCAGTATTAATGACAGCTTTGGTGGCATCCCTTGGCTTTATCCCCATGGCTCTAGCTACTGGAACAGGCGCGGAAGTCCAGCGGCCCCTAGCTACCGTTGTAATCGGGGGAATACTGTCCTCAACTGCGTTGACCCTACTTATACTTCCTGCGTTATATCACTGGGCACACCGTAAAGATGAAGAGGCAGGCAGCGAAAAACAAGAAATAGTATAGCAGTTTGTTTTTAAAGCCCGCTGCTGATCCTCATTAGCGGGCTACTTATATCAATGATGACGGATATGTAATCTTAGTGCCACCGTATTGATAGCTTCGTATTGATACTCTAATGCCAGTATTTAATATGAGGTGTCGAAATGAAAATCGCACAAATTTACGCTCTTGTAGGAGCATTGATTCTTTCTTCCACTGCATTGGCTGAGGGTGGTGGAGACCGGACTTTTTCTAGAGCTACTCAAGCTACCGAGCAGGCTATGGAGAAGTTTTTAGCCAAAGAGCTGAAAAAAACTCCTCCGAAAATGTCAGGCGGTGATAAGGGCCAGATTAGTAAGTAAATGTAGTGGTGCTACACATAAGCCCCGCCCCGATTCCGGTTGCGGGGTTTTTATTGACATGTGAGGTGCAAAAAGTGAAGACTATTAATTCTGTGATTTTTATTGTGGTCGCTGCGATCTCTTCAAGCGTATTTGCTAAAGATAGTGACAAGGTTTTTGAAAAAAGAATGAGTGCCAACTCCGTAGCTATGGAGCAGTATGCGATTAGGCATGGAAAAAATATTCCCGTAGCTAAGCAATATAAATACGGAATGAAATTAGATGTTGTGAATGTAGTTAGCATGGTGCGACCAGCGAAAGGGTGCGGGGTGATGCCCGCAGCTATGACATACGAAGACTCTGAAGGAGTACTGAATACAGTCAGATACACAGTGGCCGGAACATGCCGTAAAGGTGGTTAGCCTCTACGCTCTTGGCATAGGGGCTCATATTTTTGACGTGCGTCATAAGACATAAAATGTGGGGGGTGTTTACGGCAGATCGAGTAGGAGGCGGGGTTACCCCCGCCGTCCTCTCACACCACCGTACGTACGGTTCCGTATACGGCGGTTCCTGCCTACTGACAAACAACGTCAGCGAGCTTGGTTCCGTTGATGTGTCGCCTGTGGTATCTAAGCGCCCAGACCGGCCCTCGGAGCTTCCGGCTCCTACCTCCTGATGGTCTCGACCCCCGCTACGCGGAGTTTCTGCTTTACGCTCCAACAGAGATCACACCCGACTGTCCACTCATGGCAGGTTCAGCCCTTCATTGCTCCGGTTTCGAGCAACTACTACGGCCTCGGCTGACTTCTGTCGCCCATCCCGTCATCTCGCGATGCCGGTAGCACGTGGCAGGCTAAACAGATCTCCCAGGGTAATTCGCGCGACCTTCCTGCTTATGCCTGTCGGATCTACGTCGTAGCGTTCCGTGCAAGTATTGGGCTTTGACGATTTGCGCCGTCTTACCCCGCTACGCCGCCTAATCCGCTTCCTGTTCGTCAGGCCAGCATTTTGCCTAAGGCTTCCTTCAGATTCGCAGTCGCCCGCGACACCCTTGCCTTCGGCTAACACTTCCCCTTGCTGGGTGTGTAGAGGACTTGCACCTCCAAGTCACCAGCGTGGCCACCACAGCCAAGCTGATTGCGCTCACGCGCAACGCGCCATGCCTGGCGCACGCATAAAAAAGACGCCCCGAAGGGCGTCTTAAAATACATCGTATTTAGATGAGTGATCTAAAAGTGGATGCGGAGCTTCAACTTGACAGCAGTGAGTTTCAGGTTTTTGCAGGGTATTACTTACCTGTAGCAATCTGGCCAGATGCGCTAGCAGATTGCTATAAACTCCAGTTTACTATAAGTGACTTAAGCTAACAGGAAGATGATTGAAAAATTACATTTTTGAAATTTTTCAGCAAAAAAGTAATGTTCGTCTAGGATGATTCATCCTGCGCAGATCTTAAAGAATAGCTAATGGATACTCAATAATCACACGAACCTCATCCAGATCCGACTCAAATGTGGTTGCACGAGTATTAGCTTGCCGTAGGCGCAAAGACATATCTTTCAAGGTGCCTGTCTGAACGACATATTTTACTTCGATGTCACGCTCCCAACGTTTCTGGTCGGTAAGTGGGTTTCCATCCGCATCGCGTCTCATGTACGTCGTATTGGCGTTAGAGTAATCAGCATCAGTGCCACGACCGTAACGCGTCATAAACGACAAGCCAGGCACGCCATACGATGTCATGTCGAGGTCGTAGCGAACCATCCAAGAGCGTTCTTTAGGTGAGTTGAAATCACTGTACTGAATTGAGTTATCAAGAAAGATCGAGTCCGACTGACGCAGGTAATCGAAATCGTTATTGCCATTATTTCTCTGATGGGATAGTGCAAGTGTGTGTGCACCATACTTCACGCCTACTTTACCGCTCCATATGTTATTGTCGAAATCGCCAAGTAATTTTTTTCCTTCGTCGACGGCCTTATAATAGTTAAGGCCTCCGAATACGGAAAGCTCATTTGATAATGAGTAGTTTAGCCCGGTGCCAGCATAGTATTGATTCCATGCGTCCTTGAGGCGACTGGAGTAAAGACTAAGGGTGACGTTTTTGTTTAAGTTATAATCACCACCAAAGTAGCCTACCCAAGGCGAGTTAACAGGCCCAGCATAGAAGGTCGCAAAGTTGTCGCGCATGTTGCTCGAAACTGGCTGGCTCATGGCATGTAGGCGACCGCCCTGAACGGTCAAGCCTTCAATGCTAGTATTGGTTGCTGTGACGCCAGTGAAACTTTCCGGTAGTAGTCTTGAGTCGCCAGCAGCCACAACTGGGGTGGATGGGAATACGTCACCGACTTTTACTACGGTGTCAAAGGCGCGAATTTTTGCCGCACCTCCCACTTTTGTGTATTCGTCCCTTGCCTCTCCGTTGCTATTGACTGGAAGGACATCAAATGAACTACGGCCGCCATTACGGCCGCCACCCGTGTCGAGTTTTATTCCAATCATAGCAAACGCATCCACTCCGACACCGATTGTGCCCAGGGTAAATCCAGACTCGAATTTAGTAATAATCGCGTTTGCCCATGCTTCGGAATATCCATTGCCTGTAGGGCTTGACTCTCCGTTACGATGTTCGCGATTGAAGTAGTAGTTGCGGTTAAGGACGGTAAGGCTACTATCCTCTATAAAACCGCCATTTTTTTCTTCCGCAATCACCATTGGCGGCACAGAGCTGACAATCATTGCCATAGCGGCTATCGAAAACTTTGTATTGTTAATCATTAATCACTCCTTCGGTTCGGCAGAACTAGAAAGCACTTCGGCTGGAATTGTTGTTTTAAGGAAGCTGGTCGCGCTTCCTGTATCATCGCCGAGTTGTATCGTTGCAATCTGTAGATAACAGGGGCATGATTGAGAAATTACAATTTTGTAATATTCGGCGGCTTTCTTGAAATGTTGACGCGCGTACCGTGCGATCAGCCGTTTACGGATCTGAGTTTTTACAATGCTAGTTGCTACACAGTGCTCACTTAGCGACCAGAAATCTCTAATTCGCACGTGAGAGGTGCGGATGCGCGGTGCTCGACCAGCTATAAGTGCAGTGGTCAACTAATTCCGGACACGACGTTAAGTTTTTACTCGGCCTGAGCCGGTGGCAGCCCACCATTAAATTGGTGCGGTCGAATCCAGTTGTACCGGTGCATCAAAAAATGGCTGATATCCCGCTGAGCTTGTTGGGCCGTCGTGTAGCCCGTGGTCGGTATCCACTCGGTTTTCAGGCTCCTGAACACCCGCTCCATCGGCGCGTTATCCCAACAATTTCCTCGCCGGCTCATACTCTGACGCATGCGATATCGCCAAAGGCGCTGACGAAAACTCCGGCTTCCATATTGCGAGCCCTGGTCGGAGTGGAACAGCAGACCTTGAGGCTTCCCTCGCTGCTCGTAAGCCATGTCCAAGGCCTTGATGACCAAGTCGGCATCCGGCTTTCCCGACAACGCCCAGCCCACAACACGGCGGGCAAAAAAATCCAGCACAACCGCCAGATACTGCCATTTCCCTTGAGCCCAGATGTAAGTGATATCGCCACACCAGACGTGGTCAGGAGTGGGCACATCAAACTCCCGGTTCAAAATATTAGGAATGTCGGGCCGCTCGACCGTCGCCTTTTTGTAAGCATGCGATCCCGGTTGTTTGCTGACCAACTCTAGCTCGCGCATCAGGCTGCGCACTTTGAATCGCCCGATCTGCTCGCCGTCGTCCTGCATCATGGCCATGATGCTACGGCTACCGGGAGCACTGCGGCCTTGGGTGAACAACTCGTTCACCCGACTGCGCAATCGAAGGCGTTCTACATCCGGTGTGCGGCGCCTGAGACGCCGAGCGTAGTAGCACGAGCGGGTCACTTCAAACACCTTGCACAGCCAATCAATCGGCTCGTGGATGCTCAACTGGTCAATCAGCGCGAACGCTCGAGATCTTCCGACATCAAGAGCGCGGTAGCCTAATGAGATGGTCACCCCCACACCTTGCGAGGGCTAGGCTTTAGCAGGGTGATTTATTTTCGGAGGGCATCATCATGAGCGAGTCAGCGCTGATAGGTATTGATCTCGGTAAACATACGTTCCATCTGCACGGCCAGGATAAGTCAGGCCGGGAGGTGTTTCACAAAAAATGTTCACGGGCGCAAATGATGCAGTTTTTCGCCCGCTTGCCGAGCTGTGTCGTGGCAATGGAGGCCTGTGCGGGGTCACACTATGTTGCTCGTCAGTTGGCGGCAATGGGACACGCGGCCAAGCTGATTTCCCCGCAGTTCGTTAAGCCCTTCGTCAAGGGGAACAAAAACGACTTTGTCGACGCTGAGGCGATTTGCGAAGCCGCTTCTCGTCCTTCGATGCGTTTCGTTACGCCCAAGACTGAATCCCAGCAAACCCTGTCTGTACTCCATTGGATGCGCGAATCGTTGGTGCGTGATCGCACCAGAACCGCTAATCAAATGCACGGTTTTCTATTGGAGTTTGGCGTCAGCTTACCCAGAGGTTTGGCCATCATGAAGCGTCTGGCGGTTGTTTTGGCTGAGCATGAACTTCCCGTTCGTCTGACGGTGCTGCTGCAGCGTTTGCACAATCACTTCGTCTATCTGGATGAGCAAATCAAGGCAATGGATAAAGAGTTGGCATGCCAACTGGCCGACGATGATCTGGGAAGTCGTTTGCTGAGCATTCCATGTGTCGGCCCGATCACCGCCAGCCTGCTGGCTGTGGAGATGGGCGATGGCAAGCAGTACCGATGCAGCCGGGACTTTGCCGCATCAGTGGGCTTGGTACCCAAGCAATACAGCACCGGCGGCAAGGCCAACTTACTGGGGATCAGTAAACGCGGCGACAAGCACCTTCGACAGTTGTTGGTGCAATGTTCCAGGCTCTACATGCAGAGACTCGATCACCAGAAAGGAGCCTTGGCCGACTGGGTTCGCTCATTGCTGAGCCGACGCCACTCTAATGTCGTAGCCTGTGCCTTGGCTAACAAGCTGGCGCGTATCGCTTGGGCGATGGCCGCGCACCATACGCAATACGAAGCAGGGCCAGACGCCTTGAACGCCTGATTCTGCAGTTGTTGCTGTACCACGATTCACCTTTCAGGTTTTGCGATAGCTGAATAATGGATGACGTAAACGGCCTACCGGCCTGACGAAGAACCTGTTTTAAAAATTGGCTCAGCAAGAAGCCGTTAGCCTTTTCAGGATCGTCAGGCGCGACTCTCATCATGGCGCGGGTGAATCATCCGGTAATCCCCCCTGAAAAAAGTACGCATCAGAAGTAGAATTTTCTCCTGACCGGATCAAGGAAATTTTGCGTGAAGACATCGCGTTTTTCAGACAGTCAAATCATGGCCATTCTCAAGCAAGCAGAGGCTGGAACCCCAGCCCCAGAGCTATGCCGTGAGCACGGCATCAGTTCGGCCACGTTCTATAAGTGGCGTACCAAATTCGGTGGCATGGACGCCTCGCTAATGGCTCGTTTACGTGAGCTGGAGGAAGAAAACCGGCGGCTTAAAAAAATGTATGCCGAAGAGCGCCTCAAAGCCGAAATCATCCAGGAAGCCATGGCAAAAAAGTGGTGATGCCATCTCGGCGACGAGAGATGGCGCAGGAGGTGGTTCGCTCAGGTCGGTGCAGTATCAAGCTGGCGTGCTTGGCCTTCAGGGTCAGCACCACGTGCTATCGCTATCAGCCGCGTTTGGCGTATGAAAACGCCGAGATTGCCGATCATTTAATCCGCCTGACACACAACCAGCGAAACTGGGGCTTCGGCTTATGCTTTCTGTACCTGCGCAACGTCAAAGGCTATCGCTGGAACCACAAGCGGGTGTACCGGATTTACCGCGAGCTGGAACTGAATCTGCGTATCAAGCCGCGCAAACGTATTGTGCGCGAGAAGCCCGAGCCGCTGGCTGTTCCTGAAGTCAGCAACCACTGCTGGTCGATGGATTTCATGCACGACCAATTGGCGGACGGACGCAGCTTTCGAGTTTTCAATCTGATCGACGACTTCAACCGCGAAGCCCTGAGTATGGAAATTGATTTTTCGCTTCCGGCTGAACGTGTGGTGCGAGCGCTGGATCAGGTCATTGAGTGGCGCGGGAAGCCACAAGTCATCCGCAGTGACAACGGCCCGGAATTCATCAGTGCCAAACTCACGGGTTGGGCTGAAAAACGGGGCATTCGTTTGGACTATATTCAGCCGGGCAACCCGCAGCAAAACGCTTACGTCGAGCGCTATAACAGCACAGTACGTTACGACTGGCTGGGGCATTACTTGTTTGGATCGATAGCGGAAGTTCAGAATTACGGCACAAGCTGGATCTGGACATACAATCACGAGCGCCCGAATATGGCCCTCGGCGGCATAACCCCTAAACAGAAATTGGCCCTGGTGGCCTGACCTCTATTTTTGACGAGTATTAAAAATGGGGGGATTACCATTCACCCTTGGGTCTTCTTTGTTGGCTGCCACTAACCCCTATTCCGCGCTCATTTCCATTACCGGACTTAAGGTGCCTAGCCACGCGACGAGGCAAATTATGACGATCGCCATTGTAAATTCCAGCGTCATGCTGCGGCGCAATGCATTAACTGCAACAGAATATTCTCCGTTGCGAACTGACTTTTCTAGTACCGGGCTTAAGTGGAAGCGGTTGAGCGCGGCTAACACGATCATTCCGGCAAAGAGCAAGGTTTTCAAAAATAGAAGTTGGCCATAAGTACTGAGCATCACTTCATCGAGGTTTGGTCCAACGATAAATAGGTAATTGACTATTCCAGTGATGCTTATGATTGCCACAATCACTCCGCCGGCCGACTCAAAGCCAGTCAATACCCGAGCAAGAATTTGTGCTTCCTGCTCGCTTTTGAGCGATTTTAAACGCAGTAGTAGGGCAAATGCCGCTAGAGCACCTAACCATCCACCGGCGGCCAAAAGATGGAAAATATCACTGATAAAATGCCAGTAGCGTCGACTGCCCTCATCCATGGCACCGTGCCCTGTCCATGCTAACGTCGCCAACGCAATCGCTCCGCATACAGTCACCATCCAGAGACTGAGTGTCGGAAATCTTTTATTCAGCGCTACGCCAATAATTGCCATAACCAAGGCAGCTATGCGGACCATCCAGGTCAGTCCGACGTCAGTCCCCATGAGGACCATTTGGAAAATATGGTGATGTAGTTCCATGAACCCCGATACACCGCTCATTGCTTTCGCAAGCAACAACATTGCTGCAAGGGATAGAGCTACACCTACAACAGAAGTACCGTAAAGAAGCGACTCAAAATTCAAGACCGTGCCCGATACTCTTTCTATTCCCCTAAGGCTGTACAAGCCGAAAATTGCCAATCCGAATAACAGCATCAGGTCTAAATAAAGAGCAAAGCGAACCACAATATTTATTGAGTCGCTCATGAATCATTTCACTTTGAATGAGAAGTTACCGGTGATCGGATGAGTGTCCGAGGAGACAGCACGCCATTCGACTTTGTAGGTGCCTGTGCTCAAAGGTGCTGCCGGTGTAATCACCATCGTTTTCGGATCACTGCCACCAGCGACGCTGGCCTTAACACCCATCGGGGAGTTCGGCATCCCAGGCATATCGGTCATGATCAGTTTTGCACCTGAAAACTGAGTAGTTAGATTTTCAGAAAAGTGCAGCTCAATTTTCGAAGGGGCCGCCGCATCCGAGCCTTCTACCGGAGTAGAAGAAAGGAGCTTTGGATGTGCTTGAGCTACTGCACTCAGAAGCAAGCCCGCAGTAAGTGCAACAGCTACGGTCGTAGTTTTAAGGAATGACATGCAAGACTCCTCACAGCAAGAGCTGTTGATTCGAGGTTTGTTTGGGAATATCTAGTTTTTTACTTTTCGACGCTTGTTAAAACCACTGGCGAATACCTAGCAGGTTCAGTGTCCTATGGCGGAACGAACAGGAGGAGCTCACAAGAATCTCCACGTCACAGCGCAAGTACACGATGCCACATGAATGTAAACTGTTCGATTACATTTCAGTCAGCTTGGGGCGGTTTTTTGGCTATTGGATGGCGCGGATAAGGGGCCTAAATACGGCCCCTCTTCGCGGCGTATCACGAGCTCTAACTCATTCAAAAAGGGGCCTTTAAGCTAATCCCATACTGCGTGGTTTAATATGTGCAGCTTGTCTCAGGCCTTTTTTTCGTCTGCACTAGGAAGCTCTATATTGAATGCCGTTTTCCCACCAGATGACGTACACCATATCTTGCCGTCATGCGCCTCGATTATCGATCGGGTGATCGATAAACCTAGCCCGGCGTTGCTTGGGCTCCCTTCTCTACGCGCAGGGTCCACTCGATAAAATCGATCGAAAAGCTTTTCAAGATGCTCAGGCGCAATGGACTCTCCAGGATTTTCCACTACGACCAATACCGACGTTCCTTTTTGTTGGATATCGACATTGATGCACTTCCCTTCAGAGGTATACCTGAGCGCATTTGATAGCAGATTAGAGATGGCTCGGTGCAGCATTAGAACATCGCCTCGGACGCTACCCCGCCCTGAAACCGTGAGGCCAATCCCTCGCTCATCAGCTAGTAGAGAGTAGTACTCCTGTAATTTCTCCACTATCTCTACTAGGTCTATCGGTTTCTTCTCGTGTGAAATCAGACCGTTGTCTGATTTTGCCAGAAAAAGCATGTCATCAATCATCCGACTCATACGCTTCAAGTCATCAAGATTTGAATACAAATTGTCTTCGTAGTCCTCAATATTTCTTTTTCTAGAAAGCACTACTTCTGTGTGGGTCATCAAATTGCTGACCGGCGTCCGTAACTCGTGAGCGATGTCCGCGGAAAAATTCGATAAACGGACAAATGCATCATCCAGCCTGGATAACATTGCGTTGAACGACAGCACCATCTGCTGAAGTTCTTTAGGAACAGATGCTAAGGGAATGCGCTCCTTAAGGGATTTAGCTGACATTGAAGCAGTGACCCGAGTGACTTGACGTATAGGCCGCAGACCGCTGCTCGCGACCATCCAACCCAAGGCAGCACTGATCAGCGCGCTGATCACCAGCCCTATCCAAAACCACCGCTCAAGTGTCTCGAAGAAAGACATATGCTGAGTCACATCAAAGATCAACATAACGGTTAATGGCCTGTCTTGCCCCGTCACGATCACTTGTGCAGTCACTCCACGGAACATTTTCTCCTGCTCCCGCCACTCCCAGACGTTGCTGTTCGGGATCGTACGAAATTCCTCTGGAACATCGATCGAGCCGGGATCAGCAAACAGTAACTTCCCGTCACCATCGATTATTATGGCAGTCAAATCACGGTGAGCACCAAGCAGCGCCTCCAGCTCAGGCTTAACATCACTGAATTGATCGATGAATAGCCCCGGGTTTCGT